>CBDVDH010000112.1:0-1598 GCA_965372715.1 uncultured bacterium | reverse complement strand
CTGTCTTTGGCAGGCTGGAAAGCCCGCCCCACACCGACGAGAGTCATGCCCTTGAGTTATTCGGGCTAGCCCACTCTAGCAATAGGCTTGACATCGGACTCTCGACTTTCGACTCTTGCACCACATCGGGCGGCGCAATACAATTCTGAGAGAATTGAGATCATATCTTGAGCCGGTGGCCGTCGGCTTGTAAGGCTAAGAACGTGAGAGGACAGATGACTAAATCGAAACTCTATTTCGTATCAGCGAGAAACACAAAATGGCTGTATCAGGACAGTCTGCCCGGCAAATACGAGCGGATGCTCAAGGGGTTCGACTTCGAGGGCTGCATTGACAGAGACGAGTGGGTCGCGGTCAAAGTCCACTGGGGCTCGGAGGGCGCATTCAGGCCAATCAGGACGACTTTCATCCGGAAGACGGTAGATCGAATCAGAGCCGCCGGCGGCGATCCGTTCATTACGGAGACTGTCCGCATCCCGGGCCTCGATTACCTCCGCGTGGCCAACTACAACGGCATCAGTCAAGAGACGTGCGGCGCGCCTCTCGTGCTCGCCGACGGGCTCTTTGGCGCCGACAACATTCTGATGGACTCCGGCCCCCTCATTGACAAGCTGGCGGTTGCCTCGGTGATACACGATGTCCCGGCAATGGTCGTTCTGTCGCACTTCAAGGGCCACGTCCAGTCCGGCTTTGGAGGCGCTTTGAAACATCTTTCGATGGGCGGCGTCAGCGCTCGCCACCGGTCCTGCAAGGGCAAAGGCCGAGGCGGGATACACCTCTCGACGCCCGAGCGGATGAGTTGGGACAAGACGAAATGCACGTTCTGCATGGCATGCGTCGAGGTCTGCCCCAGAAAGGCACTCAGCATCGAGAAAACGAAGCTCAAGATCGACGCGCGGCTCTGCTGGGCGTGCGGCCGTTGCGCCAGAGTGTGCCCGACCGGCGCATTGTTCGATCCGATTGACGTGACAGAGTTTCAGCTCAGGCTAATGGAGGGTGCGAAAGCCGTCCTCTCGACGTTCAAGAAGCGCAAGATCATCTACGTCAACCTCATGCTCGACATCCAACCCGAGTGCGACTGCATGCCCGGCGCCGACGTCGCCATCGCGCAGGACATCGGCATCCTCATCGGGGACGACCCCGTCGCAATTGACCAGGCCTCGCTCGACATGGTGAACGCGCAGGACCCGCTGCCAAACTCTTTCGCCTCAGACCTGGGCCTCAAGCCCCGCGGCAAGCTCCTAGCCGACCTGCACAGGCCCGACCCGCAGGTCTGCCTCGATGAGGCGCAGCGACTCGGCCTGGGCCGCAAAGACTATGAGGTCATAGCGATCGACGGGACCTAGGCATCAGCGCGTTTGAGAGGCTGTCCGATAAGTCAGGCCCTGGAGGTTTCTTCGTCGATTTGCAGAAAGATGATACTGGAAATCAGGCCGATTGTCAAGATCAAGGTGACGATGTTCGATTGTGGGGCGATGTGCAGAATGTGGCTGCAGGAAGCGTGATAGATGGTGTAGGGGCGGTGCTTGCCCCGCCCTTGTCTGATGCGACCGAACGCTCGCCGGCAGGCGCAGTCTCGCCAAAGGCGGATATGAAGG
>CBDVDH010000111.1:0-1636 GCA_965372715.1 uncultured bacterium | reverse complement strand
GTCCACCGGCAGTTCCTGAAAAACAAGTTTGCTCTTGGAGCCGATGTGTTCGATGATCTCCTCGGCGAGGCGCGCCTTGGCGTATTCCATATACGGTCGCTCTTGGACGACGGAGAGGCCCCCGACGGCCTCTCAACCTGCCTTGTGCCGGTCAGATTGGAAGGCACAGTCGTAGGGGTAATGGTGGCCGACTTCCCCGAGAAGAGGTGTGAGATCCCGGCGGACCTTGCACAAGCTCTAGGGGCGTTGATACAGTTTGCGGAAGTGGCGATCCAGCGCTGGGGGCTGGGTAGGCTACGGGTTCAGTTTGTGGCCTCAGTCTCCCATGAACTCCGCACGCCATTGACCTCCATCAAGGCCTTCTGTGAGATGCTCCACGATGGCGATGCGGGGCCCCTCACTGATGAGCAACTATCCTTTGTCCGTCGCATTGCCACGGGCGCAGATCAACTCCATAAGATCGTAGAGGACCTCTTGGAGCTCTCGCGTTTGCGCTCAGAGACTGAGGCTCTCAACGTTGACCAGATTGACGTTAAGCTCTTCCTCGAAGACACGGCAAGCATATTGCAGCCCCAGGCAGATGCGCGCGGAATCCAAATAGGCGTCTCAGCGCCCGACGATCTCCCCGCTCTTCATACCGATCAACGGCGGCTCCACCAAGCGCTTTCGAACTTCATTGACAACGCAATCAAGTACAGTCCTGAAGGGAGCGATGTCGCTGTCGCCGCCACTGTCAGAGACGAGACGATGCGCCTTTGCGTAACCGACCGCGGATGTGGAATCCCCGAGCAGGACCTGAAGCGAATCTTCGAGGAGTTTTACAGGTGTCAGAAAGGGGTAAATGGAACGGCGAGCGAGGGCGCCGGCCTGGGCCTGGCAATCGTGGCTCGCATTGCCGACATGCTGGGAGCTGAGATTGAGGTTGACAGCGCCTTGGGCGCAGGAAGCACATTCTGTCTGAGTTTCAATTTGGAGAAGCAATAAGGGAAGCTACAGCCCTTCCGAGGGAGGCGCGCGCCTCCACAGGAACCGGGGAACCAACCCGATGACAGCGAACCAAATCCTCATCATCGAAGATGACCCAGCAGCAGCCGAGGCGATTTCACTCAAGGTCGAGACTGCAGGATTCTCGCCCATCGTCGCGTGCACGGGGGAGGCGGGCCTCAAGGAATTCGAGCGCGGTGAACCGACCCTGATCATTCTCGACCTGATGCTCCCGGATGCTGACGGCATCGAAATCTGTCGCACCATACGCCAGAAGTCCGACGTTCCCATTATCATGCTGACGGCAAAAGCCGAAGAAGCCTCTCGCATCGTTGGACTTGAGCTAGGCGCCGATGACTACGTCACCAAGCCTTTCAGCCCAAAGGAACTCCTTTCCCGCATCAAGGCTGTCCTACGTCGCGTTAGTCGCGCCGCTACTTCCTCTGATGATGAGCCCAGGGTCTGCCAGGCGGCAGGAATCGTCGTTGACGAAGACCGACATGAAGTCTATCTCGAAGGCGAAAATGTCAGATTGACCCCGACCGAGTACAAGATACTGGCCTTGCTTATGCGCAACGCCGGTCGCGTTGTTGCTCGGGCGACGCTCGTGGAAGAAGTCTGGGGCTATGACGGCTTCAGTGATAACCTCCTG
>CBDVDH010000110.1:0-2208 GCA_965372715.1 uncultured bacterium | reverse complement strand
CGGATACGAGGCATCTTATGCGACCATCAATTAGAGAGGGCGGGTCTGAGACCACGCCCCTACACAACCCCAGATTCGAATTATGACCCAGGCTGAAAAGCCCGCGCCACGCTGGCCCGTCCTTCTTCTGGACGATTCGAGTGAAACACTAAGGAACTAGACGTATGCTACCAGCGTGTCCGCCAGCCCCGAAACGCGCATCTTGTCAAGTGCGGCCTTCTCTATTTGCCTGATTCGCTCTCGGGTCAAGCAAAGCGCATCCCCAACCTCGCGCAGCGAGTGCGGATGCCCATCCTTGAGCCCGTTTCTAAGCTCTACGACCAGCCGCTCTTTTTCGCTGAGGACGTCGAGGGCCTTATCCAATCCGTTCGCTATCTCACACTCTTCGATATAGTGTTCAGGCTGTTTGCAGGACTTGTTGGGCAAGACGTCGATCAGGTTCAACTCGTCCTCGCCGTCCCTGTCCGTGAATAGGGGAACAACCGAGTAGTGGGAGTAGCCCGTCACCTCTTCGACTTTCTGCTCGCTGACGCCGAGTATGTCGGCTATCTCAGACTCCGTCGGCGGCCGGCCGAGCTTCTGCTGAAACGCAACAGCCGTGGTGGAGATGCGGTTTGAGAACTCAAAAACGTGGCCCGGCAGGCGGATTGTCCTTGACTGACGCTCAATCGACTTGATTATGGAGTGTCTGATCCAAAACGCCGAATAGGTCGAGAATCTGGTGCCTCGCTGATACTCAAACTTCTCCGTGGCCCGCATCAGGCCCATGTTGCCTTCCTGCACCATGTCCTCAAACGGAACGCCGGCGTTCATGTAGTGCTTCGCAATGCAGACGACGAGCCGAAGGTTCGAGCGGACAAGCTGCGATTGCGCTCTGCGCCACAGCCCCAGCCCGTCGCGAATCTGGTCCGCAATCGGCATGAGCACACAAAGGCACAAACCGAACGTCTCATAAGCAGTTCGTTCAGCCTCTAAGACTCTGTCGGGATTGCTGACCTCTCCAGAGCACTCGCAGTTCGCCTCAGTTACGGCACCGTCGTCATCCTGCTGACCTGAGTCGGCGAAACCGACGACGTCGTCGGCTATCTGCGTGAGGAACGAGTCCTGCAAAGGTATCCGTGTTCCGAGCTCATGAATGGTATCGCGCAGGCTTTCAACAGACTCGAGCCTCCCGTCGTCGAATGACCCGTCCAGATAGGCCTCCATTAGACGGACGTATCGCGTTGCCTCGACATTGAACTCCTTCAAGAGCTCAAGCAGCGCGAGATTGCGGTCGGCCAGCTCGTCCCCGCACTCGAAGCTGTCGAGATCGACGATCTGACGGATAGTCATCTCGCCTGCTCGAAGCCGATTGATGGCATCGCAGAGCGGGATTAGCTCAATGCCGTTCTCGAGAATGGCCTGGCGAACGGCCTCTCGGCCAAACGCCATCTCTTTGCCCAGCTCAACCTCGTCCTCCTGAGTCAGAAGGGACTCACCAGCCAGGCTCGCTAAGTAGCGCACGAAACCATCCCTCCCAAATGTTCCGCTTTCCGTTTGGCGAACAACATTTCGATCATGCTCGCCGAAATCTTTAAGCGCACCCGGCTCGGGCGCCTCGCCCGCTATACAAGACCCGGGTTCGTCCAGACAAAAGTCATCAGAAATGACTTCCACAGCAAGCGCCGGGCTGAAGACCTGCTTCGCAGCATCCTTGCGCTTAGCCCGTTGCTTCCTGGACCTCTTTGCTTCTCTCATCTTTCCCACTCCTTTCTTGTTGCTGGTCCAAAGTTAGACATCTGATATTTCCTCCATTTAGTAATGGGTAAGCAGGTTGCGGGCCATTCTCCGGACAGACTCTTTTCGGTCTTGAATGGCCTTGTATAGCCGCATTACGGGAGTGCCTCCTACGGATGAACAGGACGGCACTTGTTGAGAGCCAGGCGAGGCGCTCGAGAATCGAGCGCAGGATCCGGAATCCGAGCGCTTCTTGCTCCTGGGACATGGGCCGGCAAAGGTCGCCGACCGTGTCGCCTAGATCTAGCAGGTATTATTCATAAACTGCAGATGGGATGGGATGTGGGGCAGGCTTTCCAGCCTGCCTTTTGTAGTGATTGCTGCATCCCTCACATGGAACACTCTGTCGCGCGAGACCTGACTTTGGCAGGCTGGAAGAGGCTGGGTCATAAGTCGTTGCGGTTGTGTAGGGGCGTGGTCTCAGACCCGCCC
>CBDVDH010000109.1:0-2367 GCA_965372715.1 uncultured bacterium | reverse complement strand
CCCCTACGGGATCCTTTTGACCATCCACGCGGCAATTGCATTTATTGCGTCGTTGGGTTGATTTGCGTATGGAAGGATGACAACACATGGTTCTGAGATGCTATTGTGCCGGACACAGGCCGCGCCTTGAGTGTCTGATGAATTCGAGAATGTGTATTGCCTCGTCGAACTCGCCGAACTGCTCCTCAATGCGCTTGAGCGCGGCCTCGCGTTTCAGGTCGGCCTTGAATATGAGTCGATAGACCTCTTTGAGCATCCGAATCTTCTCGGACGAGAACCCTGCGCGCCGCAGCCCGACGAGGTTGGGCGCGAAGTGCTTTGCCCTGTTGCCGGCGACCTGTGTGTAAGGCAGAACATCCCTATCGACACCGGAGCACCCTCCCGTCATTGAGTAGGCGCCGATTTGTGTGAATTGGTGCACGCCGACCAAGCCGCCGATGACCGCGTGGTCTTCGACAATGATGTGGCCGGCAAACGACGCCGCGTTCGCTAGGATTACGTGATTGCCGATCCGGCAGTCGTGGGCAACGTGGCTATACGCCATGATGAGGTTGTTGCTGCCGATGCGGGTCACCCCGCCGCCATCCATTGTGCCGCGATGGACAGTCACAAACTCTCGGATAACGTTGTTGTCGCCGATGACGACCGAAGTCTCCTCACCCCCGAACTTCAAGTCCTGAGGCACAACGCCGATGATCGCGTAAGGGAATATCTGGCAGTTCTCACCGATCGTTGTCGTCCCGGTTATGTGCGCCCCCAGCTGAATCTGCGTGCCGCGACCGATCTTGACACCGTCGTCTATGACGCACCGAGGGCCAATCACGACGTCGGCGGCGATCTCCGCCCCGGGCGAGACTATCGCGGTCTCATGCGCTTTCATTTCCTGTCTTTCTCGACGATTGCTGTGCTCATGACGGCCTCGGCCACTACCTTCCCATCGACAATCGCTTTCCCCTGCATCCTGCAATAACCCGCCCGCAGTCCAGTTTGAGTCAGCTCGAGCCGCGCCTGATCGCCCGGGACAACAGGCTTGCGGAACTTGGCCTTGTCGATCGTCATGAACACCAGGAGCTTGTTCTCGGGGTCCTCGAGCTGGTTCATCAAAAGTACCCCGCCGGTCTGGGCAAGCGCCTCAATCAGCAAGACGCCGGGCATGACCTTCTGTTCGGGGAAATGGCCCTGAAAAAACCACTCGTTTACCGATACGTTCTTGAGCCCCACAATGGTACCTTTCTCCGTGTCCATCTCTATTATCCTGTCAACCATCAAGAACGGGAACCTATGCGGCAGGAACCGCATGATCCCCTCGACGTTTATCATCTCGTCCACGTGCTACACCCCAGAATAGCTTGTTATGACTCGCTTTCGCTAAGACGCTCGTTAAGGACCTCGACCTGTTTTTTCAGCTCTTTCAGTTCTTTCATCAGGTTCGGCAACCTGAGCATGGTCGCAACCTGCCTCCGCCAGACCTCGACCGGAACCGCCGGTATGCCCCCGACTACGGAGCCTTCTTTGAGGTCGCGAGGTATGCCTGCTTTGCTCGCGGCAATTACGTTGTCCCCGATTGATATGTGCCCCGCAACACCGACCTGACCCGCCAGGATGCAGTGCTTTCCAATGCTGGAACTGCCAGCTATCCCCACCTGAGCCACTAGCAGCGTGTTCTCTCCAACCGTAACGTTATGGGCGATGTGCACCAGGTTGTCGATTTTGCAGCCTGAGCCGATTACAGTGCTTCCGAACGTGCCCCGGTCGATAGCGACGCACGCTCCGATCTCGACGTCGTCGCCGATTTCAACGTTGCCGATTTGCGGTATTTTCACATGCCGGCCCTTGTCATCTATGAACCCATAACCGTCGCTGCCGATGACGGTCCCCGAATGGATGATGCACCTCTTGCCGATCGACGTGTCATCCAGTATCGAGACCTGCGGTTTGATGATCGTACCCGGCCCTATCTTGACGTTTCGGCCAACATAGACCTGCGCATAGATGACGCAGTCAGCAGTGATTGAGGCGCCGGCTTCGATAACGCTGAAGGCGCCGACGCTTGCGCTGCTTGCGACCTGCGCCTCGGGGCTGACGCTTGCGCTGCCTGATACGCCCGGGGCGGGTCTCGGCTCAGGATGAAATACGTTCACGACTTCCACGAACGACAGGTAGGGATTGGGCGAGGTTATATGCGGCAGCCGGCAGTCGTCGCACCCTTCAAAGACGATAACCGCGCTCGCCCGAGTTTGCTCAAGCTCCGCCAGATGCTTGCGGTCTGTAACGAACGAGATGTCGCCCTCAGCGGCGGATTCAATCGCTGCGACGCCAGTTATTGGAAGGTCTGGGGGCCCGGTATGCTCAAGCCGCAGCCCCTTT
>CBDVDH010000108.1:0-2368 GCA_965372715.1 uncultured bacterium | reverse complement strand
ATACAAATCAATCAAAAGTCTCTGATAGTCTTGTCAATCTGTTTGGTCATTGCTGCTGGGATCGTGGCCTATGTCTGGGCGTCCGACTGCTGTGGAGAAGACCATTGCATCTGCAATGGCAATGCACTTCAGGTCGTTGAGACCTGTTGGTGGCACTTCACCGTGGACCACTCGCGGGATTGTGGGATGGGCCACGACGTTTACCTGTATTTCAGGGCGCAGGAGGGAGAAGACGAGTACACAGCGTTCCTCTTGACCCTGGAGACGGTGGGGCCGCCGTATCCGGTCTGTATGCTGTATGGCGGGACGCTCGAGCTGGAGCCGAACACCGTGTATCTCTATTACTTCGGCTGCGCAGATTGCGACGATGAGCGGACCATGACTCAACATTTCAACACCGGAGCCTGCGGAAGCTAGAGAAAGCTAACTCGGGGGGGCCGGCCCTTGCCGGTCCCCCTAACATCACACTAAAACAAGGAGATGCTTAAGATGAGAATTGCTGCATGTTTTCTATTTACTGCTTTGCTTGTTCTGTCAATTGCGTTCGCCCAGGACTTCGTACTCTACCAGAATTCGTTCGCGGGTGGAGCGGAGATGGACGTAGATTCGCAGGGGGTGGTCTGGTATCGGCTGGGGTCGGATATGAAAGGTTTCGACCCTGCCACAGAGGATATAGTGAGCTACAACCTGCCAACGTCCGCCTCCGGGAGCGTCGCGGTAGATGCATCCGACGCCGTCTGGTTCTACGCGGGGAGGCCCTGGCGCCTCTATCAGGGCGAGGTGGAGATGTACTTGTTCCCAACGGGCCCCGGGCACGAACTGGCAGTCTCGCCTGACGGGACCGTCTGGGCCAGCAAGTTCCGAACAGACGTTCAGCTTGGGGTGCTGATGCGCTTTGAGGATGGGTTATGGGATGAGATATACGACTACCCATCAACGAGGGGAGCCAGCGAAATCTGCTTTGAGGCTGACGGGACCGGCTGGTTCGTCTTTCGTGAAGGCCTGGCCAGATACCGCGACGGAGAGTGGACCCTGTTTGACGAGTATCGCGATATGTCGGCCGACGATATGGCGGCCCGGCTGCCGGGGGAGGTGTGGCTCACGGGCTGGATGGGCGACGTGAGTGTGTTCCAGGATGGGGAGTTTGTGCGGTCGTATGGCATGTCAGACGGCCTTGCAGGCAATTACCCGAAATACCTGGACGTTGACACGTTAGGCCGGGTATGGGTCGCGGACGGCTTTGATGCGGGAGTCTCGATGTTCGATGGTGAGAATTGGACCGTCTTTAACACGGTCAACAGCGGCCTGCCCTCCAACGGAATCGGTGGGATAGCCTCAGGAGCGGATGGCTCCGTCTATTTCACGACCACCGCAGGGCTCGCTCGATACAAGAATGGCCTATGGAGCTGCTACACGGGCGCTGAGAGCTCGGTCATTAACAATGATATATCATCGGTGGCGGTAAACGATCGGGGCCAGCTCTTCTACGGGACGGGCAGCGGTCAGCTCGGCTACTACGACGGCTCCCAATGGCAGGTGATATATCAACCCGAGCTCACATTTGGCGACGAGGTTCGCGACATCGAGTTCGGCCCCGGCGAGTCAATCTGGCTGGCCTGCAGCTCGAATCTAAAGGTGTGGCGAGGCACGATGATCGACTATCGCAGAGCAGGTACCGGTGGCATAGGACTTGGCTCTTGCAAGGACATTTGCCGGGATATGAACGACAATATGTGGATATGTTGCGGCACTGGCGTGGCCAAATACGAGGGGGATTACACCTGGCAGTCGTGGAGCGTTCAGGGCGCATCACCGCCTATCGACCCTCGGTGCATCGCTTCCGATTTGGAGGGAAAGGTGTGGGTCGGCACCGATCAGGGCCTTGCTGTGCTGCAAAACGACGCACTCGTTGATTGGCGGCCTGAGTATCCTAACGTAAGCACAATCGCCTGCGACAGCGACGGCCTGCTCTGGATAGGTTTTGATGTCAGTCAGATGGGTGTCCTACAGTTCGACGGCGAGAATGAACTCGCTTGGTACACGGTCGATGACGGCCTGCCGTCAAATCGGATCAACTGCATCGAGTGCGACGGGGCGAACCATATCTGGGTCGGCACAGACGACGGGCTTGGTTATTTCGACCGGAACGAGTGGACCATGTGGGACATCGACAGCGGGCTGCCCGTCAACAAGATACGCGACATCTCGATAGCGCCCAACGCTGACGTCTGGTTCGCAACGCCGACCGGCCTGGTATGCCAGGAGTCGGGCCTCCAGCCGGCGAGGCCCTCGATAGCTATCACGACGGACGCAGAGCTCTATCACGCGGGCGACACGATGACGGTCGCGCTGACATACGAGAACCCTG
>CBDVDH010000107.1:0-2532 GCA_965372715.1 uncultured bacterium | reverse complement strand
CTCAGGTCACCCGAATGAATTCGGGTGCTAGAATAATAAGAGCCATTCATATCACAGCGTTGAAACGTAGTGATTCAGAGAAAACGAACTCCACGAATATGCGTATAATTGTTAGCTCTCAGACCCGCCCGCCTACATGAATCCCTCCGGATACGAGGCATCTTATGCGACCATCAATTCGAGAGGGCGGGTCTGAGACCACGCCACTACACATCCGCAACGACTTATGTCCCAGCCTCCTCAGACCCGTCCCTACAGAGCGTTTACGGACGTATCGCCCCAAAGGCATTCCGGTAATGTGCCCACAATCTTTCGACCGAACCGCCGCCTGCGTGATCTTGAACCGGGAGACACTGCCTGTATTATGCTATCGACGATATAAGACTTCCAATCACACTCGAGCGCTATATGAACCTGCCATTCTTCTACAGGCGCATTCTGCTGCGAGCCGCCATAGACCCGGGGCTAAGGCTGTTCCGGTTAAGCCGCTTGCTCCGGCGCCCCGTCGAGATTGCACTGGAACTGACCAATGCGTGCAACTTGAGCTGCGTGATGTGCTTTCGGACGAGGATGACGCGCCCCAAGGGGTTTATGGGCGTGGCCGAGGCGAGGCGCGCGATCGATCACGTAAAGAACTTTCCGCGGTCGCTCTTTCTGCCTCAAGGATTCGGCGAGTCGCTGCTCCACCCGGATTTCTTGGACATCCTGGGCTATGCAAGATCAGTGATTTCTAATCGCATTATCCTTATTACAAATGGGACTCTCCTCCGCAAGGAGGTGTCGCGGGAGATAATAAAGCGGCGCTTAGCTGACGGGATCGTGATCAGCGTTGAGACTGGCTGCAAGGAGGACTACGAGAAGATCCGGGTAAAGGGCGATTTCGACCAGTTGGACAGCAACATCAATGATCTCATCGAGCAACGGCGCATCCACAATGAGACAACGCCTACTCTGCTGCTCCGCGGCGTCGCGCTGCAAGATGAAGAATCTGTTGTCGCGCTGCTCCATAAGAAATGGGGGCGTATGCTCTCGGACGGGGACAGTATCGGGGTGAATTGCACAGTGGCCTGGACGCAATCAGGTGTGGGGCCCCGTGCCGCGAGCGGACAATCGAGCGCACCTTCCACCAAGAGGCGGCTCGCATGTCGGCGCCTGTGGCATTCGTTGACCATTGGGCTGAACCGAGACGTAACCCCCTGTTGTCTTGATTATGATTTCCAGCTTTCGGTGGGTAACATAAATGAGAATAGCTTGAGGGATATCTGGCAAGGGTCGAAACTCGCAGAGCTTAGAGAGGCTCACCTTCGTGGCGCCCTCGACGAAATCCCCTTGTGCAAAACGTGCAAAGATTGGGAGTGATTTGATGGAACGTTCTTTGAGAAGTGCTGTCGTGATTTCTGGCGCTCTGGTCCTAATGTGCTTTTGGGTCGGCTGTTTTCACGAGGCTGACTATCTGAGCCCCAAGGCCAGAGTGGCGTTCGGCTACGCGATGGACCTGTGGCAGAACGGCGACCTTCATGGGGCCATATCGGCCTTCAAGCGAGCCGGGGAGCTGACCTCAGCAGACAAGTGGGAAGCGTTTGCCCGCTACTGCATTAGCGATATACACGACGAGCTGGGGAACCAAGGCGCCTCGCAGGCCGCGCTTAGGGCCGCTGAATCCAAACTGGGGCCGTTGTATGAGGTTGTGGCCGCAGCTGGCGAGTGCTACTGGGACTTGGACATGCCAGAGGATGCCAGGATTGAGTTCCGCCACGCGCTGAAGGGCCGGCTTGGCGGCAGCCGAAGAGTTAGCGTTACTTATGAGCTGGGGATGGTTTGCACCGAACTGGGATACTTCAATGAGGCGGAGCAGTGCTTCCGGCGCATATTGAACCCCCAATTCCCTAAAGCATATCGCGGATATGCCTTGCTCCTTGATCGCATGGGACGCCGCGCTGAGGCGAACGACCAATGGCGAGCGTATCTCGACAACGACCCCAACGGGGAGTTTTCGGATGAAGCAGGAGAGCGCCTCGGCATGTGAACCCGGGACGTTCCTGTCAAATGTCATCGCCGCGGGCCTCGTGCTGACCAATGATCAGATTGCGCACAACGAGCGCCTGATTTGGACTGCGGCGGCTTGACGCCGCTTTGGCTCGCCGCGATTCGCCGCATGGCGAATTGCCTCTTTCGTCTCTCCTGTTCCGTGGTCGCCCCTGGAGACTCGATGTGAGCAAATGGCCCCGGAAGGCCCCAACTGCATAGGCAATCTCTGTTCGCCGCGCGGTGAATTGCCTGCGGCCGCGACCGTGGCATCGGCGCCTTCGACGACAGTGGTTTCGGGGATTACCCTCAAACCTCGAACTCCTTTTCAGCCGACGTAGCCACAGGCTACTATGGCGAAGTCTGCCCTATCTACGCTTAGAACACATCATTTGCTCATCTCGCTCAGCTCGATTCGCTGACTTCGTTTCTGATACGCTCCCAAGACTCGGTTAATCCGTATTATTCATAAACTCGCGATGCCATGAGGTGTGGGGCGGGCTTTCC
>CBDVDH010000106.1:0-2623 GCA_965372715.1 uncultured bacterium | reverse complement strand
TCCTTCGCACTAGCTACGGAGGACAAGCCGGCGACGGCGGACCCGACCGCACGAGGCCCACCTACGCACACCGCGCGATGTTTTCATCTCGACGATTCTCGGGATGAAAAAGCCGGCCGAGAGGCACAAGACCTCCCAGCCGGCCGAGGTGGGCGCAATATCGTGCCCACACACTACAACATTCGCTATGATTATCGAAAGATAATCACAAAGTACGAGGATGAATACAAATCAATCAAAAGTCTCTGATAGTCTTGTCAGTCTGTTTGGTCATTGCTGCTGGTATCGTGGCCTATGTTTGGGCGGACGGCTGCTGCCCAACAGACCGTCTTTGCCACGGCAGCAATGGCAAGGTTGGCGGGACTGAGTGCGACTACGAATTCGAGGTGGACTTGGACGCTGACTGTGTAGAAACCACAACCGTGCGTCTCGTGTTGACAGTGGTCGGCGGAACCACCTACTGGTACACGTGCGGGATACTGGAGTTGCCGCCGTATGATATGTGCGTGCCGTTCGGTGTAAAGGTAACGTTGGACGGAAGCGAGGAGTATAGCTATCACTTCGAGACCGTGACCGGATGCTCCGGGCGCGACCCCGACGAATGCGATGTTCTTCTCTTCCCCGACTGTGACTAGCTGCTTGAAATGGCGTGGGGGGCTGTTCGTCAGCCCCCCGCGTTTCTATGAAAAAAAGGAGGAAACTTATGCGACGCTTTACTTTGCTCGCCCTAGTGGCTTTTGTAATCTCGTTCGCCTTGGGCGTCTCTTATGGCGAGGAGTTCACTCTCTACACGAACCATTTTGCAAGCAGCAAGCGCATTGCCGCGGCGCCTGATGGCCAGGTGTGGTTCAAATCTGGGGGATTTCTGGTCGGGTTTAGCCCTTTGACGGAGCAGCTCGATGTGTTTCGCCTTCCGTCATCATATCCAAGAAACCAGGTTGCAGTCGATACTAGCGGCGGTGTCTGGGTTCACTGCAACACGGTCATTTGCCGCGTCCTGGACGGTCAGTTGGAGACGTTCCTTTTCCCTGACGCACGTTGGTCCGGTGGTGTGATAGCCGCGGCGCCCGATGGGAGCGTCTGGGCCTCGCTTACCACGTACACTGCATCAGGTGGCATGACGCACGGAATCGTGCGCTTCGACGGGACGAGTTGGTCGGACATCGACAACCCGGTGCCGAGCAGCAGCCCAAACGCGATATGCTTCGCGCCGGATGGAACTGGCTGGTTTGCGTGGACGGGCCCAAGGCCGGAGCGCTCATCGGATAATGAACATCAGCTTGCGCGATACAGGGACGGCGAGTGGCAGACGTTCGACGGTTTGGCTTATGGTGATTACACGCCGGAGGCAATTGCTGCAACAGACGCCGGTGATGTCTGGCTTGCTGCCGGGAGCAAGGTGTACCATATAAAAAACGGCCAGGACGTGGCTGAATACTACTGGCAGCAAGACGGTCTGGCTGGCTGGCAGCCAGTCGGAGTGGCGATTGACAGCCTAGGCCGCATCTGGGTCCCCGATAGCGCCGCGGGCGTGTCCATGTTCGACGGCGACAACTGGACCATCTTCAACACACTGAACTCTGGCCTGCCGTCAGACAACGTGAAGGCTGTAGCCGCGGCGCCTGACGGCACAGTATGGTTCACTACGGGCGGTGGCCTGGCATGGTACTACCAGGGTCTGTGGAACAGTTACACGGGCGGCGAGAGCACCGTGATGAACAACGATATATGTTCTGTTGCTGTGGATGGCCTGGGCAGGACGTTCTACGGAACCAATTTCGGCCAGGTTGGCTATTCTGACGGTGTGAGGTGGAAGGAGCTCTACAACCCAGGGACCAACTACTCCGACGAGGTCTATGATATCGCGTTCGGGCCGGATGGCACGGTTTGGCTTGCCTGCCGGCAATGGCTGAAGGGCTGGAGAGGGACGATGATCAACTACCGGTATGCGGGAGATGGCGGGATGTCGCTGTCGAGCTCCACGAACCTTTGTTTCGACCAGGATGACAACCTCTGGCTCTGCGCGGACCAAGGTCTTGCCAAATACGATGGCGCCTCGTGGAAGACTTTTCAGGCGTTTACGGACAGCGAGCCGCCGCGGGCAATAACGCCTGAGGGCATCGCTTGCGACCAACAGGGCCGAATCTGGGTCGGCACGTCGATCGGCCTGGCCGCCGTCAAGAACGATCAGCTCGACCAGTTCCTGCCGCAATACGAATATGTCCGGACGATTAAATGCGACAACGACGGGATGCTTTGGCTGGGCTTTGGCGCCAGCGAGCGAGGTATTCTTGAGTTCGACGGCGAAAACGAGGTGGCATGGTACACAATGGATGATGGGCTGCCATCTAATCGCATAAACTGCATTGAGTGCGATGCGGACAATAACATCTGGGTCGCGACCAACGATGGTCTGGCCTACTTCGACCGCGACCAGTGGACCATGTGGGACATCGACAGCGGCTTGCCCGTCAACGAGATACGCGACATCTCGATAGCCCCGAACGGCGACGTGTGGTTCGCGACGCCCTCCGGGCTCTTGTGCCGGGAGTCGGGCCTCCAGCCGGCGAAGCCCTCGATAACTATCACGACGGACCGGGAGCTCTATCACGCGGGCGACACG
>CBDVDH010000105.1:0-2704 GCA_965372715.1 uncultured bacterium | reverse complement strand
AATATGCGTACAATTGTTAGGTCTGAGACACCGCCCCTACACGCCGATTCCGAACCTATGAAGGGCGGGGCAAGCACCGCCCCTACCATCCACGAAACGGAGAAGGGCACAGTTCGCCGCGCGGCGAATACACCCCTACATCAGCGTCCACCTCGCCTCGGCGATCTCGCTGGCCAGCTCAAATCTGCCCGTGAGGAAGAACGCCGCCAGGAATCTGTAGTCGCCTGGTGGGAGGCCGTCCCAAAGCGGAAGGTGCATGAGCGTTAAGTCCGGAAGCGAGGCGCCCTGTGGCAGCGGCAAGAATGAGATGTTCGTGAAGCTCGGATCGGTCGCCCAGGTCGGGAAGAAGTAGAGCGTCCCGTTCGGGTCAGCATCCATCGTCGCCGCGATGTAGAGGTCAAAGGGCATACCGAAATCCTGATTATCAATGCTGAGTGAGAGATCAAGCGTCTCGCCCGCTGTGTAATCGCGCTTGTCAGTCCAGAGTTGTACCGTCAGCGGTGTCTCATTTAGAGCTGGGTCAATAGCAGCGCTCGTCTGTTGACTCGGAGAGTCGCCCAGTCCCCGGGTAGGTTGGGCGTGCACGGTGAATTCACACGACGCTATCTCGCACAAAGGGTTGAATGTCCGAGGCTCAAACAGTCCGGCAAGCCATTCGTATTCCCCCGGCTCAAAAGTGCGCTCCTGAAGATGTATCAGCTCGATCTTAGGGAATTGCGCGCCCGCGGGCAGGGGCCTGAACTGAAGCGCACTGCCCGACGGCTCGTTCGACCAAAACGGGTAGAAGAACAGCTCGTCGCTTCCGACCTTTCGGTATGCGATGTAGCAGTCAGCGTCCATCGGACCCAGTGGATTGCTTAGCCAGATCGATGCTGCGCGTATCCAGCCGATTTCCATGTCGAACGCGACAAGGCCACTCGATACCCCGACGCTCAAGGACTGCAGGGGCCAGCCAAGCGCACACACCAGATTGCCGAGATAGACATATATTGTGCCATCCGCTCCCATACACAGACCACCGGCGTTTGAGGGGACCACACTCGTCGAACTCAGAAGCTCTCGATAATTGCCCTCGCGATCGACCCTCGCAAGATGCTTGCGATAGACCGCTGGCGGGCCCTGCTCACTGGACATATACGCTACATAGACGTTACCATCTTGGTCAGCCATGGGGCTTGTCAAGGGGTCCTGGTCGCCCGCCAGTGCAGTCTTGTACCTCTCTTCGCCCTGTGCGTCGAGACATATCACTTCACAGCTTCCGTCTCTCTTGCCGGCCAGGAAGACTACCGAGCCATCGCTCAACAAGACTGGGCTTGTATAGCACGAACAATCGCTAGGGTAGAAAAACTGGGTCGAGCCATCGCTCCCGATGCAGTAGAAGCCCTTCATTGATGCCACGAAATGCACATTGCCGTTTTCATCTATTGTGGGAGCAGAGGAGATCGGCGGAGCAGAACCGGTGGCGAAACTCCAATTCAAGCCGCCATCGGACGATAGCGAATATAGGCATCCGTTCATGGCGCCGAAATAGACAGTGCCATCCTCGGCAGCTGCGGGGAAGGTTGTGGCTTCAGCATCGCAGGTGTACGACCACAAGACCTCTCCCTCCACAGATATCGCATATATGCAATAACCAGAAGCACAATAGATGGTTTGCTGCTGCCCCAGCGTAAGCAGCGACCGCAGCGACCGCCGTTGCTCACCCTCCAGGGGCAGCGTCCAGCGGACGTCTCCTGTCGGCTCGATCATGTACAATGTGGGGATGAATAACTGCGCCTCGTTGCACACGCCCGCCATTGCGACTATGGAGCCGTCAGTCACAACAACCGGGGCGCCGCCTGCATTGAAACTGCCAACAAGACCTTCCCCAACACCGAACCGGCCAAGAAGCTCCCCTGATGTGGAGATTCGCATGATCGTCCGACCAACGGCCCAGACGCAGCCGTCAATTCCAAGCACAAGGTGCGAATCCGCCCCCGGAAGGTTGCCTGTCACGTCCGTCTCCCAGAGCAGCTGCGGCTGGTCCGGGGTCGAAACCGGTCCCAAACCTGTGTGCTGGGCATCCCTTTGAAACATTGGCCAGAACGACTCCGCCTCGGCCGAGATAGCTACAAGTATCAAGATAGCTGACAATAAGACACTCATTGCTCGCATACTCTCTCCTTACTCATTTTTGTGTTCAGTACGAAACGTGTTGTGTGTTTTCATCTAAATGCGACACTTCTCCTGTGGTTGATGCCATCTTCGGATGGCACGCGGGACGCATAGGAGGGCCTCGTGGTCTGATTTTGCCACGGGTCCTCTTCCCGCTTAAACCAGGATAACCAGGCGCGGAAACATAAAAAGAGGGTGAAACTCCGTCGTAACTTGTAGGTCGGGCTCGGCTTGGGCTGCCCCCCCCCGCCGCCAATCATTCAGATTTGCTGAGGCGGCACGGAACGGGCGCTCGTCAGAACACTGACGACTGCCGTGTGAAGCGAATATACCCATCTTATCCCCTCCGGGGTCAGCCGCGCCTTATCAGCACAGCACCATTGCGTTTCAGGCATTCACTCTCCAGCACATCATATTTGACAAGTTAAGGCCTTGTCAAGTGGAAAACTCTTGCCTTAAGAGGCTGTCCAATAAGTCCGTGTCGTGGATGGTAGGGGCGGTGCTTGCCCCGCCCTTATCTCATGTGACCGAACCTATCAAGGGCGGGGCA
>CBDVDH010000104.1:0-2868 GCA_965372715.1 uncultured bacterium | reverse complement strand
CCTCTATATCCTCTTCAGATGAGGATTCCGGGGAGGGAGGAGGTGCGCGCCTCCGTCTCTTCTCGTCACCCGAATGAATTCGGGTGTTAATATGATGAGAGCCATCAACATCACCGCGTTGAAACGCAGTGATTCGGAGCCTGCTCGGCTGGTCACGGAATGCGATAGTGGTATCCCATATCGACCGTTCCGGTGTCGCGCGTGCCGGTCCGCTCTGGCTATCTGCAGAGTAAAGGAAAGTGGGTTTACGAAGGCGGTATAGGAGGCAACTTCCCTGGTGGGTGGGACCGATTCAAGAGCGCGTTCTACTGGGCCTGGGACTTCATAGACCAGTTTGACACTAATGACTCGACCTACTGCGCCCGGACTTGGTATGGAGGCGACGCCTGGTTGGGAAACTCGTGCAGGAGTCTATACACCGATGAAAGGGGACCTGAAGACGGCTACATCGCGTGGTTTTATGAACCGCAGCACTGAGAATAGCACTGCCGATCCAAAGGAACATCGGGAGGAAGGGCCGCGTCATCAGTCTCTAGATTGCATTATCTTCGTTGAAAGAAGGCTCAGAGAGCTACTGATGGCAGCATCAGATAAGCCGGGATGGGAGTGATACAGCCGAATCAGTAGTTCCGCAGCTCGGGCTCCGACACGGTGAAAGGAGTTGCGTGGAACGCCAGGAATTGGGTAAGCGGCTCGCCCGCGGGTGTAATCGCAGCGGCGAAGAGCCAGTCGCCGGTCGGGGCATTGGAGGGAAATCTGACCGTCAACACACCGGCGGCGAGCTGAACCCACTTCCAATTGGGGCCAAAGTTGAAGCCCCTGGGCAGGAATAGGCCGCTTACGTAAGGCGCAAGTCCTAAAACAAATCCTCCCGGCGTTGCCGTTGATATGGAACCGTCCGGGCGAACAAAACCGACGTAGATGTCCCCACTTCGGTCTCCTCCCGGATTTTGAATCTCAACCCATGGCTTAATGTAATGGCCGGCGATGTAATTGCGCTGCCCTAGAATACACTCTATCTTGGGTTTGGAGGTTTCAGGCACGCCGGCGTAGTGGTAACCCATATCGACAGCGGCTTCATCGGCGGCGGCGTCTGTCCTTGTGGTCCTATCCCAGAGGCCGAGGCGCCAGGCTGAGTCGCTGCCAGCGTCAATGCACGGGCTGTCGCCATCCTGGCCCGCAGACTTTGAAGAGAGGTAGTAGTCGCCGGGCGGCCCAGCGACGAAGAGAGGATCGTCCGAGATGTTCCCCTCCCCGCCTTCGTCCCAGTCCTGAATGCATGAATAGGTGGGTTCTACATACCAGAAGTAGTTGTAAATCTGCTCCTTATCCGCAGATTGATTTGCCCAAACAATGCAATCAGTAATCATAGCCCCCTCGCAGTGGTAGAGCCCTCCGGCCCTCTCCTCTGCTAGATTGCCCACTATTGTGCAGTTGACGACATGACCGACCCATTCAGCAAAGGCACCCCCATTTCTCGCTGAATTACCCACAATTAGGCAGTTATTAAGTAGCGATTGGGTGTGCGCACCGTCGCCGTAAAAAGCGCCGCCGTAGCCCTCTGCATGGTTGCCCATGATCACCGTATCCATAATGATGCCCAAGCAGTAGTTCACGCCGCCGGCATCCCCGGATGAACTGTTATTGCGAATGATGCAGTCAGCAATGGTCCCGCTCCAGCAGCTTAATCCTGCCCCAAGACCTCCGACGTTACCCTCAATGATGCAGCCTCTCATCGTCCCTCCACAAGAACTAACGCCGCCACCGGAGTTGCGACTCACAACGCAATCGACCATGGTGATACCACCGCAGTCTCCCAACCCACCTCCGTTTGTTGCTGAATTGCCGGTGATCACGCAGCTGTCGATATAGGCATCATAGCATGCATGAAATCCTCCCCCCGCGTGGGCAGTGTTATTACTTATGAGACACTCAGATACTGTCCCGGAGACCGCGCGGAGACCACCTCCATAGCCCTTTTGCCCTTCAATGCGGTCTGCAGTATTGGCAGTGATCACACAACGGGAGATATTGGCGTGTGTCCGAGGACCATCAACGCCACCTCCGTATCTCCCTAAACCTCCGTATATCCCTCCGCCCTCTTTCGCGGCGCCATGCGTAATCGTGAAGCCGGAGAGCTCGCAGGCCTCGTCCTCGGTGCCGGCGAATGTCACCACGGAGCCGAGCTGCTGACCATCAATCACCGTCGCCTCAACAAGGTCCCGGTCCCAGATGTCGGTCGAGGTCAGCACGATATTCTTGCCCTGGAAGTGGATGTTCTCATAGTACGTTCCGGGTTGGACAATGATCGTATCGCCGTCCTGCGCGACATCAATCGCGTCCTGAATCCCCGCAAAATCCCCCGTCCCAGCCTGCTTGACCTGATACTCCGCTGAAAGAACGGCAACAGGCAGCGAAACCAGTAGAAGAGACGCTAGTATGACCAGATGTTTTCTCATCACGAGGTCCTCCAAGTCCGTCATATTCTCTGGCAGAATAACACAAATGCTGCACAGTTCGCAAAGAGATTCCGCGCCAAGCACTGAAGGAATCTGCTTTTTCGCACGTTTGGCAGTCCCGTTCTGTGAGATTCGACTGGAATCAGCCTGAGCGACCGATCGATATCACCCCTTTCGTCTTCTCGTCCAGGGTTCCAGACGGCGTTCGACTTCTGACTTTCGACTTTCAACCGTTTCCGCTCGTGGAAACCTGTCACAAAACAGGAGTTTTCGTATTCTTTGACTGATAGGTGTTGGGTTGTTGCCTGTGCCGGGTGATTTTGGGTAAGGAACAAGTGGAATTAGGGTTGACGGGATGCTGCGTTTCGGTTCCCCGAAGGGGGACCATTCGCCGCGCGGCGAACCGTAG
>CBDVDH010000103.1:0-2921 GCA_965372715.1 uncultured bacterium | reverse complement strand
CCCGCAGATGACGCAATACGCGTTGGTAATTTGTTAGTGGTGTTCTGAGGTGGGCTCTTCCGATGTGTTATGGGGGGCTGGTGAGCCGCCCCTACGATTGGCTCTCAGTCGTCTGCTGCTGCACCTCGTGAGCTTCCCAAGCTCCCGCCCGATTATTTCGCGTCCTTCCAGTTGTCGCCAACCGTGGCTGATGTTACGAGTGGAACGCTGAGCCTCACGGCGTTTTCCATAATCGGCTTAACGATCTCAATCACCTTGTCCACCTGTTCCTGACGGACCTCAAACACAAGCTCGTCGTGAACCTGAAGGATCATGTGGGCGTCGAGGCGCACGGCCCTGATCGCGTCGGCGAGCTCGATCATGACGATCTTGATGATGTCTGCGGCGGAGCCTTGAACGATTGTGTTGAACGCAGCCCGCTTTGCCGCCTCGCTCTTTTGCCGGTCGCTGCTGTTGATGTCGGGAGTGTAGCGTCTCCTCCCGAACATTGTGGCAACGTAGCCCTCCGAGGCCGCTTTTTGGTAGGTTTTCTCGGTCAGTTCCTTGACCCCTGAATACCTTGTGAAATAGTCCTCGATGTACCGCTTTGCCCTGGACATCTCGATTCCGAGGTCCTGGCTAAGTCTGAACGGCCCCATGCCGTATATGACGCCGAAGTTGATCGTCTTTGCCTGACCGCGTTGCTCTCGCGTTACGTGTTCCTCAGGCACACCAAACAGGTTTGACGCAGTCCGCGTGTGCACGTCCTTGCCTTGCTTGAATGCCGATACCAATTCTGGGTCGCCCGAAAGGTGCGCAAGGAGCCTCAGCTCGATCTGCGAGTAATCAAACGAGACGAGGACGTGGCCGTCTTCTGGGATGAACGCCTGGCGTATCCTTCGGCCGAGCTCGGTTCTGATGGGTATATTCTGCAGGTTCGGCTCGCTGCTTGAGAGGCGGCCAGTCGCGGTAACCGTCTGGTTGAACGACGTGTGGATGCGGCCGGTTTTTGGATTGACGAGCTTCGGCAACGCGTCAACGTATGTCGATTTGAGCTTGCTCAGTTCGCGGTATGCGAGCAGTTCCGCTGGCAGTGGATGAACACTTGCGAGCGATTGCAGGACCTTCACGTCGGTCGAGTATTCGGTCTTGGTCTTGCGGCCCTTCGGCAACTTGAGCTTCTCAAAGAGAATATGAGCGAGCTGCTTCGGCGAATTGATGTTGAACTTCTCCCCAGCGAGATGAAATATCTTGCCATTCAGCGCGTCGAGCTCGACCTTCAGCTCATTCGACATCTCGCCGAGAAACGCAACGTCCAGCTTCACCCCACGCCGCTCCACGTCGGCGAGAACTGAAACCAGCGGCATCTCGATCTCGTGGAATAGCCTCTCAAGGCCCTGCTCAGCGAGCGGCGCCTCGAGTTCCTGTTTCAGGATTAGGGCGACGTCGGCGTCCTCTGAGGCGTAATGAGTAACCCTGGGCACCTCAACGTCCCGGAGGTCGGAGATGCTAGACCGGGGCGGGACGAGTTCCTTGTAGCTTGTTGTCTGATAGCCGAGATAGTGAAGCGCCAGAGCGTCAAGCCCGTGGCCGCGCTGCGTTGGGCGGAGCAGATAGTCGGCGATCATCGTGTCAAACGATATGCCGCGAAGCTCGATGCCCTGATTCCTCAGGACCAGCAGGTCGAACTTGATGTTCTGGCCGATCTTTCGCTTTGAGGCGTCCTCGAGGAGCGGTTTTAGGGCGGAAAGAACAACGGACTTGTCGAGCTGCCTCGGCGCGCCGAGGTAATTGTGCGCAAGCGGGATGTAGTAGCCTGAATCGGGCCTGGTCGAGAATGAAAGGCCGATCATCTCGCTCGAGAGGGCGTCGGTGCCTGTCGTCTCGGTGTCAACTGCCAACTCGTCGGCCGCGAGCAGTTCTTCTCTCAGTTCAGCGAGCTGCTCCATTGTGAGAACTGCTCTGTAATCCTTCTTGACTGTTGCCTCCTTTTTGAGAAGTCGGTTGGCAAGGGAACTGAACTCCAGCGCTTGCAGCAGCTTCAGAAGCGCGTCTTGGTCCGGCTCTTTTCGTTTGCATTCCGCAAGATTGAGTTTGACTGGGAGGTCACTTCTGATCGTAACGAGCTCTAGCGACATCTTCGCCACGTCTTTGTTTTCGACGACTCTCTTCAAGGCCTTGTCGTCACAACTCTCCAGCGACTCGGACAGCATGGCCTCGAGCGACCCGAAACGGGACAGCAGCGATGCGGCGGTTTTGGGCCCCACTTTCGGAACGCCGGGGATATTGTCGGTCGCATCGCCCGCAAGCGCGAGGAAATCGCAGGCCTGCGCAGGATCGACGCCGAGCTTGTCGCGCACCTCTTGAGCGTCGTAAGTGACGTCCTTCCAAGGGTCAAAGACGCTAACGGCGTTGCCAACGAGCTGGAACATATCCTTGTCCGAGGTAACGATGACGACATCGAAGCCCGCCTGCTTCGCCCGCGAAGCCAACGTGCCGAGAATGTCGTCCGCCTCGAAACCCGTCAGGGCGAGGCTCTCGATGTTCATCGCCTTCAGGAAGCGCTGGATGTGCGGAATCTGCGCGACCAGGTCCTCCGGCGCCTCGGGCCGGTTCGCTTTGTAGTCGGGATATATCTCGTTGCGGAACGTTGGCCCTGGTGAATCGAACGCTACCGCGACATATTCCACGTTCTGTGATTCGATCACGTGAAGCAGCGAGTTAATGAACCCGTAGATGGCGTTGGTTGGCAGGCCGGTGCTGGTCGAGAGCGTCCTTTCTGCGAAGAACGACCGGAAGATGAACGCGTGCCCGTCGATGAGGAATATCTTCCTTCTGTCTGGCATGCTCATGGTCGCCAGCCGTCTTGGCCGTTTTGGTCGTGTCGGGCATCGTAGGGGCGGTGCTTGCCCCGCCCTTCTCTGATGTGACCGAACGTATGA
>CBDVDH010000102.1:0-2930 GCA_965372715.1 uncultured bacterium | reverse complement strand
TGCACTAGCGAGCAATGATAGCAACTGCCCATTCCGAGTCAAGGGCAGTAGCTGGGCCGAAGAATCAGATTGGCGGCTGTCAGGCTCAACGGCGGCCCTTTTCGTGTGAGACCGTCGCGCGGCGCTCGTTCTGATCGGCAACGTCTTTAAGCAGTCTCTACAAGGCCTGTCGTTTTCCGGATAAACACCTGGCGGGATGCCCCGGTTCCGATGTGCCCGACAGCCCTGCACCAGACGCAGGCCAATTGGCCGTTCGGCGAACAGGTAGCTCAAGGGAGGGGCGAAAGGGCCGTCAAGCATAGCGCGTTACATTGCACTAGTTGTCGTTCGGAATAGCCCCGGAGCGCTTCAGACTTTGAAGGTCGATTGCGGGTTTGGGGGGAGGCAGACCTGGTGTTGCTGGTCCTCGCCTGCGCACCAGCGGCTCCCGGCGAATACGCATCCCGGCGAGATAGGGAAGGGCATCTTCATCCACGAGACCCGTGGTGATCAAGACTACCTCTTTCGCACTGAGCCAGTCGAGTCGTTGTCGCAACTTAAATGACGCCTGGCCCGCCTCGATCTTCTTCACCGCCCGGCCCACAGGACTTCCGTTCATCTTTTGATACCACTCTAGCCAGGCGAACTGTGACGGCAAGCGGGTCGGCTGGGTGAACGTAACGGAGATAAGGTCATACGCAACCGTGTCCAACGGGGTATCTTCTGTCTCCAGGCGCCCGGCGGTTCGCTGATCGATGTCGCAGGCCAGAAACCTCGCTCCCGATTGGCCGCGGGGACCGTTGAACGCAAAGGACAGGATGTCCGGCGGCGGCATCAGGTAAGAGGCTTGCCGCGCCCTAAGGAGCGCCTCGACGTCATCGCGGCGAGTGATCTTTTCGTCGGTCTGCCCTATCACAACAAGCTCACTCAGTTCAGTATCAGGGGCTTCGGCGATCTTCTCAAGCACGTCTTCAATCGGAGCGAAGCGAAGCTCTCGGCCGGAGATGAGCATTGCGAAAGCCCGAACATAGCCAATCTCGACTAGCTCGCCCTCCTTGACGAATTCCGGCTTAGTCGTAACTACTGTGAGCGGCGCGTTTCCTTCGGGCAACTGAGGGCCGAGATTCACAGCATGAACAGCGAAGTATTTAGGTCTTTTCGCGAGCGCGTTTCCTTCGGGCAACTGAGGGACGAGACTCTCTGCCAGGCTTCTGGCCTTCCCGCCCAATCTACACGCCCAGGGGAAGTCCATCGCCAGACCGAAATTGCTGGCCGCGATGAGGGCCACCAGCATAAAGCCTACAACGCTTGAGGCCCGGAGCCGCCCTCTTCTCCAGCCGTGTAGTAGCAGAACGAGTGCCAACGCAAGCCCTCCCAGGACAAATACGGGACTCGGGCCGTCCTGCATCACGAACGCGTACAACGTGCCGCCCGCCAGTGCGACCAGTAACCCAATCTGAAGCGTAGCAATTCTGGGCCTGGGCCTCCCCTCGAACGTCTTTAGGACCAAGACCAGCATAAGCGCAAATGCGACGCTGGCGGGATAGCCATACCTCATCTGCGGTCCCTGGAGAAAGGCTGGACTCAGCAAGACCAAGGCTAGCAGAGCCAGAATCCGCGTTCTGGCCTGAAGCACGCATAATAGAAAGAAAATCGCGCCAAGCGCCCCGAAGAAACCATATTCAACTGGACACCAAAGGATCGTCAACAAGCCATGGCCGGTCCTCAGCAAGAAGCTAGGCGTGATCTCTAGGGTGGGAGTCATAAAGGCCAGCGCGGACTTCAGCGTCATGTAGCCGGCAACCAGGACAACTGAGATCGCCGCTGCAATTAGAATCCTTCTTTTCGCCCCTTCTGCAGGCCTCTCGAAGGGGAGGAACCAGATAAGCCCTAGTACAAGAGGCATGACCAGCGCAAACTCCTTGCTGGCTATGGCAAGGAGCATAGACAGAGATAGGGCAAACAGCGCGCCAATGCCGCCTTGACGCACGTACCTGACCGAAAACAGAACAGCTGATAGCATAAATGTCGTGCAGATGGCGGTATCGTTGGCCGAAAGCCAGGCCACCGCCTCGAAGTTAAACCAAAAGACCGCAAACAGAAGCGAGGCGCACAGCGACCATACACGGTCAAGGCCTAGCAGTCTCCGCGCAACGACGGAAACGAGCACGGTGTTGATCAAGTGAATGAGGACCCCCACGGCATGGTAATAATCGATTCGTGTCCCAAACAGCGCGAATTTGAGAGCCCAGACATAATCAGCCAGAGGACGAAAGAACCTGGATTCCTCTGGACTCAGCCCCGGTCTTTCCCCTCTGAAGAAAGCATTGATCAGAGTGACGCCGAGCTCCTTGTGCCCGTAGAAGATGAAGTCATCGTCGAAAAGGTCGAACTCAAGAGACGGCAAATAAAGGCCGGCCAGCAATCCCAGTATCAAGAACCACAGCCAGACGTAGCGAAACGAGAGCGTTCCCGTCTTGTCCAAATCCGAAATGACCTCTCTATTCGATCAACTGACCCACCGGCGCCAATTGCGGAGTGCACTAGCGACCAATGATAGCAACTGCCGATCCCGAGTCAAGGGCAGTAGCTGGGCCGAAGAATCAGATTGGCGGCTGTCAGGCTCGACGGCGGCCCTTTTCGAGCGAGACCGTCGCGCGGCGTTCGTTCTGATCGGCAACGTCTTTAAGCAGTCTCTACAAGGCCTGTCGTTTACCGGATAAACACCTGGCGGGATGCCCCGGTTCCGATGTGCCCGACAGCGCTGCACCAGACGCAGGCCAATTGGCCGTTCGGCGAACAGGTAGCTCAAAGGGGGGCGAGAATACCGTCACGCACAGTGCGTTACATCGCACTAGTTGTCGTTCGGAACAGCCCCGGAGCGCTTCAGGCTTTGTAGGTCGATTGCGGGTTTGGGGGGAGGCAGACCTGATTCTGCGGGCGGTCGCCTG
>CBDVDH010000101.1:0-3049 GCA_965372715.1 uncultured bacterium | reverse complement strand
GCGCGACACTAATTTCGTACCGCAGTTGTCTCAAACCCATTGACACGTTCCGGCGCGCCGTTTTCATCGCAAGAACCTGGTACTCGTGATTGGGACATCGACACCGAGCATCAAATCATTGCATTCGTTGCGTCGGCAAGCGATGCGTGGGGAGGTAGCGCCAGTGCGCACACCTTGAAGCTCGTTGATCTCAGAGGAACGGTGCAAACCGAAATAGCGCTGGACGCTCCAAATCGGGTGTTCGGTTTTTCCGCCGACGGAAGATTCCTCATTACAGAGGGGGAATCTTGCCCGGTATTCCAGTTGAGCTACTCGCCAACACCAGTGGAGCGTGTGCTGTTCGTTGGGAACCGAAATGCGCGCACGCGCGAGATTCCCACATCCTCTTCGTTTCCAGAAAAGGAGACAGAACCCGACTGGATTGTTCAGCCTGATACGAAAGTGGAGCGCCCTGGGTTTCGCGTTTCCAGCGATGCCCGCTGCGTTGTCGTCACCTACGGAACGAAGATCGACGTATACGAAGATGGTGCTCTGCGACAGCAGATTCCCACGCCAAACGGCGAATGCCATTTTGAGTCAGCGTTCCCGTCCTTTGACGGCACACGAATTCTCGCCTATGTGTCTGAGCATTGCTATGATGCTGAAACGGAGTGGTGGTATCGAGAAATGAGCTTTTTCTTGTACGATCAACACGGAGTAACGCTCTGCACGGAACCTGTTATGCAGGAGGGCAAACCGGCTCATAAAGACGTAACGGAGATTAGCGGGTCCGGTTCTTACGTTTGGCGCTGTGTGACTCCAACGGACGGCTCAATCATCTGTGCGGTCAATAGCAGCGAGGACAATGGGAGCGGCATGGAGTCAGTCTCTCGGTGCTTCGTATTCAACCCAATTGGAGCCGTACTGAGAGGGGACGACGCAGAGCTTCTTTGCCAGCAACGAGACTACCTCCCCGACGAGCTAGACCGTCTCAGCTATAGCGAGCCGTTCGATTGTTTCCCGTCATGTCTCCGGGTGGATAACCGGCGTATTGCGCTGATTTCAGCCAGTGGCACTGACGAGTGGTCGCTGGATGCGAATACTTCCATATCCTTTGCAGAGACCTCACCAAACAGGCAAACCATTGGCTTCATTGCCGGCACAAAAATATGGGTCGTGAGATCGGACGGCAGTGTAGTGCAAACCGTAAGACATAAAGCCCAACGGGTTTTTCCCGACGACGATGGTGGCTTTCTGGCGTTGGGTCGTAAACCCACGCTAACTCGCTTCTCCTGCTCTGGGGAAATCACAGGCCAAATCCCTCTCAAGGGTATGTGGCGTTCCTGCGAGCGTCGCAATGACTTGTTGGCTCTTGTAACCAGGTATGAGGAAGAGGACACCCTCTGGGTCGTGAACATTCAAGGCGAGGTCGTACTTAGGTGGACATCTTGCCAGACAATCGCGGTTACGTGGGCGGAAAATAGGCGATTCTTGGTTGCCACGAGCGATCTGTCGATCACGGGACTCTCCGTCCTGCCGCAATCGGAACCGGGCGGACGACCGGGATCATAAACAGTTCTCTGGTAAGCACTTCCGACTGCGTTGACGCCCTCCTGTTGACAGATCACGGGCTTGTGGTACAAACGAGATAGTGAGGATCGGATTTTGCGAAATAGTAGATTGAATTGATAACGATAAGCGAAAGATTCTCACTAGGAAGCCCGCAACAGACGTAGAAATCAAGTCCCTGTCCTGATTCCCTGGCCCGCCCATCGGCATTGCGGGCTTCCCCAGTCATCAGGCGAACTCCGCGAGGGGTCGCCTGTTCTTGCGCGACCTCTTGCGCTGATGGAGATTGCTCAATGCAGCTTATCGTTATCGTTATCGTTTCTTGGTGGGAAATTTTTGCTGTATTCGCCGGGGCGGCTCTGATAGTTGCCGTTTGTCGTGGTCGATGGTTCAAGGGTGTGGTTACGTTTGATGAGTTAAGCGTGGAGACCGGGGACCGCAAGGAAGCCGAGGGAGAGTATCCCTTCGATCAAAGCGAAATCGTCCCGGATGTGCGCGTCACGATCAACGTGGCGAGCCTTCGATCTACCCCGCCGTCAGGGCAAGATGCCCCCCCTTTACTTGTGCGACCAACGCACTGAGCTAATAGGCCGGGAGGCTGGTCAACATTCGTAGTGGCGTCTATAGTGGGGACCAGCGTTCGTCCAGCTTAGGAGAACCTATGATATGCCGTGGCCGCCCGGCGGTCACATGACAACCAAATGACGCGCGCGTCCGTTCTGGTTTCTTCAGAAGCCGCCTACACTTACGCCGCAAGCTGATAGCCGAGGCGAATCAGGAACAACCCTTCCCGGTTCCGTCCCAAGAAACGGCAAAACCCCCGCCGATATTCGGCGGGGGCTTGCCTTGACTCTAATATTGTCCCGGAAATCCGCCCCGCAACAAAACTCTTTACTCTTCTACTGATAGTACTCGACGTTGTTCGGATAGAATCCGCCGGTGGCGCCGTCGTACTGCCAGCCCGCTCCGCCGGCGACTACGCCCGTCGGCTCAGCGCCGGCGGTGGCCACGGCCACTATATCGGAGTTGTTGTTGAATGGATTGGCGGGAACCTCGCCTTGGAAATACGGACCATAATTCAGGTCCGTTCCAGTGGTGTTGCCGTTGATGGCAGCCGATCTGGTCATCTGATCTTCAAACTTGGCCAACTCGGGAACCTTGCCGGCGTGATGGACCTTGTACATCTCGATTTGCGAGCGGATCGTGTGCAGATTGAACTTCAGCGAACTCTCCTTCGCGTCCGCGTCGTTGATCGACGAGGAAAATTGCGGAATGATCGTGGCGGCCAGCGCCGCCATGATGATCACGACGATCAATACTTCGATCAAAGTAAAGGCATTTCCGCGATTTGAAGGCATGATTACCAGCTTCTGAGGATGCAAGTGATTCGAGAAAACATTTTGTTGTGGGCGTGAGGTCGGGAAATCGACAACACGTTGCCATTATTGATTAACTAGGTTGCATCCGTGGATTGGTCAAGTAACAATCCGCGTTTCTCGCT
>CBDVDH010000100.1:0-3200 GCA_965372715.1 uncultured bacterium | reverse complement strand
GACGGGTCTGACGCTACAATGAGAAAATGGCGTGGGAGCTTTATTGCTGGCAAACGGAGATTTTGTGTAGAATAAGAAGTTAGGCGGCTCGTTTACGCACTATTGGAGCACTCGACGTGGCGACTCTCCACCTGATGATCGGACTTCCTTGTTCAGGAAAAACAACGCTGGCGCGAAAGCTTGAATATGATCGCTCGGCGCTTCGACTCACGCCCGATGAATGGCAATTGCGTCTCTTCGGTCAAGATGCAGAAGAGCCGGAGCATAACGCCCGGCATGGTCTCATTGAGGCCCTGCTTTGGGAGGTGGCCAGTCGGGCGCTTGTGTTGGGAACAAATGTGATACTTGATTTCGGCTTTTGGGCACGGGAAGAACGAGAAGATTATCGCTTGCGAGCGAAGCAGCTTGGGGCGAGTAGTGAAGTCCATTTCCTCGATGCGCCGGGGGATGAATTGCTTCGGCGGCTGGTGCGAAGGAACTCGCAATCTTCGTCAATGGCCTTCCATATCTCCGAAGAGATGATGAAACCCTGGATTGCGTTCTTCCAGAAACCGACACCCGACGAACTAGAGCTTAGAGAATGATGACGAAGCTCGGTGGCGGCGAATGGTGGTTTCACTTGCCGACGTGCTCCGAGTGTCGCCGCCTAACAAGCGCATGCAGCCGACCCACCAGCCATGTCATCAAATTTGCATGCGCAAATTTGCCGCCTGTCTGGCGGGCGGCTGATGCGTGGCGTTATGCAGGAGAAGAATAAGATGACTGCTACAATGCTATCCAAGGAAGCGTTCGAAACTTCACGACGGTTCGTTGAGACGACAGCTCGTCCTCTCGAAGTCGGGCGGTTTCATTGTCATTTCGAGGGAGCATCAGACGAATCCGTACTTGCCGCGCTCGGAGAGTACCAGAATGCCGACGGCGGATTTGGTCGTGCTCTTGAACCTGACCTCAGGGCCAATAAAAGCTCTGTCCTATGCACATCGATCGCGTTCCAGATTCTCCGCTCTACACAAGCGAGGCCTGATGAAGCCTTTGTCTCGACGAGCATTGCCTACTTCTTAGAGACCATGGACAGAGAGAAAGGGCACTGGCGGATCATTCCACGATCGGCCGGGCAAAGTCCGCATGCACCGTGGTGGGATCAGACAGACCGTGAGGACGTGTTCGATTGTTTCTCGCTCAATCCCACAGCAGAGATCCTCGGCTATCTGTACGATTGTCAGCGATACGTTCCCAGCGACATCATCTCGCTTGTGTCTGACCGCGTGATCAGCTACCTGTCTGGCCTGGAAAAGATCGAGATGCATGAACTGCTTTGTTGTCTTCGCCTGCTACGAACTGAGACCTTGCCGGAGGACACTCGTGATCAGATTCGCCAGAAGCTGACCCAGCTTATCGACGGTACCGTCGCCTGTGATCCGACACAATGGAAGGGATACAGTCTTCGACCTTTGCAGGTTGTGGATGATCCTGGATCTCCATTCATGGCGGGCCTCGAAGAGGTTGTGGCGGCGAATCTCGATTACGAGATTTGCTCTCAGAATGAAGATGGTTCTTGGCTCCCCACTTGGTCTTGGGGCAACACATTTCCGGATGCCTGGGAAAAGGCACGTCGGGAGTGGTCTGGTATCATCACGATCGAGAAGTTGTTGCTACTTAAAGGGTTCAAAAGAATTGAAGGGGTCGTATAGCAAACCGGATGCAGGCGACGGCTTACAGCCGCGCCTGATCCACGATGTTAGCACGCCTTGCGCTTGCGAGAGGTCTAGAGGGTTTATGAAGATTCTCGTGGTTGTCCCGATCCAAGAAGAGATTGATTCTTTCCGAAAAGACTTTGCTGAGCGAGGGTTCCAAGCAGAAGATTCCGTGGTCGGCAGACTGCCCGTCGCGCTGTTTCCTGGCCTCGGTATTACCTTCGCATATGGTGGACTCGGAAAGGTTCAGTTTGCCGTTCAGACTCAGCATTTGTTGGATGCTTGTCCCGACTGGGACTTGGTCATCTGTGCCGGTGCAGCTGGGGCATTAGTGGACGAACTGTCTGTGGGCGATGTTGTTGTCGCAACCGAGACCGTGGAGCACGACATCAACAACAAGTTCGGTGAGCCGCTTCTTCCGAGATTCGGCGGTGCGGCGACGGCCATAGATGGTCTCAGACGTGTGTTACTACCCCCTAACTCATTCGAAGTGCGCTTCGGACCCATAGCCAGCGGAGACGAGGATGTAGTAGATGCTGAGAGGAAGGAATATCTCCACAAATTGACAGGGGCACTTGCTGTCGCTTGGGAAGGTGCAGGCGGGGCCAGGGCTTGTAGGTTCAGCGATGTCCCATTTGTCGAGATTCGTGGGGTGACTGACAGTGCCAACAAGAGCGCAGCATCAGATTTTGAGGCGAATCTGGAAACCGCGATGAAGAACGTCGCAACTTTGATCGTCACCTGGGTACGGAAGCTGTAGGTCTGAGTGAGGAGGCGTGCTAACACCGCATGCACCCGACCGCGCCTATCGGCGCTCGAAAACAGCGGCTCCAAGCAAAGTAACGTATCTCACAGCGGAAGGGGTTTTGCATGGCCCGGCGCGGCGGGTGATGCTAACCGTTATAAGAGCTTTGGGGCCTGGTCTTCCAATCCAACACATTCACCGGTTTTGTGTCTTCTCATACTCCTGAAACCGCGGCTTGAACAACGTTAACACGTGTGCACGCAGAGGCTTTGAGATGGGGTGAGCTGCCGTTGGCACGTTTACACGTTGAGATTGGATGGCAGGATAGAGCGCTATATAATCTTTGAGGAGGTAGATTATGCCTAAGATCGCTGAGCGCATCGAGGCCGATCCTAACGTCCTGGGAGGGAAGCCGACAATTCGCGGGCTGCGGATCAGCGTAGAGCAGGTCCTCAAAGCCTTGGCCGCCGGAATCCCCCAAGAGGAGCTACTCAAGGAGTATCCCGAACTTGAGCCCGAGGACATCCGCGCGACACTGGCCTATGCGACCGGATTGATCGCCGCAAGAAGATTGGATCTTGATTCTTGACTTTTCTTCCTCTGGCGAGTCCGCATTGCGCGATTTAGAAGCTAAAATTTAATCACTCAATCATTCAATCACTCAATCACTCACTTCTCTAAGGTGCTCTCAGCTATCGTTGCGCTCATTCCTGCTCTGTGGTACCCTCTTTCATCATGCAAACGGGTGTTCTGCCTGACCA
>CBDVDH010000099.1:0-3645 GCA_965372715.1 uncultured bacterium | reverse complement strand
CCTTTTACCCGTGAATGCGGCTGGCCGGCTCGCACCCAAAGGGAGCTCGCCTTGGGCTGAGACGCAGAGACGGGCAGGCTGGAAAGCCCGCTGCACACCGTCGGCCCACTTGGCATTCGCCGCGCGGTGAATCTTCGGCCTTCGGCCCCACATCGACGCCCTTTGCGCTCGCTGTAGTTTCACACGACGTTCTGGGTTCATGTTTTCTGCAAATGGGTTAGAGTCGAGGCGCTTTTGGGCGCGAGGCGCCAAACGTATTTGAGAGGAAAACACGTGATGAAGGGACATCTTGCAATTGTATTACACGCTCATCTTCCTTACGTGCTAACGCACGGCGTGTGGCCGCACGGCGCGGACTGGCTGAACGAATGCTGCGCGGAGACGTATATTCCGCTCCTGGACGTGTGCGACAGGCTGGTCTCGGAGGGCATCTCGCCGAAGTTTACGATCGGGCTGACGCCGGTGCTGTGCGAGCAGCTGGCGGACCCGGCCTTTGTCGGGGCGTTTACCAACTACGTCAGGCTTAAGATCGAAAGCGCAATTGTGAACGCCGATGAGTTCAGGCGTACGGGGCTAAGCCATAGGGCGGGACTTGCGGAGATGTGGCGCGATTATTACATCGGGATCAAGCGGGCCTTCTTGGAGACCTATGACAAGGACCTCGTCGGCGCGTTCAGGAGACTCCAGGATGGCGGCCACATTGAGATGATTACGTGTGCGGCGACGCATGGTTATCTCCCGTTGCTGTACGAGGACAGCGACATCGACGCGCAGATCGCGGTGGGCAAGGCCAATTACGAGAAGTTCTTCGGCCGTGCCCCGGTCGGGATGTGGCTTCCTGAGTGCGCGTATCGACCGGGCTACCGTTGGAGTCCGCCGGTCGCTGAGTTCGGTGATGATGCCCCGCGAGTCAGAAGAGGCGTTGAGCACTACGTCGCGAAGAACGGGTTTCAGTATTCTTTCGTCGATGCGCACCTGTTGCAGGGCGGAAAGCCAATCGGGACCTACTTGGCACGTTTTGATGCCCTAAAACGGCTCTGGACGCAGATTGAGAAGGAATACGTGCCGAGGCCTCAGAAAGAGGACCTCTCGCCATACGACCTCCACTGGGTCGGCTCGACCTCCGGCGAGGCGCAGGTGGCTGTCTTTGCGCGCGACCCCAAGACCGGCCTGCAAGTCTGGAGCGGTGAGTGGGGCTATCCGGGCTCCCCTGAGTATCTTGATTTTCATAAGAAGCACTTTCCGGGCGGGCATAGGTACTGGCGCGTGACCGGCGCGAATGTCGATCTCGGCGACAAAATGCCCTATGACCCTGAAACCATTGAGGCTCGCCTGAAGGAACACGCAGCGCATTTCGTCGGCCTCGTGGAGGCGAACCTAAAAAGCGCGGCCAAGGACGGTGGCCGCCCCGGAGTCGTGTGTGCACCGTTCGATGCAGAGCTGTTCGGGCACTGGTGGTTTGAGGGGACGAGGTGGATTTATCACCTGGCGAAAGCGGCGCACCAGTCGAATGACGTCTCGTTGATTACGTGTGGGGAGTACTTGCACAAATACCCGCCGGAGACAGTCGTCGATCTCCCCGAAGGTTCGTGGGGCGAGGGGGGGTTCCACTTTATATGGCTGAACAAGGACACCGAGTGGACGTGGCGCCACGTGTATCGGGCCGAGGCCATGATGAAGCGGCTGATCCAAGAGCACGGAAATGACGATGAGCCGACAATGAGGCGCATTCTGACGCAGCTTGGGCGTGAGCTGCTTCTCTTGGAGAGCTCTGACTGGCAGTTTCTGATCAGCACTTGGTCGGCGAGGGACTATGCGGAACAGCGATTTGTGGAACACGATGCCAATTTCGGGAGGCTTGCCCAAATCGTGGAGCGATACGCGGATTCGCGCCAGCTCGAACATGGCGATCGCGTCTATCTTCAGACGTGTGAGACGACCAACCCGATCTTTTCGGAGCTGGACATCTCGGTCTGGGGTGTGGACTGAGGGCATCCACGAAGGACGTGGAGCAGGAAACCACGAATGAGCACGAATAAACACGAATAAGGGCATAAGCTGATTCCACCTTCCCTTCGTGCTCCTTAGTGTCCTTCGTGGATCCGGGTTCTATTAGATGTCTCATCCACGAAGACACACGAAGATATGGCTGCCCCTTAACCCATTCGTGGCTACTTCTTCCTCGTGTTCATTTGTGGTTAGGCTTCTTGAAGCGAGGCGAGGAACTCCGTTAATATGTCATCGAGTGTCGGTGAGCCGATCTCCTGGAGCTCGTAGCGGACGCGGAGCGCGGGCTTGTCGATCTTGACGAGCTTGCCCAGGTCGATTGGAGTTCCGATCAGAACGGCGTCGCAAGGCGTCCTGTTGATCGTGTCCTCCAGGTCCTTGATCTGCTTGTCGGAGTAACCCATCGCCGGCAGGAGGTTCCCGATACCGGGGTATTTGTCGAACGTCGCGCGGATTGTATCGACGCAATACGGCCTTGGGTCAACGATCTCGCTCGCGCCGTAGTGCCTTGCCGCAACGACCGCAGCGCCGTATTTCATCTCGCCGTGCGTGACCGTGGGGCCGTCCTCGACGCAAAGGACGCGCTTCCCGCGGATCAAGTCTGGTTTCTCAACAAACAAGGGAGAGGCGGCCATGACGATCTTAGCTTTGGGGTTGGTCTTCGCGGCCGTGTCGAGCACCGCCTCGATGTCCTGGGGCCTTGCGGTTACAACTTTGTTGACGACCAGCACGCACGCCATCCTAAGGTTGGTCTCCCCAGGGTGGTATTTGAGCTCGTGGCCGGCCCGATGCGGGTCAAGAACGACGATGTGCAGATCGGGGCTTGCGAAAGGAATATCGTTGTTGCCGCCATCCCAGAGGATGATGTCCGCTTCCTTTTGGGCTGCCTCGAATATCTTCGCGTAATCCACGCCTGCAAAGACGACATTCCCACGGTTTATGTGAGGTTCGTATTCCTCGCGTTCTTCGATCGTGCAGCCATGTTTCACCAAGTCCTCGAGGCTGCCAAAGCGCTGCACGGCCTGTTTCGCCAAGTCCCCGTATGGCATAGGGTGCCGGACTATGGCGACCTTTTTGCCGTGCTTGCGAAGTATCTCGCTCACCCTTCGAGTCGTCTGGCTTTTGCCGGAACCGGTCCGAACGGCGCATATCGAGACTAGCGGTTTTTCGATCTTCAACATGCTGCTTTGGGCGCCCAGGAGCATGAAATCAGCGCCTGCTGCCATGACGCGGGATGCGCAGTGCATTACGTGCTCGTGCGTGATGTCGCTGTAAGAGAAGCAGACGACGTCGATTCTCTTTTCCCTGACCAGTTTCTCGAGCTCTTCCTCGGCGTAGATCTGAATCCCGTCCGGATATAGCTCCCCAGCGAGCTCCGCCGGGTATTTCCTGCCTTCTATGTCAGGTATCTGCGTGGCCGTGAAACAGACAACCTCGAACTCCTCGTTGCCCCTGAAATGGACGTTGAAGTCGTGGAAGTCCCTTCCAGCAGCACCCATAATCAGCACTCGTTTTCTTGCCATTAGCACCCCTCAGGCCCTTTGGGCTTTGTTGTTGTGTGTCAAGTGGACGATGATCGTGCCTCAATAGGTCGTCATGTCAAGAGGCTGCCCCACCAGTTGGTGTCCGGCATCGTAG
>CBDVDH010000098.1:0-3821 GCA_965372715.1 uncultured bacterium | reverse complement strand
GGCTGGAAAGCCCGCCCCACACCTCATGGCATCGCGAGTTTATGAATAATACGGATTAAGGGAGTGGGAAGTGGAAGCCCATATCAACCGTGCCGGTGTCGGGCGTGCCGTCGGCCTGCGTTGTCCTATCCGAAAGCCCGGCGTCGCCCGCTGTGTAGGAGTCCCTGTCAGTGTAAATGGTGAGCACTGGCCCGGCGAGCGCCGCAGTGGCCACCAGCGTTGTCATCAAAGCGATTGCTGATATGAGACCAACTGGCGTTTTCATCTTGTCCCCTGCCTTTGCTGTTGAATGTCAGAGGAAAGTCGCGCTCAAGTCGTGGTGAGGATAACAAGTCGTTGCGGACGCAACAAGGAAGATGAGGTGGAACGCGGCGGTACCGTTCAAGCGTCCTGGGTCATCTGTTGAAGCCGGAAACATTGTGATATATTTGGATCGACTGTGAGTTAATCTATGATTGAAACAGACGGGAGGGAGACATGAGAACAACAGCCGTGTGCACTATCCTTGCGGTCTTTGCGTTACTGCCGTTTGCAGGGACTGGCCAGCCGACCATCACCATCTATACGGACGCCGATACGTATCAATCCGGCGACACGATCGAGGTAGCCTAGCGGTCGCGAACTCCGGCGAGGGGACGACCGTCGATGCTTATGTCGCCCTTTTCGTGCCTGATGGCTCTCTTCTCTTGATAGACGCCTCGGGAGGGCTGACAGGTTCCGTCGAACCCTGGCGTGCCGGTGTGTATATCCCTCCCGCGTTCGAAATGGACCGGACGCCTGTGCTATGGTTCGGTGTTCCTGATGGGGTGGAGGGCGATTATCAGTTCGCCGCCGGGCTTACTGTGCCTGGAACGCTCAACTTCAAGAGAGACATAAGCTATGCACCGTTTGCCATCCGTGGTGGCTCAGGAACCGGCATCAGGATGCTGGCCATCCGCGCTGGCAGATTCCTGATGGGTTCACCAGAGGATGATGAGCTTCGTCTGGAGGAGGAGGGTCCCCAGCGAACCGTGAACATTTCGGCATTCAAGATGTCTGAGACCGAAATAACGCAAGCACAGTGGGAAGACGTGATGGGCTGGAATGATTCTCATTTCATCGGCGATGACCATCCTGTTGAAGACGTGTCGTGGTTCGATTGCGTGTGGTTCTGCAACGAGTTGTCGGATGCTGAAGGTTACGCGAAGTGCTACACGATTACAGACACGTGGTATGACGGCGATCACATCACTTCGGCGGATGTAACGCGCGATTTCGAGGCCAACGGGTACCGTCTGCCGACGGAGGCTGAGTGGGAGTATGCCTGTCGCGCGAACACAACGACGCGGTTCTATTGGGGCGACAGCAGCGAAGAGTCGGTAATGAAGCAGTATTCATGGTACGACAAGAATGCAGACGACCCTCACTGGACGGACCCACACGGAGACCACGAGGGGACGCAGCCAGTGGGCCACAAGATTGCGAACGCATTTGGTCTCTATGATATGTCTGGCAATGTTTGGGAGTGGTGCTGGGATTGGTATGACAGTGATTATTATGAGAAGAGGCCGGACCCGGATAGCGATCCGACGGGCGCAAGCAGAGGCTCATACCGGGTGTACCGCGGTGGCTGCTGGGACAACGAGGCCGGGAACTGCCGGTCGGCGGGCCGCGCCGGGAGGAGGCCAAGCGGGTGGTACGGCAGCCTGGGGCTGCGGCTCGTGAGGCGACCGTAGCCGCCTCACGCTTCCCCGTTGACCTGAGAAGCGCCTTAGCATTCTCAGTCTGGTCTCCCGATTTGCCGCCTCGCAGTTGAATGCGGCCCCGGTCTATTTCCTTGCAGGGCGGAGGAACGACTTGCGGAGGTCAGAAAGGTCGAGTTCGACCGTTGTGGGGCGGCCGTGGGGGCAAGTCATCGGGTGGTCGGTCTTTGCCAGCCGGTCGAGCAGCTCCTGCATCTCGGCAATCGATAGCGGGTGGTCGGCCTTCACAGCGGCTTTGCAGGCGTAAAGCGCACATATCTCATCGATCGGCCTGAACGAGGCTTCCTTGACCTTCTTCGACTGCGCCAAGAGCTCCCCGATCTCGGCCACGATCCCCTCGACGTCATCGTCAGACAAGAGCGCCGGCCTCGATTTGACTGCAATCGACCCGCCGCCAAAGTCCTCCAACTCAAGCCCCATCGGCTCGAGAATCCCCCTGCTTTTGAGCAGAAGGGCTCGCATCGCGGGCGCCATCTCAAGCAGAGCCGGCATCAGGAGCCGCTGGCTCGGAATCGCTCCCAGTCGAACCTGCCGCAGGAACTTCTCGTAGTATATCCGCTCGTGCGCCGCATGCTGATCGACAATGACGACCGCGCCTCCGCCCTGAGCAACGACGAACGAGTTGTCGATCTGGCCGACGGGGACGAGGCGCTCGGCGAAGAGACCGCCCCGCCTTGCATCGGCAATCTGTCGCTCGGCCGGCGGTTCTGCGCTCGGCCCTAAGGCTATCTCGGATGGCATCTTGGCGGCATTGGACAGGCCCGGTCTCGCGTCAACAGCCGGATGGACGACACCGGACCGTGCAGGCGTGCTGGGCATCGGCTCAAGAGCGGCGTCAGCTGCATCGGCTTGGATTTGCGGCTCGGCCTCCGGCAGGTCTAACTCTGGATGCGGAAACTCCGCCGCCGCTTCAGGGGTCGTTCGGTCAACCGGCTCGTCGTAGGTCTCGTGGATGTCGATCGCCATCGGCCCGGCCGGACGCACTGACGGCGCCTTCAGGTTCCGCGTGATCTCGGCCACCGGGGCCCTCAGCGTCCTTCTCAGCGTCTCGGCAATCGCCTGTCGGACAAACTCGCAGACCCTCGCCTGCTGGATGAACTTGACCTGCCGCTTCGTCGGATGGACGTTCACATTCACGCGTTTTGGGTCAACCTCGAGGAAGAGGATGAGCGCCGGATGCCGACCCCGCATCAGATACGGGCCATAAGCGTCGTAGATCGCCCCGAACAGCGGCTTTGAGCTCACCGCGCGGCGGTTCACGAATATCGACTGGAGGCGCCGCCCTGAGGAAGTTGCCTTCGTCGGGAGGCCGACGTGGCCCTTCAAGACCATATCATCTGACTTGGCGGAGATGCTGACCAGCTTTTCGAGCAGGTCTTGGCCCAAAACAGCCGCGATGCGATGCGCGAAATCGTCCGAGACGGCCGCGTCGATGACCTTTCTCTCGTTGTGCGTCAGGACGAACCTCACGTCGGGCCGACAGAGCGCATACTGGGTAACAGTCTGCGTCACCCAGAAGAACTCAGTGTCCGTGCTAACCATGAAAGCCCTTCGCGCGGGAGTGTTGTAGAAAAGGTTCGCGACCTCCACCAACGTCCCCTCGCGGCAGCCAACGTCCTCGACCTTCTTCAGCACGCCGCCGTGTATGACGACCAGCGTGCCCGCATCGGCGCCTCGTTCGCGCGTCTTGAGCGCTACCTGAGCAACCGAGGCGATACTTGCGAGCGCCTCACCTCGAAAACCGAGCGTGGTTATGCTGTCGAGGTCCGCCGCCGTCCTGACCTTGCTCGTCCCGAAGCGCTCGAACGCGAGCAGACCGTCGTCCCAACTCATGCCAACGCCGTCGTCCTGCACCCGGACGAGCCGCTTCCCACCGGCCTGCACATCGATGACGATGTCCGAGGCATCGGCGTCGAGGGAGTTCTCGACGAGCTCCTTGACCAGCGAGGCGGGCCGCTCGACGACCTCGCCAGCGGCTATCTTGTTCGCAACGAGCTCTGGGAGGATTGTTATCCGGTTAGGCATGATTCAGGAAGTTGATTCATTGTCCGTAGGGGCGGGGGGGAGGCCCCCCCCCCC
>CBDVDH010000097.1:0-4343 GCA_965372715.1 uncultured bacterium | reverse complement strand
AATTGCGAGCGCGAGGCCCGAAGTATGAAATGGGATGTATAGGCGACTGGAGATGTCCTGCAAAAGCTGTCCGCCGCCCCAAATGAAGAGGTCGGCTCGCTTAATCTCCCTAAGCGTCGCGGGAAGGCTGGTGACGGCCTTCAGAATGCCCTTGCCCTTGTGAACAGCGTCAACGTCAAGGACCCTTCGGATGCGCTCTGGGCGATTCGCAAATACACATATCTCCGCGTCAGGAACGAACTTCTTGAGCAACGAGACGGTCCCCGCCAGTATCGATTCATCCCCGATATTGAACGAGGCGTCGCCCGGCCAGATCAGAATCCTCTTGTTCACTTCTGCTCCGCCAAATCCTGGGGGATATATAGGTAGTGAACGCGGCCCGACGCGGGTTCGATCTCATACGTGCCAGACAGCGGCGGCGGCGACACAGCATCCAAGAAACCCGCCCTCACTAGCTCCGACAAGTCCTGAGGGACGCGCCCAAACTGCTCTGTGAACGTATCGACCTTGTGCTGCAAAAAGTCAATCGTGTGACGGGTTGTCTCGATATCCTGTATCTTCTGGTGGGCAGCGTTGGCGATGTTGACGTCGGCGGTTGTATCTCTTGCCTCTTTCCACAGCTCTTTGGCCCTGTCAAACATCCCTTGGCGCTCATAGCCGGCCGCCACTGCCACTATCAGAACAGGAGGCGCACCGGGCATCTTTCGGGCCATCTCGAAATAGCGCGTGGCGTCATGCTCATCGTAGAGCACGTCTCTGAAACATTGCCCTATATGATAGGCCAGCTCCCAGCGGTTCTTCTTACGCTCCGGAACCAATCGCAACCCCTTCTGCATGAATCCTATCCCATCGACGGGGCTCTCCGCATCCTGATACAGCCAGCAGCCGCCCCGTTTATACACATCGCACGCATACGGGTCGAGGCGCGTCACGACATCGAGCATATCCTTGAGCATATCAAAGCGTTTGGCGCCCTTCTGCTGATTATGGACGTATCGAACGGTCCTTAGCCAGAAAACATCGGACACCAGGTTATCGTAGCCCAGGCAAGCTATCTTCGTGAGCTCCGGCGATGGCACGAACACAAGATCGCCCCAGGATTCCATCTCTTCCGAGATGGCATCGCCCCCGATCGCGGCCCAGATTATCCCCGCGAAAAGAACCGAAAGAGCGATCAGCAGGCGAACAAATCTTCCGCGCGTTGTACGAGCCACTTCAGAATCTCAGCGCTAGTGGGGAACGAGAGACTCTTCTCACGGTCCCGCCTGTAATCGGTATTGCATCGCCCCAAGCCCGTGATGTTGGACGGCAGTGGCAGGCTGGGAAGCCCGCCCTACATCAGGTCATTCCTCGCCCTTGACGCGGACTGGCACAAAGAACTGGCCCCCGTCTCGATAAATCAACAGCATTTGCACGCCCGCCTTGAGATTGCCGCTAATCTCGTAGAAATGCTCGGCGCTCTTGATACGGGTCCAGCCAATCTTCATGACGACGTCGCCCTCTTTGATTCCAGCTCTTTCCGCGGGACTCTTGAACTTGACGTTGGTAACGACAACGCCTTCAATGTCGTCAGGCAGCCTATAGCGCCTCATCACATCAGGCGTTACGTCTTGAACGTTAAGGCCAAGCTCAGATCGGCCCTCGGCCTTCTCCTCTGCAAGAACCTCTGACGATGGCTTTTCGCCAAGCTTGACCTGTATTTGGCGTTTCTTGCCATCGCGGAGGATGACAAGTTTGGCCTTTTTGCCAACGGGCTCCAGGCCCACCATCTCAGGAAGCTCCCAAGAGGAGTGAACCGCCCTGCCCTCGAACTGGAGGATGACGTCCCCGACCTCAAGGCCGGCCTTATCAGCAGGGCTATCCTTGACGACCTCGGAGACTATGGCGCCCTGTTTCTCTTTCAGGCCAAGCGACTCCTGGAAGTCGGGCGTTACCGGCTGGATCGTTACGCCTAGCCAGGCGCGTTCCACTTTGCCCTTATCCCTCAGGTCCGGAAGAATGGCCTTGGCTATGTTTATGGGCACTGCGAACCCAATGCCGGTTCTCAGACCCGCGATCGCCGTGTTGATGCCTACAACCTCCCCGCGGATATTCACCAGCGGCCCGCCGCTGTTCCCGGGGTTTATCATCGCGTCCGTCTGGATGAAGCGGTCGTAATTGCCCATCCCTATTCGACGTTCCTTGGCGCTCACTACACCAACCGTAACCGTATGGTCCAATCCGTAAGGATTGCCTATCGCAATGACCCAATCGCCAACCTGCAAGGCGCTTGAATCCCCGAGCCGGGCGACCGGCAAGTCCTCGCCCGTGTCGATCTTGACCAACGCAACATCCGTTTCAGGGTCTCGCCCGACCACCTTGGCAGGGAACTCCCGCTCGTCAAGAAGCATCACGTCGATCTCGTCCGCCTCCTTAACGACATGGTTGTTGGTCAGTATGAGGCCTGACTTGTCGATGATGAAGCCCGTGCCTCCGGCAGTCTTCCAGAGCTCCCTTTCCTCCCGTCTGGGAGCTCGCTGTCTCGGGCCGCGGGAACCGAACCGGTCCTCAAAGAACCAATACGGGAACTCAACTTGTGGGACCTTAACGGCCGTTCTAGCAGTAATAGCGACGACAGCCGGGCTGACTTCCTTCGCTACGTCTCGAAACGTATATGGCCGTATCGCGCCTGCGTCGGAACCAGGCAGCGACGGCTGTTCTTCGGCGATCGCGGCGTGAGCAAATGATGGCCGCGCGCCATTTTGCAGACCTGAAGCAGAGAAATAGCCCAAGCCAAAGGCCAGAACCAGAACGAGTATTGAAACACCGACTACGGCAAACTTCTTCATAAGAGCCTCCTTGAGTTTTCGTTTAACGTTCCAAAGGCGCCGCCTTCAAGACTCTCAACACCACTTGCGGCGCGTGGGTTCCACTCAGCGCAGCGCAGCTACACCAGAACCACCTTTGAAACAGGCGCCGAGACGACCTCACCGATCACGGTGTGGGTTTCAACCTTCATGGCCTCAAGCTCGGCCAGAAGATCGTCGCATCTTTCGCGGGAAACAGCGATCAAGAGGCCGCCGGACGTCTGGGGGTCGAACAACAGCATCAGGTCGGTCTTCTCAGATCGGCCTTCGGTAACGACTCGCTCACCGAAGAACTTGCGGTTCCTGAACAAGCCGCCCGGCGCAACCTTCTCCCGCACGAACTTCACTGCGCCATCCAAGAATGGGACCGCGTCGAACTCAAGCCGTATCCCGAACCGCGCATCGCACATCATCTCGCAGAGGTGGCCCACGAGGCCAAAGCCCGTAACGTCCGTGCAGGCCGAGGCGCCAACCTTGAGCATCGCCTCGGCAGCAGCCTTGTTGAGCTCGGCCATCATCTCCGCCACCGCTTTCGTCTGAGACTCGCTCGCAATGCCTTGCTTGACGGCCGTGGAAACAACGCCAGTCCCGATCGGCTTGGTCAGAACGAGCTTGTCACCCACCTGAGCGCTCGAGTTGAGCAGTATCCGGTCGGGATGCGCGAGGCCAGTAACCGCGAGACCGTATTTGATCTCGGGATCATCGATCGAGTGCCCCCCGAGGAGAACCGCGCCCGCCTCGTGCACCTTATCAAGCCCGCCCAGAATGACCTGACGAAAGACGCTGATGTCCATCTTGGCCACTGGGAACGCAACGATATTCAGAGCGGTAAGCGGCCTCGCGCCCATCGCATAGAGGTCGCTCAGAGCGTTGGCAGCCGCTATCTGGCCAAACACAAACGGATCATCGACAATGGGTGTGAAGAAATCGACCGACTGCACCAGAGCGATTTCGTCAGAAATCCTATAGACTCCGGCGTCCTCGGCCCGCTCGATCGACGCCCCAGCGATGATGTTCGGGTCGCTTACGAACGGAAGCCCACAGAGAGCCTTTTGAAGGTCACCCGGACCTATCTTCGCCGCTCACCCAGCGCCGCTGACGGCCGCCGTCAGTCTTGCCTCAATCTCTTTGTCTGACATCGCCCTTCATATTCTCGTTCTTGTCGTGAACTTTGATCATTTGGCACCGTGTCCTGAGCCTTAACCCCGAAACATCCCGACGCTGACAAGCAGTGTGGCGCAGGCTTTCCAGCCCGCCAGTTTAACACAGCGCTGACATCTAGGGTTGATCGACACAAACGGCGCCAGATGATAACACTGGCCGCCCAGCTCAATCAACCTGTGGGTGAACACACGCCGCCAATAATCAGATTGACGGCAAGGGACATGGTGGGGCGGACACGCTTTTCCGCAGCCAAAAGGTGTTGACTTTGATAGGGGTCGGTCTGCGAGTTGCACCCATTGGGTGATTTTGGAGTGCGGCGGCTTGACGCCGCTT
>CBDVDH010000096.1:0-4509 GCA_965372715.1 uncultured bacterium | reverse complement strand
GGAAAGCCCGCCCCACACCTCATGGCATCGCGAGTTTATGAATAATACGGATTAAACCTCTTGATAGAAAGGTCGATATACTTCCTCGCCGTGTCGATGCCTACGAATCTACGTCCGCGAAGATATGCCGCGAGGCCGCTGGTTGAGCTGCCGGTGAACGGGTCCAGAATCAGGTCGTCCTCTTGAGTTGTCGCAAGGACGATTCTTCTGAGAAGTTCAAGCGGCCTCTGCGTGGGATGCTTGCCGCAAATCTTCTCACTCTCTTTCGGCGGTCCGGTGGCCCAGACAGAGCATCCCAGCCTGGCACTCTCTCACCGTCCAAAGGGATTATGATAGCGCCTGGATAGTGCTCCGGCGGGATAAGTCGCCGGAGCTGGAGCGGGGACAGTGGTACTGGTTTGATGCGCAGACGGAGGCCTGGAATATCTGGAATACCATAGACCTGCGCTGTGCCTACTGGACGTTTGGGTAGACCACTAGAGGCAAGCGCCTGTGGAAGGTCAGCCAAGGAGGCGCGGGCTCCATGGAATCCGGCGGGCCCTCTGCTTTCCGAAGATCCTTGGGCGGGTTTGTCCCTTTCTGCGCTAGTCTTCGTGCATCTTGGGACCTTGAGGGGCTTCGCACGGGCGGGAGTCTCTTCGACACAGAGCTCGGCTCAGGCGGGGTATCAGAAAGAACTGGATGAAGAGGCCCAGCAATACCAATGAAAACGGTTCTGTCGAGAACCTATACCGGTTGTTCTCCGTCAACTCTAGCAGGTTTCCAGGGACCGCCACGAAGGCCATGGCAAGGCAGATGTAAAGGATCACTATTCGTCGATTGCGGTCCAGCCCAGCGCTGGCAGACCTCCTGCTCAGAGCCAGCATCAGCCCGTAGGCGAATAAAAACGGCAGACCTATAAACAGAAAGAGGTAAACGCGATAGCCTGGGATCAGACAAAAAGGCAGAACGCCTGTTTGGGACATATCGTAAGGTATTCTGCCGTAGAAGAACGTGTCGTAGATGCTGTTGAGCGAAGACAGAGCCGAGGGCGCCTCCAGAGGGGCAAAATGCCCGCGAGGCGTGAAGTAGATCAGCCATGATTTCATCACGCCGTTGAGATAGGCCTTGGGGCGATGCCTCACAACCTGTATAGAATCTTCGAGGTATTGCTCGGAAATGGCTAAATACGCCAGGTGGTTATAGTTGGTGAGACCGGTTGATTTGATGACCTGCCTCAAAGCGGGGATGTCCTCGTAACCGCTTACGTCTCGATACTCGGGGGGGAACTTCGCCAGGGGCGACCAGCGATGGATCAAAGCCAGCTCGGAGAGCTTCCCCTCAGACACCAACTGGTTGCGCTGTTGCTCTGAAAGATTAAGGGTCGTGATCTTTGAGGCGTGGATGCCCAGCCAGGAACTGGTCTGGAATCTGCCAAAAAGAACGAGATTCTTGCAATAAAGGGACAGAATGAGCACGAACGGCACTAAAGCGCTAAGCATCACCTTCTTTCGGTCAGGCCAATTGAGCGCCACCAGTGCTACCACTATTAGAGCGAAGTAAGATATATGGAATAGCGAACGAATACCTGCCAAAACAAACAGCGAGGAGAAGAACCAAAAGCCGAGCCAGAAGCGTTTCCTTTCCAAGAACCCCAGCAGCAGCAGGCCGGACAATGTGAGCACAGCAGTCAGTGGGAGTGTGTAGAACAGCCAATGCTCATATTTGATGAACGAGGGACTCGCCATAAACGCGGTGCTGATGACAAAGGCAAGGGGCCTGTTTACCCCCATCCTGACCTGGAGAAAGAACAGGGAGAAGTAGAGAACCAGCCCGCAGACGAGATAGGCACATTGAAAAAGTAAGCTCGGGTCCAAGAAAGAGCACTTGAGAACGATCCCCAGGAACAGATTGAAGAGGGGGGGCTGGCTGTGTAGGTATAGGAGGCTCTCCAGCAAATTGTGCTTTAGAAGCTCCGGGTCCAGATACTGGGCGAACGTGAGAAGAGACGTTTCATCGAAACGACTCCCTATTGCGTAATACATAACGTGTGAGAGGACAAAGGCCGTGATGAGCCATATCAAGGGCCGGTTGGATACGGCCTTTCCTGCCCGAAGTAAGAACATCCTGGCTATTCGCGCCATCTCATGCTAAGAACCGCTCCTAACAGAACGTGCAGCCCTCTTTAGGCATTGCGATTCGCCGTAAATGCGCCTCCGCCAGCGTCTTCAGGACAGAAGTGCGACGGGAAGCCTCTTCTCCTCTGCCCACCTATGTGACGCAGGCAACTGTGCAAATCCTCCAAAGCATAGGTTGCCTGGGTCAACCTGAACTGTCAACCTGCGTTGCGCCTCCCCAATAATCAGATCGACAATCGTTGACGTCGTGTCTTGAGCTCGCCTGAGCCATTCACGAGGCTGCTCTTGTCGAAAACAATCTGATCTCTCCGAGTTATTCGTTAACCCTCTTGATTTGCGGCCAACTGCTCATATTCTCTAGCAGACAGATCGATATACTCTCGTTCGGTGTCAATTCCAACGAATCTTCGTCCCCCACGGTGCAGCTGCTTGAGCCGCCTGTCTAGCCGACCGGTGGGACGTCTCGGCCCTCGCCGAAGTCGAGCACCCAAAACCGCTCGGTCGGGACATTCAGCTTTTGAAGGGCCTCGTTGAGATCGTTCACTGGGTCATCCTGGCTGTCATCCGCCAGTCCTTTGAAGGTTCCGAAGTGAATCCCCATGCTCGTCTGCGCGTCGAGCGTCAGATGCGCCTCAACCGCGTCTTTGGGCGTGAGATGAACCCGCCGCATGAACCAACGCGGCTTGTAGGCGCCGATAGGGAGCATGGCGAGGCGCAAAGGACCAAAGCGGTCGCGAATCTGCTGAATATGTGGCCCAGCGCCTGTGTCACCTGCGAAATAGACCTTGCCCGACGGGCCCTCGATGACGAAACCCAGCCACAGCGTCCTGTTGCGGTCGAACGGACCTCTGGCTGAGAAGTGCTGGGCAGGGACTCCGGTCGCCTTGACCTCATCTGAGAAGGATACGGTATCCCACCAGTCGATCTCTGTAACATCCTGAATGGCATGTCTGAAGAGCAGTCTTGCATTTCCGAGCCCCGTAAGGAATCGAGGCCTGAACTTGTGGTTCAGGTGTTTGAGGGTTGGGATATTCAGATGATCGTAGTGGTTGTGACTTATGATGACCCAATCGATGGGAGGGAGGTCCTCAATGCGTATGCCTGGGGGCCGCACGCGCGGCGGGCCCGCCCAGCTCACGGGGCTTGCGCGCATTGTCCATATAGGGTCGGTCAGGATGTTGAGGCCGTCCATTTGGATGAGAACGGTGGCGTGATTGACGAATGTCACACGGAGCTGCTCCGTTCCGACTCGCTGGGGAGGAGGCGGCCCGGGTGGGTGATTCTGGTATTCGCGCCAGGGTCCGACCTTTCGATTGGCCATCCATTTGCGCGCGTCTTTCGATCTCGCACGACGTGTAACGTGTAGGTTGTGAAACCGCACGCCGTCAAAATGGTCCGAGACGGGACCTGTATAGCGCGGCGGAAAGATGATGTCTTGGCCTCCTATGGCGATGAAACCCGCCAGGCCCGCAATCGCAACAAGAACACCGCCCCTGATCAGCTTTTTGCCCTTCAAAACGGCACTTAGACCCTTTCCGATGTGCTTCATGGCTACCCCGGTGCTAAAGGAGCAGGTCGGAAACTGAGCGAATCTGTCAACCAGAGAACAAAGAGCAGGCCTCACTTGTGCCAAGAGGCCGATCTTATGTATTATCGTGCCCATGACGAGCACTGCGGGTGAACTGAGCGACAACGTCGAGGCGCTGGTGGGTTATATCCGCTCGCTGAGCGATTTCACGATCAATGATACGCTGGGTGGGACGGATGATCACGTAGGCGCGATAGTCGTTGATGCAATCTTACAGTCAGGCATCAACTATCAGCAGGTGGTCAAGCCTCGTGTTGACCGGTTGAGGGCCGATTTCCCCGAGGCGCGGACGACGAGCGGCTTCCTTGCCCTGGCTGAGCGAATCGGTCTTTCTACGTTGATCCGCTGGAATGGCGAGGTCAAAACTCGGGCGATTCTGAATGTTGCGAGATTCTTGAGGGACGAAGGCGTGGAGACCCGTGCGGACCTCAGGGCGTGGCTCGAAAGCTCCGCCAACGTCGAGCGGCTGAAGCAGCTGCGAGGCATCGGCAACATGACAGCGGACTACTTCAGAATGCTTGCCGGGATTGAGACCATCGCCCCAGATGGGTTGATCAATGGCTTCGTCGGGCGTGCCGGTCTGAAGGCAAGCTCGTACCACGACACACGTGAGATGCTGGAGCAGGTGGCGCGAAGGCTCTGCGTGAGCCCCATCGCGCTTGGCTTTTCTATCTGGGAATATATGGCAGGCGCCCGCAAGCGTTGAGGCCCATACGTGAAGAGGCTGCGCGGGTTAAGACTGGGACGTAATTGCACACGGGGTGTGTAGGGGCGGTGCTTGCCCCGCCCTTCATACGTTGGGTC
>CBDVDH010000095.1:0-5622 GCA_965372715.1 uncultured bacterium | reverse complement strand
GGTTACATTAGAGAAGGGCGGGGCAAGCACCGCCCCTACGAAGCCTCGACTGCAACTTCTGCATTGACTGATCAATATGCCTCCAAGGACAATGAATAGCCGACTACTCGACATCATCGGGCGCTTTGAGAACGCGACGGTCCTCGTCGTTGGCGACCTAATCGCGGACGTGTATATCGTCGGCAACACGTCGCGAATCTCGCGGGAGGCGCCCGTCCTCATACTAGAGTTCGACTCCGAGCGGGTCTTCCTCGGGGGCGCCGGCAACGCGGCAAACAACGTCAGGTCGTGCGGCGCAAGGACCCTTCTGGCTGGGGTCACGGGGACGGATACGCACGGCGATGCCGTTCACGTCGAGCTTCAGAGGCGAAGAATAGAGACTGACGCTATCCTCCAGCTGCCAGACGTCAATACGTCGATCAAGACCAGGATACTCGCCGGCGGCCGGCACACGACGCGCCAGCAGATCGTTAGGGTGGACAAGTGCCCCAGCCTCAACCTCGACGAAGAGGCGCGCACCGACCTGCTGCTCAAGATCGAGAACACCGCCCAAAAGGCGGACGCCATCATCGTCTCCGACTACGGCCACGGCCTCGTCTCGGATGAGCTGTTCGCGGCGTTGCGCCGCATCGCCAGCGAGCGGGACATACCGATCACGGTCGATACGCGATACGGCGTCTTGCGCTTCTCAGGGGTGACAGCCCAGACGCCAAACGAGACCGAGATCGAGGAGCTGCTCGGCGTGCCGCTTCAGACGGACGAGGCGAGGCTGATAGAGGAAGGCGCCGAGCTCCGCCGGAAACTCTCGCTCGAGGCGCTTCTTGTTACTCGTGGCAGCAAAGGGATGATGCTTATCGACGAGCGCGGCCACGAGGCGATACCCATCTTCGGCTCTGATGAGGTCGCGGACGTAACCGGCGCTGGCGACACAGTCGCAGCGATATTCACGTTGTCGCTTGCCTGCGGCGCCTCGTTCAGTGAAGCTGCCAGGCTCGCGAACATCGCGGGCGGCATCGTCGTGATGAAGCGCGGGACAGCGACCGTCTCGAAAGATGAGCTCATTGAGGCGGTCAATCGACCTCGACCGTCAGGGTCTCGAACTTGCGGTCGAGGGGGCCGATGAGCTTTTCGGTGCCTCTGCCGGTCATACAGGCGTAGAACGTGTAGGCGCCGGGCGGGATGTTTGAGCGAGGCGCGGAGATGATGGTTGCGGTCTGGTTGTGCCCGGGGCGCAGGTTGACCTGGACGGGGCAGGGCTCCGGCTGCCAGTTCGGCCAGTAGAGCAGCTGCCCATTCAGCTCAAGAGCCACATAAACGTCAACGCCAACGACCGGCCCATTGTTTATCACCTGCGCCTCCACCAAGATGCCCTCTGGCGTCTCCAGCTTCGCCAGACTGATCCGCATCGGCGGCCAACCCCCGTCCGTTATCCGACTCAGGCCTATAGTGTGATAATAGGGCGAACGCTCGGCAAGGACTGTGTTTCGAATCCAGATCCGGCCGTCATAGTCAATTGCCAGGTCCCGATTCCTGTCGCTTATAAGGCCATCCTCAACCGTGAACACGTCCTTTTGGCCTTCGTGCCAGCGCGCAACGCTGCTCGTCGCCCAGTGGGAAAAGTACTCAATCGCCCATACCGTACCGTCTGCAGTGAGACAGACGTGTCCGTACTCATGCTCATCGTTTTGGCCCTCTGCGAAAAGCGAGATGTCATGGAAATCAAATGTCGCGATATGAAATGAGAGGACATCAGGGCCGAACAGGAGCCATAGGACCCCGTTGCTGTCCTTCCCGACAATGTAGCCGCCCCCTTCGCCTTCCCAATATGTGGTCATCTCGCCTGTATCCAAATCAATACTGACCAACTCCGCCGGACCGAGGTCCATTGGACTGCGGTTCGGATAGAAAAAACAATAGTATTCATGGGCTGAGACAATGAACTGACCTGAATAGGGGCTGTACCGGACCCCAGCTTCCCCCAGTCTATGCACAGGGGATGAGTCAAAGAATAGCTCCCACAGAGTCGGGCTGTAACTGCCCCAGCTATCCCAGTCCCAAAAATTTCCATGCCACATCGTGAAGATATGCATATCCCATGTGAAAATGGCCGGAATGTCCAGTTGGTACCACTGTTCATCCAATGAATCCCAAGGATGCTCAATGTGGGTCTCTGTTACGCCTGTCTGTGGTGAGTAGCTGAAATTGCATGCGTCGAAATAGATCATCCCGTTCGGTGCGACAACGGGAGTTGCACTACTCCAGAAGTCGCTTACTTCGGCCACACATTCTATCCCGTTCTCGCCGGCGCGAAACACGCGAAGCGGCCTTATAGCGGAACTGGCCGTGAACCAGATGTTCCCATCCGGCCCGACGGCGAGGCCAGACGTGTAATAAAGCGGCTCTGCGTAGGTTGGGAATAGGAACGTGTCTATTGTCTGGGCCTGCAAATGGGCCGCAACAAGCATTAACATTAGCGGAACCAGATATCCAAGAAATCTACCCATCTTTCGAGTCCTCCATTCTGAATTCAACTTATCAGTCGTTGGATTAGAAGTGCCTGGACCTCCAGCAATGGCTGAACACCCGCGCTGGTGAATGTATCGATAAGTTGCGCAAACGCACATGGCACAACAATGAGAGAAGCAGCCGCCAGAAGGACCAGAAAATCGACGATTACCATGGATTGTCCCCAGTTCACAGCTTGGTCACAATCTGTTGGAGGACAGGCTGCTCGAAAAGCGCTAACACAGGGTCCCATGCGCCACTCCGAACCTTGTACACGTGCCTTTCATAGGGACGAAAAACGTCAACGAAGGTGGTAAAAAGTGGTAGCCAGGGTGGTCTCCAGTCTGGGACCACTACCAAAGGAATGCTTCTGTTCTCAAACATGACCTCGGCCAAATACTCCTGGACCTCCCAGGCCGGAATCTCCCGGTGAAATCCCGGAACCCACATACATATAAAAGCAGCTACTGTGGGGGTCTCTGACCCATTCACGGTGACGATGTAGTTATGGAAGATCCGCTGTTTCGGGTGTATCTCTGCGTTCACGGCCGTCCCCGTCCTACCCAGGCAGTGAATCCGGTAGTCATAGGTGTCAGCCTGCTCCAAAGGAGTGGGAATGGGATCGCTTCCTCCCAAGCCTATCTCGCCTTCAAGGGATAACTGCTCTAGAGACCGGTGAATGGAATCCGAGATCGCCGGTCTCTGCGCCGAATGAATTGGTCCCACGGTCTCTTCGATTCGTTCCACCACCATTTCTGCGCTGAAACTGAGAGGCGTCGTGGCTGGCGTCTCCGCGATGAACAGGATCTCTCGCGAATCAGCTCCATTGATTATTGGGCTCAATGTCTTCAGCTCCCTATTGGTCTCCTTGGCCACGCGCCATTGTCTCCGGCAGTTCGGAGAATCCTCGAAACATACCTCAGGCGGCTCAATCGGTGGGGTTCTCGTTGGAGGTCGGTATGGATTGTAATCCCTGCATTCGTTCTCTGGGAATCGATGGTAAAGCAGTCCCTTGGCGCCATGCGTGATCGCTAGATACGTCATCGCCTTGTATTCATCCTCAGTGGGGCACCTGCGCCGGCTCGGGTCTCCGATCTCATGGCGCCAGCTCCACCCGGGGTGTGGATCATCCTCGGAGCCAAATCCCCAGCTCCACCAGTCCCCGAAATCCAGAACAAACCAGAGGAACGGCAAACCACAACGTTTCCAATCCTCGACCCAGTTCTCCTCAGCTGTATTACCGGCGGCCCACATCTGTTCCCGGGCCTCGTGCATCTCGTCGAGAAAGCAGGCCACCCTAGTGAGAGGCGTGCCCCATTTCACGGGATAGTAGTCTATGGAGAAATAGTGACAGTACTTCATAAACTTGCGCCAGATCTCTTTTCGCCTGAATGCCCATGCATCCCCAGGATGTCCTTGGGCGAAGAGGTTAATGAACAAAGGCCGGAATCTCTGATCGCTGGACAGGCCTATCTGATTGAGAAGGTAACACATCCTCTGAACTCTCCTCTCTGTCGGCGCAAAGAAAACCTGGAGATATTCCTCTCCGTCCTTCGTCCATTTATCGTAGTCGGCCAGTTTCAGCCAGTCCCACGAATGTTCAGGGTCCAAGTTGGCAGACTCTAGCGGCCAGCAGGCGAAGCTTTCACCGGGACCCAGGTAGCTGCAGCCAGAAAGCGACGGCGGATCCTCTTCACGCTCGACGGTTCTGATTGGTCTCGGCTCATCAACCACCGCGACAATGTCGATCTTCGCGGGGTCGGCAGCGTCATCCCCCACGAAGCACCTTTTTGTCCTATCTTCCCAATCGCACTGAGGACATGCCATTTCGCCCAGGCCGACCCAGCTAGCGAGAGTCTTAAGACCAACGTCAGCATCCTTGGCCCTGTCGAGCCACGGCTTGAGCATTGCGGGCAAATCCAGCTGATCTGTGTCACAACCGCTACAACACGCGGCAGTATAGTTATCATTGGTTGCGATATTGAATCCGTGGTTTCTCACCCACGCTAGTTGGCTCGCGGGCACCTGATATAGGCCCCGTGGAAAGTCGAAGAAGTCAACTAAGCCCTCGAGCCGGGTGATTGAATACTTCGTTATCACCTGATTCACATTGCTGAGGGCGTCGCGGACTTCGACCTCGAGCTTGAGGGGCATCTCCTCGTCGATCTTCATCTGGGGCCAGACGAGGCGGAAGCCGGGGTAGGGGCTGGTTGCGCCGGAGGGGAAGCCGAACGGATTGAAGCCGGCGAACTTCTCAGCGAGGGCGGGCGTGATATCGACGTCGTTGACCTTCACGCGCACGTCAGGCGTCCGCAGGCCGTCGTCCCTGGGAATGAGCAGGTTGTCGAAGCTCTCAGGGTCGCAGACCGTTATCGTCAGATCGAACACCTCCCCCGGACGAATCCTGTCCGGCCTCACGCCGATGAATGGCCGTTTCTTGTAGAACTCCGCCGTGTAGCTATCGACGGGGATGCCGTCGTCTAAGAGCAGATAATCGTCCGCGAGCTGCGCCTCAACAAACGCCTCCCTCGCGAAGAAGGCCCCACCGCCAAAGCCGCGCCGCTGGAAGAAGATCGGCCTATCGTTGCCCGCCGCCGTCGAGCCGCACCGGACACGGAGGCGCCTGATGCCGTCGAATACTACCTCGCCTCGGTTCATAGCCTCGGACCGAAATCGTTTCCACTCGGCAGAGTTCAGCCAGTGCGAGGGATACTCGTCGCGAACCTTCTTGCCGGACAGCATGAGACCATCGATCGTCAGGCCTGAAGTCGTTACGCCCGAGACTGCGCCAGCGTGTAGGGTGATGTGGTGGCCGTCCGAGGCAACGAGCTCCTCGCTCATCGATATTAGAAACCGTGTCGGGATATCGCCTCCGATCTGGGTGTCCTCATCGACCACGGTGGTGACGTAGCCGGCGCCTCGCATCTGGCGCCTGACCCGGTGGGGAGACAAGAGCGCAAGCGTGTCGGGAGACAGCGGCTGGGCGTCGCTCCCGCCGGTGACTAACAGGCTCCCCCGGCTGAAGCCGGGGGCTAATACCATTTGAGACATAATGTCCCTCAGCTAGTGTAGTGTATCTTATTTACCTTTCACATACGAGGTTGTAGAGCGGGGCCA
>CBDVDH010000094.1:0-5740 GCA_965372715.1 uncultured bacterium | reverse complement strand
TTCCGTCCCGGAGGTTATCTCGTCGGCTCGCTCAAGGTCGCAAACGACGGGCTGGATATCGAGGTCGATGTCTATGTTGCATTCGTGCTGCCAGACGGAGCGATATTCTACGCAACACCCCACGGGGGTCTGATTGGCGAAATCCAGCCCTGGATGCAGTATATGCTATTGCCCGAGGGCTATTCCTACGGCCCCGCGCCGATGTTCGAAGCGATTGTTCCAGGTGGCATTCCCCACGGCGACTATCTCTTTGCGGGTGCCCTTTCGACACCGGGCGTATTCGAGGTAATCGGTGAGCTCTCGCTCTTCCCGTTTACGCTGCGAGCTGAGACTCTATCCGCGTCGATGTGATCCTCCCGGTCGTATTCTTCCTTTACGGCAATCGCCCGGTTGTGCATCATGTAGTCAGTTGTCTCAGAGGCGTTGTCAAGATGATGAGTGCTTTGAATGCTGTCAAGTTGAGCAGGGGAGACCAACGATGCCGAAGCTGAAGATTGCCTTGTCTTATGTTGTTGCGATTATTCTCATAAGCAGCGTCGCACTCGGCGCAGACTTTTACGTGGATGCAGAGGGCGGAAACAATTCCAATACCGGGCTGTCGCCGGGCGACGCTTGGCTGACGATCAGCCATGCCTTGTCATCTGTGGAAGGCAGCCCGGACGACCCGGTGACTATCCACATCGCCGCCGGAACCTACAGCGCCTCAGCCAACGGTGACAAATATCCCCTCAAGATGAAGAGCTGGGTATCGCTCGTCGGCGATGACCAGGAGACAACCATCCTTGATGCGGAGAAGGACGCCTACCACGTCATCTATTGCAATGGGGTGAACGACCTGAGTATCGAGGGGCTGACGATTGCCGGCGGCATGGCCAGTGGTAACAGCGATGAGGAGAAACGCGGTGGCGGGATATTCTGTTCCTTTTGCAGTTCGCTAATCATAAAAAAGAACACGATCAAGGAAAACTTAGCCTCCCTTTTCGGTGGCGGGATACACTGCCACGGCAGTTCACCGACAATCTCGGACAACATCATCTCGAACAACTATACATACGGTGCTGGCGGTGGCATGTACTGTAAAGATAGCTCTCCGACCGTAACGAACAACATCATCTCCGGCAACCACGCAGGCTGTTGGGGTGGTGGAATAAACTGTCATGCTGGTGGACCCAGCATATCCAACAATGTGATCACCGAGAACTCGGCCGCCGAGAGCGGCGGCGGGATATTCTGCGTGGGGGATGCGACCATCTCAAACAATGAGATCTGCCACAACTACGGCGGTAACAGCGGCGGTGGGATAAAGTGCGTTGCCGGTTCGCCAGCGATCAAAAGCAATATGATCACGGACAACAGCACGAAACTCAATGGTTTCGGCGGCGGGATAATGTGCTCGGTCGGTCTTATCTCGGGCAACACTATTTCCGGCAACGACGCAGGCTTCGGCGCGGGGATATACTGCTACAACGGTTCGCCGACTATCGAAAACAACACGATCAGGGAGAACTCCGCGGAATATGTTGGAGGCGGGGTATACTGCAAGGACAGTTCGCCGATAATTCAGCACAACACGATCTCGCGCAACTCAGGGGAGGGCGGCGGCGGGATACACTGCCGTGATAGTTCGCCGACGATCTCAAACAACACGATCGCGAGCAACTCGGCCTACGAGGGCGGCGGTGGGGTACACTTCTACAGTTGCTGGTCAACGATCGACAACAACACAATCACGGGTAACTCGGCCTACGAGGGCGGTGGGATATACTGCTATCGGGGCAGTTCAACGATGTCAAACAACATAATCACGGAGAACTCCGCGGAATATGTTGGCGGCGGGATATACTGCGAGGAAAGTTCGCCGACAATTCAGAACAACGCGATCGAGGATAACTCGGCCTTCCACGGCGGCGGGATATGCTGCAAGGACAGTTCGCCGACCATTCTTAACAACAGGATCACGAGCAACTCGGCCGACAACTCCGGCGGCGGGATATTCTACTCCTCGTATAGTTCGCCCACGATCTCAAACAACACGATCTCGGGCAACTCCGCGGGATATCACGGTGGCGGGTTATACTGCGGTACCGGGTGTTGGCCGACAATTCAGAACAACACGATCACGGGCAACTCCGCGGAACATCACGGCGGCGGGATATACTGCAACTACGGTTCGCCGACTATCGAAAACAACACGATCACGGGCAACTCAGCAAAAACGAAGGGTGGCGGGATATACTGCAATTGCGACAGTTCGCCGACCATTCTTAACAACACGATCGGAGCCAACTCGGCCCAGGACGGCGGTGGGATATCCTGCTACCAGAGGAGTTCGCCGACAATCTCAAACAACACGATCACGGGCAACTCGGCAAGAACGAACGGTGGCGGAATATCCTGTGACTACCAGTGTTCGCCAACAGTGATAAACTCAATCCTGTGGGGAGACTCTCCCAATGAGGTCTTTGTGGCCGAAGGCAGCTCGATCACCATCACATATTCCGACGTGGAGGGCGGCTGGGAAGGCGAGGGGAACATCTCGGAGGACCCGCTCTTCGTTGAGGGATACTACCTTAGTCAGACGGCCGCGGGACAAGGCGCTCAGAGCCCTTGTGTCGATGCTGGGGACGGAGATGCCTCGGAATACAGACTTGACACATACACGACTCGGACGGATCAAATGCCCGACAGCGGTATCGTTGATATGGGCTATCACTACCCGCTGACTTCCGACGAAGGCCCTACGATTGAGTGCTTCCTGAATGCCGATGAATTCTTCCCGGGCGACCAGCTCGTCGGCTTATACGACATCGACAATCCCGGACCGGACATAACGGTCGATGTCTATGTCGCATTCGTCATGCCGGACGGGGCAATCCTGTGCGTGTCTCCGACCCGGATAGACTTCGGGATATTCCCGTATCAGACGGACCTCTTTCTGCCGCAAGGCTATTCCATGGAGCCAACGCCTCTTGTTAGTCTCGGTGTTCCTGGTGGCCTGGAAGGCGACTTCCTCTTTGCCGCTGCGCTTTCGAGGCCGGACGAATTCGAGGTTATCGGCAACCTCTCGCTTTTCCCGTTCACGCTGCGGGCCGAGACTCTATCCGCGTCGATGTGATCCTCCCGGTCGCATTCTTCCTTTACAGCAATCGACCGGTTGTGCATCATGTAGTCAGTTGTCTCAGAGGCGTTGTCAAGATGATGTGTTTCAGTGAATGCTGTCAAGCGGAGCAGGGGAGACCAACCATGCCGAAGCTGAAGATTGTCTTGTCCTATGTTGTTTCGATCATTCTCATAAGCAGCGTCGCACTCGGCGCAGACTTCTATGTCGATGCGGAGGCCGGGAGTGATTCCAATACCGGGACGTCGCCCGGCGACGCCTGGCTGACGATCAGCCACGCCTTGTCATCTGTGGAAGGCAGCCCAGAGGACCCGGCGACAATCCACGTCGCTGCCGGAACCTATAGCGCCTCAACCAACTGCGAGGTCTTTCCGCTCGAGATGAAATCTTACGTGTCTCTGGTTGGAGCTGGCTCGGATACGACCATATTGGACGCGGAAGGTAGTGCATATCACGTCATCTATTGCAGCGATCTGACTAGCGTTACGGTTGAGGGTCTCACGATTACGGGCGGCGTTGCCAATGCGGATTATGTTAGCGGAGACTCCTCTGACCGGAAGGGCGGCGGTGTCTATTGTGAGTACTGCTCAGATGTGTTGATTAAGAATTGTGTGATCACCGGGAATTGTGCCGAGCACGGCGCCGGGATTTATCTGTTCGAAGCATCCCCAGTCATCGATGGCTGTGAGATCACATCTAACGAGAAGCCTTCTGATCTAACCGGCTACTCGTGGGGAGGCGGCATCTATGCGCACCATTCAGAGCCCACGGTGATTAACAGCACGATTGCGGAGAATGGCTCCTTTTCAGGTGGCGGCATATACTTGGGGCATGCCGGGGGCAGCATTGAGCAATGCAGAATATCGGGTAATCACATCTCGGGAGCCAGCGCCTTTCCCTACAACGAAGGGGGCGGTATCTACTTGGATGAGTCATCCACGGCGATTCTCAACTGCATAATATCGCAGAACGATGCATATAAAGGGGCCGGAATCTACTGCGAGCGATTCACCGGAACAATTGAGGGATGCGCCATCACTGATAACGCGTGGACGACCTATGCTTGGTACGAGAGTTGGGGAGGCGGTATCTACTTCGCCGATTCCGAGTTCACTGTTCGCGGCTGTGAGATAGTTGAGAATCTGGCGAGCAGCGGAGCGGGGATCTCTTGCTCTAACTCATCCGGAAGCATATCTGGGTGCCTGATATCAAGAAACGTAGATCGCCCGGAATCGACTTCGGAGAAGTGGGGCGGCGGCATCCGCAGCCGTGATTGCTCATTGACGATTGAAGGATGCACAATAACAGAAAACTCATCCAACTCGGGCGGCGGCATATACTGCTACCTAGGGGAGGCAGCGATCTTAGACTGCACGATATCCTCGAACGAGGCGCAGCTTAACGCTGACGGCAGTAGCTGGGGCGGAGGTATTCATCTTCGCGGGACCTCTGACGGCGACACGGTCGGCCTTATATCCGGATGCACAATAACAGAGAACTCCGCATTGAATGGGGGCGGCGTTTACTGCCTGGATGCGGAATGCTCAATCGAGAACTGCGAGGTATCAAGCAACATTGCGCCTCTTGGCGATGATGGCTTCAGTTACGGAGGAGGAATCTGTTGCCGCAACTCGGTCGTGACGGTTGATGAGTGTCAGGTTTCACGGAATGCGGCATCTGACGGCGCGGGCATCTATATGCGGGAGGCGTCTGGCTCCATCCGGGACTGCGCGGTATTGCAGAACCAGGCGCCACCCGGCTCAGGCTACGGGGGCGCTGGCGGCGCCATCCAGTGCAATAGGTCTTCACCCAACATCGAGAACTGCGCAATTGCGGCAAACCGGGCCTGCAGAGGAGGCGGGATTTACTGCTATTTATCCTCGCCGCTTGTTAGCGGCTGCGTCATGGAAAGCAACGTCGGGGTGGGGGATGGTCAGAGCAGAAGTTGGGGCGGCGGTCTTTTCTCCCATACGTCAAGTCCGCAAATCCAGAACTGCGTCGTGACTGGCAACTCAGCTTGGGCCGGTGCAGGCCTCGCCTTCACCCATTCGCCATGCGCTGTAAAGAACTGCCTCATCACGGACAATACCGCGACGGTAGATTGCGAGGACTACAGCCAGGGCGGTGGTGTCGTTTGTTTCGGACTATCATTGGACATCGGCAACTGCACGATAACTGGGAACTCCGCTCTTCATGGCGGAGGTATCCAATGCGCAGCCGGCTCTTCGGTCTCGGTCACGGACACAGTCCTCTGGGCGAACGGAGGCGAGATTGGTCTTAAGGAAGACTCCGCGGTCTCGATCTCGCAATCCTGCATCGAGGGTGGCTATGATGGCGAGGGCAACATCTTAGATGACCCGCTCTTCGTGAACGGTCCATTTGGCGATTACTACCTGTCCTGCGAGGCGGCGGGACAATACCAGGACAGCCCGTGCATCGACACGGGGAGCGACACTGCGGAGGCGCTTGGGTTGGGTCAGCTCACGACCAGGACCGATAGCGAGGTCGATAGCGGAATCGTCGATATCGGCTATCACTATCCTATCTACTTGGGCGAGGCGACGATTGAGTGCTCGCTCAACGCCTCGCGGTTCCGTCCCGGAGGTTATCTCGTCGGCTCGC
>CBDVDH010000093.1:0-5990 GCA_965372715.1 uncultured bacterium | reverse complement strand
CGAATTGATGGTCGCATAAGATGCCTCGTATCCGCGGGGATTCATGTAGGCGGGCGGGTCTGAGACGCCGCCCCTACAGTCCGATTCCGACAATCGCGTCGCATAAGAAAACCGTCGCGTTGATCTTGACAATCCACCGAATTGCCTGTACGTATGTCGAGCTCGCATCCAGCCAGTTAGGCTTCACCCACCAAACGCTCGCTGCTTCGAGGCGCGCCCTGGCGGCGTGCAAGCAGTTCGGGATCGATGCGTATATGTTCTTCGTCATCGGCTTGGCCTGGGAGATGCCCGAGAGCGTGAAAAAAATCGATAGACTTCGCAATTGAGCTTGACGAGGCCTTTGCGGAGCTTATTCTTGCTATGTGTTTTCTAGGAACAATTCTTTGCGATATTTGTAAAGACTTAGGAATTCTTGTTGAAAAAGACCCGATTCTACAACCTGAGTTTAGGCATTTGTGTCTGTCGAAAGCCGATGGCGAAGGGGTTTGCAGGGAGCCTTTTGAGAGATTCCACTTCACGGCAAGGTATATTATGTCAGGGCTACTAAGGAGCAGGAATCACAGAATAGCGGCAAGTTATGCAATTGCAGGTTTTGGCAAACTTGGATCGTTTATGCGGACATGGCACTCCAAATAGAGCCCATTGCCGCGAGAAAACTAGAAAAGAAAGGTAGGTGACGTGAGCATGGACAAGAAATACATCATCATCGAGGAGACGGAGAACAACTTCCTCGACGCCTCAAGGATCGTGGGCGTGATAGCCTTCAACTCCTCGCCAGCGCGGAAGTTGAAGAAGAACGCAAGCCTCGCCGGCAAGCTGATTGATGCGACTCAGGGCAGCAGAACTAAGTCCCTGATCATCACTGACTCCGACCACGTGTGGCTAACCGGCTTCGAGCGGGACGCGCTTCTCAAGAAACTCAAGTAAGTCGAATCATACGTGAAGGTGTGACGACCAGAGCTTACAACTAAAGACTAGTAACAGAATGTACCCGGCGTCGGCTGAGGGCTCGACTGGACAGCTTCTACGCCAAGCCGTGGCAGATGGCAGGGCTGTGTTTGTCCTTTCCGGCCCTGCCGGCGCCGGCAAAAGCACCGTAGCGCGCCGCGTCGCGTCGGTTGATTCACGCGTAGCCCTCAACGTGTCCTGCACGACCCGACCCCCAAGGCCGGGCGAGAGACCCGACGCCGACTATTATTTCCTGCAACAGGCCGACTTCGAGAGGCTCGTTGAGCGAGGCGAGATGCTTGAATGGGCCGAGGTCCATGGCAACCGCTATGGCACACGAGCATCGGACGTTCTGAGCATTTTCTCGCAAGGAAGGGACGCGCTGCTTGTGATAGACGTCCAGGGCGGCGTCGCCGTTCGGTCCAAGTATAAGAGAACCGTGCTCATCTTCGTCGTCGCGCCGACGTTCTCTGAGACCAGAGACCGGCTTGCGGAACGCGGGAGCGAGGACGATGTAGAGGTCGCGAAGAGGCTTAGTCGGGCAAAGGATGAGGTCCGAGAATCAAAGAGATACGATTATCTGGTCGTCAACGATGACGTCGATTCGGCAGTCTCAAGTATCCAGAGCATCATAACGGCCGAGAGAGCCAGGATGACTCAGGAGAAGCATCGGGCGCTGATTCACGACGTGGGCCCAGACCAGGGTTGACCAAACTGCTGACTCCGCACTATCATCAATCTTAGCAGTTCGTTTTGTGGCAGGTGTTGCACCGAGCTTGATGGCGACCAAGAGGCGCCGCATTGAATTCTGAGGACAATAGTATGTCTGGAAAGTGGAAAGTGCTGGCGAGGCTCGTTTTCAAGGGCGAGCGATTCAGGGACAACGCCTTGGACCTGGATGCTTTGACCGAACTGATCCAGTTTCAACGAATGATGGCGGAAACTGCGAAAGCGCTTTGGCTGGCGGCGAAGCCGGACCGTAGGCATCTTCCAGCGCATTTCGAAAAGCGTGTGCGCCTTTATCTCAGGAAGATCGAAAAGGGATGCGCAGTTGCCCCCCTTGAGGTCCATATTGAAAAGGAAGTGCAGGGCGTGTTGTGGGAAGAACAGGCCCCGGAACTTACGAAGGCTGTGAACACGGCCCATGAGCTACTGATGGCTTTGGAAGCCGATTCACCTTTGCCGAAAGACATGTCCAGGGAATTGCTGGACGAGTACGCCAAATGGGGGCAGACGCTTGGAGACGATGAGGCAATAGAACTGCGTATCAGCAATAAACACCCAGTGCGCATGACATCTTCTCAGAGCCTCAAGCTGCGAGGCTACCTTGAGAAACCACACGAAGCTCTTGTCGATCTGACAGGTGAAGTGTTTGAAGCAGATGTTCGGCAGGCGCGATTCCAGATCTTAACTGGAAAGGATACCAGAATCACTGCTGTTTTCACCCCTGAACAGGAAGAACAGGTTACGACAGCTCTAAAAGAACATAAGAGACTTCGTCTGCACGTGAGAGGGCTCGGCGAGTACTCGGCCCGGGGCAAGCTGCTCCGAGTGACCAAGGTTGTGGAGATGAATTTCGTTTCTGAAGAACGTCAATTCGACCGCTCAGCCAAGCCAATTGAGGAAGTACTGGAAGAGCTAGCGAAAGAGGTGCCCCAGGAGGAATGGGACAAGCTCCCCGACGATCTGACCGACAATCTGGATCACTACCTATATGGAACTCCAAAGCGGTAACAGCGTTTTTGCGGACACCCACTACTGGATTGCGGTCGTGGATGCGCGCGACTCGTGGCATCATGTAGCCAAAGAAGTCCGGGAGACGCTCGGCGAGATATACATCATCACAACAGACGAGGTTCTTACCGAGTTCTTGAGTGCGCTTTCCAAATCGACACGTCTTCGTTACCAGGCTGTGAAGATGGTGCGGGCCATATTGAGCAACCCAAACGTAAGGGTCATCCCCCAAACCAGAGAGTCGTTCTTGACTGGTCTTGAACTGTTTGAGAAGCGACCTGACAAGAAATACAGCTTGACCGATTGCATCTCAATGAACGTCATGACAGCCGAGTTACTAACAGAGGTCTTGACGAATGATCATCATTTCGAGCAGGAAGGATTCACTGTTCTAATGAAGCGCGATGGATGAACATAGCGGTCTCAAGACGTAGAGATGGTCTCAATCAATCGAGTCTGGCCACGCGGAATAGTTGGGTAAGCTCCCGTGCAGGTTTACGCATGTCCGGTGAGCAACAACGGGGGGACATGGGATATGAGAACATGATTAGCGAGCAAACTCTGGGCAAAATCACAAAACGTCTTGTGGCGCGGTTTCGGCCGGAACGAATCATTCTGTTTGGCTCTCATGCACGCGGGAAGTCGGATGACCGCAGTGATGTTGATATTCTCGTTGTCTGTCCCATCAAAGGTAAGCGTCGAACGTCGATGGTTGAGATGGATGGGGCTCTTGAGGGATTGGAGCTGGCAATAGACATCATTGTGCTTACACCGGACGAGTTTGAGCTGGACCGCCAGATTCCGGGCACTGTGGCGCGGCCGGCCTGGCTTGAGGGAAGAGTCATATATGAACGCTCTTCAGCCACATGATTGTTGAGGACATGCCAGGAGATGATGACAGAGAATGACGCGCGTCCGGGCAACATTCTCCTCGGCGTTACCGGCAGCATTGCGGCCTACAAATCAGCCGAGACGCTGCGGCTTCTCACGAAACGAGGCTTTGATGTCAAGGTTATTCTTACTGAGAACGGCGCGAGGTTCATCGGCGCTGAGACGCTCGCAACGCTTTCTGGGCATCCCGTCTATTCTGAGATGTTCGCTCGTTCTAGGAATGAGATTATAGGTCACATCTCGCTGTCCGAGTGGGCGGACGGGTTGCTCGTCGCACCGGCCACCGCCAACATCATCGGCAAGTTCACCGGCGGCATCGCGGATGACCTCCTGAGCACAGTTTTTTTGTCGTGCGAATGCCCTATCATCATCGCGCCCGCAATGAACGCTCGAATGTTCGCAAACGCTGTGGTGCAGCAAAACATCAAGAGGCTCCGCGAGCTAGGCGCCTCGTTCATCGGTCCCGAGTCTGGCGAACTGGCGTGCGGGACCTCCGGCCAGGGCAGGATGTCGGACCCAGCCACGATCGTTGACGCTGTTGCCTCGCTTGTGCGACACGGGCGCGACCTGAAGGGTCTGAACGTCCTCATCTCGGCGGGCCCAACACGAGAGATGATCGATCCGGTCAGGTTCCTCTCGAATCGCTCATCTGGCAAGATGGGCTTTGCCCTCGCGAGAGCAGCGGCTGTGCGAGGCGCGAATGTTACGCTTGTAGCTGGGCCCACTGCTCTAGAGCCGCTATTGGGCATTGACGTTATGAATGTCATATCGGCTGAGGAGATGCGGGATGCCATCCTTGAGGCGCTGCCATCGCAGCAGGTCTTGATAATGGCCGCCGCGGTGGCGGATTATGCTCCGTTGAATGCAGTGCCACAGAAGCTGAAAAAGGGGCCTGATAAGCTCTCTTTGGAGCTTCGTCGCACCCTAGACATCCTGACGGAGGTCGGGCAGATTAGGGCAATGGGACAAATCATCGTCGGGTTCGCCGCGGAAACTGAGAACGTTGTGGAAAACGCGAGGCAGAAGCTCTTCACCAAGAACCTCGACCTGATAGTTGCCAACGATGTCTCCGCGCCCGATTCGGGATTCGAGGTGGACACAATCACGGCGACAATGATATGGCCTGATGGTAAGGTTAGGGAGCTAGAGCTCGCGCCCAAGACCGAGCTTGCAGACGCTGTACTTACCGCGGTCCTGGCGTTGGCGGCGCGATGAGCCCTTGATAGGTTCAGTCACATCAGAGAAGGGCTGAATGCAAGCCCAGCCTCCTATTTGCTCGCTTTTACATAGAACCTGACGTCGATTTGAGCCTCAGCAAGAAGCCAATCCCTTAACGGCCCGATACCTGGCTAGCGCCTTTACAGGCTAGAATCCCACGACAAACGCCACGCCGACTAAAGCGACGACAAGAGCCAGCATCTTGCGGAATGAGAGCGGCTCCTTGAGGAAGAAATAGGCGAAGATGAATATGAAGAAGACGCTCAACTGATTTAGCATGGCCGCGACCGACACCTGAATGTATTTCATCCCCGCAACCCAGAGCAATACAGTGATATAGGGCCCTAGAAAGGCGCCTGCCACCGTGTATTTCCATCCACGACCGGGCCACATCCCTGCGAAAACCGACCACCTGTCCCGGCGGAACAGTGCGATTGCTATGACGCCTATCGTGCCGGCGATGAGCCTCATCTGCGTTACCCAAACAAGGGGGCGCCCGGCCTGAAGCACCGGCTTCATTATCACCGCGCCCAAGGCCATTAACACGATGGCGACGACGCCCCGCATGACGCCGGTTGCAACACCATTGCCGTGCAAATCCCTCAGCTCCCCGAGATTCAGCGCGGCAATAAGTATGGCAGAGATAATTAGCACTCCCCCGACGAGATCAGACCAGGTAAGCCGTTCGCCCAGCAGAAAGAAGGCAAGCACGATGACGCTGGGCGTGTAGAGGCAATCGACCAATCCCCACAGGCTGGCGCCAATCTTGTTCAGACTCGAGAGAAAGAGCGTGTCCGCAACCGTCATCCCAATAACGCCGCTTAGAATCACCAGAATGTAGTCCCTCGGGGGCGCATCGATGATGAGCGGCTGACGCAAGACGGCAAGCGTGATGGCGAAGAACCCAACCGCCAGTGAGTTCTTGAAGAGATTGAGCGACATCGGCCGCATGGTCTCGCCGCTCTTTTTGAAAAGGCACACGGCCATCGCCCAAAACAGACCGCAGAGTATTGCGAACGTTTCCCCAAGATGCGACGTGAGCACGTTCATGGTTTCCACAGCCCTTCGAGGTATTCAACTGGTCGGATTCGAGTCTTGCGATACTGTCCCAACGTGGGTCGCAAGTCAATCAGAGGGACTGAGGCCCGAAAAATCAGATTGACGCCGGCGGCTCTGGCCTTTTGGAGTGCGGCGGCTTG
>CBDVDH010000092.1:0-6355 GCA_965372715.1 uncultured bacterium | reverse complement strand
TAAATTGATTGTTTTTAACCCACAACATAATTATACTCACAACATAACGTCCCTATCCCGATCGGCGATTCCCGAATTTATACGGATGTCGCGTCTCTTAATGCGCTAGTGACTGTACATTTCTTTCCGTCGCAGGAACGCATCAGACCCGCCTTCTAATATGTCCAGTACGCACCGCTTGGTCGCATCTGTGTCGATCGATCCTCGGTCTTTGGTCTTTCCACAATCGTTTTCGCGGCACATGGGAAGGATCAGTTCGGAATCACCAAGCACGGCGATATTCGCGTTGTGGGTCACAAGAATCACCTGACGCCTCTCTTTGATTGCCCGCAACGTAGTGACAATGCTTGAGAAGATGAATGCATTGTCAAGGTCGTCCTCGGGCTGGTCGATCACCAGCGGCACATTCGATTCAGCCAGCATGGCAATGGTCAGGAGGATCGTGTGACGCTGACCATCCGAGAGCTGAAGCACTGGGATTTCCTTAGGCGGCGTTGACTTGGTGCGAACCGTGATGATCGGTTTTGGCTGTTTCGCAAGCGCTTGAAGCTCAAACAGAATAGGCCAATAATAAAGCTTCGCGACGATTTTCTCGGCCCATTCGATCGAAATCTCGGCCGTCGTAGCAATCTTCTGGTGGTTCTGCTCCAGGACCAAATCAGCAAGTTCTGACGGCGTGATGCGGCTGCACACGTTCTCGATCAAGTTGTCCTGAAGGTAGGTTCCATGCATCTTGTCCTGTATGAACGACTCGAACTCCGCAGTGATTCCCGCGTCTTCGTACTTCACAAATATGGTGTAATCCTTGATTGTTCCGCCAAGATTAGCGTTGATCCCCTTGAGTTGGGCTTTCCGCCGCTCGGTCATTTTCTCCCGAACTTTCTTCAATTCCGCGCGCAGCTTTGTCCGTTGCTCCCGACACTGTTCCCGCTCGCCGGTGCGCTGCTCGACCCCAGCAATTTCCTTCGCAACTGACGTTTTCTGGCGAAGCAACAATTCCAAACCGGGGATGTCCGTGGCAAGGCCACGGGCCTTTAAGTCTGCAAGTTTCGTCGCCACCTCGCCACTCATGCGCTGATGGCTGACTTTCAGTTCCCCGGCCAGCTTCGTAAGCTCCTTGGCGCATGACTTTAGTAGGGCGTTTAATTCCAGCTCCTTCTGCTTCACCGCCGAGTTATTCTTAAGGAGCGCCGCCTTGATCGCCGCCATAGTTTTTTTGGAAGCCTCATCCTCCGTGCAGGTGCCAGCCGTCACTACAATCTGATCGAAACCGCGTTGGATGCTCGATAGAACCCATCCGTTTGTGTATTCGGTCGCAATTGCCTTGATGGATTCCCGAACGGCTTTCTCCGAGGCGAGCTTGCTTTGCGTTCCAACAACCTCACGCAGATTCCCTTCCTCTGCGACTTTTAGCTTCTTCTCAATTTCCTCCAGCGACTTCTTCTTCGCGGTCAGTTGCCGGAAGGCACTTTCGAGCGGGCTCAAGCGGCCCGCATTTTCACGTAGGCTCGTTACAAGCGATTCCTCGGTTTCAAGGAGGTCGCGTAGGTTCGTGTGACGGTCTAAAAACCCCTGAAATAGGTCTGGGTGTTTGAGCGGGTCCTCAGCGACTTTAGCAAGCTCACCTTGCCCGAAATACTCGATGCGGAATGCGTCGATCGGCACATCGGTGATTGATGCATCCTCCTTGGCTTTTACCTCAATGTCGCCGCCGCGTGTGCGAACATAGCGGTATAGAATGCCGTTTGCGTCCTCGCAGAACACAGTGACCGAATCGGGGCAGTTATCGTAATCCCCGAATTCGTCATTCATACCGAAGGCATATGCAATTGCCCGGATCGCTGTAGATTTACCTGTGCCACGTCCACCGATAAGGCAATTGAGATTATCGCTTAAGTGAATCGTTTCTTGGTGGAGGAAACCTCCAGTGATCGCCACGCCGTGAACGCGCGGTATAGAGCGGGGCACCGAAGCGCAGGCACGCACTCGGGCCGTTGGATCGACCAGTGCAACGCGCAAGGCATTGAAGCTGAGTTCCGCGAGCTTGATGCGCGTCCATGGCTTGCTCGGGTCTTGGTGTTCAAACCGATTCATCGAATGCGCGTCAGAACCCTGAACGTGGGCGAGGTGGTGGCGTGCCGTGAGTCCCTGCACCAACTGACGGGCAGCAAGCATTCTCTTGCGTTCGACTCCGGCTGATCCGACCTCATCCTGTTCGGAATACCAAAGCAGAGCATCCACCGTATCGCATTCCAAGCCATAAAGGCCGGGGCTGGTGATGATGTCTTTTTTCCAGTTCTGGAAGCCGGGGGCAAACACATCGAAGCCGGTCTTTTCCCGGTCGATGTGAGCAGCAATAGAGATTCCACCTATCTTTTCAACCTCGGCAATCGTGTCGGCCATCGACTTGGCGGTCCGGGTGTTGTCGGCACCCATCTCTCCGATTAGGTCGAGCCGCGACAGGAGCTTCGCAAGGTCAGCTGGTGCGGTCGGGTGCGAAGTAGGCGAGAAGGTGGCCGTGGGCCGTGGTGACTTCAACACCCGGTAACACGAGAATCTGTCCGGTGTAATTCTCATGGGCGTAGTCAATTGCCCGTTTCACATTCACGTTTGAATTGTGGTCAGTGATCGCAATGACAATCAGGCCTTGCCTCACCGCTGAGTCAACGATGGTCATCGTCGAGTCTTTAACATCCTGCGAGGCACCGTAGGAATGAATATGTAGATCGACGCTGTGGAATCGCGCTCCATTATCGAGTACGTAAATGTCCTTAAACAGAACCACCACCATCACCTCATGTTCTCTTCGGGGCACATTTTGACATTCGCAATGCCATTATAGCCGTCCTTCACCATAACCGCCTGCGTCCGTTTACTCCACATTTAGACTCCATCTGCTTAATCACCTCCACCGCTGTGCTACGGCCTTGGCAGTTGCCAGGTCATCTTTCCTTGGTTCTCTCGCCTACGTTACGCCTCACCAGCTGACGCCACCGAAGTTAAGGGCGCGAAGCGCGCACGCCCGTTTGTCGCCAGTCTGGTGCAGGCGTTGGTTCGTGGCTCTTCCCCCGGGTAACCGGCCGTCGCCCGCCGCGCCACCTTGGCCAATGACACAGTGGCTCTTTGGTTTTGGTCTGGAAGCGGGCCTCAGCAATGCGCAGCCCTTTTGAGTCGCTTCCTCAAAAGAGAACTATTCAGAAGGCCTCGAGTGTGACTAAGCAGCGCGTGATTGATGCACCGGGCGATTTTCGATGACAGCGTAACAGTCTCAGGTTCTGTCAGTTTCCCGCAGCGACGCGATCATAGTAGAGGTCTAGCTGTTCAATGCACCCCTCCGGTCGATATGCAGTTGTTGTTCTTTCAAATCCCTTATCAGATAGGCGCGCTCGTAACGCCGGATCGTCAAGCAAACGACGGATCGCCGACCGCAAGGCCTTAAAGTCACCGGTCTGGAACAACAAGCCGGTAACTTGATCTTGAATGATCTCAGAGACTCCACCAGTATCTGATGCGACCACCGCACGCTTTGCAGCCATGCACTCCAGATTTACGTAACCGAATGGCTCATAGATGGATGGGCACACCATTAGGTCGCAACACTTGTAAAGCAGAGTAATTTGCTGCCGAGTGCTCGGTGAAACCGGCCGTAAGATCTTCTCAGCCACGTTTGGCTTCAACTTGATCACCTGATTCCCGAACGTAAGAGTAGCCTTGCGACCGTCAACCACGAATCCGCGTCCAACAATTAACAGCTGCACTTCGCGCTCCAGATCAGAAAGGGCATCTATCAATATTTGGAGCCCTTTTCGGTATGATGGTCTCCCTATGAAGAGCACGGTGGCTCGATCTGGTAGCGACAGCAGCTCGCGTGCAGTGTGACTGTCAATGTCTCTTACATCGTCATGAAGAAATTCAGTGTAATCCAGTATTGGCTTCATAACATCTACATGTTTGCCACTAACACTTCTAATTTCCTCAGCATGCGCTGCGCACAGTGCGAACACGTTCTTGACCCCTCTGTAGTGCGTGCTCTCTTTCTCGGCCCAAGACAAAACCTCCGCCTCTCTCCCAGGAGGCAGAAATCGATCCTCAAGCCGCAACTCCTGCGACATAAGGCTGTGTGAAGTACACACTACTTTTAGTTTTTGTTGAGACGCAAGGAGGGCTGGTTGAATAAAATGTGAATGGATAATATCGAACCCACCGACTTTCTCTACTGCCAGTGTGATCTCATCGGTTAGATCATTGGCAAGTGTTCTATCCGGCGCATGAAACGTGCCTCCCTTCAGAAAAGTGCTCACACGACCAAGCACGCGGCTCAAGTGGTTATAGCTCCTGTTTGCCAGTTTCAGTTCTGCTATAGCCAGGGCCGCGGCCTGCTCGAAGACCCTTTCGTTGCTCGGGTAGCCCCCCCGACCGAATTCAAAAATAGATTTTACACTATGAAAATGGTGTGAGTACTTTGTAATAGCTTTGATATACGTTTCAATTCCGCCATAACTTCTATCATAGACGAGATGCAATATTCTTACAGATGGTGGCGCACTAGTTTTATAGGCTGATGCCTCAGCGTGAAGCGTCCGAAGTGCTTCTCGATCAATATCGTAGATCCTACACATGTCATCAAAGACGTCCTCAAGATCTCTCCCGTACGCAAGGACTTTGTCGACGAGTCGAGCGAAGTCCAACGGAACCCTGCTTGACGATCTTGCGTGCAGCGGAGTAGCAATCATCGGCGGAACAAGTTCGCCGGTGATGAGTCCGAACATCACGGCACAGATGGAGTAGAGATCATCCTTTCCGGTTGCTTCCGCCGGTCGCTTCCTTTGTAGCGGCGAAGAATAGGGGATGATCCCCATCGTATCATCGTCAAGCGTAATCGACTCGGTGCGATTGAGAACCTTTGCCTCTCCTAGATCGCCGAGTTTGATGTCGTTGTCGTCATTCAACAGGATATTGTTCGGTTGTATGTCTCTGTGGAGGATACCCTTATTGCGGAGCTCTCGAAAGCATTTTAGAAGTTGACATATCCATTTCGTAAGCAACTGATTATCATGTGTGTTATCGGCAATCCTTTCCGTCAAATTTCCATTTCCGGCCCACTCCATCACAAGGAAAGGATCCCCATCGTGCTCGCCGTAATCAATACCCGTGACAATATTGGGGCTGTGGAGCCTTTCGCACAATAAAGTCGCCTCGAGCAAGAAGCGTTCTTTAGTGCGCGCGTCCGACACTTCACTTGACGGGCGAAGGAACTTTATGGCGCATTTGGACCCAGTAGTTTCTTTTCCGGCACATACAACTCCTACAGCGCCATGGCCAACTGTACTTCCGACAATATATCGGTGTCCGGAGCGTCCTGTTATGGTCTGGCCACGCTTATTAAAAGAGCCTCTACCAACGAGGCTTGCCTTGGCGTGGTCGTCTAGACTATGAAACTCCCTCCGTATTTCTTCGAAACCCCATGATTCTACTGTGATCTGATTGTGCGAAGCATCGAGGTCCAGTAGTTTGCGTGCAATGCCTGGACCAATTCCATCCCTCGAGTTGTGTACAAAGACCCATTTGTCAAAGTATTGTTGCCAGTGTCTAAGGGCACCTTGTAAATCGGTGTCAATCTTCGCGAGTGCGTCACGCTCTCGAAGCTCGTTTGGAGCGTACACTTGGAACAATGTCCTTCGTGACTTTAGGTACCCGTCGTTCTTAAGATCACCTGACGATCCCCATGGCCGAACGCGCATGAAATCCTTTGGATATCGCTTCTCCATTATGTCGGCGAAAAAATCTTGAAAAGCTGTGGCTTTTAGCCGAAGGAATGCCTTCTCGTATTCAGAATCATAGTAGGTGTAATTGACATTACTCATGAAACAACTTTCGGCTCGTCCGCAGAATCTGAGGGTAACTACTGCTGGCGCGTACGTGGAAGTGCCTGATATGCCAGCAGTATTTGTTCTCCCTTGCCTCTGCGAAAGTGAGTTCCGTTTTGAAAACCGTACTGAAGGCCGACGCGACGAGGTCTGTAGATGTCCCATCAGCCCATCGTTCCCGTCATCGAGCCTTCTACGCGAGACCCCTGCGACAGAGCACGGGGGCCGGGACTCGGTTGGTGCCCGATCTGACCCACAGATTCTGCGGACGAGCCTGGTTTGGTTCTGCACTGCCCCGAAAGAAGCAGCACCGCTCGAACTACCAAGCGCCAGCGTCTTGCCTTGGGAACACCGACAACCTATCGGGGGTCGGCGCCCTTTGCAATGGCGACCCCGCTACGGCAATGATTTTATTGATTTATCTCTTGCCACGAACGTCTCCGCATCACCTACAAGCAGGGAAACGGGCATTGGTAAATGCTATGTTT
>CBDVDH010000091.1:0-6499 GCA_965372715.1 uncultured bacterium | reverse complement strand
GTCAGCTCGTGTCGTGAGATGTTGGGTTAAGTCCCGCAACGAGCGCAACCCCTACCCTAAGTTGCCAGCGGATAATGCCGGGCACTCTAGTGGAACTGCCGGTGACAAACCGGAGGAAGGTGGGGATCACGTCAAGTCCTCATGGCCTCTACTGCTCTGGGCTACACACGTGCTACAATGGCCTGCACAAAGGGTCGCAATACCGCGAGGTGGAGCTAATCCCAAAAAGCAGGTCTAAGTTCGGACTGGGGTCTGCAACTCGACCCCACGAAGGAGGAATCGCTAGTAATCGTGGATCAGCACGCCACGGTGAATATGTTCCCGGGGATTGTACACACCGCCCGTCACGCCATGAAAGTTGGTTGTACTAGAAGTCGCCGAGCTAACCTTTGGGAGGCAGGCGCCGACGGTATGACCAGCGATTGGGGCGAAGTCGTAACAAGGTAGCTGTAGGAGAACCTGCGGCTGGATCACCTCCTTTCTAAGGATGACTTGGGCAAATCCAACACGCGCGCCTGCATCCGCGGCTCCTATTCTCATAATGTCTCATTTTGATCTCCTCGTCTGAAAGCCCGCGCAACCGGCGCGGGCTTTTTGCTTTTCCAAGCCTAACCAGATGATAAGTCTCCCTCTCGCTGTAACTCCTATCTTGTATTTCGTTGCGAATCGAGTAATGTTTTACATTGATGGAGCTACTTGTTTTGTTCATCCTAATCTTCAAAAGGGAGGACGTATTATGAATGATACATGGTTCCTATTGACCCACCTATTCCTTTTCACCATCTTGTCCCTCGCCTCGCCAGTGGTTCCGGCATTTGGCCATGAGGCGCTTGGCGCGCAGGCCGTAAGCATCGGACTCGACTTGCGGGCCTCACCGGACTGGCTCTGCTGGGGCGATGAGACGACGGTATCATTGTCGTTCGCGAATGAGGGCGACGCTGTAACGGTTGATGTCTATTTTGAGCTTATTCTGCCCTCCGGAGATATCTTCTATTTTCCGAATGGCAGCGCCGAGCCATTCGCCTCGGGGGTCTATCTCCCGCTTGGCGCCAGCACTGGCGTAAGGCCACTACTTACCATTGAAATACCCGAGAGCGCGCCTTCAGGAACCTATAGATGGGCGATTGTGATCACTCACGCCGGGACAGCTGACATCATTGCCCACGACACATGGCGGATGGACGTTGGCTTTGAATGCTGGAGAACTTACGCGGATTACCGCGCGGTCAACACGCTCTTGGTTAGGGACGACGAGCTTTTCATGGGAACCATGCGTGGCGGTGTGGTTGCGCTGGATTTGACCTCAGGCTCGATCCGCAAGTGGGGCGTCTCCGATGGACTTGCCAGCAGCGAGGTGAACGACTTCTGCCTCGACGGGAGCGGCAACATCTGGGCCGCGCTCGGAGAGTCCCATACTGGCTCGCATGGATATGTAACCGAATGGGGAGGTTTTTCGTGCTTCGACGGCGCGTCTTGGACTCCATACTGGCCTGAGAAATATCCGGGCGATGATTGCGATTGGGGATATAGAGCAAATAATTGCTTCTCACGGGTCATCTATTCTGAATGGGACGACGCGGTCTATGCGTTTGCCCCCGATCGTCAATATTCTGTCTATCATGAGTATACAGGATTCTTCTGGAAGGAAGTGAGTCGTGAGATTATCAGGATATCCCCGTCTGGCGAGATTGAGGAGATGGAACTGCCCACGAACAACGCTGTCTATAGCCTAGCTTACGGAATATGCGATATCCCTAGCGGCGGAATATGCGCCCATATCTCTTTTCGAGAGCCATCATGGGAGGATTCATATTCGGCGCTCTGGCAGTACTCCGATGGGGAATGGACATATTTGGCCGATAGCGTTTCTAGTGAGATATTCATATCGTCCGATGGTGTTATGTGGTCCTGGCCCGCCAACACGCGTTTGGGCTTGTTTGATCGCCATCCGGGATTGTGGACATACGGCGACGATGCTTGGGAATCCGTCCCTGAGTTCGATGAAATTCACGTCATGCGCGTCTTTGAGGCCGCCGGCAAGGTGCGGGTCCATGCTCAGGTTCCGAGAGAGCATCTCCAAGACCTGGACCGCAACAGGTTGTACAGTTGGGACGGCGAGATGTGGAGCGGCCTCGACGCGCCTGAAACGTGGAGAGATCCCTGTTTCACGGTATCTGACGACGGCGAGATCTTCATGGGCGATCCAGAGACAGGTGTTTACCGCTTCAACGGCCTCGATTGGACGCCAGTGCCCCTCAACGCGCCTCAGGTGGGCCCTCTCACTGCGAAGGCTGTCGCATTCCATGGCAATGATGTTTATGTCATGTTTGCAGAGAGCAGTTACACCCTTGACTATCAGAGAATCGCCCAGATGAGCGGAGGCGCCTGGTCATCGGTGTCCGACATCGCCATCTGGGACCCGGACTACGAGGGTTGGTCTCGCGGCTTTGCCGAATCTCTATTCGCGGATTCATCTGGCCTGTGGGCCTATGCTGAGCCGGGCGAGCAAGACACAGAATCAACCAAGGGATTTTACCTGTATCACTTGAGAAATGAGGAGACGTGGGAGAGGTTTTTCCTCGAGACGGATACTAGGTGGGATCCGTTCACCTCGATGGCGCGGGATTCGGCTGACAACTGGTGGTTCCACGCTGCGACAGGGACCGGCACACGTGATCCTGTATTCGTTGGAGGGGCCTCGAGCGTGACGAAGTTCGATGGGATCAAGGAAGCGGTCGAGGCACATTACGAGGTGCTGTGTGAAAGCGAGCCGCAGACCGACGTGTGGATGGTGGATGAGGCAAGTGGGACCGTGTGGGTGAAGTGGCTCATCGAGACAGCCAGGTCAGACCCGATCTACGACTACTACTACTTCGTTGCTGGCCTTGGCGGGTACGATGGCGAGAACTGGATCGAATACGAGGGAGAGCTTCCCGGCGGGGGCCATTTCATCGAGTTCTGCCGCGGATTCTACGGGGACGAACAGGAGGTGTTAGACATCCCCATCGACATGGGCATTGATGGCAACATCTGGGCCTTGACCGACAAGGGCCTATGTCGCATAAACGAAGACGGAGTCTGGTATGAGCCGTCTGGGCGTGACGATGACCTTATGCCACCTATTCTCGCGGACGACTCCGGTTTTGTCTGGGTCGCGAAATGCCCCATCAAAAGATACGGAGAATTCGGCGACCTCCTGCTGCATCAGGGCATCGCTCGCTACTGCACATGGCCGCTATACGGCTATGGCGAAGGATATTGGGAAGACCTCGACGAGACGCAGATTCCAATCTCCAACTGGATATATCGTTTGAAGAGCGCCCCCAACGGCGACATCTGGATACTTCACCGCGACGGAGCAAGCGTCTATACACCGTGGCCGTTGGACTGGTAGTCCATTCGATGCCGACGGTATGACCAGCGATTGGGGCGAAGTCGTAACAAGGTAGCTGTAGGAGAACCTGCGGCTGGATCACCTCCTTTCTAAGGATGACTTGGGCAAATCCAACACGCGCGCCTGCATCCGGGGGCCTCGCTGTCGGTTCTCTTGAAGCCCTCCTATGATTTGAATAGGCCGGCTGCCTCGGTTAACCTCCTTTCCAGGTCTTTCCAGAGCGAACATTGATAGGAGGCTTGGCTTATGAAGATTCTTCAAGGCGCTCATCTGACTTACCGTTTGGGATACTTGGCTTTGACAGTGCTGCTTCTCGCCGTGAACGGGATGGCAGCTCGAGAGGCCCTTGCGCCAACACACGAAGAGGAGAGCATCATGCTTGTTGACGAGCGAGCATTACGAAAAACTCTGACCGAATCGCTACGGGATGAGGTGGCTCGAATCTGCAAAGACATGTTCTGTGAACCACCGTCGGTGTCCGTCACCGCCGATCTTACGGAAGTCCTGCGGGCGTTACCTGAGAAGCTTGCCACCTCGCCGACCGTTCGATGCCATCGGGTCCCATGTATTGCCGTGACCGCTGACAGCTGGCCGCATCTGATGGAGGTTTACGCCAAGTCCGACGAAGGCGTGAGGCGCATCGCGCTGGAGGTTGGCCTGTCCAGGAAAGAAGACGCGATGACGCTCGCCAGCGCCTCGGTGGAATCGACCGAGGATTACTTCCGACCGAGAATCTTTCGGGCTAAAGACGGGAAGAAGGATCTATCGCTCAGTCTTTGCGGCGTCCGCATGTCGTTCCATGCTTCCCAAGCGTATGTCATTGATGTCGGCGATCATCGGTTGGGAGCGCTATTCGATGGCGAGGGCGAACTCCGACTCGAGCCAACATCCGACGAGTCTCGCAGGATGCTCCTCGATTTCATCTCGAATCCTAACGAGCCGATTAAGCTGTCCCGTGTCTTCCTTGCCCGCCCATTTAATGAGGCTACGCGAGAATCAGATCAGGTCAAGAAGCTGGGGCGTCAAATAGATGAGCTAGAGAAGGCCTCAAAACGCAAGCTCGGGAAACGGGCCTCGGAACCTCTGGCGGAATTTCTGAGAGGTTGCGCGAAATCCGCTTATCCATTTAACGAGGAGGAAGCCTTCGAGGGCTTGGCGCCATATAAGGGCTATGAGTATCCGTTGTTGGCTGTTCAGACGGAGAAACCCGGCGCCTTTGGCTTCTGTTTCGCTGGCGAACGTGATATCCGGGCGGTCGTGATGACAAGCCCCGAGACTGGCGCGCTAGTCTCTTTCTGGGAGAAGGCCGGCGTTTCGCACAAGTGGACCATTCCGGATCCCACGCACTACGCCTTCGACGTGACTTGGCTTCCCGACCAGCTCAGAGTGGCGATAAACTGCATGATCTCTGTATCCGGCGTAAAATCCGGACAGGATATCCGATTTCTCCTTAATCCTGTCTGCAAGGTCAAGAGATGCCGGATAAACGGGGAGGAGACGTCCTTCACTCAAGGGAAGCTCGCATTGAATGACTCAATCAGCTCCGCCATCATAATCGATAATCGACCCGCTTCTGGCGAGGGCTTCGTTGAGCTGTCGGCGCCTAAGACCGCCGTAACTGGCGGCGAAGCGGACGCGTCCATTGAATACACTATTGATTATGATGACACTTACGCGATTGAGACGCTGCGCGAGGGCTATTGGGCCTCTTTCTGTGAAGAGGGATTCACACTCGGCGGTTTCTGCACGTGGTATCCATTCGCACGCCTGAGAGCCGAGCCGGACTCGGCCTGCACGTTGGATTTCCGCGTAACTGCTCCCACCGGTTTCACCGCCGTGGCCCAGGGCTATCCCGAGGAGCCTGAAACCGTAAACGACACGACCGTGTGGCGCTATAGGACGGACTTCTCCCATACAATGCCATCTATCATAGTTGGGAGATTCGAGAAGTTCGTTGAAGATGAGTTCGAGCCTAAACTTGTCGTATTCACCCGCTCCGGGGAAGCCGTCGGCAAAAAGTGGCTTAGCGCCTTTAGCCTTGTCGTCCCTTGGGCCGAGAAATACTGCGGCAAGTACCCATACAAGCGATTCGCAATGGTAGAGGCGACGCCGGGCGATATTGGCAGCATAAGCTGGCCCACAATGCTCACGATGACCGATATGGTGGATGCGACTTATATGTGGTGGTTGCTCAGCCACGAAGTCTCACATCAATGGTGGGGAAACGCGGCGACAATGTTGGATTATGACGACGTCTGGCTGCACGAGGGGACGGCTGTTTACTTCAACATGCTGTTTAACGAGGACCTCAACATGCGCAAGCCCCTCCTCGTAGAATCATCTAAGCAGATGGCCGCCTGGACGAGGCAGTTTGAAGCTCAGGCGCCGATCTCAGCCGGGTTCAGAATGGGCCCGCCAAGTGGAGGGATCAGATTATATCACATTAAGGGAGCGTATATCTACCACATGCTCCGGATGGCGACTAACAACGACCGGCACTTCTTCGCCACGCTCAAGCAATTTCAGCAAGAGTCGCAGAAGGTGGGTCTCACTGAAGCCGGCCTCAAAAGGCTTTTTGAAAAGGCCATCGGGCATGACCTCTCTGATTTCTTCAGGCTCTACGTGCACACGGGCGATCTGCCTGGCGTGCAGGTCGAGGTCACCGACGTGACGACGAAGGGGAAGCGCGCCACGGTATCCTTGTCCGCACAAATCACGCCGGGCGGATATGCCCTACCCTATCCAATAGACGTGTATCCCAAGTCGGGCCAGGCGCCTCACCGCACGGTCATCTTCATCGGCCCCGATTTCGGCGGCTACAAGCTCGACGTCCCATTTGCCGACGTGTCCCGCATCGTGGGCAATCCGGACGCCATGCTCCTCGTCGCCGATGCCGACCAGGAGGACGTGGAGCTGTACGCCGCGCCAGAATAAGGGGCTCTATCGGGTCCGGCGAGGCGCAAATCGGGAATCGTAATCAAAGCTGACAACATCATTGCGGCTGTTGGAGGGCGGGGAGGTTCTGTAGGGGCGGGGGGGGGGGCGCCCCCGGGGGAGGGGGGGGGAGGAGAAGTGGGGGGGGGGGGGGGCCGCCCCCCCCGGGCC
>CBDVDH010000090.1:0-6920 GCA_965372715.1 uncultured bacterium | reverse complement strand
GATTGTCCGACGCCTTAGGGGTTTCTTGGCTTTCTGTTTCGATCCGTAGGTTGAAACCTACGGCTACCTACGTTATGCCCTTTCAGGGCATTGAGAGATCGCCTGCAAGCAGTCAGTATCTCGCCGTCAGATCGCCGAGGTCTCATGGGCCACGGCCACCTGAGTTGAGCCAGCCAGCGCCAGTGCAAGACCCAGGACAGACCATCGTGGAGACTCCTTGCTTAAGTCCCTTGACGAAGCATCGGTTCCACGGCAATAATCTCCTTGAATCAAAAGGAGAGGAAAGAAATGATCAAATTCACGCTGCACGACATTTTTGGGTATCTGTTTCCTGGCATCGTGACTGCTCTAGCCATAGTTATGCTTCTCTGTGCGTGTCCGGAGTTGACAACTAACGTCCTCATTTCAGAGCTTGCAGGTAAAACCGAGCCAGATTATTCCAAGCTTATCTGGCCTATGTTTATCATGTTTCTGTTGATCTCGTACATCCTGGGGACATTGGTTACTTCTTGTGCGCAGAAGATGAAGATAATGCGGGCTAAGAAAATCGCACAGGTCGTCCCGGGTTTTATGATTGAGAAGTTGGAGAAGAGAGTTGACCAGATTCTAGGCAAAGACTGGCGCACGAGGAAAGGCGATAAAGACGACGACATTTTTGAAAGAACATGTGACGAATACGTTCTACAATTCGAAAAGAGTGATTATTACAGGGCGAAAGTGGGCATGTTCTTTCATAGAATGGATTATTGCCGAGGCTCGTTTTTGGCCTTCGCAGTTTTGCTTACGTTTGGCTTTTTGAGCTTCATCCTAGAATGCGTCAGTGGGGGATCCATCAAATGTGTGGTTGGGGTGTTGTACTTGCTTCTCATGGCGGTGTCAGCTGGGGCTATGTATGTTTTCAGAGAGCGGTTTAAGCGATTTGATCGGCTGCGCGTGCTTTACATCGCGATAAACTTCTTGCTCCTTCAGAACGACAGGGCACCTAAATACCCGGAGGTCGGCGAAAGCGGAGCCTCGAGCAAAGGCCAACAGGAGGAAGATCCAAACCAGTCCAGTAATCCTGACGGTTGTAAGAAACAATGAGAGAATCTAGCGCGCAAGACACTGTGCTGACCGCTTTCGAGGAGGCGATCCGCGAGCGGCTGGGCCCGCATCTGAAGCGGATCATCCTGTACGGTTCTCGGGCCAGGGGCGATAACGACCCGGACTCGGATTATGATCTCCTGCTTGTTGTCGATGAGGTTACGCCTGAGGTCAACCACATCATTGACGACGTTGCGGGAGACTGTTTCTGTGAATACAGCAAGCTTTTCCCTGCGATAGCCGTGTCGGAACAGCGATTCAAGAATGATGTCTATGAGCCTTTCTTGATTAACGCGAGAAGAGAGGGGATCCCGCTTTGAGCGACGACCATCCTCTGGCAGCCATGCTGAAAGCGATGCTCAAGAAAGGGAAGGATGACTTCATTGAATCGGGAGATATCAGTGGACGACATCCATAGATATATCATAAATCATCGGAGGTTAGGTCAATGAACGTGAAGTGTTATCTAACTCTTATAGCGGCTGTTGGCATGTTCCTGACGGCAATTCCGGTGCTCGGGTTCACGACGAATGTCGAGGTGAAGAAAGAAGGTGCCCACTACGTTGAGGTCACGACGGTTCGGTTTGACGAGGCGGATTTGGACGGGCTTGATGTTGACGCGGCGTCGGGCTCCATCCACTGCAAGCGCTGGGACAAGCCCTTCATGGAGGTTCGCGTCGTGAAGAAGAGCCGCAAGGACGAGCTGGACGACGCGAAGGAGCAGTTCAAGGAGCTGACGGTTGAGGCGAGCACCTCCAATGGCTGCGGTGAGGTCGAGGTTCAGAAAGCTTCTCTCTTCACGAGGCTTTCAGTCGAGACCTTCTGCAAGGTCCCTGCTGGCCGTGACGTCGAGCTCGAAACCGGTGGCGGTGACATTCGAATCAACGGCATCGAAGGCGGCGTCAAAGCGAAGTCAGGGGGTGGGGACCTCGAAGTCGAGGACTGTCACGGCAACGTTCAACTGACAACTGGAGGCGGCGACGTCCAGGTGAAGCGGCTGCGAGGCGGGCTGACCGCCAAGTCCGGCGGTGGCGATCTTGATGTCGAGGACTGTCATGGTGACGTTCTGCTCACGACGGGTGGCGGGGACATCGAGGTCAGGCGACTGCGAGGAACTCTGACGGTCAGGACGGGCGGCGGCGATGTGAGCGTCCAGACCTGCTCGGGCAAGGTCGAGTGCAAGACCGGCGGAGGCGATGTCAAGCTCACGGACTGTGGCAGCGGCGTTGAGGCGAAGACTGGGGGAGGTGATATTGACGCCGAGGACTTGGGCGGTGATGTTACTCTATTAACCGGCGGCGGCAACGTCGAGGTTTCCCAGGTGAAGGGCAAACTCAGCGTCAAGACCGGCGGAGGGAACATCAGGATCAACGAGGCGCGAGGCATCGATGCCAGGACCGGTGGCGGCGATATCAGTATGTCAGGCGTCTTGGGCTCGGTTGATGCCAAGACTGGCGGCGGCGAGATTGACGTCGAGGCGTGTGGGCTGAGCCTGGAGGCCCGTGGGCACTTCAGGTTGAGTTCCGGCGGCGGCGGCGTGACCGTGACTATCCCCGAGAAGCTGCCCGTGGATGTGGCCATTCGTGTCAGGATGGGTTGGCTGAGCTGGTCGGGGGGCAAGATCAACTGCTTCTTCCCACTGAGGCAGACCGAGGAGGAGGAAGGCGGTGTTCTTGGCGGAAAGAGCATTTTGGCAAAGGGGGTGCACCTCAGCGGCGGCTTCCACATCGACATAGAGACCCATGGAGCCGACGTCGTGATAGACCCTTGCGGCAGGTAAGTTACCGGTTGTCCCCCTTTTTCCTTTTTTCCCGTTTCCGCACAGCGGAAACTGCTCCTTTGCAGCTTGAAAGCCGGGGCGAGTTTCGGGATAATCCGGATGTTGGGCTAAACTTGTCTTTCAACCGGACTTGGATTGAGGTGTAGATGGCTGATAGAGACCTGATCGTAGTGGTGAATCCCGGTTCCACGTCAACGAAGGTGGCGCTGTTCGGCGAGCAGGGCTTCGTTCTTCGCGAGACCGTTCCGCATGACAGGGACTTAGTGGCGGCGTCCCGGATTGTCTTCGAGCAGTTCGAATGGCGAATGGACACGATAACGAATGTTCTTGACAAGTTTGAGGGCTGGCAGAGCCGTACGCGCGGGGTGGTCGGTCGGGGTGGTCTATTGCACCCGCTGCTGGGCGGAACCTATCTCGTGAACGACGACATGCTGGAGGACCTCAAGGTGTCCAGATACGGCGATCATCCCTCAAACCTCGGCGCGCCGATTGCCAAGGGTATCGCCGACAAGCTAGAGGTTCCCGCCTTCATCGTCGACTCGGTAATGACGGATGAGCTCTGGGACGTGGCCCGGATATCTGGATATGCGCCGATTGAGCGCGTATCAACCATTCACGCATTGAACATCAAGGCGGTGGCGAGGGAGCGCGCTCGGCTGCTTGGAAAGCCGATTGAGGAGACGAGCTTCGTCGTCTGCCATCTCGGCGGCGGTATATCGGTCGTCTCGCTCAAGGGCGGCGAGATCGTCGATATGAACAACGCTCTGTTGGGCGAGGGTCCTTTCAGCCCAGAGAGAGTTGGCACGCTGCCCGTTCGCCAACTGATTGACCTCTGCTTTTCAGGCGAGTTCGAGTCGGCGGAGAAGATGAAGCACAAGCTGGTCAAGGAGGGCGGCCTCTATAGCTATCTCAAGACCAACGACCTCCAAATGATCGAGCAGATGATTGCGGACGGCGACAAGAAGGCGGACCTCGTTTTCTCCGCGATGGCGTTTCAGATTGCGAAGGCGATCGGCGCGGCAGCGTGCGCCCTCTCAGGCGAGATCGACGGGATTCTGTTGGGCGGCGGCGCCGCTCAATCGAAGGTTTTGGTCGATCGCATATCGCAGAGGGTGAAGTTCCTGGGTCCCATCTACGTGCATCCGGGCGAGGAGGAGCTGGAGTCGTTGGCGCGGGGCGCGGCGCGGGTTCTCGATGGAGAGGAAAAGGCCAAAACCTACACCAGGGTCTAGAGCTGCCGAGGCGCCTCGACACCATCTGTCGCCCAGCAGCGAATACGGATTTTTCAAGCGATTGATGGCATCTTGAGGGTTAGGTTAGAACTATGCTGAATACTTTAGAGCAGTGGATACAGGGGCTTGGCGACAACACGCCTATGAGAACGTTTGAGCAGATGATTGCGGTCTGCGAAGCGCGCGCCTCGGAAACGGGGAGCAGGCGCATGGTCTTGGCCTGTGCCGAGGACGCCAAATTGATTGAGGCGGTTGAGCTTGCCCGGGAGCGAGGCATCATCTCCCCAATTTTGGTGGGCGACAAGAGCGCGATTGAGGCGGCGGCAAGGAGCGTCAGCGTGAACCTTGGGGCATACGAGGTGATTGACGCTCCAGAATACGACTCTGCGCTCAAGCAGTCTGTGGAGATGCTCGCGACGGATGATGCGGACGTTCTGATGCGGGGGGCGGTTCCTGCGGTTGATTTCTTGAAGGCGGTTCTGGCAAGAAAGAGGGAATTGGGCGTTTCTGGTCTTTTGACGCAAGTGTCCTGCCTCGAGATTCCGGATTATCACAAGCTCCTTCTGATGTCCGACGCCGCGGTCGTGATCAAGCCTTCGATACAGCAGAAGAAGGTCATAATCGAGAACGCTATCTCCGTCGCCAACGCTATCGGCGTGAGCCTGCCGAAGGTTGCGCTGATGGCCGCGGTTGAGGTGGTGAATCCGTCGATGGAGGCGGCAATGGAGAACGCCATCGTCTCCAAGATGGGCGATCGGGGTCAGATAAGAGGCGCCCTAGTCGATGGCCCGCTCTCGCTCGATGTAGCCACATTCAAAGCCGCCGCCGAACTGAAAGGCGTCAAAGGCGAGGTCGCGGGCGATGCGGACATTCTTATCGTGAACAAGATCGAGGAAGGCAACATCCTGTACAAGTCGCTGATAAGGTTCGCACACGCCAAGACGGGCAGCGTTCTGGTTGGCGCAGGCAAGCCGATGATCATCACGTCACGCGTTGAGGTTCAGAACAACGAGCTCCACTCCATCGCGCTCGCTGTGCTCCTGCACGCCTTCTACAATCAGGGCAAACAACGGGCCGCCTGACAAGCGACGCGGCTCGCCTCAGTCCAGGTCTATTCCGCCTCCCCTCTGACGCCCACGGTCGTCAGCCTCCTCTTCCTCGCTGGAGCCTGGAAACTGACCGTCTTCGCCTTTGGCAGCCTCGGAAAGCCTGCCCCACACCTGTCAGAGTCACGGCCCTCAATGATCCGGCTTAACAATCAGGAACGTATTCCTGTTAAATCTTGCCTTTACAGCAATGTCTTAGTTGTGCATTATAAAGGCAGCGGCCCGTAGAATACTCTCGGGCCATTCTTCAACCTACTCTATGAATGGAGGAACCTGCCATGTCAAGGCTCAGAATGGTGCTACTGTTCGGTATTGCCGCTGTTCTGCTTTGCGGAATGGCTTCTGCTGGTGAGTTTTACGTTGATGCAGAGGCCGGAAGTAATTCCAACACCGGTCGATCCCCGGGCGACGCTTGGCTGAATATTGGGTACGCCCTGTCACGTGTTCGAGGCAGCTCGAGCGATCCGGTAACAATTCACATCGCCGCCGGGACGTATTCCCCCTCAACCAATGGCGAGCCATACCCCATTTCGATGGAGTCATACGTCTCGCTTGTCGGCGCCGGGGCAGATTCGACGATACTCGATGCTGAGGGCGATGCCTATCATGTCATTCTTGCCGGCTCTGTTAGCGAGGTTCGAATCGAGTACCTGACGATCAGAGGCGGCAATGCCGATGGCAACCAGCTTGCCGCAGTAGGTGGAGGCATATTGTGCAGATACGGCGATGATCTCACGATCGAGGGTTGCACCATAACTGAGAACAACGCCGTGATGGGGGGAGGAATACTTCTATTAGAATCATCCGCTTCGCTCTTGAACTGTGAGATTATCGGCAATACTGTTGACGGTGAGACGGACCAGGATGGATTCTGCGCCGGCGCCGGGATAAAATGGGCGAATTGTTCACTGACAATTGACGGCTGCGTCATAGCCGAGAACGAGGCGTTTGGGAGGAGAGACGGTGGTTCCGCGGGTGCGGGTATTAGCGGCACTGATACCCCGTATGGGCGTAAGTGCTTCACGGATCAAATGGGCCATGGCGCTCAGGACGGGTACTACACCGTCATAAGCAACAGCATCATAAGCGACAATTCTTGTGCTGGCGATCTTAGTACCAGCGGAATGGGCGGCGGGATTTTCCTCGCGGACAGCTCCCCTTTGATCATGAACTGCCTTTTTGTACGAAACTACTCATCGCGCTATGGAGGCGCCTTTCTGATCGGCATGACCGAGACCGAGTGTTCCCCTGAGATAGTGAATTGTACAATTGCCGGGAACAGTACGGGCTATGACATGGGCGGGGCGGTATGTTGTTTGAGTGCGACTCCTACATTCCGGGATTGCATACTGTGGGGAGATGGGGACACCATTTATCCAACGGGATGGGAGATACCTTTCTCGTACTCCTGTATTCAAGGCGGCTATCCCGGCGAGGGCAACATCTCGGACGATCCACTGTTCGTGAGCGGACCGATAGGCGATTACTATCTGTCGTGCGAGGCGGCGGGGCAGGGCGAGAACAGCCCTTGCATCGACGCGGGCAACGATACGGCGGAGGCGCTTGGCCTGGACGAGCTCACGACGAGGACGGACTGCGGGCCTGACACCGGCATAGTCGATATGGGCTATCACTATCCGATCTACTTAGGTGGACCGACAATCGAGTGCTCGCTCAACGCCTCGCGGTTCCGTCCCGGAGGTTATCTCGTCGGCTCGC
>CBDVDH010000089.1:0-7015 GCA_965372715.1 uncultured bacterium | reverse complement strand
AAGCCGCCGCACTCCAAAAGGCCAGAGCCGCCGGCGTCAATCTGATTTTTCGAGTGTTGCGTTTTGAGTTTTTGGCACAAGGTCTGTTAAACTCGAACGCACATCTGAATGTGCAGTATGGAGCTTGAGCGCTTGTCTAGCAGAGAAAAACAGAAAGCGGTTTTCAAAGGGTTCTTATATCCTCTTGAGTTTTTGGGGCACCGGATACTCAGGGCTCTCGACCAGCTCGGCAGCGTGCTTGTGATGCTCGTGAAGTTCGTCGTGTGGTCATTTGTGCCTCCTTTCCCGTGGCGTCTCTTGTTGAAGCAGATGGAGTTCGTGGGGGTCAAATCAACGGCTGTTGTCATGCTCACCGGTGGTTTCACGGGCATGGTGCTGGCGCTTCAAACGCACCACGGGCTTGAGCCTGTCGGGGCGGAAGCCTATATCGGCATCGTCGTGACGCTCGGGATGTTCAGGGAGCTCGGGCCGGTCCTGACGAGCTTGATGGTCGCTGCGCGGGCTGGCTCGAGCATGGCCGCAGAGCTAGCGTCGATGCGCGTGACAGAGCAAATAGACGCGCTGCGCACACTGGCCGTTGAGCCGATAAAATACCTCGTGGTCCCGAGGGTTTGGGCCAGCGTTATCATGGTGCCGCTTCTGACGGGCATCGCCAATTTCTGCGGCATTTTGGGCGGTTACCTGGTCTCGGTTCATCTCTTGGGGGTCAATCCAGTGCTCTTCACCCGTAACGCTGTGCTGCATTCCGACGTCGATGACCTTTTCAACGGCCTGATCAAGGCAGCCTTTTTCGGGCTGATACTTGCACTAGTTAGCTGCTATACAGGCTTCTACGCTAGAGGAGGCGCGGAGGGCGTTGGCAAAGCAACTACTACGGCAGTCGTTGCGTCCGCAATGCTCATAATCGCGGCCGACTATTTTTTGACGGCAATCATGTTCTGAGCCGGGGGCTTTCCGCAAATCACTCTGTCGGGCGGAAAGACCATTTTTTCTGGCTGCGATTGCTTTGTCAATTGTTATACTATGTGATACGACAGTTTCATATCTTGAGGTAACCAACAGGAGGAGAGAGATGTTTAAGACGAAATCGAGGCGACGTGTTTTTGCCTGCCTTGGATGCGCATTAGTCAGCGCATTCGCCATGGGTGCTCTGATTGGCTGCGGCGAGCAAGAGGAGGGTCAGGCGGCGAAGCAAGAAACGCGGAAACTCGAGACCCCAAGGGAAGAGAAGACACAACCGAGGCTCGAGACCGTGGCCGACGAGACAAAAGAGAAGGAGATGAGGCAGCTCAAGAAACTGACTGAGCTGGCGTTGAAGGAGAGGCCCATGCTTAGGACGGTTCGCGGCGACGCCAAGACTGACGTGCGCGCCACGCGGTCGCTGGAGCCTGCACCGATGAGGAAACCGAAGTTGGACGAGGCGCAGCCGGAGAAGATGCCACAAACGCGTATACTCGAAGAGGTTGCGGAGATCGAGACCAGATTCGGGACGATTTATCTACAGTTCTTCCCTGACGCTGCCCCCAAGACGGTTGAGAACTTCAAGAAGCTTGCTCGCTCCGGGTTCTACGACGGGACGGCATTCCACAGGGTGGTTCCCCGCTTTGTGATTCAGGGCGGCGACCCCAATTCCAGAGACGATGACCGCTTAAATGACGGGCAAGGCGGCCCAGGATGGACGATTCCCGCTGAGTTCAACGAGACGAAACATGAGCGTGGAGTTCTTTCGATGGCAAGGGGCCCCGATCCCAACAGCGCCGGCAGCCAGTTCTTCATCTGTCTGGAAAGACTGCCGCACCTAGACCACAAATACACCGCCTTCGGCAAAGTGATCGGGGGCATGGACATAGTCGATAAGATCACCGCATTGAAGAGGGACAGCCAGGACAATCCCATTGATAAGGTCGAGATGAAGGTGCGCCTAATCAACAGACAACCTGTTGGCCCATCAGCCGATTAAAGAGGTTCTTCAACAAGTCGGTATTGGTCTGTAGGGGCGGTGCTTGCTCCGCCCTCTTCTGATGGTGACCGAACGTATGAAGGGCGGGGCAAGCACCGCCTCTACGACCCCGGCACCCAATTGCGAGGCCAGGCTTCAGGAGCGGCGGCAAAGCTCAAAAAAGACCCGCGAGGCAGGTCGCTAAAGCGGGGACCGAGGGTCTAAGGACCAGCCTCACAAAAAGAAAAAGGGCCAATCCTGTCTGAGGGCTGACCCTTTTCTCAATTCTCTCAAAACCACGGGTAGGCAATCAGCACGACCAGCTAACGACCATTCGCGCCGTTTGCCCACCACAGGAAAGCGTTGGCCCTAAATCACCTACTACCTCGCCGCCAGTCCGTTGACCATGTTCAATTGCAGAAGCGGGACGGCGAACTTGATTGGGATTGTGGCCACGACCGGGCCGTGAGCCGTCCACTTGCCGCTAGTGTCGATGTCAACCAAATAGTAGTAATAGGTTGCGCCTGACACTACATTGGCGTCGGTGAATGAGTACTCGGCACCCGAGACTGCCGCGCCCTTTGCAGGGATGAAGCCGCTGACTTTTTTGCAGTCACTAGCCTCACCATCGCAGCGATACACCAAAAAGCCGGCGTTTTTTATCTCCGTCGCAGTCTCCCACTTCACAACCACCTTGTCGGCATGAGCGTCAACATCGAACGAGGCCAGCTCAATGTAGTTCATCCCTTGGTGATCGTAGTGATACCCCAGGTCGATCTTGTATGTCTCGTCGTCAGGCCTGCAATCCGCGTCATCGCAATAGTAGTCGAGGTCCGCGGAGCCATCCTGGTGAACGCTGTAATGGGTGTTCTTGTTACACGTGCCTGAGTGAGTATTCACCAAGCCGCAGTGTGTCACGCCGGTTTCCCAGGGGTCGTCATCATCGGGAATCCCCTTGTCGATGCAGGGACTGTTCTCGGACAGGAAGTAGAACGTGGAGTTGCACGGCCTTTCGTCCTCCTCACCCTCAAACAGCGGGTCCTGATCGATGTTGCCTGTCCCCGGATAGGGCGATGTGGAGACCATATCGACGTCCGAGTATCGCACGGTTATCGTGGGGGCCCAGATGTTCCAGTCATCGAACGTCGGAGGGCCATTGAAATACACGATGTTGTGGATTCCCTTCATCCAGAATGTGGTAGTCTGGCAACCCCAAATCCCATACACATTTGTCTGTGGCGTCGAGCCATCAAGGAAATGCCCCCATTTAGGCGGAGTGCCGTGGTTCGCAGCGTCCTCGCAGTAGTAGTTGTCTGCCACAGTGTTGTTCCTAATGTAGCTCTTCGCACAGTCGCAGTGGATGCCTGCGCCTACTTCACCGGACGTGCTGACGCAGTTCTGGCGGATCAGGTTGTTCTCGATCACGGTGTAGCCGTCGTCTCCCGACAGGAAGAGCGCGCCGCCAGCAATGTCTGCCTGATTCCAGAATATGCAGCAGTCTCTGATGTAGTAGCCCCTGTCGGCCGATGCCAGGTCTGGGTTGAACAGGGCAATCGCTCCGCCGTTTCCACCGTATCCGTCTGTGTGCACAAAGGCATAGTTCTTCCAAATACAACAGCCGAGAACGTCAACCGTGCTGTAATCGAAAGCCATGCCGCCGCCGTTTCCTGTATAGTTTGTACTCTCTCCATTACACGTGTTCTCAGTAACTTCCAGGTGCTCCAGCAGAATGTCGTCGCTGTAGCTCACGTAGATGCCGCCCCCATCGCCGGCTGCGGCCCCGTCGGACACCTTGAAGTTCCTGACCACGATGTCGCTGGAGTCTTTGATAACGATCACCCTGCTCTGGCCATCGCACTGAAGCCACGGGCCATAATAGCGCTCGCCGTAGCCCAACATGGCAACGCCTGTCTTGGTATCGATGCTTATCGGGTACGTCTGATCCCCACCATCGCCAACGCTCTTATACGTCCCATGGGCCACATGTATCTTGTCAGCCCCGCTGACACAGGCGCCTACAGCGTCCTGTATTTTGGCAAAAGCGTTGGCCCAATCGGAGCCATCCTCTGCGCCCAACCCGCCAACGCAGACGTAGTAGTCAGCCGCACTAAGGTAGCCGATGGTGATGAGCATCAGCAGGACTGACAGGAATGTCGTCAGTATCTCTCTTCTTATCAACATGTTATCTCCTTGTCCTACGAAGCGGTGCTGAGCTTCTTCTTACCTAGCAACTCACCGAGCCCCCGAAGCCGGTGCATGACAACGACGGTCCAAGCTGTGAAATAAGCTCGCTGCTCCCCAAGGTGATCACACTCGGCGCCTCATAAGTAGTTCTCTCGGTCCTCATCTTCACTCTTCTCCTTTTTCTGTTAGAAGCGGTTTGTTCTTCGTGCTATTGATTGATCTATCTAACGCTCAGCTTAGTCATCATCGGCGCGGCGTTCTCCCGCGCCCCTCCGTCGCCCCCATGGAGCGACGGAAGGCGAAGTGAATACGGAGCCGCGCTCACTGGGCCGTGAGCCGTCGTCCTCCCGTTCACGTCGATGTCAACGAGGTAATACAGATACTTGGTTCCACTCTCGACGTTCGCATCTACGAACGAATACGACGCTCCGCCTCCAAGTGTGCCCTGCGCCGGTATGAGCGAGGCGTTCACGTTCACCAAGTCGGCGCCGCCGTCCTCTTTCCTGTAGATGTCGAACCCGGCGTTGTCGATTTCCGTCCCTGTGGTCCAGGTTATGAGCACCTTCTCGTTGAGGCCCTTCGCCTCGAACGCTTCGAGCTCGATGTAGGTCGCGCCCTCGTGAAGGTAGTGATAGCCCATGTCAACCTGGCCGGTATCGTTCACGGCGTCCGTCCGCGTGCAGTAATCGGTGCCGGTGAAATACGTCGAGGCGCTAACAGAACCAGCGTCAACGCAAGGGCTGTCAGAAGCTTGTCCTGCCGCCGTCTGGCTGAGGAAATAACCATCGGGATTCCCAAGAGCCCCAGGCAGACCCACAAACAGCGGGTCCTGGTTCTTGTTGTTGGACCCAGTTCCGCTCCAGCCACCCTGGATGTCGGTGTAAAAGACCTCTACGGTGGCCCCTCCTACGTCGATGCTGGTCGTATTATCCCAGATGATGCAGTCGTAAAGCCAGATATTAGCGCTGCTCCCAGCATCGGCCTTCAGGCCCGCATCGCTGTGGTCTGCTATGGTCAGGTTCCTAATTGTAAGGCTAGCCGAACCTCTCACGTAAACCCCAACAGCCTGGTCATCGTTGGAGCTGCTCGAGAAGACCAGGTTGTTGAACAGCGTGGCGGTTCCGCCGTCAACGCGGATACCCTCGCCGTCGTTGTCCCAGACACCGTTATTCTCTAACGAGATGCCGGCTGATTGCTCAAGGTGGACACCATCTCCGCCGGAGGCCGCAATGTTCCGGAAGAAGTTGTTGTTCGACAGTGTGGTGTTGGCATCGCCGTTCAAGAAACATATTCCGCCGCCCGTTGTGTCGGCCTCATTGCTGTGAATCCAGTTGATATCGCAGATCACGTGGTCTGAACCGGTACCCTCCACACAGTATATGCCGCCGCCACTTCCGTTGGCTTTGTTCCAGCCGATCCAGTTGTTCTTGACCTCCATGTTTGACAAACTGCTGTAGATAGCGCCTCCGTGGCCATCATACGCCCAATTCTTGAAGAACTCGTTGCCCTCAATGAGTGGCTGGCACCCCGAACCGAGCACGTAAAGGCCACCACCATTCACTGCCGCCCAGTTCTCGGCTATCTCGTTCCAGCCGTAGATCCACGGGTCGGAATCCCCCATCATGTAAATCGCGGCGCCAACGTAGGCAGTGTTGCCAGGACCTGTCCATCGATTGGCGGCAGTGGCTCGGATATTGTTGTGTGCGATGTGCGGGCTGGAGTCCTTGAGATATATGCCCCCGCCTTTGCCGTGATCCCATTCAGCCTTGTTCTCGAGGATGTCGCAATCCCGGATCAGGCAGTCGTCGCCGCAGCTCTCCATGTAGATGCCACCGCCATCGCCGCCGCCGCTACCGGTCGGTGGCGCATCGTAATAAGCCTCGTTGTCGTAGATGAGGCAATTCACGACTTCAAGAGTTGAGCCCTGCCAGGCTGAGATGCCCCCACCGTGATTTGCTGTGTTGCTCTGAATTGTGCAGCCTGTGACGACCAGATCGCCGGCTCCGTAATGCTCGCTGCCTACATGTAAGCCGCCTCCCTTTTGCGTGCTGTCCCCGCCTTCTATAAGGCAATTATGGACTGTCACGTCCGCTCTGGCTGCATAGACACCCGCACCGTCGTAGGTGCTTTCTCCGCCCCTAATGGTGAGGGTCGATATGGTCACATCGTCGAGATACCCGGAGACGCCTATGGCCTCGAATATCCCTAATTCCTCGTCATCCTCATGGTCATCAGACCATTGGCCGTAATCCACAATCGTCGTATCGCGGTCGTCGCCGAGAACCCAAACGTGCTCCAGCATGCCGTCGGACCAGTTGATCGGGAAACTCTCGTTGTTCTCAGCACCGGTCTCGTAAGTGTATGTTCCCGGCGCGACGTGGATGATATGCGGGTCATCAGCCGTTCCTGGATTTCCATTTGTGTCTCTTTCAAACACCATTCTATCTTCTAGGGCGTAGGTTATCGTCCGCCACGGGTAGCCTTCGCTGCCATCTCCGGTCGTGTCGCTACCGCTCGTTGAGACATAGAAGTGATCGGCGTGCGCGAACATCGTCGCAAGCGTGACGACCAAAGTGCAGAGCACAAAGATCGTCGTCAAAAGAAATTGTCTGTCAGCTCGATGCATGCTGCCTCCCTCTTGTTTGAGTGCGTTAAACATTTCTGCTGAAGTTCTGATACTTTTAATCAGAGGTGGGAACAGTTGCGTCTTATCGGGGTACCGCCGAATAGATGCGTTCGCTCCCGCTTCCGCCAAAAGTATTACCAATTTTTCGGCAGGTGTCAAGTACGGCTTATAGAGCCGCCTAATGACCTGTTCCGGCTCACAGATTGGGGATAAAAACCAAGAATCCGGAAAAAACAGCTAAAGTTTTTCAAGGGGTTTTTTGGGCT
>CBDVDH010000088.1:0-7678 GCA_965372715.1 uncultured bacterium | reverse complement strand
TCAAGGGCATGACTCTCGTCGGTGTGGGGCGGGCTTTCCAGCCTGCCAAAGACAGGGTCTCGCGTGACAGAGTGTCGCGTCCGAATGGCATCGCGAGTTTATGAATAATACGGGCTGGGTCTGGGCGGCACGCGGCATTCTATGCTAGGCTAGACTTCGCCATGCCGCGACCGTCCGGGCGAGCTACAGAGGCTCCCGTTGCTGGCCCGTTCTTGGGAGCTCGACTCGCTTGTCGGCGACCTTGGACGTTAGACGTTAGACGTTAGACTTTGGATTTTGGACTCTACGAGGAGACACCTCAGATTTTATGGTTGACATGCCGAGATTGGTTGTGTTATAGATTTCACCTGAGAATCTGTCCTTAGCCATTCTGTCCAGTTATTTGGGATGTCCGGGATTTCTGTGGGACGGTTGAGGCGTGGGTGGCATTCGTGAATGGGGCTATGCTAGTTTGACTTAGAGTCTGCGAAATAGTATTTGATCGTAAGGTTTAGTTGTTGCTTGCTTGAGTGGGGTAGTATTCCTTACACCATTGTTGCGTTTGCTGATGGCAGCGTCCTTTGCGGCTGAGGTACGTAAGCGAAGAGAGTGAAAGGAGATTTAGATGAAAACACGCCGGCTTTGGGCGTTCATTTTGGTTTGCCTTCTGCTGGTTCCCTGTATCGGTCTTTGCCAGAAGCGCGAGGCGCAGGAGCGTGGTATTGACAGGTTCACATTCACGTTGGGCCTCAAGACGCTTTTTCTGACCGATACAGAGATCCGTTATCCAGACGTTGGTGACGTCCCCAACCCGTTTGAGGTCTATTACGAGGGGAATCTCTTTGGGCCGGTCTTGAGCGTTCAGATCGCGAATACAGACATGTTTTGGGATGATTTTGAGTTTGTTGTGTCCACATATTTTGGCGACCTCGATGCCTATGATTCGGTAGGCGATGTGAATGCGGTGGACAACCAATTCAGCTTGGACCTGACTTACGTTCGGTTGGATGCTTGTTATCGGATTATTCCTCACTTCTCGCTATTCCTTGATTACCATTATAAGAAGTATGAATTTGGTCGGAGAAAAGGGGATTGGCCTGGCGATTTTGCTGAGGATGAGGAGATGTTCGGGGGGGGCTTTGGCGTGAAAGTAGGCGTGCCTCTTGGCCAAAGCGGTGCGTTTTTCTATGGCTCGGGCGAGCTTATGCCGTACGCTCAGTTCTTGATCAACGACAGCGACGCCTGGGGCTTTACTCTTAAGGGAGGTTTGGGCTACACCATTGAGGGCGGCGACTGGCTGCCAGTGGCGCTGACCACAACCGTCGGCTACTACTATCAGAAACTCGACTCCGACGGTTATTTTGATGAGCAAACCGATGCCGCTTCGGCGGACATCGTGGTTTCTTGGTAGATTTGGGACTTTGCTAGCGTTTAATTACCATTAAGAGCTTGACTTGGGTCGATTTTCGCAATTAGGAGGAATTCAAGCATGAGGCGTAGTCCGCTTGTAACTTTGCTCCTTCTCGTAGGGTTCGCGGTCATAAGCGTGACGGTTTGGAACCTTAGCGGGTGCAGCAAGGGGGGCAAAGGAGATAAGTCAGAAACAGGACCAGAAGGTATCACTCTCGAACTGGCTGCAAGTTCGTCTCAGGCTCAGTTGTTCAGGAACATCGAGCTAACGGCCACTCTTAAGAACGCCTATAATATGCCTATCGCGGATGAGGCGGTGGTTTTCTGGCTGATCAGTAAGACAGAGAGCACAGGTATGACGATGCCGCTTTACGGTGGACCGTCCGATACGTTCCTCCCGCTAGGATCATCTCTCGTGGATCAGCAGCGCGATCTGTCGAATCAGCGCGCCTTAACTAGGGATGAGTTCGGAAGTGGTGTGCGGCGGCCTACGAGCCTCGGCCCTGCCGGTGTTAGCCCGACCGGGCGCACTGACCTGGGCCGGCGTTCGGTGGCGGACGGCGTCCGGAACGCGCCTCGGGCCTTACCGGGCCGGGTAGCGCCTCCGGTGGTGCCGCTTGCGCAGGCGGATGTTACTCTCGATCATTACTTGCCGAACACCGCCTTTGCAGAGGGGGTAACAGATTCTATGGGCATCGCTAGCGTGGTCGTGACGAGCGAGACCCTGATGGATTATGTCTTATGTGCGAAACGTGGTGGTGGAACAGTAAGCAACCAACTGTCGATAAGGTTCGTGCCTAACCCATCTTATCGCTGTAGCCTTAGCCTTACGGCAGACAAAACGGTCTCATACACAGGAAACGAGAACCTCGTGACGATCACCGGTCGGCTCGTCTTTACCGAGGAGCCGGTCGTTGGACAGGAGCTGACTTTTACGGCCTCGAGGACCACGGGCGAGCCGGCTGAAGATGTGCTTTTTGTGTCCGGCAGCGTCGGAGTAACCAACTCGAGCGGTGAGGTTGCCCTTCAGATTTGGGCGCAAGACGTGGGCACGTTCAACATCTGCGTGGATTGCGGCGATTTCGACTGCCCATCGGGCACGCCTACCGACATGTCCGGCGCCTGCAAATACATTGATTTCAAGAAGAACATCTGCGAGCTGGAGCTCACGGTCGATCCGAGTACTGCTCAGGCGGATGGCGAGGAGGAGGTCACTGCGACCGCGGTTCTAACGATGAACGCCGAGGCGCTCGCCAACGAGCAAGTCGTTTTCAGTCTGGATTGTGATACGGAAATAACAGGTAACGGGAGAGTCTATTTCACGGCGACGAACAAGGACGAGGATTATTACGTCTATACCGATGACGTGGGCAAAGCGACCGCAAAGATCAGAAGCTACGGATACGCTGACGCCTGCCGGGTGACGGCCACAATGGTCGAATCGTGCGAGGGTGACTCGGAGGCTGATGACAAGGCCAGCGACGACCGACTTGTAACCTTCTCGCCTAACGAGTGCATCTTCGTTCTCAGCGTTGACAAGGCCAGTGCCCTATCTGATGGCGAAGTGGCCTCGCAAATAGAGCTGACCGGCAGCCTGACCTTCAATGGTAAGCCAGTTGTATCCAAGCGAGTGGAGCTCGTTCTTCTGGTCAAAGGCACGGTAGATACGCCGTTCCTGACAGGATATTTCGCGCCCAACGGCGCTGACAGTATCGCGATTGTCACCGACGAGAATGGCCAGGTGAAGGTCAAGTTCGGGAGTAAGATGGCGGGCGAGTGCACCGTTTACGGTAAGGTTGCGGTGTGGAAGTGTCCCGGTGTGGAAGACAACCTGGATGACTCTGTTTCAGTTACGTTCAACGAGAATCAGTGCGAAATGACGGTAACTGCGGTGCCGTCGGTCGCCAGTTCCCTTAAACAGCCTGTTCTTGTCTCCGCTGCGGTCACGATAAACGGCAATCCTATTCCGCAGGGATTTGGCGTGAACTTCTCGGCTGTTGTTGTGGAGCCGAAGCTTGAGGGGAAGATCACATTCGAGAGCACCGGCGGCGAGAATGCGAAGGCCTATACAGACGAAAACGGTGTGGCGTGGGCGGTCGTTATGAGCGATGGCTATGTTGGCCCGTGCAAGATAGAGGCTAAATCTGAACTCGACTGTCCGGGCTCCGATGACGATGTGGATGGCTTTGTTAACATAACGTTCAAGCCGAACGACTGCAGGATAGTGATTGAGCCGGACAAGAGCATCGTTAAGGCGGACAATAGCGATTTCGCCACGCTAACGATGGGCGTAAACGTGAATGGCGACCATTTTGTGGAGGCCGGTATCGCCATCCAGCTTTCTACCGATCTTTTGAAAACGAGGTTCATCGAGTCCGATTCGGAGACGGTAGTGGTGCACACGGGAGCGGACGGACTGGCTACCGCCTCGTTGAAGAGCGACGGCGGGGTTGGCAAGTGCAACATCCAGGCAACCACGGAGAGCTACAACTGTCCAGGCTCTGATGAGGCGATTGTGGGCTCGACCGCTTTGACATTCCAGACGAACGTCTGCGTCATGACCGTCGTTGTTCCCGCCTCGGCCAAGGCCGATGGGAAGGACGTAACCGTGACCGCGACCGCTACAATAAACGGTGAACCGGTGGACGCCGCTATCGAGGTCACGTTTGAGGCGTCGCTTGACGGCGTTGTGTTCACGAGTGGCGAGACGGCCTATACGAACCAGTCGGGCGTCGCAACAGCTCAATTCAGCAGTCCGGGCTACTCGGGCCTGTGCACGATCACAGCGAGAACGACCGACGAGGATCCATGTCCGGGCACCACAGATGCCATCGAGGGCTCTTCCAACATCATCTTCGAGGAGAACGACTGCGTATTGCAGCTTACGATTGACCCGATGGTGGCGAAGGCGAACAATTCAGAGGTCAGCGCGCTTGCGGTTCTGACGATGAATGGCGAGCCGGTCGCGGGTGAGGAGATACTGTTCACGGCGCACCTTTCTGGCGTGAAGTTCTCGAAGAGCCAAACCAACAGTGTAACGGAAGTGACGGATGCTCTCGGCCAGGCGCTTGTCAAGTTCTACAGCGAGCACTCAACTGGCGACTGCCCGATCACAGTGGTTGCAGCAAGCTATACGTGTTTGGGCACGGATACAAAGCCATCTGCGACCGAGACAATGAAGTTTGAGCCTGAGGACTACTCGATCGAGCTGACCGCGGTCAGCGACGATCCTAATTCGAGCGACGGCTCAAGCGCCGCGGCAGACGGGCTAAGGGAGATACAGCTTAGGGCCACTCTGACCGACAAGAATGGCCTGCCTGTCGGCGGAGCGTATATCACGTTCGGCTGCGAGAACGGCTGCATAGAAAGACACGGCTCGCCGGTCGTAACCAATATTCAGGGCGTAGCTACCACTCGCATGTGGACCAGTGTCATGCTTTCGCGCGATACGGCTGGCCCCGAGGAGGACGTGAGCATTTGGGCCGATTACGTTGGCCCGACGGGAACGCACAGACAGTCGATCAGCTACCGGTTCAGGAAGATCCGTGTGGCGAGCGTCTTTGCGGATGACTGGTCTATCCTTGAGGACGGCTCCGTAGAGGCAACGTTTGGCGCTTACGTCATGTGCAGCGATAACCGTCCTGTCGCGGGCGTCGCTGTGGAGCTGGCCAGCCTCTTGGGGATATTCCCGGCGTCCGGCGTGAATACTGTGCCGGTCGTGACCGATTATCAGGGCAAGGCCGCTACAACGATTGTGGGTCATTGCCTCCATGGTGAATCGACGGAGTCCGCAAGGATCACTCAGAAGTATTGCGATTTCGGCAACATGAGCGACCTCGATCCACCCGCATTCTGGACGCAGAAGCACATGGTCTTCGAGGAGGGCGGCGCCGGCTGCTATCAGCTGAAGTTCGACGAGACGCTCCCGAAGGAGATCTGCTTCAAGAGTCTTAGCCCGGAGGAAGGGAACCCCTGTCAGCTGGCGCCTTACGAGGATCGGTGCTTTGCGGACGTATGGGTCTGCCTGACGCGCAAGTCCGACGGCTCGCCGGTCATTGGTAAACGAGTTGATCTTTATATCCATAGTTTCTCCAATATCGCCGCTACGGCTTTCTTCAATTACGATCAGAACCTTCAGATAGTCAGCGGCACGACCGACAGCGACGGCTGCGTAAACGCGTTCTTGGACGTTACTGGCGAAGGCCGGGTTCTCTTGAGAGCGCAGACTGCGGGATTTGGGACCATAACGGCTAACACGTCGGTGCTCTTCGGTGGGCAGTTCTGCACCAGGGTAAGCCCGGGCGGCACCAGAGTGACCGCCGGGGAGTCGGTGAGGTTCACGGTCTGGGGTGGCTGTTCGAAGTCCTATAACTGGCGGATTGATGACGGATCCGGCGGGGCCGGAGGTGGTGGCATCCCGAACGTGGGCGTTCTGGGCGAGTATGAGGATTTCGAGATATACTGGACGGCAAAAGGTGAATACACTATCTGCGTCTGCGATGGATACGATGACTGTGTTTCTGCCTTTGTGATCGTTGAGGAAGAGGAAGAGCCAGAGGAGTCGCCGTCTCCTACCCGAGGTGGGGGCGGCCTAACCCGTGGGCTAGCCAAGCCGAGGCCCACGCCAGCGCCGGACAAGGAGTAGCTTGAAACGAGATGATTAATGTTCGTATTGTACTGGCAAGTAACAGAGTCTTCTTACCACCTCCTTGTAAGGTGGGCCGGGAACCCGGGAGCCCGTCACCCCCTGGCGGGCTACCCGGTGAAATAATTCGATCCATTTCTTTCGTGGATTCAAAGGGAGGGACGTCCTAGATGTTCGTAAAATCAGGAATTCTGGTAGTAATAATTGGCTTGGTCTTTGGTTGTATCGCTTGTCAGTTTGCGCAGCGAGCAAAGACTGATACGACGCCCTACTATCAGAAACGGTTGCTTTATGGGGATGAGCTTTACGGCAAGATCTATACCAGAGATGGTGAGGTCTATTCCGGGAAGCGGCTGCGCATTCTTGCCAACGGGACGTCGAGGTTCGTTCGCGAGCTGACTGTTGGCCATCCTGACGACAGGTTTTACGGCCTGGCCAGGGGAACGGAGTATGCGGTTCGCGCCAAGGACATTCGTGTGATAGAGGTCCTGTCGCCTTCGGAGGTTCTTGTTACGACGGTGAACGGGAAGAAAATTGAGCTGGAGTTGATTCCTGGGATCAGGCACTATCAGGCCTTCAAGATCACGACTTACGACTTCGGCGGCTGGGGTTCCGAGGTTACTGTCCCATTTATGGATGTTAGCAAAGCTATACTTTGGTATTATAGCGATAGTCCATCACCTTATCTTCCGTGATGAACTGCCTTGAGCAAATAATCCTTGACGGAGGCTTGTAATGGGAAAAGGCTTTAGACTTCCCGATTTCAGTAGTTTTGTAACAATAAGTTTAGTCCTAATCGTCGCGGGGTTTTTGGCGATTCCACTTGCCTGCTCGAGGTCTGATTCGGGAAGGGATGATTCGCCAGCAGGCCCAACCGCGCCTTACACGTTATCGGTTACAGCGAGGCCTAACGAGCTATTCCCCTTTGAGAACTCGCTGATAATGATTGACGTGAAGAATGGGTATGGCGAGGAGCTTGACGAGGCTGTGTTAGTCAACGTCACCACCACCGGTGGCTTTTTCGAGAATGGCGAAAACAGGATCTCTGGCGAGGTGCTGAGGCACACGTCGTTCTGGCTCACGTATGATCCTGAGCACACGCCGAACGCAGATTTCCCCGGACCAAAGGAGGTCATAGCGATCATCGACTACGGTTGTGAGAGCAGCTGCGTCTCGGACACGGTGGAGATTATTTTCATGGACCAAGGCAGCAGAGTTGCCTCCATCTCGGTTGCCGCTGACCCAACGCACATAACCGACGCGGACAACAACTACTCGGTGATTACGGCTACGGTGGTTGGCCAATACGGGGCGCCGCTGACTGGTGTTACGGTTTACTTCTCGGTGCAGGGCGCAGAGAACTCGACGTTTGACGCCACCACTGCTGACACCAACGCTCTTGGCATTGCACAGACGGTGTTCAGACCGAACGGCGATGTGGGCCTGCTGAAGGTCTGTGGACAGGCCGGAACCAAGACGGATTGTGTGGAGATCAGGTCCGACAAAAAGGTCGTAGAGTGATTCTGAGCGTTTAGAACTCCGCACTCTCAAAGAGCTATTTCAGCACGAAGGCGCTGCCGGACAGCCGGTAGCGCCTTTTTTGCGTTATTGGCGAATGTAGGGGCGGCTCACGAGCCGCCCTCT
>CBDVDH010000087.1:0-8945 GCA_965372715.1 uncultured bacterium | reverse complement strand
ATAGGTTCGATCACACAGGATAGGGCGGGGCAAGCACCGCCCCTACGAAGCGCTGCACAGCCCTTGCTATTCATATCAATAGACGTAAACCACCTGAGCGGCGATATCAGTCTGGCCGAGGGAATCCATCACCTCAACGAGAACCTCGAAGGCGCCTGGGTATTCAAAGCGCATTTCCAGAATCGCCGACTGTCCGAAATCAGAGTCCCAGGCCCCGTCCGCCTCGAGGTCCCATCGGAAGAGCAGAGCCTCTTCAGGAGTTACGTCATCAAACGACGCCGATGCGTCGAAGAAGACGGCTTCCTGCACCATAGCAGCAACAGGCGATACTGCGAGCGAGGCGCACGGGACGAGATCGACCTGCGGTATCACCAGAAATCCCTTTTGCGTTGCGGCGCTTACGGGGTTGCCCGAGGCGTCGTAGAGCGTTCCTTCCACAAGCCAATACCCTTGAAGGTCAATGGCGTCCGCCAGTGTCTCGATCGTATGGTCCACGAGCGTCATTGTCAGAGGCCCCTCTTTGGTGAAATCGAGTGGGACGAGACTGACTAGCGGCGACCAGTTGGGGTAATAGAAATGATACCCCTTCGAGGAGATGGCGGCCGCGGTCAAGAAATACTCGCCTGTCAGATTGCCTAGACTTGCGCGCAAGTCCATCTTGATTGTGCTGTTGACCCTGTATTCGTAAGCGTTACAGGAAATGTCGAGTCTGGGTTCGCACCCGATGTCGTTCGTAAGCGAAAAACTGTCTATGCAAACGTGCGCGGAGGCGGCGCCCGGCCCCGACTGCACCCTGATGCGGTATCTGCACTTCTCGGAGTTGGTGGAGAAGACGGTCGCGACATCGTGCCATGTGTTGCCGGGGAGATGGCTTACGTCAAAAGGCGTGATATCGACCCACTCACTATGCGGAAGGACTGCCGCCTCGACCACCAGATCAATACTACCGGATGAGTGTTTTTCGGAGAAAGAGACCGTCATGGCGCCCAATGCCCACACTGGAGGCGAGACTAGGACTGCATCGACCGACTCGACATCGGCCGGTATCTCAGCATAGAAGCAGCCGGCCTCGTCATCGGCGCCCCCGAACTCCCTCCACTCCCAGACGTCCTCTTCGGGGCGATAGATGGGTTTCAGTGAGCCTGTGGCCCAGCCCTCTGGGTCTCCGAAGCCCGTTGAGTATTCGACCCAGGGGTATCCGGCCGTGAAGAAATACTCCGGCGAGTCGCAATCGACCGAGACGTGATTGCCGACCGTGTCAACCAACTCGAGTGTGAAATGATACTCCTCACACTTGTCGAGATCGCTAACCAATATACAGAACCGCTCTTTTGGGCCGCCTCCGGCTACGTTGACGTTTAGTCCCGAACCCACCGATTCATAGCTGAACACGCACTCGACCGCTCTCGAGATCGTGCACGACGCTAACGCGTCGGCCGCCCCGATTGGGACCACGTCGAAATCTAGAATCTCGGGCCTTACGCAGTCAGTCGATACGTCCTCAACGACCATCTGCGGTTGCTTTTCAGGCCCATATATCTCGTCCCAATAGCTGACAGACACGCTGTCTGCGTCCGTCACTTGGATGGTATCGGCCGCCCCGTCTTTGTCCTCGTCAGTCACGAAGACAGCGCCGGTGAATCTCGAGCTATCGGTGTCCATTTCGCTGAGCGTCGTCGTAACCGAATCGCCCGTCTCGGCTGACGAGACCGTGACGTCGATCGTCTCGACTCGGCCGGGGTCTGTGTTCAGGTCCAGGTCAACGAGCTCGATTTGGAGCTGCGTGCACGTGCACCCGACTGTCCGCCGACCGAGCAGAAGCGTTCCCGAGTGGCAATCCCACAGTCCTTTGATAGCGATGTCATCAATGAACCAACCTTCATAGACTGTGTACGAATCGGTCTTCATTCTGAAACGTAGCGCTGAAGGCTCCTCGTAGTCGGGAAGATCGATCGATAAGGTCGCCCAGTCGCCTGACGAGCCGTTGATCTGCTCCAGCGTTCGCCACGAGGATGTCTCTGGGTTATAGACCTCGACGTAACCGTAATCGTAGCCCGACTCGAGCGAGTAGAAGGTCTGAAATGTCAAGGTTGAACCGGGCAGCCATTCCAGGGGGTCCAGGGCCAATATGCACTCCATGTTGTCCCCGTAGTTCCCGTCATCGCTGCCGCAGAACCAAGAGAAAGAACCGGAACATGACCGCCGGCTCGAGAGATGCCACTGGTCGGCGCCGTAGTTTGAGTAGTGCCCCCAGTCGCCCTCGCCCTGCTCGCAGTCGTCCTTCAGGGCCACACGTTCCCTGGGGGTCTCAAACGCGTAATAGAGCCCCTCGTTATCCATCAATCGATAGTTGCCGACCTCGTCCCACATTTCGAGATAAAACTGATACTCAGTGCATTCCTCAAGGCCAGTGATGGTGATCTCGTGCTCCGTGGAAAGGGCTTCGCTGTCCTGCATGACCACCGCGTCCTCCGCGCCAAGAAAATGCAGATGCGCCCGACTCGGGGTGTCCGTAGTGAACCGAACGACGCCGACCTCGGGGCTCAAGCAACCGCTCTGATAACTAGTAATGACAGGCGCCTCACAGTCTATATAAACCGTGATAAGGACAGTCTCGCCTTGGGTATCGGAGGGATATGGATCGGTGTAAGCGAACCAGAGCTGGTCGTCGTGGCTGACCGGCAGCGTTCCGGGCGCCCCGTCGGCCGAGAGCGGCACTTCGCCTGAGAATCGGGGAGAGTCGGGCGCGACCTCCGTCAGCGCGAGGTCCACCCCAAAAGCAGACGGGAACTTCCCCAATCTGATGCTTATCTCTTCTGCCGTCGAGGGGTCCTGCCCTAAGTTACTGTCAAGCAGCGTTACCTGAACGGTCTGCGAGCAGGTGTAACCGTCCTTGTCCGTCAGCAGGATGCCCGACGCGCAATCCCCCTCCGCGATAACCATGCACTCGTCGATGTAGCTGCCCTCATAAGTCACTGAAGAGTCCGAGGTGAACCGGAACTTTATTCTGACGGTTTCATCCTCATAGACCTGAAGAGATCTCTCCTTTATCTGCCATCCGCCCGAGCTGCCTGAGAATGACATCCCCGAGAGCTGTGTGTCTCGACCGTCATGCCGAACATAGACCTTAAGGTAATCATAGCTGCTCTCTGTGTCGGAACGAACCACGAACCGAAGCTTGGCGCCAGGTGTCACGACGAACTCGTCCGAGATGAGGCTCGTGTCCCAGTTGTTGCCGTAGTTGCCGGACGCCTCGCTGCCGCAATACCAAGCGGCATCCCCTGAATAAGCCCTTCGAGTGCTCTTGCGCCATGGGTCGCCGTTTGAGGCGCTGGAATACCAACCGTCCTCATCACCAATCTCCCCACCGGTGTAAGTTTTTGTGCCATAGTATTTCGTCTCGAATGTGAAGAATTGGCCCTCGTTGTCCCAGGTTGTGGAGTTCCCGTAGGCATCGGTAAGCTCGATAGCCGCCCAATAGCTTGAGCATGGGTAAAGGTCCACGATGTCTATGTCGTGCTCCTCCTTGCGTTGATTCGGCGGACTCTGGATGTAATTGACGTGGCCCGTTGCGTCCCAGTAACCGATCTTAGCTGAACAGGGCTCGCTGGCCCCAATGAAGAAGTGGACACGTCCGGACTCGGACTGGGTGATCTCGATGCTCTGAAGTATCGGCCCCTGACAGTCGGCCTGCGCATAGCATATCAGCTCTACGCTGCGTCCGCCCATCCCATCGTCCTCGTCGATATAAAGCGCGCCGACGAAATAATCGTGCGCTATCCGAACGGCGTCGTGTTCAAACTCGTCGGAGGGCGTTAGATTGAAGGTCCCGGAGAACATGCCCGGATGCTCCTCGTTCGGGAAGAGCGACACCTCGAGCCACTCATCCGGCGCGTATGTCGATGCAGCCATAACAGTAACACTCGAGGCCTCAGCGAGGTCGAGGTCCGCTAGCGTAACCTCCACCTCGGCGTCGCAGCGATACGCCCTCTCCGAAAAGCGAATCCACGCCTTCGAACTGATGTCGAGCGCGTTGCTCACAAATAGCGCAAACGGCTGCTGAATGCCGCTTGTACCCGGCGTCGTGTCGCTCGTTATCTGGTGAGCCACCACGCGAATGTGGTATTGTCCTTGAGGCGCCTCAACAAACACGCATTCGACGTTGTTTCGTCGGTCTGGCTGCCCACCGGGCTCGGAGAAGCTATCTGAGAAGTTGTTGCCCAGGTATTCCGTCCAATCGGCGCCGGTCACGATCAGGTCGAGGTCGTTGACGAGGGCTGGCTGCGCGTGGAGTGCCCCGGGTGCGTCGAGCCACGCCAGCGCAACCCTGAAAGGCTCCGTCATCGAGCCAACAGAGACCGTCATGATATGGTCTTCGCCTGTCTCGGTAAACACCACCTCCTCGTCGTAGTAAAGGATGTCCGCATCAGGATCGAGCAGCGCAGAAAGGTCGATACGGCCCCAACCCTCGTCATTGTTCGGGATTGGCTTGTTTGACGGGTCCGGCATGTCAAACGCCGTCGCGATCATCCAAGCCCGCACAAGCGCCGGCGACGGGAGATTCTCGGTCTCATTCCGCACCTTCTCCACGAGCAGCGCTGCGGTCCCGGCCGCCGCCGGGCAAGACATGCTCGTCCCGGAGCAATACTCGTGATAGCTGCCGAAACTGCCGTAAGCCCATCCCGGATACGATTCTGATGAGAGCGCAGAGATAATGCATGCGCCGGGGCAGCACAGATCAGGCTTCACACGGCCATCCTCACACATCCCGCGCGAGCTGAAATCGGCCAGGCTGTTGATGCTGCTACAGCCCTTCTCAGGTCGATAATTCTCGGTCGCGCCGATGGCGATTGTGTTCTTCGCCTCGCCGGGTGAGGAAAGCCCAGAGCTCCCGTCGTTGCCGGCGGATTTGAACACGATAAGCCGCTGCGTCCCGTTCTCGCTCGGCTTCACGTCCAGCATTGCCTCGTCCCACTCGATGCACGTGGTTGTGTAGCCTCGCTCCGAGTAATAGCCGTCGCCCCAGCTATTGCTGTGAACCTGCGCCCCAGCAGAGTAGGCCGCACCAAGTAGATCAACAATCGCCACGTCATACCAATCCGCCAAGTAGTTCTGGGTAACGATCAGCGCCTCGGGCGCGATGCCCAGGCCGACCTCGAAGTCATTGCTGTCGCTGACTTCGCTCGCCCCGTTGCCCGCTATGATCCCCGCACAATGTGTCCCGTGGCCGTCGTAGTCTCTTCCGGAATTGCCCGCATAGTCGATGACTGCGAGGACCCGACCTCTCAGGTCAAGATGCATCGAATCGTAGTCCGTCCCCGTGTCAACGCCCGTGTCGCACACGGCAACCGGCACGTCCGCGCCGGTAACCCCCACGTATTCGAGGAACTCCCGATAGCCCACCGTGGGCAAGCCGTTATCGCCAAGCTCCATCGACATGATCTGGTCCTGAATCTCGTCGTGCTTCTGAGGCTCGGTGTAGAGCCCAACGACCAGAACCTCAGGGATTGAGGCGATCTTGGGCACGTTAGCTGTGTCGGCTCGCAGGCGGACAATGATCCTCGAGGCAGTGATGACGGGGTCTTGTGTTATCTCACCGAACGCGCTCAGCAATCCAAGCACGCGTTCGTAGTCAGGGACCTTGTCAAGATGAACGCCAAGCAACTGGACCCCGAGCGGCTCTAAGAGAACGCGTTCGACCTTAAAGGCCGGCTCGTAAGGCGTAACGGCGCGCACGAAATCAAACTCCAGAAGCGATTGCAACGGTGTTGGCCCGCGCCTGACCAGCATCCCGAAATCGGGAATGTACTGGATGCATCTTGCTCCGGCCGCCTCGAGCGATTCCAGAAAGTCGCGCCTAACCGGCCCATACCACTGCACAATGACGTATTGCGAGGTTGCCCTTTCTTCCTCGCTAAGCCGCAGGGCAGCGGGCAAGAAGCTGGGTCCATCGACGGGATCGAACACGTAGTCTCCCAGTCTGACAAGTGTCCGTGCAGACAGGTCCTCGACAACTACTCCTGAGGCGACCAGCTGCTCGATGGCCGACGGTCGAAGGTTGACGAGCACAAACGAACCGTAGTCGAGGACAATTAGGGAATCGTCGTCAATCGCGTCCGGCAACGAGCCATCTGGCTGCCGCATGACGAGGCAGGCCGAAAGGTCCGGCTCAAAAGCTCCGCCTGAGGGCGTTGGGAAAGCCCCCAGAAGCAAAAAGGTGATGAGAAGAAAACTGGCTGGCAAAGCGCTTTGGTTGGTCTTCATCGAAACCCTCCTAGTCATCAGAAGCCCAAGGCAAGCACAGGCTGATGCTCGCCTTCAGGCACTCCTAAACCAAAATGCCGAGCGGTACAGCCTGATGCTATAGAGGCGGACGGGTTTGTCAAGTGGCAATCTTCGCCCGAAAAATCAGATTGACGACGTCAGACCTCGTGCGGTCAACTCGTTCTGCTCCTGCCAACGGGTGATCATTGCGACCGCGGTCGGTTTGTGGCTTGCACCCGTTCGGTGCTTTGGAGTGCGGTGACCCGGCACCGCTTTCACTTGCCGCGGCCTGACGCGGCGCCGGTTAGCATCGATTAACGTCCGTATCTCCGAATCGCTATCTGCGAGGTCGAAGGAGCCGTCCATCAGAAGGTGGTGTCAAGCCACCACCAAAGAAAGCGGCGTCGAGCCGCCGCACTCCATAGGGCATGCATAGAGCCGGATGCTCCTTCAATCTGATTACTGGGATGCGGAAACCGAGAACCTATCCGGCCAGCACGTCCCGCATCGCCTCGATGAGGTGCTCGACGTCGGACTCATCGACGTCGAAATGCGTGACGAACCGGATCGTATCTGGCCCAAGCGGGATTCCCCAGACGCCTCGTTCCTCAAGCGGATGAGAGAGCTCCGCCGCTGACGGGGCCGGCGGCTCGAGATGCACCATCACGATGTTCGTTTCGACCGTTTCCGGGTCGAGAACGATGCCAGCCAGGTCAGCAATGCCACGAGCGATCTTTTTCGCGTTCTCATTGTCTATATGGAGGCGATCGACCATCTCGTCGAGCGCGATGATTGCCGGCGCGGCGATGACGCCGACCTGACGCATCCCGCCGCCCAGCACCTTCCGAACGCGACTCGCCTTATCAATGAAATCGGAGGTCCCGACGAGCATCGAGCCGATTGGGGCGCCCAGGCCCTTTGAGAGGCAGAACATCACGCTGTCGGCGAGTGATGCGTATTCGGCTGGCGAAATGCCCGTTGCGGCCGAGGCGTTGAATATCCTGGCCCCGTCGAGGTGGATTGGTATCTGCCGCTGGAGCGAGAGCTCCCTCAAACTTCGCAGGTAGTCGATCGGCAGGACCCGGCCCCCGTGCATGTTGTGCGTATTCTCGATGCAGAAAAGCCGCGTTCTCGGGCAATGCACATCGGAAGAATCCCTGATTGAGGCGCGGATTGTGTCCAGAGGTATGACGCCGTCCTTAGTGTCAATGGGGCAGACCTGAACCCCTGATATGAGCGCCGGGCCGGCCGCCTCATAGAGGTAGATGTGCGATCTGTTGTCCACGATGATCTCGTCGCCGGGGCTGGTCCAGACGTTGATGGCGATCTCGTTGCCCATCGTGCCGGACGGGACGAAAAGCGCGGCCTCCATGCCCAGAATTGCCGCCGCTTTCGCCTCAAGCCTATTGACAGTGGGGTCATCGCCAAGAACATCGTCGCCAACGACGGCCTCAGCCATTGCCCGGCGCATCTTGGGCGTGGGTCTCGTTACCGTGTCGCTTCTGAAGTCAGATACTTGCTGCGTCATACTCGCCTTACCAGATCACACGTCATCAAGAGCCCTTGTCGCTGCTCGCCTTCGAGAACCCGAACTGTCCGACCTTCTCGCCGATAGCGAAATAACCCTGGTTGTAGAACACCAGAAACGGGGCAGCATCAGAACTTAGATGACCCTTGTCGTCAATCAGCTCCTCGTCCGCGTGAAGAGCGACCACTTCGCCGATGAAGAGGTTGTGCGTTGGCAGCTCGACCACATCGAGCAGCTTGCACTCCATGTTGATCGGGAATTCCTCTATGAGCGGGGACTTGACCCTCGAAGCAGTAGCCCTGGTTAGTCCTGCGAGGTCGAATTTATCGAGGCTCTTGCCCGATACGACGCCGGCCAGGTCAACCAGCCTCGCCTGATCAGCAAGAGGGACATTCACCACGAAATCTCCCGTCCCTTTGATGAGCGAATACGAGTAGCGGGACGGCCTGATAGAGACTGCGATCATGGGTGGTTTGACATTCACGATGGCACAATATGCGATCGCAGTGATATTGCCCCCGTGCTTGGACTCATGACACGAGACCACCACACAGCTCATCGGCAGCCCCGTCGTCGTCGGCTCAATCTCTATCTTAGCCACTGCAATCTCCCCAGAACTGAATGTGTTATAAATGACACACAACGGATACGTGAGATGATAATACTGGAATGATCTCGGCTCGTAAACACCGCCGCCGGCATCGCCTCATCGAAGCTGGAGGAGGTTGGATTGAGGGGCAGGGACCATATACAGGTCAGGATGCTCAGCGGAGGAGACATGCAGAGGGTCGCGATTGCCCGTGCCTTGATCTTGAATCCGAGAGTACTGATAGCGGACGAGCCGACTGGCAGGTTCTCCACCCAGGTGCGTGATAGCATGACGGACCTCTTCAAAGAACTGGCCGCTTCCGGCCTTGCCGTATTCATCGCCACACACGACCTCGATCTCGCCGAAAGCTGCGACCGGATGATCCACCTTCAGGACGGCATCATCGTCCAAAAGGAGATGTCGAGCCTCTACGCGTGAGGAGTTTGCCCATCCGAGGAGGAGATGAGGGAGGATGCCGGGCGCCCCCGATTCCCCCGAATGAATTCGGGGGCTAGTGTAGTGTATCTTATTTACCTTTCACATACGAGGTTGTAGAGCGGGGCC
>CBDVDH010000086.1:0-9007 GCA_965372715.1 uncultured bacterium | reverse complement strand
CCCGCCCGCCTACATGAATCCCTGCGGATACGAGGCATCTTATGCGACCATCAATCGGTGGGGGGCAAGCGATAGGAGGGAGACCAGGATCTTTGGCGAAAACACTCGTTGAGAGGATAGTCTCGGCGCACACGTCGGGCGACGCGAAGGCCGGCGACGTCGTCTGGCTGTCGCTAGACCTCGCATGCGCGCGGGATTTCGGCGGCGCAAACGTCGTAGGTCACCTGGAGCGCGAGTATCCAGAGAGCCCGGTCGGTGATCCATCGGCCACGCTTTTCACGTTCGACTGTCAGGCGCCCGCCAATACGGTCGGCTACGCGAACAATCAGCACGTAATCCGCACGTTCGCCAGGAGGCACGGAATACGGGTTTACGACGTTGATAGCGGTATCGGTTCGCACGTGATTGTTGACGAGGGGCACTGTATTCCGGCCTCAACGGTCGTCGGAACCGACAGCCATCTGAACCTCGTCGGGGCAATAGGCGCGCTGGGCCTCGGAATGGGCGACCGAGACGTAGCGTTTGCTTTCAAGACTCGAAAGGTCTGGTTTAAGGTCCCCGAGACGATACGTGTGAAGATAACCGGCCCCTTTGATTATCCCGTAACAGCAAAGGACGTGGCGCTGCGCTTTCTGGGAGACTTGGGGCCAGCTGGCGCCCTGGGTATGGCTGTGGACTTCTGCGGCGAGACAGTAGATGCGCTCAACCTCTCCGGCCGGATTACGCTTTCAAGCCTGGTGACGGAGGCGGGGGGCGTTGCGGGGCTGATTGCTCCTAATGATGAAGTGCTGGTCGAATTAAAGATTGTGGACAGTCATCGCCCGGACGTGCTCGCTTCGCCCGACGCGGACGCGAATTGCGTCAAGAAGTTGGAGATTGACGTGTCGAGTCTTCAGCCGAAGATAGCGCTGCCGGGGAATCCGTGTTCGGTCGTTAACGTTTCAGAGGTGGCCGGAACGCAAATAGATTCGATCCTGATCGGTTCTTGCACCAATGGGCGATTCGAGGACATCAGTGTTGCGGCGAGTATTCTTGAGGGCCGACGGGTGAAAAGCGGCGTTATGTTCAGGATTGCCCCCGCTACAAAGGAAATCTACGGACGGCTCTTGAAGGAAGGGATACTGGCGAAGCTATACGACGCCGGGGCGATAATCTTAAGCCAGGGCTGCGCAGGCTGTGCGGCCGGACAGGTCGGCATGACCGGCAAGGGCGAGGTCCAGATAAGCACCGGCAATCGTAATTTCCCCGGCAAGCAGGGAGCAGGAGAGACCTACCTTGCAAGCCCCGTCGTCGCGGCCTATTCTGCCATTTATGGTGAGATTCGAGTGCCAGAGTGAGTGTGGGGCGGGCTTTCCAGCCTGCCCTAGATTGAAAGAGATAGAGATGACAGCATGACTAAACCAGATTCCCAACCGGCAGGCGTTCAGGCAATAACTGGCAGCGCCTGTTTCATAAAGGACCCAAAAGGCGCCTTGATTGATAACATCGACACCGACATGATATTTCACAACGCTCATCTTCACGTTACGGACGTCTCGCAGATGGGCCAGTTTGCATTCGGCAACTTGCCCGGATGGGAGCATTTCCCGAAAGTGGCGTCGAATTACCAGGTGCTTGTCGTTGGGACCAATTTCGGGGCCGGCTCGTCGCGTCAACAGGCGGTTGATTGCTTCGGCGCACTTGGTATAAAGGCGATTATGGCTCAGTCGTTTGCGCCGATATACTTCCGGAATGCGATCAACTCTGGCATGGCAGTGCAGTCGTTTGAGAACGCTCAACCGGCCGCAAGAGCTCTCCTTGAGGCCTTGCAGGACGGCTCACCGGTCTCGATCGACCTGAAGAGCGGAGAAGTGGCGCTAGGGAAGGACAAGAATACCATCAAGTGCGGGCCGATATCACCCGTATTGCTATCGATGATTGAGGCTGGCGGCCTGTTCGAATTCGCAAAGACGATACACTGGTAGCCGTCGAAAGGAGAGGTAACATGGCGAAATCAATAGTGGCCGTTCTAAAGACGGAACCTGAGACAGTTCTCGATGACTACGGCAAGCTCATGCGGATGGCCAACTACCAGAGTCATCTGCCCAAAGACAAAGAAACGGCCCTTAAGATAAACATCTCCTGGCACGTCTTCTATCCTGCGTGTTCAACGACGCCCTGGCAGCTCGAGGGCGTTATCAAGACGATGCTGGACGATGGCTACCCCGCCGAATCGCTCTGGGGCGCCCACAACCGCACGGTCGTGGTCTCGGCCAAGAAGGGCGAGGTCGCGAACAAACACAAGCCCGTTCTGGAGAAATATGGCATCCGCAACATCCACCTCTACGAAAACGAGGACTGGGTAACATACCACCCAAAAGGCGAGATGCTAGCGCTGCACGACATCTTCAGAACCGGCATCCAGATACCCAAGCGCCTCATCGGCAGCAATATCATCCAGCTCCCGACGGTCAAGACGCACATCTTCACCACAATGACCGGAGCCATGAAGAACGCCTTCGGCGGCCTTTTGCACGAGAAGCGGCACTGGACGCATTCGGTCATACACGAGACGCTCGTTGACCTTCTGACGATTCAAAAGGAGATACACCCCGGCCTCTTCGCAGTGATGGACGGTACATTCGCCGGCGACGGCCCGGGGCCCAGGTGCATGATCCCTTACGTAAAGGACTACATTCTCGCGAGCGCAGACCTCGTCGCTATTGACGCCGTCTCCGCCCACATGATGGGCCTCGACCCCTTGGAGCTCAGGTTCATCCGCATAGCCCACGAGAAGGGCCTGGGCTGCGGCGACTTCAAAGAGATAGAGATCGTCGGGGAGGACGTCTCCGAGGTCAACTGGCACTTCCAGAAAGACGTAAACACCCTCGCCAGCCGCGGCCAAAAGGCCATCTACTGGGGCCCCCTGCACTTCGCGGAGAAGTTCCTCCTCCGCACCTTCCTCGCCCCCTGGTCATACCTCGCCTCAATCATCTACCACGACTGGTACTGGTATCCCTTCAAGGGCAGAAAGCGCGTCAAAGAAGCCCTCAAAACCAAGTGGGGCCAGCTGTTCTTGCAGTATTAAGCTGCCCCTCTTGATGCCGCGGTCGTTTCCGGGCCTTTAGTTTGGTTGACAACCACTGTTAACTGGATAGAATCCTCCACACTTGTTGATAAGTGTGGAGGATTTTATCCAAATGGAAAGGCGCCAAGTGAAGCACAGCGATAAACAGACCGAAAGGGCGAAGGTTGTCTTCCGGCGACGGGATGGCCTGCTGCGCACCAGGGATGCTATCGAGCTCGGCATTCACCCAAGAACACTTTATGCTATGCGAGACGCTGGGCTGCTTGAGCGGATGTCACGGGGGCTATACCGCCTGGTAAGCATCGGCCCACTCGGGAATCCGGACCTTGTAGCCGTGGCTCGGAAGGCACACGATGCTGTCATATGCCTGATCTCAGCCCTAGCGTTCCACGAGGTAACGACCCAGGTTCCCCACGAAGTCCAGCTGGCGGTAAGGCGAGATTCCTGGTCCCCCGCTTTCGACTATCCTCCTGTTCGCGTGTTCTGTTTTCGTGGTAGAGCATTTTCAGAGGGAATTGAGCCCCACACAATAGATGGGGTTCCCATTCGCATCTACTGTCTGGAGAAAACAGTAGCTGACTGCTTCAAGTTCCGCAATAAGATCGGCCTGGATATCGCGATTGAGGCGCTGAAGGAGTGTCGAACGCGCAGAGATTTCAGTATCGACAAGCTCATGGAATTCGCCCGCATCTGCCGCGTGAGCAAAGTCATTCGGCCGTATCTGGAGGCGCTGTTCCTGTATTAGCCCGAATAATTCAAGGTCGGGACTCTCGTCGGTGTAGGGCAGGCTTTCCAGCCTGCCAAAGACAGGGTCTCGCCCGACAGAGTGTTCCATGCGAGGGATGCAGCAATCACTGCAATAGGCAGGCTGGAAAGCCCGCCCCACATCTCATCGCATCCGCAGTTTATGAATAATGCGGGTTAGGCTCTTTCGATCTGGTTTGCCCAAATCATCTACCACGACTGGTATCCCTTCAAAGGCAGAAAGCCCGTCCAAGAGGCCCTCAAAACCAAGTGGGGCCAGCTGTTCCAGCAGTATTGAGCTGTCGCGCCCGACATATCGTGGTTTTTGGGGCATTTGGTTTTGTCTTAGCGCACCTCGACTATGCCTCTTCCCCTAAGATGTCATCCAGTAGAGTGATAAGGTCCGGGAGGTTATGGGCAATGGTGTCCCACAGGATGTCGTAATCCACTTTGGGCATACTGGACCTCCGCTCTCAGACTCATGCCCAGCATATTACATCAATTCCGTCCTCATTCATACGGTGCTGGACTTGGCCGCTACTGGCACAACGTGAAGGGCAGAAAGCGCGTCAAAGAGGCCCTAAAGACCAAGTGGGGCCAGCTGTTCTTGCAGTATTGAGCTGTAAGGCCGCGGAGCAATGCCCGTCAGTGCCGTCGCACGCTTATGAAAGCTCCATCTTGCACCGGATATATGTAACCTGCCATTGGCCCTTACCAACCCTGTGCCCCGTCGCAACATTGGTTTAATCGCCTGCCGAAGAGCCATACGTCCTGCGCTCGGTCCTTTTCAATGCACACGGCGGAAACACCTATCTTCTCCAGAGCCGTTGCCTTCTGTAAGTGGTTTTTCATCCGTTCACCATGCACGGCCACGACAAAGCTCGCGTCAAAGGCTTTTGGATCGACCGCTCCAACTGCTACTACAATCTGCCCAATAGCTTTATATATCTTCTGTTCGGGTTGGCCGGTTGATGCGCCTTCTACTTCCGCGACCACAAGCCGCATGAGGGAGGGATTGATCGCAATAATGTCGCGATCGCCAGGAATCGCCGGGGCCTCACAAGCTCCCAATTGATGGGAGAGAGCTGAGAGCCATTTGGCTCTGCTTCCGCCAACCTTTGCCCCGAGCTTCTCCAATCCCTTGATTGCTCTCTTCCCCCTATCCTGCATTTGGTTCTTGCGCACCCAGGCTTTTTCGGTCTTGGGCCAACCCCCCGCGTTGCCCACCTCTGCCGGGTCGATGTCAACGAACACAAGCCAACCGTTCTCCGGATTACAGTACCGCTCGACGAAGAGCAGTTTCACTTCAGGTTGATACACTTGCCCTCAGTCTCCCTCCGCCAGCAGGCTCTTACAGGCCGTCTTCAGCGAAGGTACCTTGCCCTGCACTATGTCCCAGACAATCACCTTGCTAATGCCAAAGTACTCATGAATAAGGATGTTTCTGAGTCCCGCGATCTTACGCCATTCGATATCCGGCGTCCTCTGTTTCGCACTCTGAGGCAGTCTTTTTGCAGCTTCACCAATGATCTCCAGGTTGCGAACCACCGCGTCTAGTGTCTTATCGTCCGAGGCAAAGGAGTCATAGCCCATCCCGACAGTGTAGCGCAGTATTCTGTTGGCCGCCTCAACGATATCCTCCAGATAGAGCCTATGATCCCTCGGCATACATCACCTCGCGTAGTATTCGAGGCCTAAGCCGTCGCTTTAGGGTCTCGGCCATCACCAGGTCAACTTCTCTGTTGAGTAGTTCTTCTAGAAAGAACTTGAGGTCCATATAATTGTCAAAAGTGGATTCGCTCAACTCAACCAGGATGTCTATGTCACTCTTCACTCGCGACTTGCGTCGTGAGTAGGACCCAAAAAGGCCCATCCTTCGCACGCTGAATCGGCTCTTCATCTCGCCGGCATGTTTGCACAGGAGTTCCATAATCCCATCAGAAGTCAGTTCTTCACTCTTCATCGTTCCTTTCCTCGTCCGCTTCGACGAGAGCGACAGGACCGAATACGCCCACATTTCGTGCACCGTGCTTGGCGGCGATGCGAAGTATCTTCTCGCGCTTGTCCTTCAAGATCTCGTCAATTCCCATTGCCCCACTTCTTGAGGTTGAACCTGTCTGCCGCTCCGACTATATCATCCAAATAGACCTCATAACCCCTTACCATGAATCACTTCACGCGTTATTTGCGGTTTGAGCTTTTGCTTCAGAGTATCTGCAATCACCGGGTCCACACCCTCTTGCCACAGGCCCTCCAGGCAAAACTTCAGGTCCACGTAGCTATCGAATGTAGGTTGCCTCAATCCGACGAGGATGTCTATATCGCTCCGTCCGTCAGCCCTGCTCCGCGCATGGGAGCCGAAAAGCCCCAGTTCATGCACATTGAACCGGCTCTTTATCTCGCCAGCGTGCTCTCGGATTTGCTGACCAAGGCTTTACATCCGACGCTTCGGAACCCGATAGCAGGGCGAGGCGAATGTGTTATACTGCTCTATATGATTGATACTGCCCTTAGTGTAGAGGCTTATATTGTTGATTTTGGGTTCATATTTGGAGCTCGCGTGACCCGAGTGCGTTTCATTCTTGGGCGGCGAAGAGGCTTGACATATCCCATATCTTGTATGTAGTATCGCTTGACATACTAAATAATGTTGATGGAGGAGCTGAATTCGGGCGGCAGAAGTGCTTGAAAGTGGCTTTTGGAAGCACAGGGATATGTGGGAAAAGGTATGAGTAGAACAGAAATTATACGTGATTACGGGGGTGAGAACCTGCAAATGAGCCCCGCGGCGCTTAATGGCGAGGCGACGGACATCGCGATGTTCGTTCGCACATCGAGCGAGGAGGTCGTCAAATGGAGCCGCGAGCGCATCGTCAACGCTCTCATTAGGGAGACGGACATCGATGCGGACACGGCGGAGAAGATAGGTCGCGAGGTCGAGGAGCAGCTTCTGCGTTCATCGATCAAGGTCGTTACCGCGCCTCTTGTGCGCGAGATGGTCAACTCCAAGTTGATAGAGCACGGGCTTGAGGATGCGAGGCGCTATCATACGCGGCTCGGCGTCCCGCTCTACGATGTCAACGAGCTGATTTTGCACCCGAACAAGGAGAACGCTAACGTCCCGCATGGGCCGGAGGCGACGAATCTTACGCTTGCGGAGAGCATCAAGAAGGAATATGCGCTCCTGACAGTCTTCTCTCAGCCGGTTGCCGATGCGCATCTTTCGGGCGACATTCATCTTCACGACCTTGGATTCATTGACCGTCCTTACTGCTCCGGGCAATCGTTGGAATACGTTAAGAAGTTCGGCCTGTCGCTGCCCAACGCGCTCTCGATAGCCAAGCCGGCGAAGCATCCGGAGGTTCTGCTCGCGCACGTGCTGAAGTTCTCGGCCGCTCTTCAGGGTCATTTTGCTGGGGCGATAGGCTGGGACGCGGTGAATCTTTTCTTCGCTCCTTACATAGTCGATATGCCGGACAACGAGCTTCGCCAGCTGGCGCAGATATTGATATTTGAGTTCTCTCAGCAAGCAGTTGCGAGGGGAGGCCAGGCGATTTTCTCCGACCTGAATCTCTATTGGGAGGTCCCGAAGCACTTCCGCGAGGTCGATGCGATTGGCCCCGGCGGTGAATATACCGGCAAGAAGTATAAAGAATACGAGAAGGATGCTCAGCGATTTGTGTGGGCGCTCTTCGACATCTATATGGAGGGCGATGGGTCTGGTCGGCCGTTTTTCTTCCCCAAGCCGCTTGTGCATATAACGGACGAGTTCTTCAAGACCGAGGGCCACGAGAAGTTCCTGCGTCACATCTGCGATGTTGCGAGCAAGATGGGCAACACGTATTTCGTATTTGATCGCGGCGAGACGGCGAAGATCAGCGAGTGCTGTCGGCTGTCGTTCAAGTTGACCTCGGAGGACATCGAGGACGCTAAGCAGCCCTGGCGGATGCGTTTCTCCGCGCTTCAGAACGTAACGACGAATCTGCCGAGAATCGCCTACGAGGCGGGCGGCAACGACACCGTGCTGTTCCAGAGGCTCACCGAGCTCATGAAACTCGCGGCCGAGGCGCACATGCAGAAGCGCATATTCATCGAGAAGCTGCTTGCGCTCGGCGAGACCGGCCCGCTGGCGCTTCTGACGATGAAGAAGGACGGGATGAGCTATCTGCGGCTTGAAAAGGCGTCATATCTGATGGGCATGGTCGGCCTTGACGATATGGTCTTTGCTCACACGGGCGAACACATGCACGAGACGACGCGGGCGCTGAAGTTCGGCCTTCAGGTTACTGCCCACATGAAGATTATGACCGACCGACTCAGCAAGAAGCACAACATGAAGTTCGTTCTGGAGCAGACGCCGGCCGAATCGACCGCCTATAGGTTTGCGAGGCTCGACCTGAAGCACTTCCCGTCAATCGCCTCAAAAGTCGTCAAGGGCAACCCGAACAACGGCGGCGTCTATTACTCAAACTCCACGCTATTCGACGTAGGCTCGGTTACGAACCCAATCGAGCGCGTGCGCCTCGAGGGGATGTTTCATCCGCTGATCGAGGCGGGCGCGATCTCGCACCTTTGGCTCGGCGAGCAGCGACCGAGCGCGGAGTCGCTTGCGAACTTCGTCGTCAAGGCCTTCAAGTTCACCGACAACGACCAGATAGCTTTCTCGCCGGAGTTCACGACTTGCAACGACTGCAACAAGACCTCGCGGGGCCTCGCCGCTGAGTGCCCATACTGCCACAGCAAGAACGTCGATGGCATCACGCGCATCACGGGCTATTTTACGAAGGTCTCCAGCTGGAACCTGGGCAAGAAGGCTGAACTCCGCGACCGCTACCGCAACGAGAGCCTCTTCAACGGCAGCAACTCCCAATACGCAACAGGCCTCTTCCGCGGCGCCGGAGCCTCGTGACTGTAGGGCGGGCTTTCCAGCCTGCCAAAGATAATGTCCCTCGCGATGAGCCTTTGTAGGGGCGTGGTCTCAGACCCGCCCTTTCTAATTGATCGGCCCGTCGAGAATACAGCATTCGACGAATTGACATACACGGGCGGGTCTCAGACCACGCCCCTACATCTCCAGAATCGACTTATTGGACAGCCTCTTCAACGCGGGGAATCCGTGTCCCTCGCGCAATCCCTAAACCAGATGGCCTCAGACAATCACCACGTGATTGTCTGAGGCCATCTGGCTTTATGAGG
>CBDVDH010000085.1:0-9385 GCA_965372715.1 uncultured bacterium | reverse complement strand
GTTGTTGTCTGAATGGACAACGAAATCCTCGCCAATCGAATTATGACCCAGCCTCGAAAAGCCTGCCTCACACAGGCTCGTCATACTCAAGAGCACCTACGAAGGCAATGTCAGCCGCTCGAGGCTTCCTGCGCCGAGGAAGCGTTCCCAACCTGGGTCTTGAACCAATCGAGCGTGAGCCTTAGCCCCTCTTCAAGGGCGACCTTAGGCTCCCAGTCGAGCACTCTCTTGGCCTTGCCAATGTCGGGCCTGCGATGCCTGGGATCGTCGATCGGCAGGTCCTCATAAACAAGCCCAGCGGAGCTGCCGGTCAGCTCGTTTATTCTCTCTGCAAACTCCAGTATCGACATCTCGCTGGGATTCCCGATGTTCGTCGGCCCGGTTTCGTCAGAGAGCATCAGTCGATACAGGCCGTCCACCAAATCGGAAACGTAGCAGAACGACCTGGTCTGAGAGCCATCGCCATACACGGTAAGAGGCTCTTTCGCCAGTGCCTGGCATATAAAATTCGGAACAACGCGGCCATCCTTGAGGCGCATCCGCGGCCCGAATGTGTTGAATATCCTGGCTATCCTGGTCCTCACCGAGTGGTACCGGTTGTAGGCCATTGTGAGCGCCTCGGCGAACCGCTTCGCCTCATCATAGACGCCCCGCGGGCCGATGGGATTGACGTTGCCCCAGTAAGATTCCTCCTGAGGATGATGCTCGGGGTCGCCATAGACCTCTGAGGTCGAGGCGAGCAGAAATGTCGCGTTCTTGGCTTTAGCCAGCCCTATGGCGTTTAGGGTTCCGAGCGCGCCAACCTTCAATGTCTGAATTGGTAATTCCATATAGTCAACCGGGCTAGCGGGGCTGGCCAAATGAAGAACGTAGTCAAGGGGGCCGTTCGCAAAAAGGTAGTTGGTCACGTTGTATTTGAGGAAGGTGAACCTCTCGCTCTTGAGGTGAGCGATATTGTCGATTGTACCCGTCAGGAGGTTATCGATGCAAATGACCTCATGCCCCTTGTCAAGCAAGAACTCGCACAAATGCGAGCCGATGAAGCCTGCGCCGCCGGTAACTAGAGTTCTAGGCACTTGGACTACCCGCGTATGGCCGCAAGCCCATGCCGTGATACTCGAAACCAAGAGCGAACATCCTCTTGGGGTCATAGATATTCCGGCCATCGAATATGATCCGCTGCCGTATCACGCGCTTGACCTTCTCAAAGTTCAGAAGCCTGAACTCGTTCCATTCGGTCACCAGGATCATGGCATCAGCGCCTTCGGTCGCCTCATACGCATTTTGGCAGTATGTTATGTCTGGAAACTGCTCTTTCACGTTATCCATAGCCACCGGGTCATACACTCGAACGCTTGCCTTGCGCTCCAGCAGGCCCTCGATCAGCTCAAGCGACTTGGCCTCTCGGATATCATCGGTATTAGGCTTAAAGGCCAGCCCTAGCATGGCAAAGGTCTTGCCCTCAAGCGAGGAAAACCGCTTTTCGATCTTCTCGAGGAGCTTTTCACTCCTCAGGACGTTTATTCGCATCACGGCATCGACTATCGACGCATCTCCGCCGAGTTTCTTGACGGTGTGCGCTAAAGAGCTGCTGTCCTTGGGGAAACAGGAGCCGCCGTAGCCCAGGCCCGGCTGAAGGAACAGATTGCCAATCCGTCTGTCTGTGCCCATGCCCTTGACAACGTGGTTTACATCGGCGCCGGCCAGCTCGCACAGGTCTGCGATGAAGTTGACGAACGATATCTTCGTTGCAAGAAAGGCGTTGGAGGCATACTTGATTATCTCGGCGCTGTGCACATCAGTGATTATCATCGGTCGTTCAAGAACCGCGTAAAGCTCCAGAAGCCTCATCGCAACGTTCTTGCTGGGGGCCCCTATCACGATTCTGTCCGGCTCCAAAGTATCTTTTATGGCCGAGCCTTCTCGCAGAAACTCCGGATTGGAAACAACATCGAAATCGACGTCCTTGCGCTTTTTGCTCTCGATGATCTCCTTTACGAGGTCCCCTGTGCCCACTGGAACGGTGCTCTTGTTGACGATGATCTTGTAATCATCGATGCACTCAGCGATACTCTCCGCGACGGCCTTAACGTAACTGAGGTCCGTCTCGCCGTCATCCTTCGCCGGCGTGTTCACACCGATGAAGATTATCTCCGACTTCCCGACGCCCTCCTTGATATCCGTCGTAAAAAGGAGCCGGCCGTCCTTCGCGTTGTGGACAACCATCTCCTCAAGCCCCGGCTCAAAGATCGGCATTATCCCATTCTTAAGGTTCTCGATCTTCTTCTCATCAATATCAACGCAGATGACATCGTTGCCCAAATCCGCGAACACCGCGCCTGTGACAAGGCCAACGTATCCCACACCAACTACACAGATATTCACTAAAACCTCCGAAAGCCCAAAACAGATTCATTCTCGCAGCTCGGCTAGCCGAGCTGCGTCACTTCAACATCTGACCTGACTATATATACATCCTCATACTTGCTGAGTTCTGTGCCGGGCGTTAGGGCACAAGCTGCGCCGGCAGCTACGCCAAGTCTCAGACTCTCGCAAAACGAAAGCCCGGTGTCCAGACCCAAAACGAAACCGGCCACGAGCGAGTCTCCCGCTCCGACCGGGCTGACTGCCTCGACCTCTGGCGGCTTGGCGAGAAAGGAGCCCTCTTCGCACACCAAAACGGCCCCATCAGAGCCCATCGAGACAAGAACGTTCTCAACGCCCGTAGCCCGAATCTTTGCCCCAGCTCTTTTGACTTCCTCGATCCCTTCCACCTCAGAGCCCAGGAGGCGCCGAAGCTCATGGCTGTTCGGCTTTATCAAGAACGGCTTCGCCTCAATGCCCCTCTTCAGAAGCTCGCCGTCCGCGTCCAGTACGGCCTTTAGGTTGCCGTTTTTAGCGATTCCGACGATCTCATAGTAAACATCTGTTGGCACGCCTGGCGGCGCGCTTCCCGATAAGACGAAAAAGCCCGGCCTAAACTTGTGCTCCTTGAGCTTCTTCAACAGCTGCTCGTATTCAACCCGGGTCGCATGAGGGCCCTTTGCGTTGAGAGCCGTGATCGAATTGGTCTCAAGGTCCATGATGACAACATTCGTCCTCGTTTCGGAGCCTATATGGACGAAATCCGCCGGAACGCCCGCCAACCTAAGCCTATCCTCGAGCTCCGCCCCAGCGTAGCCGCCAACAAAGCCAAACGCCATCGTGCTCCCACCGAGCTCAATCACTACCCGGGACACATCAATCCCCTTGCCAGCGGCAAATCGCTCTTCAGATATCACACGATTAGCGTCGTCGAAGGTCAGCTGCTTTACTCGGATTGTGCGATCCAGCGCCGGGTTGAGCGTCAGCGTGTAGATCATCTCAATAGGCGTTCTTCTGGTTGAAAGCCCTAGCTACAGTGTAATACAGGATCTTGAAATCCATCGACAAAGACCAATTCTCTATGTAATAAAGATCGCTCTTCAGCCGCTTGCGCATCGAGGTGTCGCCGCGCCAGCCGTTGACCTGCGCAAGTCCTGTCATTCCCGACTTCACCTTATGCCGCAGCATGTACTGCGGTATGGTATTCCTGAACTCGTCAACGAATGAGGGCTGTTCGGGTCTTGGCCCCACGATGCTCATGTCACCTTTTAACACGCTGTAAAACTGGGGAATCTCATCAACGCTAAATCGCCTCAGAACGGCCCCGAACCTCGTTATTCTGGGATCGTTCTTGGTCGTCCACTCACGGCCCGACTGATCGGCGCCATCAACCATGGTCCTGAACTTGTACAAGGTGAATAAATTGCCATCGAGGCCCATTCGCTTCTGTCGATAGAATACAGAGCCTTTCGACGTGCACTTGATGATCACCGAGACCAGCAGAAAGACAGGGGAAAGAAACGCAAGCCCGAGCGCTGAAAAGACCAAATCCTGCAACCGCTTGACCCTATACCTCCAACCAGAAAGAGGCGTGTAGGTAAGATTGACGATCGGGATGCCGTCAAGCTGCTCCACATAAGAGCGGAGCATGATGTGCTGCAAGATGTCAGGGGCGATCTTTACGTCAATCAGAGTATCCTTCAAATCGTTAAGGATTCTCTCGAGCGCCTTATGCTGAGAATACGGAAGCGTTATCAAGACCTGATCCGCCCCAAACTCATCGGCGAGGCGCCTCGTGTCCCCGATGCGACCGACTATCTTCACATCGTCCTCGACCCTTTCGCCTATTCTCCGCGAGTTGTCCACAGCGCCGACTATCTTCAGACCAGTGTAGGGATTCTCCTTTATCCTCCGGATGAGGTTCTTTGCCAGGTCTCCGCTGCCTACTATCAAGAGACGCCTCAGGTTGTAGCCAGCCTTTCTAAGGTGCGCCAAGACGCTCCTCAAAATCATCCTAAACGAAGCAATTGCGATGATGTCGATAACCAAGAAGATGAGCAGGACACCTCTTGAGAAAAGGTAATCGCGATACAGATAGCCTGCGCCCATCAGCAAGAACACCGCCAGAAACACGACATAGATGATCTTGAAGAACTCGTCGATCCTGGGCTTGAGCCGCCTCGGTTGATACAGGCCCGCGATGCCGAATGCCCCAACCCATAGGAAGGCGATGGCGCTGAAAACAAAGGGGTCAAAGTAAAGCCCAGTATCAGGGATGCCTGCGGGCGCTTCAAATATGGTGTAGAACCGAATACAGTACGCCGCGATAAAGGCGCCTATGGTGGCCACAATATCGCAAGCAGCGAAGAGAAAAAGGACTACTCGGTGATGCTCTTTCAGCACTACAATACACTACTCCATCCACACGCAAACCGGCACGCCGGTCTTGTTACGGCCAAATATGCTAAGTGTTCAAGGACTGTATGTCAAACCGGAAGTCCAAAGTCGAAGGTCCGTCGAAGGTCCAAAGTCGTGTGTCCAGGATCAGCAGTCCGCCTATGATAGCAAAACCGCCAACCCCGAATAGGAATTGAAAGACATGCCGAATCGCTCCCTCCGCGTATCCGTGATCGTTCCCACGTTCAACCGGCTGGAGAAGCTCAAAACGGCCATACGATCGCTCAAGCGTCAAACGTGTCCAGCAGAATCGATCGAAATAATCGTCGTTGACGATGGTTCAACAGACGGGACGCTAAACTGGTTAACGAAAGCAACGGACGAAATCCCGAATCTGCGAGTTCTGACCCAAGAGCACGCCGGACCAGCGGTGGCGCGGAACCTTGCCGCGAATATCGCTGAAGGCGACATCCTCCTATTCGTCGGCGACGACATAATCGCCTCGGAACACCTTGTCGAAACCCATTTGAAGGTGTTCCAAAAAATGGGCGCCAACGTTGCTGTTCAAGGAGCCGTTCAGCTAGCCACCTCTGTCCAGAAAACGCGGTTCGTCCGCTATCTGGCCGACAAGAGCGCCGCACAGTCCCAACTCAATGACGCGACACCCGCCGGTGCGCTGCCACCCGGCATATTCTACACGGGCAACTGTGCCATCCCTAAGAAGCTGCTTGAGGACGGCGGCGGCTTCCCAACAGACGTCGTCTATTACGACGACACCTATGTCGGCTGGATGCTTCAGAAGGGAGGCGCCTCGATCATCTATGAGCCACGCGCGGAGGCGTTCCACGAGCACACGCAGACGCTCGATGAGTTCCTCATTCGGCAGAAACAAGCTGGCAAGGACGCGGCAGTGCTTTCCTTGAGGCGCCCCGAGCTCCGCAAGCTGCTCCGCGTTGATCAGACGGTTGTTTTTGAGGGCTCATGGGTCGAGGTCGCCAAGAAACTCATAAAGAGAGTCCTGTTCAACCGCCTAACAGCGCCCACGCTCAAACGGATGGCAGCATCGCGCCTCGTGCCGTTCTCAGTCGCTTGTGTCATCTTCTCCGGACTCATCGGCTACGAGCATAGAACCGCCGCGAAAGCGGTGTTAGTCCAAAGTCCAAAGTCCAAGAGAAGAGGTCATCAGCGATCGGGATAGGGCATCGATACCATCCTGCTCAGCCGCGCATCTATACGAACCGGCTGCAAGCGGCCATCATCCTTGAACGCAGCGCGCAGCGCTCAATAACCTCTTCACGCTCTCCTGCGACATCGCGTTCTGACGAGGCCACGTTCGGGGCCGGGCGCATCTAATCTGAGTGGGGCTTCGATTCGCCGGTTGGCCGAGGCGCCCGGGCGCCAATGGACGCCGGTTGCTTGGCCTTGCCCAGTTCCTCCTTGGCCGGGATCACTCGCGACGCCATCACCGTTATCAGGAACGAAAGAATGAACATGACCACAATAAGCAGCAAAACAGACAGGAGTATTCTCCATCTCTTCATCTAGTTCCCCTCAGGTTTACAGAAATGCCACGACTTCGTATCAAGTCTGACACAGAAGCGCGACGCCAGTCAAATCCCCGGGCCAAAATCTGTGAGCCGGCAGGATCTTAACCTGTATTATTCACAAACTGCGGATGGGATGAGGTGTGGGGCGGGCTTTCCAGCCTGCCTTTTTAGTGATTGCCGCATCGCAGATACGGAACATTGTGTCGCGCGAGACGCTGTCTTTGGCAGGCTGGAAGAGGCTGTCCCACACCCACGAGAGTCACGGCCTTGAATTATTCGGGCTGTGCCTCCATGAGGCTGCGTAACGTTTCTCACATTTCGACGGGGACCCCGTGGCTCTGGACGTAGGCGGCAAAACTCGCCTTCGGCGGGTTCTCCAAGAGCTCGGCCGCAAAGAAGTGCAGCTCGATGTCGTAGCCAACCTCTCTCCGTGCCTCGACGCCTGCGCGCACATGCCGCTCCAAATCCCATTGCCCGGCGCCCTCAACGAAAGCTGCGATGTCTATGTCGCTGAATTCGTCCGGCTTGCCCTCGACATACGACCCGAAGAGAAAGGCCGCCCGGACGCGAGCCTGCCTGGCGATCACCGAAAGCGCCGCACGTGCCCGACGCAAGATCAGATCATCGATGTCAGCCACTGAACCATAGCCTCCGTGTCAAGCAGGACTCGACGTCACGTCTCCAGAGATAAGCCAAGAACGCCGCGTCCAGCCCAGAACATGCTGCCTCACCTCGTGTTTGCGCCGCGCTTCTGTTTCTGCAAATGGCCGTATTGCTCTTTGAACTTGCGAAGGAACGCCTCTGGATCAGCGCAATACTGCCTGCTTAATTCCTCGCGAACTCCGCGCTTAAACTCAACTGCAGCAACCTTCTTTTTTACGGACGACCCCCCTCGGATTCCTGGCGCGTGAAACCGAACAGCGCGATTTGGAACTCCGCCGACAGCAATCTCCCTCTCTATCAAAGGGATCTCCGTGTATATCCAGGTCAGATTCCCTTAGCCAATCCACAAATTGAGCGCAGACCGGTAATAATCCAGATGATTCAAAGAATTCAGGGCCGTTGCATCCCCGTCCCCTCTTCACTATTGCAGCGAATTTTCCCGGCACCTCCACTGCTTCTCGCCCGAAATAATAGAAATCTTGCGATATAAAAACGTAGTGGCGCTTATCGCCCGTATCCCTTGCGATATCCTCTGCGTGATGGAAGGGAGAATCTAGCTGTTTCCATTTCCCGTCGCGCAGATAATAAATGTTGTCCCCACATCGCTGCATCCAATCGCCAGATAATAGGGGCTTTTTATCTTGAAAGCGAGAATCCTTGAAATACTTATCGAAACATAGCCCTGCCTCCGTGAGGAGCATCGCGTAGAGCAGCTTGGGGCCCCTTTCGGCGGAAGTCCAGCCAACAATCCAATCGCCCTTGCGGGCCTTGATCCCTTGATGATTTGGTGTGCAGACTGCAAGAGTGCAATAGCCCCAGAATGGGTTTGGGGCGAGCCCGCTGTCAGTCCTGACAACATACGAATAGATTCTTGGGCAACTCGATTCCATGATTACAGGTCGACCCATAATGGACTTAGTCACCATGGCGCGGACGAAGTGATCGGAGGTCTGCCAGGTCTCCTGCCTCAGCTTGGGCGATTGATCTGTTGAGCGACTCGGCGAACTCTGGCTTGAATACTGCCGTGTCTTCCTCATCGGCGCCGATTACGGCATCCATCAACTGGGTGAGCCACACACTCAGTCGTTCATCAACCGTCTTCTGGACAAGGGCCTCGAATTCCGCTTCTGTCATTTCCGCCAATGCTCTGGGCATCGCAGGCGTTCTCCTTTATCTCTGAGCGTGAATAAGCCAACGGCCTCTTTCTGATTGGAATGATACATCCGGCGGCTGTATATTCAAGCCTGATGAGTAGGCATTGGGCAGCGGTTAAAAAAGAAAAATCTCGGCGGCGACCTACTCTCCCACCCCTAGAGAGGGCAGTACCATCGGCGCAGAAGGACTTAGCTTCCGTGTTCGGAATGGGAACGGGCGTACCCCCTTCGCTATAACCGCCGAGAAACTTTATGTCGAGTATTGCTTCTCGGAAGAGGTCTATGGAGCATTTTTGCGTAAAGTTATGCGCGTTGCAATCAAGTCGAACGACAAATTAGTAGCAGTTAGCTTTGACGTTGCCGCCTTTACACATCTGCCCTATCTACCTTGTAATCTACAAGATGTCTTCAGGGATATCTAATCTTGGAGTGGGCTTCGCACTTAGATGCTTTCAGCGCTTATCCCTTCCGGACGTAGCTACCCAGCGATGCCTCTGGCGAGACAACTGGTACACTAGAGGTCCGTCCCTTCCAATCCTCTCGTACTAAGAAGAGATCTCCTCAAATATCCTGCGCCTGCGACAGATAGGGGCCGAACTGTCTCACGACGTTCTAAACCCAGCTCGCGTATCGCTTTAATCGGCGAACAGCCGAACCCTTGGGACCTTCTTCAGCCCCAGGATGCGATGAGCCGACATCGAGGTGCCAAGCCCTCCCGTCTATGTGGACTATTGGGGAGGATAAGCCTGTTATCCCCGGAGTACCTTTTATTCGTTGATCAACGGCCCTACCATGAAGAACCGCCGGGTCACTAAGCCCTGCTTTCGCATCTGCTCGACACGTCTGTCTTGCAGTCAAGCCACCTTATGCCTTTATACTCTACGTGTGATTTCTATACACACTGAGGTGACCTTAGGACGCCTCCGTTACATTTTGGGAGGCGACCGCCCCAGTCAAACTACCCACCAGGCACTGTCCCAACACCGGATAACGGTGCGTGGTTAGAACCCCAACATAATCAGAGTGGTATCTCAACGGTGGCTCCACGGCGACTAGCGCCACCGCTTCAAAGCCTCCCACCTATCCTGCACAAACTACGTCAAGATTCAATGCCAAGCTGTAGTAAAGGTTCACGGGGTCTTTCCGTCTTGTCGCAGGTAACCGGTATCTTCACCGATACTGCAATTTCACTGAGTCCCTCGTTGAGACAGCGCCCAAGTCGTTACGCCATTCGTGCGGGTCGGAACTTACCCGACAAGG
>CBDVDH010000084.1:0-9406 GCA_965372715.1 uncultured bacterium | reverse complement strand
CCTGACAATTATACGCATATTCGAAGTTGATGGGGCAGTTTGCTGGGCTCTATGTATGACGTTTTCCGAAAGAGGACAACAGCTGTAACGACGTGCGCAACGGGGTGATTCTGATCTATGGACGTGTGCACATATCCGGAGCTCATCGCCCGGCTTCAGCCGAGGCGATGCAAATGGCCATCATTATCCTAACCCCCGAATTCATTCGGGGGGCTGCATCGGAGACCGCCGCCCGCCCTACATCCTTTTCAGGACGGGATTCTTTGGAGGGGAGTGCCTCGGCGTCCTCAGGTCACCCGAATGAATTCGGGTGCTAGAATAATAAGAGCCATTCATATCACCGCGTTGAAACGTAGTGATTCAGGGAAAACGAACTCGACGAATATGCGTACAATTGTTAGGACTTAAACCCTCAACATCCACACGTATGGCGACGAGGGCCTCCAGGCGCGTTGCGCTGCTGCCCTCAACGCCGAATCTAGTGCTCTATCATCTCGACATTGGCCCGGGGAAGTATCGTCCTGGAGCCGTCGTCAAACTCCACCTCCAAAACTCTAGCGTGCGACTCGGTCTCGAGCTTCTGAAGCTCCGGCGGGAGTGCGGTCACCGTGCCCAGGCGGCCGAAATACGGCTCACGGATTGCCCTAATCTCGCTGCCCACTTGAAGGCCGACCGATGGCTTCTCCGCTGTCTCGCTCCGCTGTTGCTCCTGGCTCGCTCCGAAGGGTATCACGACCTCTGGCCGTAGCACGCCGGCCCGTATCTGCGTCGCGCCGTTGATGGAAGCTCGTCTGCCCTCGTTAGATTTGAGTATCTCAAATGTGCTGCTGGCCATGTTGATCTCTCCGAAGCCCTCCGTTATGACGAGCGTTATGCCCAACTGCTCAGAACCGGTTATCGCAACGCCGATGTCATATCCCAAAAAGTCCCGCAGGTCCTGGTCGGCAAGCCCACCAACAACAATACCCACTGCGCCCAGCTCGATGGCCCGTCTGGTTGCGTCGCTGGTTACGAGCGAGCCGCCGACGAGAACCTGTCCCCTGCAATCGTCGGGGATCGAGCTCTTGTCCAATACTTCGTTCGGTGAACTACAGACCAGTCGGATCGTGCCACAGGCCTCGCCGCCTATGCCGAATATCCCCTGCACGAACGCGCCCTGAGTCTCTACGAGCACACCCTCATCCTCAAAGACCTCGACGACTGTGCCGTCGATGTAGGCATCGACAGACACAGGAAGCGGCGCCCCGCGCACAAGGACTTGCCCCGTTACCTTGGAGATGTTCTCGATGGTTCCATCGGCCGGGGAATTGCAGAACGACTTAAAAAGCCCAAAGAAGCCCTTCGTCATCGCTATCGGCTCGTCCTTCTTGACCGCCCCGCCTTGCTCTACCAGCATGGAGTGCTCAATATCTTCAGGGACGATCCCCAAGATATTCGCAACGTTGACAGGATACACGTTGCCCGGAAGGTCGGTCTTTGCGACGACGTCCTCCGCCTTGACAGTCATTCCCTGCTCGACGAGCACCTGGCCCTTAAGCGGAAGGATACGCGGCTTCCTGATTACGGTTCTCTCAACTACTTTCAGCCCTGGTGTGTATGCGTGAGCCAAGACGCTACCTCATTGTTATCGTCAGAAAGAGTATTCAGGATACATTGAAAGTGCCTTGTGCCACTCCTGGAACTTGCGAACCCGCTCCGGTCTGTCCTCCGGAAGCGCGATGGGCCTGCCTCGAGCGTCAAGGACGACTCCGACAACACCGCCACTCACATTCGTCGTGATTGACTTGCCGGAACCGGCGCCAACGTCGAATCCCTTATGAGGACTCACAGTCAACTGAACTGTCTCGCCGACATCTGCCTCAAGAAGATACATCTCGCCCAGGCTGAGTGATATCTCCCGGTGCTGGCCGCTCGGCAGGTCTGCCGAAACCTGCATGCAGGGGGCCCCGGGTTTCCCTGACCCGGTCGGCGCCACGCAAGTGCCCAGGTGGATCAGACAATCCTTGTCAAAGACCTCGGTCGCAGCGGTCTCGTGCAGCGTCGATAGAACGCCCAACTGCGGCATCATGAAGATGCTGTCAACCGCCAGCCGCGTGACGCCCTCCGGCTGAAATGCGTCTATCAGCATGACGGCCGCCTGATGCCGGCGAGGCGCATGTGACAGAATGCCACCGCTGCCGACTAGCATGTCCAGCTGCATAAGGTTGACCAGCGTCGCGCCCGTCCCAGATTGCGCAAAAGCGTCCGAGATCGTCCGCTCCTGCTGCACGCCCTTCAGCCCAACCGCAAGCGACTTATGATGCTCAAAGGCAAGCCTCAACGCCTCCCTTGCGATCGCCTGCTCGATAATCAGCTCCTGAAGACTCTGAGGTATCGTCGTCGGCCGAATCATCTTGTTCTTGATCCGATTCCTGAGGTCCCGCTCGTCCAAATCGAACGGTATCCAGCGCATCACGTTCTCTAGGCCAGCCTCGGCCAGCACATTCGACACGCTGTAACTCATCCCGAGATTGGCCGAAACAGTGCGGTTGAAGACGCCCGAAAACACGGAAAAAATGTCAGTCGTAGCGCCGCCGATGTCAACACCAACCACCTGAATATTCTCGAGTTTCGCTATCGTCTCGATTATCTTGCCCACGGCGCCCGGCGTCGGCATGATCGGCGCGTCCGTCCAGGCCATGAGCTTCTTGTAGCCCGGCGCCTGAGCCATCACGTGCTCCATGAATAGATCGTGTATCATGTTCCGCGCCGGGGTGAGGTTCTCCCGCTCAAGCACCGGCCGAAGGTTATCGACGATCGAAAGGTCCGTCTTTTCGCCCAGGCGCTCAGTTATCTCGCCCCTTGCGTCCTTGTTGCCGGCATAGATAACGGGCAATCGATACGACATCCCGAGCCGAGGCTTCGGATCAGCAGCCGCTATCAGCTCCGCCATCTCCACAACGTGCGATATCGTGCCGCCATCAATCCCGCCGGCCAGCAGAATCATGTCCGGACGAAGCTGACGTATCCGCTCGATCTTCTCGTGAGGCAGCCGGCCGTCGTTCGACGCAATCGCGTCCATGACGATGGCTCCAGCCCCGAGCGCTGCACGCTGAGCAGATTCGACCGTCATGCTCTTGACAACGGCGCCGACCATCATCTGAAGCCCACCGCCTGCGCTCGATGTCGAGATGTATATATCGACGCCGGTCTTCTCGTCCGTCTGAGGAGAAAGTATCTTGGGCCCGTCCAGAATCCTCCTGCCAGTCAACTCCTCAACCTCGGCAATCGCGTTTAGGGCCCCCATCGTGACGTCCTCAAACGGCGCTTCAACCGTCGTCGGCGCCTCGCCCCGAACGATCAGTCGATACTCGCCGTCGCGCTTCTCTATGAGTATCGCCTTCGTTGTCGTGCTGCCGCAGTCGGTCGCGAGAATCGACCTTACGTTTTCTGGCACAATCTCGGTCATATCTCATCCTTATTATGAAAAAATCTGGCAGCGAAGATCATACTACCCGGGAAGAACTAGTCAATTGTCCTCGCTCGCGGCTCTGGCTTGAAGCCTCTCCGCGCGTCGCGCTGCGCGCCGGTCCCGCCGAAGCTCCTTGGCACGCTTCCGAGCGGCCTTCTCCTCGTCCCTCGCCTTCGCATCGAGCGACTCAATCCGCTGAAGAAAATACTCTACGTTGTCCCGACTCTCCATTGCGAGCACAAACTGCTCATACTCGTCGTGATTGAACACTATCTCAGCAAAAGGCCCTATCGCGATCAGAAACTGACTGCCGACGAAGCTCAATGGCTTCATCGACTCCAGCGTGAATATCGCCGGAACCGCCGCGTGCCACCTCACAACCTTCCGCGCGACCTTCTCAATCAGCTCCTTCTGAAAGTCCGTCAGCGGCTCGAGCTTCTCGCCGGTCATTGCCCTTCCGTGTCCGTAAGCTTCTCATACAGCCGCCGAAGGAACTTCACGTCCTCCCACGTGTCCCGCTTCTTGTTCGGCGAACGCAGAAGATACGCCGGATGATATGTCGCCACGAGCGGCACCCCATGATAATTGTGGACAACGCCTCGCAGCGAACCGATCGACGTGCTCGGCCCCAGCTTCAGAAGCGTCCTCGCGGCGAATGCGCCTAGCGCGCAGATTATTTTCGGCTTGATAGCCATAATCTGCTCAACCAAGAACTGCTCGCAGGCCTCTACCTCATCCGCAAGTGGGTCTCGATTCTCCGGCGGACGACACTTCAGAACGTTCGCGATAAAGACCTCCTCCCGCTCGAAGTCTATCGACTTCAGGATCTTCGTCAGAAGCAAACCCGCTCGGCCCACGAATGGGATGCCCTGCCTGTCCTCCTCCCCGCCCGGCGCCTCGCCGACGAGCACGAGGTCAGCATTCGGATTCCCGGCGCCAAACACGACCTTGTTCCTCGTCTCCCAGAGCCGACACCGCTTGCAGGACAGCGCCTCCTGCTCGAGCTCATTGAGCGACCTTGCGCCCCTGGGCAGCAGCGACACCACTTCCTTCGGATACTCCCTCGCGCCCAGGTCGGCCTGTAGCCGTAGAAAGCCTTTGATCTCAGATATGATCCCGACAAGCTCGTCCATAAGGCCAGAAAGTATAGCAACCGCATCCGGCCACGGTCAACCGCCGGAGCGCAACCAGGAATCCACGAAGGACACGAAGACACACGAAGAGATCTTGTTGCACGTTTTGCTCGCCGGGCCTTGGCGCCTGATGTTCTGGATAGAGGCTTGATGTTGCGGGCGCGATTGTGCATTCTGAATGCAGAATTATACCGATAGGAGGAGATCATGACTCGTAACTACATCAAACGTTCACTAGAACCTGTTCTCAAGCAGGCACTAAGGGAGTTCCCCGTCGTCGTCCTCACCGGTCCCCGGCAGTCCGGAAAGACCACACTGCTACAGCATCTCCTGGCCGACCAGTACGGTTATGTATCGCTTGAGGCGCCCGACATTCGGGCCGCGGCGTTTTCCGACCCGCGAGGTTTCCTCGATATGCACCCGCCTCCTGTTGTTCTTGACGAGGTGCAACATGCTCCCGACTTGCTTGCTTATGTAAAGGAGCGTGTAGATGCTGCCCGTGATACGTGCGGGCAATATGTTCTGACCGGCTCACAGAACCTGCTGTTGATGGAGCGAGTAACGGAGACGCTTGCTGGGCGTGCCGCTGTGCTGAGGTTACTCCCGCTTTCTCGGCGTGAGTCGATTGGGCGGCCGGAGGCAGAGCTGCCGTGGGAGAGCGACGCCGTGGACGAGGAGCGAGGGCGCGGGTCCCATTCAGAGCTGTGGCGGGAGCTGCTCCGCGGCAGCTATCCCGAACTTGTAGCAGGGCGAGACAGGGGCCTTTCGCTGTGGCATGCGAGCTATGTTCAGACATACCTCGAGCGGGATGTTCGTTCATTGCGTCAGATTGGCGACCTTACCCAGTTTCAGAGCTTCTTGCGCGCCGTCGCGGCGAGATGCGGCCAGCTATTGAACCTGACAGATATCGCCCGTGATCTTGGTGTTACAGTCAATACCGCCAAGGCGTGGCTTGCGGTTCTCGAGGCGAGCTTTCAGGTGATCATCTTGCGCCCGTATTTCGCAAACGTTGGCAAGCGACTCGTCAAGACGCCCAAAGTCTATTTCACGGATACTGGGACGTTGTGCTACCTCGCGGGCCTCAGGGACCCCGAACACGCTGCGCAGGGGCCCATGGGCGGTGTGATATTTGAGACAGCAGTCCTTATCGAGATACTGAAAACCTACGTCCATCGTGGAGAAAGCCCGCAGATATACTTTTGGCGGACGGCCCGCGGCAGCGAAGTCGATATTGTCATCTCAACCGGCGCTGGGCTGATTCCTATCGAGGCAAAGCTCTCCGCCACGCCGAAGCCCGCGATGACTGATGGCATCAAGGCCTTCCAGAGAGATTTCAGGGATGTAGCCGCTCCGGGCTATGTGGTGCATCCCGGCGACGTGCGCCTCCCCCTTGCCCCGGAGGTCACGGCCATCCCGTTCCGAAGCCTCTGAACGCAGCGCGGATTACCTGCAAGTCAAGAGCCATTGACGGTCAAGAGCGGGAACGTGGAAGGCGTAGCCCTGAGAAGTGAATGGAGGAAGGGGCTACACTGTTCTTCTGACTGCTTATCCCTCATGTCGGAGTTGTGCAGGTGGAAGTCCAGTCCCCCTCAGTTTTTGTTCAGACCGAACTCGCGTGATCTAAGGACCTGCTTCCAATGGGTCTCTCTGGCAATGACGTAATCGTTGCTCGAGTGAAGGTCGCAGACCTCGAGAAGCGAGAACTGGAAGTTCTGTTCATGGTCCTCGCCTCGCTCTCGAAGGAGATCTCGAAGCTCAACGTTCCCGCTGTGTCCGTCCTTGGCGTAGGACGTCCAGCGTTGCCATATACCCTCTCCCCCGTATGCGCTCCCCACGTAGTGTCTGCCGTCCGATCTGTCCGTGATCAGGTAAACGCCAGCAACGTTGGCGAGAGCTGTGCGCCAAGACGGGTTTGCCTCTCGCACTATGGTTCTGAGCATTGCGAAAGAAAGTAGGACCGAATTGAAGCCAGGGAAGTCCCCATCGTCATCCACTTCTTGCAGATTCTCTCAACGATCAGCTTGTCTGAATACTTCTCTCCGAGCAGATACGGGGCTCGAAAAGACTTGTTGAAGCGGACTACAGCCCTGCCGGTTAGCTGCTCGAGACCCTTAACTTCTTCAGTGCTGTAAAGGTAGTAAGGCTTGCCGTCCTCCTTCTGCTTGGATGTGAATCCCTTCACTGCGTAGATCCCTGCAAATAACCACAGGTCCTTCCTGAGATGAATCAGCGTGAGCACGTGCTCACACTGGAAGTTCTTTCTGGTCTGGTATTCCTGCCATTCCTTGAAAGTGCCGTCAAAGAACGCCTCAAGGGGGGAGGAATTCCAGAGGGGGGAGGAATTCCAGTCCGTCGCGCAGTGAATCTTGAAGTCAATCAGCTCGATTCCCGCAAGCCCTATGAGGTCCATGAGTTTGCTCATCTTCTTAGCATTGCTCCTCGGTCTGTATTGGTGCAATTCGCTGCCGCTAACAGGTTCGGCACTGGTCATTCAGGACATTCCGAATACAGATTCTCACATCTGGGCAGAGCTTTAAAGTTGGAATACCTTTAAGTCAATGCCCCAAACCTCACGTCCTCATTCCACCTCGATGTCGCAGACCTTTACAATCTGGCCGTTGGCGACGGTGAGGACGTGGAGGGGACGGGTGGCCTGACCGCTTGCTGTGAAGCCGTAGCTGCCGAGGACGCCACGGAACTTGAGCCAGGACACCTCATCGCGGAGGTCCTGCCGATAGAACGCGCCGCGGAAGAGCGCCGTGCATAGGATAGACGCCGCGTCGTAGCTCTGCGCGAGAAGCGGGGAGCAATCCACGTTCTGTTCCGTAAGAAGCCGCTCTTGAAGCCTGTTGGCCGCGGTCGTCTCATCGTCGAGCCAGAAGCCTGACACGAAGAACGCTCCCTCCAGCTGGCCCAGGACTGGCGCAAGCGCTGAGGCGGAGTGCCAGCCGTCCCAGCCCAAGAGCACCGCGTCGTGGATGTTGCTGTATTCTATCTGAGGCGCGATGACCGAGACCTGCGAGGCGTAGTCCGCGATGAATATGGCCTCAGGCTCGAGCTCGCATAGGCCGGACAGTCGGTCCGCGAAGTCCATTTCGCCAGCTGGGTAGCTCTTGATGAAGATGACCTCGGCGCCGGCGCTTGCCGCAGCGTCTATGAATGAATCGGCGAGCAGCGTGCCGTATTCCTTCTCGGGCATCAGAACCGCGATCCGCAGAAGGTGGAGCCGCTTGACCGCGAACTGCGCTATCGCCCGAGCCTGCGTCCAAAGAGGCAAACAGTTCCTAAAGACGTATTGGCTTCCGCCCAGGGCGCCTGCGCCACATGCGGATGGCGAAAAAGCCAGCATCCGATACTCGGTCGCCATCGATGACACGGCGCTGAGTGATTTGCTCAGGACCGGCCCGATGACAGCAATGACCTTCTCGTTCTCGGCAAGATCGACGAACGCCTCGGCCGCCAAGTCTGGGTCGCCCTCACTGTCGCGCACGATGAGCGCTATGCTCGCCTCAGACGCGGCGCAGTAATCCGCAATCGCTAACCTAGTGCCGAGCAGCACTTCCTCCCCGAAATCCGCTAGGTCGCCGCTTAAAGGCGCGATGAGGCCGATGCGGTCCGGATCGCCTAGCATCCCCATGACGATCATGTTATGAACATCCGCGGCCACCTCTGCCCATTTGCTGCCTGCGAAACGCGCTGGGAACTCGGCGAGTATCTGCTCAGCGTCGTGATGCCTGCCATCGCGGATGAGGCGCCTTGCCAGTGCGAAGGTGGCGACATCGGCCGGGAAACCAATGCCAAATCGCTGAATAACGGCTTGGAGGCCATCTTGCTGCATCTTTGACAGAAGCAGCCGCTCGATCGAAGATCTGATTGACGTCTCAAGGTCGGCGAGATTCTTGGCCTCCGAAAGCGCAGCCATGTAGAGGTCAATTGACTGCTCATACCGCATCAGCGAGTCCGCGGAACGGGCAGCGACGAACGCCGAGACGTAGCGCTCGTAGCCAGGCCGAAGTCCCTTAACAGCCTGATTCATATAGCCGAGCGACTCGGCGAAGCGCCTCTCTTCATAGAGGCAGAACCCTTTTGCGAACTGGCCCTCGGCGCGCAGAACGCCTTCGGACGACCATATAACCGCGTCGGCCAGCTGCTGCGCCCTGTCATACTCGCCAGACCTCGTGGCCCGAAACGCCTTGAGCAGCTGTAGCCTAATGGCGCCCTCAGGCGCCGGCCCTGATGCTTCGATGGAAGCGATCACGCGTTTCGCTCGCTCCAGACGACCAGCGAATATGAGCGATTTCGCGAGCACATAGTCGATATCGGGCTTGAGACCAATGGCCGGCTCAGAAATCGACTCGAGCGCGGCTAAGGCGCTCTCAAAGTCGCCCATGGAAAGCAGGATCTTCGCATCGAGCAGCCATGCCTCGGCGCGAAGCTCTGAGCCGATGTCCTTTTCAAGCAGACGCTTGATCTCGTCCCTGGCCCTGGAGAACTGACCATCGAGATAATGACCGGATGCGATATCAAGCGTCGGGACTTCGGGCGGCTCTGGCCTTCGACAGCCCATTAGCGGGTGAAGCAAGGCCAGAATGCTGATGAGCAGAATGATCAGTCTCATGTCTCGCCGATTTCGTTCAAGGTCAATCAAGCAGATCGACCTTAGCACGAGTGATAGTCGGCTGCCAATACCAAACTCCTCAGTCAAGGATCGTATTGACGGTGTGCGGGGGACTTTTGGAGGCCGGGTCATAATTCGGTGTGGGCATGGTAGGGGCGGTGCTTGCCCCGCCCTTCATATCCGCCTTTGGCGAGACTGCGCCTG
>CBDVDH010000083.1:0-10293 GCA_965372715.1 uncultured bacterium | reverse complement strand
GAATCCCCGCGGATACGAGGCATCTTATGCGACCATCAATTCGAAAGGGCGGGTCTGAGACGCCGCCCCTACACAAGCGCAACGACTTATGTCCCAGCCTCCTTGCTCCGCCTAAAGGCAGACGGGTGCGGTTCGCTGCCGACCGCGAAAAACCAACTGCAATAGTCAAACGAGATCGAGTATGATCCCCAACCTGATAGTTGAGAATGCAAGAAGCAGTCTTGACGGCTTGCTAATGTATGCTCCTGGCGCTTTCAGATGGCGATTGGGTTTGCTGTGGGAGATTTGGACCTGTTCTTTGTGCTAGAGCTTTTCGTCATCTTTGTGTTGGGGCTTTCAATCGGCAGCTTCTTGAACGTCTGTTCATTCAGAATCGCGCAAGGTCAGTCGATTGTCAGGCCCGGCTCTTTCTGCCAGAACTGCAAGACCGCAATCCGCATGTTGGATAATATCCCCATATTGAGTTTTGTGTTGCTGCGCGGCAGATGTCGGCACTGTAAGGTGAAGCTGACGCTGCAATACCCCATTATCGAGGCGATAATGGGGATTCTATGTGTGCTGATCGCTGTCGGCGTCGGCCTGGACCTCCGGACCTTGAGGCTGGAACCCGCGGCGCCGAGATTGCTCGAAGCTGCCGCATGGCTCTCGTTCTGCTTCTTTGTCGTGCTCATTGCCGTGATCGATCATCGGACTGGGCTTGTGCCCGACGTTGTTAGCCTTCCAGGGATAGGCTGCGGACTAGTCCTGACCGCGCTGCTCTGGAACGTAGGCGGCGCCTCAAGAACTTATCGGCTGGTACCTTCACCTTTCGCAAGCTCGCCGCTTTCGTCCGTCTTGGGCATTCTGATTGGCGGGGGCCTCTTCTTCGCGATTGTCCTCTTGAGCAAAGGGCGGATGATGGGCGGCGGCGACGTTCGGATCGGCGCCCTGCTCGGGGCATACTTGGGGTTTCGGTTGGCCCTCCTATCGGTCCTGGTCGCAAGCGTGGTCGGAACCGCACTCTTTCTGCCCGCTCTTCTGCGCGGCAAGGTCTCACGAAAGACCGAGGTCCGTTTCGGCCCGTTGCTATCTTTGGGCGCGATAGTATCATCCTTCTGCGGTAGAAGCCTTATAAACTGGTATTGGGGGATGTTTTAGGGATGAGAGATTCGATCTCGGGCGCGACCGATCAGATGGGCAGCCGACGGGCCAACGTTTTCGTCCACGTCCCGTTTGCGGACAGGGACAAATACATGCCGATTGTGCTTCGCGATGGGTTGAACCCGGAGCTTTATCTGAACTGCCAGGACCTGGACAATCTGGACAATCTGGAGCTTGGCCAGATTAGGACATCTCTTGCCGAGACGGGCCTGTCACGCACCATGCACGGCCCATATATGGAGCTCAGCCCCGGCGGAACGGACCCAGAGATCACGAGCGTCACCAAAAGGCGGATTCTAAAGGCACTAGATGTCGCTTCCTTTCTCGGAGCTGGAACGATGGTTGTGCATGCCGCTTTTGACCGTTTCAAATACGGCGAGATGTTCGACACTTGGCTCGAAAACAGCACGAGATTCTGGGACCATGTGGGTCGCGAGGCGCATCAAAAGGGCGTTGTGCTGGCTCTGGAGAACACGCTTGAGGACAGCCCTGAGCCGCTATGCCGCCTCGTCGAAAACCTGGACCCGAGCCTATTCGGCCACTGCTTCGACATCGGCCACTTCAACGTTTTTGGGCGCTGCGACCTTCTGGTGTGGTTGGAAAGCGTAAAGGGACGCCTCTTGGAGCTGCACCTGCACGACAACAACGGGAAATGCGACCAACACCTAGCAATCGGTGACGGCACGGCCGATTTCAAAGCGCTTTTCGATAACCTCCCGAACCTCTGGGAGAAGCTTGCGCTGACGATTGAGGGGCACCAGGAGTCAAATGCGCGGCGCAGCATGGTGGAGCTTGAGAAGCTCCTGGACCGGGCCAAATAGGTTAGAAATCACCGGGAAACAAGAGACACATGGTAAGGTCCTTTGAACTGGCATTCGCGCTTCGGCTTCTCCGGGCCAGGCGAAAACAAGCTTTCATATCGATCATCACTGTTATCTCCGTGGGCGGCATCGCACTGGGCGTCGCCGCGCTGATCATAGTCTTGGCGGTGATGACGGGCTTTGAACAGGACCTTCGAGAGAAGATATTGGGCATACGGGCGCACATCCTCGTGACTAGACAGCCATTCAGCGACGCTCCGAACATACTTCTCTCGGCTGAGGTGATGCAGAAAATAAGAGCGGTCGATGGCGTTGCCGGAGTTTCGCCATTCGTTTTCGGACAGGTCATGGTCCGTTCGCCATACAGGACGCAAGGGATAGCGATTAGAGGCGTTGACCCCAGGCTTGAGGTCTCGGTCAGCGATCTTCAGAAGAACATGATGGAGGGCAAGCTGGCTTCCCTTTCGCGACGTGATTTCAAGCCCGAAGACGAGACCGACGGCAAATACGACGGGATCATCATCGGTCAAGAGATGGCGAGCAATCTGGGCCTGTATCTCGGAGACAAGGTGGCCGTTATCTCACCTTTTGGGAGGCAGACGCCGACTGGCCTAGTCCCAAAACTCAGGTGGATGGTGGTCGCGGGGATTTTTGGGTCCGGGATGTATGAGTTCGACTCAAGCCTGGCCTATGTCTCGCTCGTCGCAGCGCAGGATTTTTTCGACATGGGGGACGAGATCAACGGCTACGAAGTCAAAACTGACGACATCTACAAAGCCAAGAGCGTGGCAGAAAAAGTCGCCCAGGTTCTCGGGCCGCCCTACAAAGCGGCAGACTGGCAGGAGATGAACAAGAACCTCTTCGCCGCGATGAAGCTCGAAAAGATCGCCATGTTCATCATCCTCGCGCTCATCGTCCTCGTGGCCGCGTTCAATATCGCCAGCACGCTCATAATGATGGTGATGGAGAGGAATAAGGATATCGGCATACTCAAGTCGATGGGCGCAACCAACCGAAGCGTCATGGGGATATTCATGATAGAGGGCACGTTGATCGGTGTAGTCGGGACCGTGATTGGCGCGCTGGTCGGCTCCGTGGCTTGCTTTCTGGCCGACAAACACCAGCTGATAAAGCTGAGCGGCGACGTCTATTACTTGAGCTATCTACCTTTCAAGATGACCCTTTTGGATTTTGTCCTCATCTGCGTCGGCTCTATCCTGTTGAGCTTCGTGGCAACGCTCTATCCTTCCCGGCAGGCGGCCCGCCTCGATCCGGTGGAGGCGATCAGATATGAATAGTGTTCCAAGTTTCAAGTTCCAAGTTGGGTGTTTCGGCGCGCTGGAGGTAGTCAAGTATGAATAGCAGCCTCCTGGTCATTGAGAACCTATGCAAGCATTTCGTCCGAGGGGACACGGTCATAGAGGTGCTAAAATCAGTGTCCTTTTCGATAACAAAGGGGCAGTTCGTCTGCGTGATTGGCTCTTCAGGCGCCGGCAAGACGACGCTTCTTCACGTGATTGGCACACTGCTCAGACCGACGTCCGGCAAGGTGATCTTCGACGGCAAGGATGTGTTTAAGGCGTCAAGAGCTGAGCTCTCACACTTCAGGAACGAGCGGATAGGGTTCGTATTCCAGTTCCACTACCTGCTGCCGGAGTTCAGCGCGGTCGAGAACGTCTCGATACCGCTGATGATCAGGCGCACAAGCCCCAAAAAGGCGCGGCTTCGGTCGTTGTCGCTCTTGGAAGGAGTGGGGCTTGAACGGCGCAGTTCGCACAGGCCGGCGGAGCTTTCTTTCGGCGAACAGCAGCGTGTTGCCGTCGCAAGGGCACTGGTCGGGGAACCCGAAATCATCCTGGCGGACGAGCCGACCGGCAACCTCGATCGAGAGACAGGCCGGCGTGTGTTCTCGCTGCTTTTGGACCTGACCATCAAGAAAGGCAAGACTCTCGTTGTTGTTACGCACAACGAGGAACTCGCGTCACACGCCGATCAGGTGCTCCGGCTAACAGATGGCGTGTATGTTTGCGAGGCAACTTGATATTCTTGGCGGTCTTGGCTATGTTCAAATATGGACTAGGCGCATTTGCGAAGCAGAGGCGAATGTCCTCTTTATTCGCAGTTGCCTTGCCTGGTGACAACGGTGGCGAAGTAGCCTCGTGCGAAAGCACAGGTCAGAAGCCACGCATCTTGTAGGATTTGATATGTTTAGTGACAGATATACTGATGGCGCCAAGAAGACCGTCTATTACGCCAAGAAAGAAGCGCTGCGCTGCGGTCACCCCTCTTTGAGGACGGAGCATATCCTATTGGGTCTTTTGAAGGACTCCGACAACACGGGTTGTGCCGTTCTGAGGGAGTGCGGCATGGACCTGCGAGCTGTCCGCGCAAAACTCTCACTCAGGATGACCGCCGGAGGCACCTCCCCACCAACTGATGAGATCCCGTTCAGCGTTAGCGCCAGGCGCGTTCTCAGGTATTCCGCCAACGAGGCGAAATCGATGAATCATCGCTACGTGGGAACGGAGCATCTTTTGCTAGGGCTTATTCGGGAGCGAAGCGGTCTCGCTTCGGATGTTCTGCACGAGATGGGGGTGAATCTGCTCATGGTCAAGCGTCGTATCCTCGAGACTACGACAATGGAGCACGTTCCGCCGGGCAAATCCGGTTCCCCAGCGCTTGATGAGATAGGTCGCGATCTCACGCAACTGGGCGCCGAAGGCAATCTCGACCCGGTAATCGGTCGAACAAAAGAGATCGAGCGAGCTATGCAGATACTGTGCCGACGGACGAAGAACAATCCTGTTCTGATAGGTGAACCAGGCGTCGGTAAGACTGCGATTGCGGAAGGACTGGCTCAACTTCTGGTCAAGGGCGAGGTCCCTGAGAGGTTGCGCGGAAAGCGGATAGTGGCCCTCGACGTCGGCGCCTTGGTTGCCGGAACCAAGTATCGCGGTCAGTTCGAGGAGAGGCTCAAGACAGTCCTTCGCGAGATCACAAGCACAAAGAAGATCATTCTCTTCGTTGACGAGCTCCACACGCTGGTCGGCGCCGGCTCCGCCGAAGGCTCCATTGACGCTGCTAACATGCTGAAGCCCGCCCTGGCCAGAGGGGAAATCCAGTGCATCGGCGCCACGACCGCAAAGGAGTATCGCCGGATAATAAGCAAGGACGGCGCCCTGGAGCGCAGGTTTCAGACGATAGTCGTTGACGCGCCTTCTGTGAAGGAGGCCAAGTCGATACTCAAGGGCCTCAGGTCGAAATACGAGGACTACCACAACGTAATAATAAGCGATTGCGCAATCGACGCAGCCGTGGTTCTTTCCGACCAGTATATCTGCGACCGGTTCCTCCCGGACAAGGCGATCGACGTGATGGACGAGGCGTGCGCCAGAAAACGCTTCATGGGCGCCTCGGTCCCGGACGAGATACGCGAGCTTGAATCCCAGTTCGCGAGCATTACGAAGCGCAAGGCCGAGCTGGTCAACAAACAGGACTTTGAACGGGCTGCCGAGCTCAGGGACAAGGGAGCGGAGGTCTCCGAGTGCATCTCAAGGGAGCGATCACGCTGGCGCTCCAGCTTGAAGAACGTACGGATGAAAGTTGACTGCTCTGACATTGAGTTTGTGGTGTCTCGCTGGACAGGGGTCCCGGTCACAAAACTGAGCCTAACCGAGGCGGCAAAATACAAATCGATTGAACAGAACCTGCGTAAACTCGTGGTCGGCCAGGCCGAGGCGATTGCCGCTGTATGCCGGGCTGTCAGGCGCTCACGAGCTGGCTTTAAGAGCCCGGACAGGACGATTGGGGCGTTCTTGTTCCTGGGCCCGACCGGTGTTGGCAAGACCAAGCTTGCAGAGGCGCTTGCAGAAGAGGTTTTCCACAGTCCCGACGCGCTGATCCGCCTGGACATGTCGGAGTTCATGGAGAAGCATACTGTCTCCAGACTCATCGGCTCCCCGCCGGGCTACGTTGGCTATGGCGAGGGCGGCCAGTTGACTGAGAAGATTAGGCTGCGCCCATACAGTGTGTTGCTCTTGGATGAGGTGGAAAAGGCGCATCCGGACGTCTTCAATATCCTGCTCCAGGTGCTGGAAGAAGGGAGACTGACGGACGGGATGGGGCGCCTCGTTGATTTCAGAAACTGCATCCTCATTATGACCTCCAATATCGGGAGTAAGATGATAAGCAAGGGGGTGTCGGTGGGTTTTGGCGAGAGCTCCTCTGATAAGCGACATGCGAAGATCAGAGATGCGCTCATCAGGGAAACGGCACAGAAGTTCGCGCCCGAGTTCATGAATCGCCTCGACGAGGTCCTGTGCTTCAACGAGCTCGATAAGCCCGCCCTGTTACAGATAGCCTCACTCTTCATTGAGGAGATCGACAAGAACATCTCTAGAGTGGGACTGCACATTAAGGCCGACAATGATGCGCTTGAATGGCTGGTTATGCGGGCAATGACCCAAAAGGGCGGCGCAAGGCCGCTTCGACGGCTCGTGCAAAAGCACGTTGAGGACCCCGTGGCGGATGAGTTCATTTCAGGCAGCATAAAGACCGGCACGCTTGTTACAGTAACAGTCCAAGACGACAAGATTGCGTTTGGACGCGGCAGAACCCGGAGCGTAGTTGAGACCGAAGTTGGCGTGGATAGCGGCAACTAAGAGCCCGTTCGGATGGGGATGGACTAGTTTTCTTGCCGCGGCCCTTGCACTGACCTGTTGCTTGTTTGTTTCTGATTCCTGCGCCGAAACGTCGGCCCCGGTCATCAAGGCTGTCGAGGTCGAGGGAACCTCGAGGCTGTCCGTAGAAACAGTCCTTTTCTACGTCGATATAAAGCCAGGAGACATACTCTCGAAAGCGGCCGTGACGCAGCAGATACGCGAGCTTTACGCGCTGGGCTTCTTCGAGGACGTCAGGGCCTACACTGAGCCTCACGAAGACGGGATAATCCTGATCTTTGTCCTAGCTGAAAGGCCTCTGGTCGATGGGATAAGGATCGAGGGCAGCAAAGAGGTCAAACCCGACAAGATAAGGGACGAAATAACTATCGAGCTCAAGAAGCCGCTGGACAAGTACAAGCTCGCTGAGAGCACGGTAGCAATCAAGAGGCTCTATCTCGAGAGAGGGTTTTCACATGCCAAGATAACCCCCGATGTGCACAAAATCTCTCCCGAATCGGTGATTGTCGTCTTCTCGATTGACGAGCGGGCAAAGGTGAAGGTCTCCGACATAACCTTCGCGGGCAACCTCGCCTTCTCGAGCTTCAAGCTCAAGGGCGCCTTGATGACAAGGGAGCGCTTCACCAAGCACCCCGTCAGCGGGGCGCGTTTCTTTTTCACCAAGCTCGGCAAGTTGGACGCCCAGGAGCTTGAGCGCGATCGATCGCGGCTTGCGCATTTCTATAAGAGCAACGGCTTTCTGGAGGTGAAAGTCGCGGACCCCGAGGTCGAATACAACGAGGAGCGTGAGGGCCTCGTCATTAAGTTCACGATCTTTGAGGGCAAGCCCTACAAAATCGCAAAGACATCGATTGAGGGCAACACTGTCTTTTCCACCGATACTCTGATGGAAGGTCTCCGGCACGTCGCGATACCGGGTCGGATGAGGTTCGGCATATTCAGAGGCTCCCAGGGAAAGCTCGTCGCGGGCGCCGACTACAGCCTGGCAGTGCAGGAGACAGCGGTGGCGGCGATTCGCGAGCTCTACGCCAGTCGAGGATATATCTATGCGCAGGTTCGGGTAACGCACGAACTGCACAAGGAGGCTGCCACTGTTGATATCCTGATTTCGATTGATGAGGGCGAGCAGTACAGGCTTGGGCGACTGTCGTTCACGGGCAATACACGCACACGCGACAAGGTGCTGAGGCGCGAGGTCAACCTCGCAGAGGGGGACATTCTGGACATGACAGAACTCCGTGCTGGCATCGACAAGATCCGCTACCTCGGGTACATCCAGCCGGAGATTGAGCCTGATCTCGACGCAGACCACGAGAAGAAGACGGCGGACGTGAACATCGGTATTAAAGAGGGACGGCTACATGAGTTCCGCCTCACAGCGAGCTACAGCGAGTATCAGAAGTTCGGTATTGGCGGCAGCATCGTCGAGCACAATTCTCTGGGCTACGGCCAGACTTTTGGCGTGACGGCGCATATCAGCGACAAGACCAAGACGTATGAGATCAACTTCGATGAGCCATATTTCCTGGACACCAATTACTCGTTTGGCGTAGGAATATACGATCACGAGACCGAATACCAGTGGTACACGAGGGAGTCGGCGGGTGGTCGGCTGACGTTTGGCAAACGGCTCACGGACCACATTCGCATCTCGAGCACCTATCGTCTCGAAAATGTCCGTATCTCCGACATCGGCCTGGGCGAATACCGAAGCAACGACAGAGACATACACTGGAGCCCTGACGTTGACTCTAGCGACCGTTTAGCGCCGCTTGAGAGCGACATATCATACGAGGCGGAGACGAGCTTGACGAGCAGTGACACGGTCTCGATCCGTTGGGATTCGAGGGATAATTGGATAAAGCCCACGCGCGGTGTTTACGCGTCCGCGACGGGTCAATTCGCCGGCGCCTTCTTAGGTGGCGACAACGATTTCTACAAACTGAAGGCCGAAGTTGCTCACCATTACCCCCTCATGGACCGTCTCACGTTCACGACCAAGGGGCGAGTTCAATACGGGAATGGCTATAACGGCGACGACCTGCCGATGTTTGAGAGATACTATTTGGGCGGCGCGATGCTCGGCGGGCGTGGTTTCGACACCTACGAGATAGGCCCAAAGGACAAATACGGCAACTCGGTTGGGGGTAACAAGTCGCTGCTCTTCACGACGGAGCTCTTCTATATTCTGGCTGATCCGTTGCACGTTGGCGTTTTCTGGGACGCGGGACAGGTATTCCCTGGGGGGGAGGCTTATGACCTCGAGCAGCTCAGAACCAGCTACGGGCTGGAGCTCAAGATATTCGTGCCGATGTTTGTATATCCAATACGGCTGGTGTATGGTATTAAGCGTAAGCCATTTAAAGGCGAAGAAAGGTCTAGTTTCGATTTCGCGATAGGAATAGGAAACTGATAATAAGATTTGGGGAGGTTTAATACGTCATGAAGAGCATTCTGGCAGGAATCATCGCTGCGACAACCATTGCGCTGCTAGCCGCATCGCTCAGCCTCGGAACAACGCAGATAACGACAGGCGTTAAGGTCGGTTTCGTCGAGCAGCAAAGAGTTCTAACCGAGACCCAAATAGGGAAGCGTGCACATCAGCAGTTGAAGGAACTTCAGGAGAAGAAGCAGGGCGACATCGACCGCAAGGAGCAAGAACTTAGGGAGCTCGGCGAGAAAATCGCAAACGAGGCCCTCCCCCTAACCAATGAGGCCCGGGAGAAGCTCAAGCGCCAACAGCGCACAAAAAAGGCCGAACTCGATATCTTCATATCGGAGGCGTACGACGATGCGGACGTCTTGAACCGAGAAAACGCCAAGAAGATCCATAAACTCGTGGAGGCCACGGCGGGCGAGATGGCAAGGGACCTGGGATATTCAATCATTCTTGAACGGTTGGGAGTTGTTCTCTATGGCAACCCAGAGTTCGACCTCACGGACGAGATGATCAAAAGAATCGACCGAAAAACCGAAAAGACCGAGGGCCAGACCACGAAATGACAGCAGTCATCGGCACCGTAATCACATTCGCGCTCGGCTCGGCTCTGGCCCTGGGCGTTATATTCGCGCCGGGCGCCTCAAATGCCGACGCGCCGGCTTCCACTAGTCAGCAGACCATTGTGACAATCGACCTTAAGGCCATCTTGATGGACAGCCTGCCTGGTAAGGCGGTGCAGGTCAGATTCAGAGACCAGGTCACGGAGGCCAGGGCGAAGGTCGAGTCGAAGACGGGGCATTTGCAGCGGCTTGAGAAGGAGTTGTCGTCTCCCGAGTTCATGGCCTTGAGCGACGCGGAGAGAAGGGAAAGGCGCAGGAGGTTCGAGAAGGGGAAACTGGAGCTGAAGTTCTTGGTGGAGGACACTGAGAAGCAGCTGGAGCGCAGCCAGGAGACGATGATGGCGGCCCTGACGCAGGAGATCAAGTCGGTCATAGAACGCGTTGCGAAGAAAAAAGGCTACGACCTTGTCTTGATCGATTCGCCGCCGGGTATGCTTTACGCAAGTGGTTTGACCGACGCGAGCGCCGAGGTCCTTTCCGCCTTTGAGAGCGAGTGGCTGAAGAAGGTTCCAGAGGAGAGCCCTCCCAAATGAGCTTTTGGCATGGATAATATGTCTTGTAGGGGCGGTGCTTGCCCCGCCCTTCACGCGTTC
>CBDVDH010000082.1:0-10816 GCA_965372715.1 uncultured bacterium | reverse complement strand
TGTGTCTCTGTGTCTCTGTGTCTCTGTGGTGAGAAAAGAACGGAAAGCTGATGCCGTGAGAGTACGCTATACCGGTTGCGCCTCGAAGAAAGTGCGCACTAAGCACATATTCAGCCAAGTTGGCTTCGCGACGCGGCGAACAAAGGTGGATTGCCCCTTTGTCCTTTTCTACCATTTCCGTGTTGCGGAAACCCCTCCCCAATCACAGGAGTTTCCCCAAATCCGAGGTTCAAATCCTTGAGTGAGTTCCTGCATAGCCATGTTCAGGACCCTTGGGAAGTGGAATACGTCTGTCTGGCAGAAGGCCCGCGCGACAGGCCGCCCCGCGTTCGTGAGGGGGGATTTGGAGCCTTTACACTAGGGCAGACCAGTCCCTCTTCTCCTTTTTTGCCTTTTTCCTTTTCTCCCGTTTCCCCAATGGGGAAACTCCTCCAACCCGAAGAATCAGATTGATGGTCGCTGACATCGTGTCTTGAACTCGCTTCAGCCATTCACAAGGCTGATCTTGTTGCATACAGTAGTGATGCGTCTTGCACCCGTTGGGTGGTTTGGAGTGCGGTGACCTGGCACCGCTTTCACTTGCCGCGGCCTGACGCGGCATCTGCCCTAACCCGAATAATTCAAGGGCATGACTCTCGTCGGTGTGGGGTTGGCTTTCCAGCCTGCCAAAGACAGGGTCTCGCGTGACAGAGTGTCGCGTCCAAGGAATGCGGCAATCGCTACAAAAGGCGGGCTGGAAAGCCCGCCCCACACCTCATGGCATCGCGAGTTTATGAATAATACGGGATAGGCGGGCGGGTCTTCAGACCTCGCCTCTACAAGACTATCTCCGCCACCAGACGCCGAATTGACAGGGTCGCCTACCTCACTCTATCGTGACGACGTCGCTTGGCCGGTCGCGATAGGTCAGCGAAAGGGTGACGTCATCTCGGTTCAACTCGGTCAAGACCTTTGCGGTGGCGTTGAACGCGAGCTCTGGCGTGTTGTTCTCGTCGCTGAGGTGTGAAAGCAGCACATTAGCCAGGTTTTCGTGGATGACCTTCGACAAGAGGTTTGCCGATTGCTCATTCGACAAATGGCCTTGTTTGCTCGCGATTCGCTGCTTGAGCTCGAAGGGATAGGGGCCATCCAGAAGCATCTGCCTGTCGTGATTCGATTCTAAAACGAGTCCGTTGCAGGCGCTCAGGCAGTGTCTGACGACATTCGTTGGGTAGCCCAGGTCGGTCGCGATCCCGACCTTTAGGCCGTTGCATTTAACCACGTATCCAACGGGACGCGCAGCGTCATGCGGAACAGGAAACGTCGTGAACTCCATGTCGTTGATCGAAAATGGTTTGCCAACCTCGGTCAGCACAATCTGTTCCTTGCTGATGTTTTTGAGCCGCGACGCGACAAAGCTGAGCGTGTCGAAGTTTATGTAAACCGGGCAGCGCAGCTTTCTGGCAGCGATCCCAACGCCCGCTACGTGGTCTGTATGCTCGTGCGATACAAGTATCGCGTCAATCGAGACCGGATCGACCCCAATCGAGGCAAGCGCTTCTGCGACCCGCGCCCACGAGATGCCAACGTCCAATAGGATGCGAGCGCCGCTGGACTCAACCAGCGTGCAGTTTCCGGAGCTGCTGCTCGCCAGAACGCAGATTCTCATTGCGTTGGGCTCTATTCCGCCTCGATCTTGGCGTGTCCGTAGCCCTTTTGAACGGCGATGCTTTCTGAGGGGTGTTCATAGAGGCTCGTGGAAAAGGCCGTCTTCATCGGCTTCAACAGGACATCAAAGAACTCAAAGACTTCTTTTGACTCCGGTTCAGCGACTTGGGCATAAAGCTCCAGCGCGGATTTTATCTGGCGCCACAGCGCCTCGAAATCGAGATACACAATCTGGTTAGACTCTCTGGGGAAACCCGCGCTGATCGACGTGTATTCTGGCTGATCCTTCAACCGGGGATGGTCGCCGTCGAGGCAATCTATCATCATGTTGACTTGTTCGCGGCCAAAGCCAAGGCAGAAATGCTTGTCAACGACGGCCGCCGCGAGGCTCATCTCGCCGATAGGCGTCACGAGCCGTATTTCGTGGACCGAGTGGCCTTTGTAGGTTTCCTCGGCGTGTTTGGCCTCAGGCACCTTATCTTCGGCGAAACTCAACAGATGATCACCGATCTTGGGGAAAGCATTGTAGAGCCTTTCCGGATTGCTAGAGCTGCACGCAAAGCCGAATTCGGGCAGCGAAAGCGCCTGCTTGAAGCTTAAACCCTTGTAGTAGAATGCGACGTCAGGACCAACGGCTGGCAGGAGATCGTCTGCTATTGAGACTCCGATCTTCTTCTCAAGCTCCGTAAGGAATCCCGACACTATCACGGCAACCATCGGATTCTGAGCCATCGCCGAGTCGATCATCATCTCATACATCGCCTTTGCGTCTAGGCAGTTCAAGGCGAAAGCCATCGTTGAGCCCTGCGGGACTACCGCAAGTAGAGGCAGATCGTTGGGCGCATATTTGTAGAAGCCGACAACCTTCGGGTCGCTTTTCTCGGGATCGAGCGTGGTATAAGACTCGAACTGGAGGCCATCCTTAACATAGAGCCTCGTCAACGAGTCGCCGGCCATCTCCGGCATCCCCTGCATCTTGCTCTGGATTGGCAGCCCTTCGACGCTCGCAACTGACATGAACATTGAACCCATATCGATGCCGAGTTTCATGAAGAACTCGCCGAAATGGCCCGCTCTAAGCTTGCTCGCGACGGCCTTGTAACTCGCAGAACTCGCCAAACTGTTCTTGGCGTCCGACGAGATCAGGTCGATTACGGACTTGAGCGCCTCGAGATCAGTTGCGCCCGTCAGAAGCCTGTGCGTCTGACAAATGTAGAACTCCCCCTTGTCAGGCGCCTTCACAGCTTTTTTTATCGACTCATCGTTATACTTGATGTCGCTGAAAGTGAATCCCGCGTTCTTTGCGCTATCCGTGAGGAGCGTTATTATCTTCTTGAGTCTCTGCGGGTTCTTCACTCTTGCCAAAAAAGCAGAACCCCACGTATCAGGCTCCTGCCCCGGCAAGAATGCGACGGCTATCTCCTCGCCAACCAGGTCCCAGATGAGGCCCAGGTCAGGAGGATCGACCTCGATTCCGGCCTGAAGCTCGCGATTCTTGAGGGCCTGCTGGAACTGCGCCGCCACCAGGGGTACCGAACTCTGCCAAAGTGAGGTCGAAGAGAGCTTCTTGAAGTAGTCGCTGTTCTCAATTGCCGTCTTTAGCTCACCGATGCTCGAGAAAACCACGCACAGCGCAGCCGTGTCCGGAACGTAGGACAGGAGCTCTGAAGCCTGTGCCGCCGCGGCGGTCGTCTTTGGCAGTGCGGGCTTTTGCTCGCGCATTTGCGTCATGTAGTATGCGACGCCGATGCCCGCAATGATGAGAATTAGAATGATCACTATTGCTTTTTTCATGGTTTCGTCCCTCGTGTTATTGGATTTTTGTGAGAAGAGGCTTCTCTCTTTGTTTTTCGGAGAGCTTTGGGCTTGACAGCAGAGCTCCGAGTACCGCTCAACATCTCGGCGGCTGTTTTCTTGATGTTCTGCGGGGTCAGGCCGCACGACTCCAAGAGCTCGCAGGGCGTTCCTGAGACCACGAATTGGTCGCAGACCCCCATTCTCCGAACCGGCGTGGGGCAATTCTCGCTCAACACCTCGCATACGCCGCTTCCGAGGCCCCCAATTATGGAGTGTTCTTCGACGGTCAATACGAGACCGGTCTCTCTTGCTGCTGCAATAGTGGTTTCCTTGTCAATGGGTTTCAAGGTTGACATGTTTATGACTCGGGCGTCGATACCATCTCGCTCGAGCATCTCAGCGGCCTGAAGTGAGAAATCGACCATGAGGCCGCAGGCGATTATCGCGATGTCCCAGCCGTTCCTCAGGACCGACGCCTTGCCTATTCGAAGCTTAGTGTCTGGGCAGTGGACGTCGGGGAATTTCTCTCTTGAGCCCCTGACGTAAAGAGGGCCGGCCATTGACATACTCTCCAGGATAACGCTTCTCATCTCGCAGGCGTCTGCCGGAAAAACGACCGTCATATTGGGCAGAACTCGCATCAGTGCCGCGTCCTCGGCGCAGTGATGCGTGGGGCCGTCTTCACCTACCGTGATTCCGCCGTGGCTCGACACCAGCTTCACAGGGAGTTGAGAAAGACACAGCGCGAGGCGTATCTGCTCCCACGCTCGTCCCGTCTCGAAAATGGCAAATGTGCTCACGAACGGGACCTTGCCGGCCAGCGCGAGCCCCGCGGCCGTGCCTATCATGTCCTGCTCGGATATACCCATGTTAAAGAAGCGGTCGGGGAACCTGGCCCCGAATCTAGCTGTTCTCGTTGACTGCGCCAGGTCCGCGTCGAGCACCACTATGTCCTCGTTGGCCTCGGCAAGTTCGATTAGAGTCTCAGCATAGACGTCCCTGAGACCCGTCAGTTTTTTCCCGGTGCAGAGGCGCCCCAGTCCCATCAGTTTTTCTCCTCGAATAGAACTTCGCCGCCGAGTTCTTCCATCGCTCGCCGCAGTTCGTCCATCGTGGGCGCCACGCCGTGATACTGGAGCTTGTCCTCCATGAATGACACGCCTTTGCCTTTTGTGGTTCTCGCCACGATCACATTTGGCCTATCGTCACGGCGCTCCTCTGCACGTTGAACCGCCTCGTCGATCTGCGAGAAATCGTGGCCGTCAATCTCCTGCACGTCCCATCCGAAAGCCTCCCACTTGTCAGTCATCGGTTCCAGGCCCATTACCTGCTCCACCGGACCGTCGATCTGAAGCCCGTTCGCATCAACGAAAGCCACTACATTGCGAAGCCTGTAGTGCGAGGCGCTCATTGCGGCTTCCCAGACCTGACCCTCCTGGAGCTCGCCGTCCCCAAGGATAGCATAAACTCTGGACCTGTTGCCCGAAAGGCGCAGACCAAGTGCTATCCCATTTGCCATTGAGAGTCCTTGACCAAGCGAGCCAGTTGTGGCCTCAAGCCCGACTGTCCGCCGAATGTCGGGATGTCCCTGCAAGGAACCGGCTATTCGCCGCAACTTGAACAACTCAGCGCGAGGGAAATAGCCGCACAACGAAAGCACAGTGTAAAGAGCCGGCGCAGCGTGACCCTTAGACAGGACCAAGCGGTCACGGCCAGGCCATGCCGGGTCTTCAACCTTGTGCCGCATTCTGTGGAAATAAAGATAAGTGAGTAGTTCTACAACAGAAAGAGAACCACCCGTGTGGCCTGACCCGGCCTTGGCCAGCATGTTCAGGATTAGAACGCGAGCCTGAGTGGCCAGATCAGAAAGACGTTTCTTCGTGGCTAAATTCATCTCGTTGCCCCGTTGGGGTAGTATCCATAGGTTAGCTCGGCAGCTATACGACGATCAGGTTCAAATACACGGCCGAATGCTTGCTTCTTACCAGCCAATTAGAGAGTGTAGCCTCCGTCGTTGCATGGCATAAAGGCTACGCTCATAAGCCCTTTGCGCCGGAGGAGCGAGCGTATTCGAGCTGCTCGTCAGTCAATCCCGAAACGCCCTCAAAGTTCGCACCGAAAACCTCAGCCTGTTTTAGATTAGCGCCGTCAAGTTTGGCGCCCTTTAGGTCAGCATTTGTGAGCCTTGCCCTATAAAAACTGCAAACCTGCCCCTCACACCTAACGAGGGTCGCGCCCTTGAGATTGGCGTTCTCAAAATTCGCTCCTCTGCAATTTGCGCCCGTCAAGTCGGCTCGCTTGAGGTTCGCTTGATAAAGATTGCATCGCTCAAGGTTGGCGTTTGACATCTTCGCGTTCTTGAGGTCGGCCCATTCCAGATTCGCGTTCTTGAGGTCAGCGTCCGAAAGATCGGCGCCTTCAAGGTCGCTATCCTTGAAACGAGCCCTCGAAAGGCTGGCGCCGACGAGCTTGGCGCCCTGAAGATCGGCCTTATAAAAGTCCGATGCTGTCAGGTCTGCCCCTGAGAAAACCACGCCTTCCAGAATCGCCCCGTAGAAGTTGGCCCCGCCAAGATTACACTCCTTCAGGCTAACACCAGTGAGGTCCACCTCAACGAGGTTTGCCTTGGACAAATCTAGACCCTTCAGGCTCTTGCCCTCACTGACCTTGTTGAGTATTTCCTCTCGATCAAGCTCGCTCATTCTTTGCCCTCACAAGCGATTACAGCTTCCTTGATGCGCTCCCAGGCCCATCGCCAATCAAGGCCAAATCACGGAAAGGATAGTAGATATGCCATCCCGGGTTGTCAAGACACAGCGGAGGCGCTCCCGACAGGGAAACAGGCGAAAAGTTCAAAGGGTCATTAGGCGAAAGGAAAATGGGCAATGCCCACTGTAACGGGCCGATCCTGCTCTTGACGAATCCGGCGAGTCAGCGCGCGGCCGACTCGCCGGCAAGACGGAAACGCGGCCAACATCAACAGAGCAAACGTGGGGGCCCGCACCCGAGCCCCCGAAGAGTTCATTATCTTATCCGCTCCGCCGCCCGGCTTCGGCGGACAAGTTCGCGACGGCGGTTTGACCTATGTGGGTGGGTCTTCAGACCACGCCCTTACATCAATTCCCTTTCTCCTTTTGTCCCCTTTTCCTTTTCTCCCCGTATTTTCTGAACTCCCATTCGCACGACGCGATGTTGCTGGCGAAGTCCATCCTCATTCGCCTCTCCACTCGGGCAAACAGGGCCATTGTGATCACCCCGGGAGTTGCATCACGAGCCTGCAGCCCTCATAGCTGTCAGTGCATTGCCTCCTTGCCCAGAGCTTGCAGAGCTCCCAGTTGTCAAGATAATTACACGACCCACCACGGACCGACTTGAACGGCCAAGCCTGCGTGATCTCAGAGCCCGGAGGCGGGCCAGTCGGCCCCTCAGGGTCCACAATTGCGTCCGGAAAGTTGTCATAACACCATTGGTAATAGCTTGTACCCCACGGAAGACCATTTGATATATCTCTGTCAAACCAGTCGCTACACATTTCTGAGACATTACCCGACACGTCATGGAGGCCGAAGCCATTGGCCGGATAAGAACCCACTGGGAGTGTGTCCTCGTTGCATGTCTGAAGATCACGAATGGCTATATTCCCGAATTCACATGAGGCCTCATTGCCCCATGAATAATCGCCGGCCGCAAAAGCTCTCGCAGCATACTCCCATTGGGCCTCGGTTGGCAGCTCGCATTCATTGAAGGATGCATAGGCCTGTGCGCCCTCACGCCTGATCTTCGCAGGATACCTCTCATATCCGGCAAGCGCTCTAAAACCCTCATCCGCAAGCTCGACCTCGAGATTGCCCAGAGCCCAAAGCTCACCGTGCGAACCTCGAAAACAGCCGTATTCATCAACCTGTCCACCTGCATCGTTCATGAAATCGGCGAACTCCTTGTTCGTCGTCTCGTGTCTCCCGATGAAAAAGGAGTTCAGGCACACATTGTGCGGGACCTCAATCTCCATAGACCATTCATCCTTATTCCCAGTTCCCATCACGAACCTTCCGGATGGGATCGCAACGAATCCCTCAGGCGCCACGGAGAATGACGCCTCGTCCTCAGAATAGACCATCTCCGGCACGTTCGAGGGCCTCAGCCAAAGCCTAAGCCTGCATCTCTGACCGGGCTGACTCGGGGGCTGTCCGGCGGTAACAGAAGCCAGTTTCAGCGTAACCGGCTCAGAGAATTGAGGCATCACGTAGCCAGCAATGAACGGGACCTCCTGAGGACCCCAACCCGAAGAACTTAGCCAAAGGGTCGAGCCGCTGGTCGTACCGCTCAGATAGACATCGATCTGGAATTCGTGTGTCGGGTTCGCCGCTGTAACCCATGCGTCGATCTCATCACCCGGTGTGAAAACGTCACATATCACCATAATGTCCGCCACCGGGCCAGCGGATACTATACTGCCTAGAAGGGCCAGCACAGCCGCCGCAAACAACATCTTGCATTGCTCTTTCATTCTGATTACTCCTCTAACCTTACGTTTAGAACACTACGATCGGACGGACACTCTAAACACAATTTGCCCAGAAACTAGGTATTGATAATAGCGGCGTTTCGGACAGGGTCAAGCGTTTTTTCGCGATCGAAAGCGGAGCGCAGTCCGCCGTACGGCCAAGTCCAAGGTCCGCGGGCAGCAGGAGGCGGAGACTGCTTCGCGGGTTGTCCCCTGGGCACTCCAGGCAGGGCCGGTATGCGGCGACGCTGCGGCCTGCAACTCTACGTTTTGGCCTTTCTGCCGATTAGCGCATAGTCCTGAAAGCCGAACAGGAATCGATCGATCCTCCCGAAGTTTTTGTCTGCAAGTCCCCTTTCGTCCGCCCTTAATTCGTCGGGCCGCGAGTTATCTGGGAACTCAAGCCGTTCGTCTTCAGGCACGGGCGCAAGATGCTGAATCCCCTCAAGCTCAACATCCGTGAGTGAGAAGCCGAACTCCAATAGTTCCGGGTGGACGGGAAAGACGTGGGACGGGTCCAGCAGAAAGCTGTTGACAAGAGCGTAGATCGAGCGGGGCTCGATCGTTTCCACGACCATGGCGCCCCCCGGACAGAGCTTGCGCGCAATCAGTTTGCATATCCTCAGGACCATGCCTGGCGAGAAGTGCTCCACGACCTGAGAGCAGAAAACCCCGTCAAACGAGGCGTCATCGGCCGCCTCAAGAAACGCGACCAGATCGTCCTGCTTAGCTGCAAGCCCCTTTGACTTGCATATTCGAATCATCTCGGGATTCGAGTCAATCCCAAGACAGTTGATGCTTTGCTCGCCCAGCAGCTCCAGAAACTCCCCTCGTCCGCAGCCGAGGTCTATGACGTTCTTGCAGCCCTCAAAATGCTCCAGATAACGCTGCTGTCTTGCCTTGAGAGCGGAGCTCTCACCTCTGAAGCGGTCCTCGAAGATGACGTATTCGTCCTCGGTCAGGCCGCTTTCAAGGCCCCCTGCAACGACGCTCTCTTTGCGAATCTGGGTGGCTGAGGCGTCTGGCTGAGCCTCCTCGAGTTTGCGCTTTACGAAGACTATCTGATAATCGATCTCCTTTTGATGTTGCGTAAGTTCAGAGAGCAGCGAGGCGTGCTCATCTTGGGTTTTCTGAAGATTGCCCGTCCAAATGTCGAGCTTGTCCTTGCCCTCTGTTATGGTCGAAAGCCAGTCGTTGTGCTCCTTTGTGGTGGTTTCCAGGTTGCCAAGCCAGTCGGCATGGCTCTTGACGTCGGCCTGTATGCTGGAAAGCCACTCTCCATGTTTCTGGGCCTCGGAGTTGACGTTATCGAGCCAGTCCTTGGTCGAGTCAGCATCCTTGGCGAGATTTGTCAACCATTCGTCTGAAGCGTCAAGTCTGCCCTCTAGCTTCGCCACCCACTCGGAGGTCTCGTGTTGCCTGATCTGGGCGTGCTCGATGCGGGCGTCAACAGCGTCCAGTTGAAGCGAGAAGAACGAGTGTGTGTTCTGAATGGCTTGCGAAGTGGAACCCAGCTGGCTAGCGAGGTCCTCAATGTGTCGCTCATCCTCCTCGAACCGTTCGTCGTTGGCTCTGAGCGCTCCCTCAATCTCATCCGACCGCTTCTGGACACGGAGCTGTTCCTGACCGAGAGAAGTCAGACCGTCCTCGGCGCTATCGAGGCGGGCCTCCGATTTCTGGCATCTCTCGTCGAGCAGCCCGAGCTGCTCCTCAGAAGTATCCGCCCGCGACTCAACTGCGCCAACCCGCCAGTCCTGGGCCTCAATCCTGGCCTCGGCTGAATCAAGCCGCCCGGACAGATGGTCCCGAGTTTCGGAGAGGTTTACCTCAAGCGCCTCAAACAGGCTGGTTGCGCGCGCCTCGGTCGCGTCGAATCGCTTCGTGTTCTCCTCAGCTTGCTGCCGCAGTATCTCTTCCACGCTGTCCAGCCTATTCTCGCAGACCGCGAGTCTTCGGTCGGTTCCCTCCTTCAAAGAGGCGGCGAGTTCACTCGTGCCGTCTATCACGTCGTTCAATAGGGAAGTGATCTGTGAGTTGAACTCACTTTGCTCCTGAAGCGCTCCCCAAAGCGATGATATGGCGTCAGCCATAGCGCCCACGCAGGCAATCGCGCTGTGATTGAAATCCCGCTGTAGGTGCGCCTTCTGCTCCAGCTGGTTGCCCAGCTCGAGCAGCGACTTCGCCTGCTTCGCACTTTCGAAAGTGAACGACGCGGCAATGGAATTGAAGGCTTCCTGTTGTGCGAAAAGCCCGTCAGTATATGTCCTCACAGGGTATCTTATCGCCCTCAGTCCCAACCGCTTCGGCAGCCCCAGCAAGCCAGACCTCGTCTCGGCAAGGTAATCGCGATTGATCTTTTCGCTGCCAGCGGCCTCCTTGACGAACTGGTCGGTCCTGTCAGTGAATTCCACAACCGCCCGGCTTGACGGCGGCTTGGCCGATTCGATTTCGCTTTGAGAGTCTGTGAGAGTCTCTCGTCGTGCCAAGATCGCTTTGGCCGATCGCGCCGAGCGGCTGTCAGGGGCGCCTCCGCAGATAGCATTCAGCTGCTCAAGCCGCGCGTCTTTGACCCGCGAAGCGTATCGGGCAAATGGGTCGTCTATGACATCGTTATCAGTCATCTCATCTATCCTCTTCTTATCCCAGTTGTAGTTCTCGCAGAATAATCCTCGAATGTATTATAGCGATTTCGGCCCGCATTGTTGTCGCACGATTCTTGGCCGACCGGTTCTTATCCTCCCAGGCCTTATTGGAGGCGACACTTTGGATGAACCGTCGTGCGAAGACACGGTCTTGAACGGCGCGGATCGGCGCGTAGGGGCGGTGCTTGCCCCGCCCTTCTCTGATGTGACCGAACGTATGAAGGGC
>CBDVDH010000081.1:0-10982 GCA_965372715.1 uncultured bacterium | reverse complement strand
CGCCCGTCTTGCTCACCGTGTTTGTCAGGTCAGCATCGTTGCTTGTGATTTGCTGTTGGATGCTGTTGCTTGCGGCTGTCCAAATAGGATCGGACTCCACGTAGACGGGGGTTCCTGTGGTGACTATCGAACCCCTTGAATATATGTTGCTTGATGCCCAAACGTCGTTCATGAAATAGGCCCCACCCAAAGCCCGTATCGTAAACGAATCATTTCCATGTGTCCCTTGCACAACCCCCTGAGAATCCGCCCATACAAACGCGCCTGCATTTGTCGCGTACGCCATAAACCCAGCGGCCAGAGAATAGTTGCCCAGCGTCTTGTTTCCTGAACCTCCGAGGATTGTAGAGTAAACTGCATCATTGGTTCCGTCCCCAATGTGATTCCCGTCACCGCCGATGATCGTGGCAGACTCACCATTTCTATAGATTATATTTGCGCTGCCGCCGCCGATAGTAGAGCCATCTGTATATTTGTGAATCAGATTGTTTTCTCCGCCAGCAATCGTTGAGTAACCACCCGCCGTTGAGTTTTTTCTGCCACCGCCGATAGTGCTGTCCGTCTCGTTGGAAATAACGTTCTGCCTACCACCGCCTATAGTGTTGGCAAGTCCTGCACCAACGAACACATTGCCTGTACCACCTGCGGCGAAGTTGTAATTACTGTCTCCGCCTGAATTGAATGTGTTTACAAATAGAGGCGCACGAAGCGCGGCGCTCATCGTATCGCCATCCACGTTCACGTACTTGTCATCCCCGCTCTGGTTCAACGACGAGCCCCAGCCCGCGCCAGCGATCAACAGGACAACCGCCGTCAGTATCCATACGCCCATAAATTTTCTCATCACTCTATCCTCCTACCAGCTAGTGAACACGCGGAATTCCGCCGTTCCCGAACTGGTTTTGTAGTACAGGTTGCTGTATTGAAGACCCGTGGAGAAGGTCTCGCCAGTCTTCAACTCCCACGATTTATTTGTAACTGACGCGCCGAACCCGACCAGCAGAACCGCTGATCCGTCGTTGGCTATGACTGTGTCTGTCACATTCTGGCCAAGCGCCTGGCTCGCCTCAGTGACGGCACCGGTCAACGAGTAAGCGTTCCAGTCGGTTCGAACGGTTGCTGAGTCCGCGTCAACGAGGAGCGCCCCCGCCGTGCTGACTTCGGCTATGTCCCCGTCCTCATCGGTTATCCATGTGGAACCCGCCACTACGGCGAACACCAAGCCAAGATAAACCAGTCCTGAAAGTATTGTCTTTCTCATCTGTCATTCTTCCTTTCTGTGGAAGGGAACGTGCAGAACATGGAGAGACCTCTTAATGCCCCGCCGTTCCCTTCCGTCGCGAATTGTTATCCTTTGATGTCCGTTAGAACTGCAACCTTGTCGATTTGCGCCTCCATAGCCGCCGGTCCATCGCTAGCTTCGATAATGGCCGTTGTCACCTTGACGTTCAGCACATCGCCCGCAACCAGGCCGGTGGCGGTTATCGTGAAGTCGCAATTTGCAAATGAGTTCGTCAGATTGATAGCGGCTGTCGCGCAAAGATCGCCGCCAACCGCGCCATCCGTCTGCTCATATGCGCTTACGTCAATCGTAGAAACATTATTCGTGCCGTCCCCGGAATACTGGGCATTCAGGCGGACATGTACGTCCCCCGCATCCACATACTCAGGCGGGAGAATAAACTCAAAATATGAGACAGACGTTTCCGTCTCATTACTTGATACCTCGCCCTTGATAAGGATGACATTGGCCGAGAAAGACAAGAAGTGATCGCCCGCCGTCTCGGTCAATGCAAGTCCGGCCAGATCAGCCGCCCGCACGGTGTAAAGCGGTATGCCATAAACCTGCAAGGCATCCTCTGCCAACTTGCTCCGCGCAATAGCCGCACCGGAGGCAACATCAGCATTGACGAGTACGCCGCCTGCAATGGCGAACACGCCGTTGGAGTCGATCGTGCCGTCTCCGCTCATCGCCTGCCAACCCGGATCAGCGCCGGAATTCCCGATAAGGAGTTCCCCGCTTGAGCCTACGGCTGTCGGTGTGAATGCGCTCGTACCGGAACCCAGCAACACGCCATGATCCGTGAATGTCCCGGCCCCGGAACCTCCGGCGGTAACCAGCAGATCGCCGGTACTGGATGAGAACGCAGCCAGTGCCACCGGATCGGTTGCGCCGTCTCCGACAACAATCGAACCATCGGCAAGGACTCCCATGGGCGTTACCGCACCGGTACCACTTCCCAACAACACGCCGCCATCGGTAAGCGTTCCGACACCTACGCCGCCTTCTGCCACAGCAAGCACGGTAGCAAGGTCCAACCCGCCACTACCGAAATTCAGAACCTCGGTCATTGTGCCGTTTACCACCGCATCGAAATACCATGTCAGGTCTTCGGTGTTGGTAGTAACATCGGTCAACTCGCATCTGATCCGCCCATAATCGACCAACTCGCCAACGTCGTTATATGCACGCAACAGGACGTTTATCAGGTCGTCATCCGCCACATTAGTAACAGAGCTTCCAAGCACAACGGTAATCAGATTCGTTGCATCATCATCCGCCGTAATTGTTACCGTACCATCTACCGCGTTGGCGATTATCTCGCCGTTCTCAAGCTCAACCGATGTCAACGGCGGGCTTGCGGTCCATGTAGGTACGGTATCCGTTCCCGCACCACTCAGAATCGTGCCGCTTTCCCCCGCGTTCACGCCCTGAATCAACTCATGTGTAGAGTTCCATTCATTCTGCCGTAGCGCAAAGGCAGTCCCGGCCACTAAACAGACCGCTAAAAATACACTTAGTTTTTTCATTTTCTTTCCCAATCTTTCTTTTGTTTCCGTCTAGTCGGCGCAAACGTAATCAACGCCGCATGACGGGCTTTTCTTCGCCAGCTTGATGACGTACTTGTCGTTCGTCTCAAACACACCATTCTCGAACTTCGCAAGAATGCGATCGTGTACCAGCACTTGCTGGCCATCGACAATAGATGTGCGCGAGGGCCTGAGCATAACCGTGATGTGCTTGCCCTTTGAGATGAAGCGCGTCATTTTGGGCTCCTTGGGTTTCTTGGGTTTCTTGGGCTCTTCCTCGACCTCTTCCTGTTCGACTGCCTCCTCGACTACATCGACCTCTTCCTGTTCGACTTCGACTGGTTCTGCTTCTTTGGATTTCTTAGCCATTGTCTTATCTCCTGTTGAGCCGCCTCCCCTCCCCGAAGAGAGGGGAAGCCGCAGCGTTATCTTTTTCGGAAGCCGCCCATTATGAGAAGGACGTTACTCCCTTGAGCACTCTGTGAGTTTTCGGGTGCACGATCTTCAATCCGGCCTCGGTCAGGTACTGATGCTTGATGGTGTCGGCATCATTCGCCTGGATGTTCTTTTCCAAGCGTGTATCACGCAGATACTTATACGCGAGATTGTCCATGTCCAGCAACACGCCGTATCCGGCATACCCGTTGACAAGCATCCGGTCATAAATGACTTTCAGCGGGCCGAACGGTGTCGCATACGTAGCAATGCTGACCCCATAGGTTTTCTCGGAACTGGTGAAGATCAACTTGCTCTTCGCCCAGAAGTTCATTGCCCGGATTATAATACCGGACGCGAACAGGATCTTCCGAGTGTTGTTACCGTACTTGAACGGTGTCTCCATCCACTCGTCAAAATCCTTCTCCGTGAGCGCCGCGTCGGTATCCGTGTAATCGGCCAGGAACTCCAGCACGCCGCCCGTTGAACACTTGGGCTGTGAGCCGCCTGTATTGCGGATCTTCTCACCTGCAAGGAACTTCCTGCCGATGTCGATTTTGTGCTCAACCAAGTCCTTCTTGGTCAGGTACCCGATGTCCGGCCCACCATACAGGTCAGAGGCATCCTGCGTATTCGTGACCTCAAACGGCGTCTTGATGATCTCACAGTAGTTCGTGACCTGACCAATCTGCGTACTTCTGATCGCCGGACTGGTCCCGCCCTGCTCACTGATATTGCCAAGATTGACAATCCAGTCGTTATCAACAATCGCAGCCGCTGCCGTGGAACCCCAAGACCGTGAAGCCGTGGAGAATGTGTGTGTGCTGGTGTTGGTAGCACTCACAATCATTACTTCACCGGTTCGCGCAATCTTGACCATGTCGCCGATCTTCAGATTGTCTTCGTCATCGTCGTCAATCACGAACTCGGTATCACTGTCACTGTAGCCAGCGCCGTGGTTAATTTGCATCCAGCGCGGAATCTGTTCATCGGTGAACATCTTGAATTCCTCGTTGGTCGCTTTCTCCTTGCGCAACCGCATCATCAGCGACAGCAATGGCGCGGAATCCGGATCCAGCTGGTAGATCACGTCTTTAACGTCGATCTTCCGGCGATTCGAGTTGATGTTTGCAGTACCCCTCGTACCGCTAATTATTGTTAATGCCATGATTTTTTCCTTTTTCTAGTGTTATTGTTTCCAAAATGCATCTTCGGGTTTCTCTGCTAATAGCGCCTCCTGGACTTTCTTCTCCTCGTCCGCTTCATTGTCTGGACGTGTGAACGGGGTAGGTTTCCCATTACCACCACCAGCCGCATTTTTCGCGGCCTCTACTGCTGCGGTGTCAGTTACCGGCTTTACCTCCGCGCTCACGGGTGAAGAACCCTCAAGTGCTTCGTGGATGGCGAGCTTTATTGCGCGCTTCGGGTCGGATGCTTTCCATGCTTGGGGCATATCCGCCAGAGCTTTGACAACTGCGTCACCATGTTCGTCGATTTTCTTTCCCATGCCGGGGGTGGCTTTATCCATTTCCCCGATTACTGTATCTACTAGATTCCCCATATCCTCTTCATGTTGCCGCTGTTCTAGCGGGGCCATCTGTTTGCTCAATGCGTTTTGCACAATCGAGCTGATGACCGATACGGGGTCTTGTTCAAATTGTTCGTCAAAATATGCCTTGCGCTCCTCCGCCTGCTCGGCAAGCTGTTCAGCGGTGAGCGGATGCAGGGTTGGTTTATGTTCAGGTTCCGCCGTGACTTCCGGCGCTACAGGCTCGCCATCCTCACCGAATGTGTAGCCCGCTTGTTCAAGCGTCTTACGGTATTTGGCCTTTTCCTGATCCGATACCGTCTGATGACGCTCCTGTTCGCGGTAGGATTTGGCGAGGTCTTCCGGTTCGCTGAAATGGCGCGAGCGTTGCAGATAGTCCCAATCAGTCTCTTCCGTTCCCTGTTCGCGAGACTCTTCCGCCTTCTTCGCGGCCTCTACGGCCTCGGCGGCTTCCTCTTTCACCTTTGCATCGGCTGCAAGCTCTTCCGCCGTTTGGGTCTCTTCCGGCTCAGGAGCAGTCGCTGCGCCCAAAATACCCTCATCGTCCGGCCCAAGATCAATAAGCTGATCGTCGTCTACAGCTTCCGCCGCAGCAATCTCCGCTGCCTTGGTTTCGGCCTCAATCTCTTCTAGTGTACGTTCTTCGGTCATGGTCTTTCTCCTTGTTTACCCGCACCGTGGCGGGTTCGTTTACTGTTTCAGCGCGGCACTATGCTACGCCGATCTTGTCAATTTCCACTGAACTCTGGTCCCGATTCTCCCCGTCCCGATCCTGATGTAAATCAACAGAGTTGATAATCCCCTGCACAATCATCTTTATCGTATCGCCGGGCTTCCTGTTCTTCAGTTCAGGGATCCGCCTATGCGTCAAACTGAGTGACGGTTTGTATTCGCCGATCTCACCTATCCCGTACAGCTTCTTCTTCCCCGGTTTGACTAAATCGTGCATGAGCACGCCTGCGAGTTTCGCGCCAAGTGCTGTAGGTTTCTTCCTGCTCATTTCTTCCTGCCCTTCTCTATTTTCTCCAAATCCGCACGAATCTGTTTGATCCGCTGTTCGTTTCCTTCCACGAAATCAATAATGCCCTGCAACGCTTTGACCGTTGCCCGCTGGGCTATCAGGTTGCGCACGATCTCGCTGTCTGTCAGGCCGTCAATCTCTGTCGCGTGCCATGCATCATGCGCCTTTTTCGCCACGTCCTTGATGTATGGACTGAGCGTGTTCTGCCAGGCTCCGGTTTGGCTACTCCCGCGCCGGGCTTCGAGCGCCGCCAAAGTCTTTTCCAAACCCGCCGTTCGCTTGCCTTTTTCGCCGAACATTACATGCCCCCCATCGCCAGCATTTGCTGAGTAGGCGCTCCGCCCTGTCCTTGAGGACCGGGAGCCCCACCCATCGCGCCCGGCATCCCGCCCATGCCGCCCTGTTCAGGTGCAGGCTGTTCAGGCGCGAGCAGTTCCGCCGGGGCGGTGATGGAGAATACCTCAGCCAGTCGCTTGTTGAGTTCCAACAAACTCCATACGCCTTCCGCCTGTATGGCGTGCTCGTAGAAAACGAGGAACTTCTCTTTGTCCGCTACTAAATCCGTAGGCCCCTTGATTACTATGTCCATGGCGGCGTTAATCTCCCACGGATTGTAGCGCTTCCACTCGGCCCCCTTGTCGCCGAACATCTTGATTATCTGCGATTCGGTAATGAAATACTGGTTATTGCGCATTACGTGCGTAAGAAAGTCCTTGAACCCGGTCTGCCTGAACATCTTGATCTTGAGCATGTTACGCTTGGCCGCCGCCTGTTGCAGCTTGATGATTGCGGTTGCTGTCTCTTTGCGCTCTGGGGTCTCTCCTCGGGCATAGTCAAAATGACCGATAGCGTCTTTCATGTCCGCGTGGAATTTCCCCGCCGCCTCTCGCGCCGTGCCGGTGGCCGGGTGTCGGGGGATTTCTTTGATCGCGTTGTTAACATCGTTGGACCAGATAATCTTGTCAGGCGCATTGATAATCAGATCAGGGTTCAGACCGTAGGCGTCTGTCTGGTTGGCGACATACTGGCGATTGATCGAACTGAGCACGTCGTCAATGTCGGCATTACGCAGCATATTGCAAATCTCCGGCAGATCGCCCATAGCCTCGATCTCACCTATCCCGTACAGCTCGCCGAAAACAGGCATGTCCGTCAGTATCGAATACGGTAACGTCTTGTGCGGTAGTGGATTAGTAGGCATTCCCCGTGCCACAACTTTGCGGTTGGCGATAGTGATGGTCTTGCCATTGTCCCAATAGTGGACAAGCTCAACCATGTTCTCGATCAGCTTCTGCGCGGGCTCCTCGGCCAATTTGATGTCACTGGATTTACGCCACGCGGCCAGTGCCTGAGTCGGTAACGACGTGCTGGCCAGCGCTTTAACCGTGCCCACCGCCCACATGCCCTCTTTCTCCTCTTTCTCCAGTTGATCGTAATCCACCAATTCCCGGTCCAGCGCAAAACGACCGAACGGGTCAGGGTAGTAATCGAGAATACTCAACGGACGCATATACGGATTGGACTTGATTGACTTAGCCTCTTTGTCCTCGTAGTCGCGCCCGCCCTCGGCCTCGCGCCAAGTCCGTGTTGAGATCATCTCAATCTCTTCCCGCCAACCGTCCTTGAGGATTCCAGTCCCGAATATCAGCGTGCCCTTGATCCAGTCAACCGCCTTGCGGGAGAAGTCCATGCGCTCGTTGAACTGGTAGAGCATCATGTTTTGCATCATGTGGGCCTGCTCTTTGATGCCCTCGTCATCGTTGACATTGTCCGCTGGGTCAACCGCAAAGAAGTCGTTTGCGCCGATTGTGGCCTCTACTATCTCCGGCGTAATCCCCTCAAGCAGGGCAAACGGGTACGGAATGAAATGCTGCGACCGGTGCCAGAACTCAGGCAGGAACTCCTGGTAGCTCCGGTAGGTCTCATAGTACCGCTGCCAGCGCGACTCGTAGCCCACCCGCCACTTCTCGACCGAGTCGAATTTCTCCAACACGAAAGTGACCAGTTCGGCCTCGTTCTGGAAATTGAGTTTAAGGATTTTCATAGGATATTGCTTCTGTGATGTCGAGCCAGCGGGCCAACTCGCGCAAGAACATGTTTGCGGGCCAACCGCGCGTCCCTTTTCTGTCGTGTATCGCAATGAGGAGATTTCTGTTCTCAGGACCGACAACAACGCCTGACGCGCGTTCTAGGGTCATTGCTTGCAAGCGCACAAACCGGTTTTGAGTGCCTGCGCGGTCAACGCTCCTAGTCCATCGGGCCTTGCGGCCTAGGAACCCATCGTAAATTTGCCCATCTTCAAACAGAACAATCCATGGCTTAGCCGCCTTGCGCAACCGGCGCACAACTGCACGCGGACTGCATCGCGGGCATGTAACGCCCGTGAAAAGACCGCCCTCGGTTGCCGTTACGAAATATATCATCTCTGCTGCATTCATGTCGTCTCTCCCTTGGTTCATGCAGGAATTCTCCGGCGACGCTCTTTGCCCGCGTGGCTCATCTGCGCACGTCGCTGATGGTATTGAGGTTTGGGGGCGGCCCGCTTGGTCTCAACAAATTTGGGGTTGCTCATCTGGTCGTAGCGCACGCAGTCGCAAAAGTGCTTCCATTCCTCAGTGATTTTGCCCGCTTTGGTCCGGGCATACCGGCTGAGGCTCTTGATTATGTGCGTGCAGTTGCGCCCGATGATGATGCGGGGGTAATTGCCCATGCCCAATTTCTTGTCCGGGTCGTACTTGAGCCCGGACTTGACCTTGATATGGCCCTCCTCAAGCGCATCCAAGCCCGGAACGAAATACAACTTGTGCGCCTCCAGCTCCTGAATCACGGTCTTTTTGGAGTTTCCGTAGGTCTTGACACCGAAATTGGGGTCAATCGTCCGCTGCATGACTGGACCCATGGCCATCTCGTGAGCCTTGATGTACTCGGCCATATCGGCGTAGTCACCGTCAATCCATCCCTCATCGAAATAGTAGCAGGTGCCGGTCTTGTCCACGGCTCTCCAGACCAACGCATGCGGCGTGGTGTCGTGAGGATCCAGGGTAACACTCAGGGCGTATTTGCTGGAATCCCTGAAGTCGAGCCCGCTCAAATCCTGAACGTGAATGTCCGGCTGGAACAGGCCCACCCGGTTGTAGATCATGCCCACCAGATGCTGAGGGCGACCGTGCAGACGCACGTCCCGCTCGTCGATATCAAGCCCACTAGCGAAATCGTCAATGTCCTTTTGGATGAGCACTCCGCCGTTAACCTCAAGATTGTCGGAAATGTCCATCGTGAAATAGCGCTTGTCGGGATCGTTGGAATCAATGAACTCATCCCAGACCCATACATGCTCAAGCAGCGTCGCGGTAATCATCAATTTGCCGTGCGTGACCATAAATCCTTTGACCAAGGCTATATATCTGTCCCTGGGGATCGGCTCATTGACCCAGACGAAGTCCGCCACGATCGTCTCAAACGCCATCGGTTTCTGCTCGCAGGACATAATCGTGAACGTATTGCCGTTTTTGAGGTGCCATTTGGTTGTGACCCCCACCTCGTTTTTGTGGCAACGCCGCCGGTCAATCAGCGACTGGGGGATCATATTGAAAAGATAGGGCTCAATCTCAGCCCCAGCCGCCTCTTTGAAATTGGGAACAACGATACAACCCCTGATCTTGCCCTTGAGCTTGTTTGCCTCCGGGAACCAGTCGGGATACCAACCGGTCATATGGTAACAAAATACATGCCCGCCCAGCTCGGTCTTGCCGGACTTGTTCGCTCCGGCAACAAGGATTTTCTGGGCCGTGGACTGGATTATCTCTTTTTGCCCGCGATTTGGGAAAAAGTTGCGCATTGGGGAGGTCACGTAGTCCAACACATCCAGCCGGTCCGGCTGGCTCAGCTTGGTTAATCGGTCACGATTCCCCGCCAACTCGATGATCCGAGGATGAGCGCAATCTGAATAGGGATCATAGACAGGCGCAACCATTACGATTTACCCCCGCGCTTGTCAATCGCCTCCAGAATCCGCCGGACAACTTCTTCAGACGGCAAATCCCGCAACATATCCAGTTCCGCAGAGATCAGGTCGGGCAGGATTTTCTTGGCCAGCGCAATTGCGATATTGGTATCTTTGTAGCTTTGCTCAACAAAATGCCGCAAAAACGTCTTGCCCCCGTTGGCCTTAGCAACCTCTGCCAGCGCCTCGCGTAATTGCTGTATTTCTGGGCGTCTGGGCGGACCTTTCGGATTGCCGCTCTGTCCCGCTTTCCATCGCCCATCATTTTCGCGCGACGGTTTCTTTTTGCGCTTCTTCGGGAATTTCTTGGCGGGGGAGGGTTTCCGTGTCGGCTCGTGCTTGACAGGTTTGCTCATAACCCAACCTCCTACCCCCAAATATCCCCCTTCGTCAAGAGAAATCCAAACTTTTTTTGTTGTTACAAACCGTTGTATACAAGCCATATACGCATTTTGCTTAATAAAAACACGCATTGAATGGCCCGAATGAGGTTGACAAAAAAAATAGACAGTCACTAAAATGATCTTATTCCAGATATGGGCAATTTGAAACTACAGGAATCGGAATAACTTTCTCATCCTCTCAAAACCGGGTTTGCAGTGTTGCAACAATGCGAGGGAAACGCGGTGAATCTGTCAAGCGGTAGATATCTCGTGAGTTTATTTGTGATGTAACGTGTTGAGATTCAGTGAGTTACGGGGTTTGCGGTGGTAGGGGGTTTGCGGGTTGGCATGGGGTCTGCTTGTATATGATTGCATGAGAGACGGAACAACCAACCAAGGAGAGAGAAAATGAAGACAGCAAAACAACTAGTTAATGATTGCGTGAGCACGCACTGCGAGCCAAACACCCCGCAAGGGCTGATAGCCTATGCGTATCTTATGGGGCGCGAGTCGGCTACACGCACAATATGCGACGAGCACAACCGGAGAACGGACTTGATGCGCGTAGCGGCTCGCGCGGAGCACTGCCACCACGTCGCTAATCGCGTATTGGATGCAGCGGGCGGTGACATGATCGGTAGCGGCGATTATGCCGGGGATATTACGTTAACATTTGGCGGGGACCTCATCAGCGAGACGCTCGCCGACCTAATTGATGGATGGATCGAAGCACGGAAGGTTAAATAATGACACCGTCACCACCACTCTTTAACCGCCCTT
>CBDVDH010000080.1:0-11938 GCA_965372715.1 uncultured bacterium | reverse complement strand
ACTCATAACAGAAAGCGAAAATAGCATCAAGTGAAATGTGTTACACTACACTAGAAGGAGAATATCAGCAGAGTCATGTCGTCGTCCGGTAGCTGCCCCCCTGCGTGGTCGGTCACCGCGAGGATTATGCTGTGCGCTACGTCTCCTGCTGAAGAATCCGAGGCCTCTTTAATCGCCTCGATCAATCGAGCCACACCAAACTGCTCATCAGCCTCGTTTTTCGCCTCGGTAATGCCATCTGTATAAACGACCAATTTGTCCCCCTTTGCGATCTTGACCGCAGTTAAAGGGAACTCCTGGTCAGGCAAAACCCCCAGCAGCATGCCGTGTTGGGTCAGCATCTCGCACTCTCCGGTTTCTCCTCGAGAAAGGATCGCAGGGGTGTGCCCGGCCGAGACATATTTGAGGACTCCGGCCGAGACATTTATGGTTCCTCCCAGTGCCGTAACGAACATATCAGGACTCAGGTTGTCGCACAGAAAATCATTGAATTCGGGAAACATCTGATCAATTGACGTTCCCTGCAAAAGGAGAAGCCTGAAAGCGGTCTTGCTCATTGCCATTACAACGGCGGCGGGAGCCCCGTGCCCCGATACGTCCGCAACGATAAACGAGAGGGTATCATCCGAAGTCCTTACGACGTCATAGTAGTCGCCGCTCGCCCTGCCGGAAGGTCGATAATAGGCCGACACCTCGCACCCGGGCAGCCTAGGCAAAGCCTCCGGCAGAAGCCTTTTCTGGACGCTGCCAACGCCCCGCAGCTCGTCATCCAATCGCTGCCGGAGCTTCTTGACATTCTCGTGCTGAATGCAGCTCTGAAGCGCGCTGGCGATATGGTTGCAGACGCGCAAGATGACGTTGATCTCGCCCTCTGTGTAAATATCGCTCGACTCGTCGAATACTATTATCGCGCCAAGAAAGACATCCTCCATCAGGAGAGGGAACGCCACCCAGTGCGGCGAAAAGCCCGCAGCTACAATAGAGTCGTGGTAACTGTCGGCAAACTCCGGTTCGAAGCCCGATACCGCGCTCCGCCTCGTTGCGACCTCTTCCGCAAGCGAGGCGAGAAGCAAGCCCACGCTGAAATCATCCGCGGCCTGCGCCATGCTAATGTAGAACGGCTCATAGGCGCCACCCTCGTCGGTAATGAACATCGCGACGTCGCCAACTGCTAGCACGTCCGGCAGAAGCGCGATCTTCTCTCTTAGCCGTTCGATATCGACCGTGTTGATATGCCGGCTGAAGGCGGTTATCCGCTCATAGCGCTCAAGCTGAGTAGCCAGAAGCGCACCCGCCTGGGCAGAATAGGGATTTGCCTCCCCCTCCTTGAACCTCGAGATGGAACTGAAAACAAGACCCATCACATCCGAGACCATTTTCTGGGTATCGTTTGGCTCATCTCCGGTCTGGAACTTGGCCAGCGAACCTCTCAGCGCGGCGTCGGAGACAGTCTTGCAGATCGACTCTGCGTCGGATGGAAGAACGATTGCCTCCTCTTCAGCGTCCGGCTCAGCATCAAGGACCTCGGATTCGGAGACACTGTCGAGCCCCCAGTTGTCGCTGAGGCGCTCAATCGAATCGTCATCGATTAACCGTTCCTGCTTGAGGCGCCCATAAAGCGCAAGCGCCAGCTCATGGTATCCCGACGCGTTGAGAGTGAAAGGCGAAAGCCCAAGCTCCTCAAAGCACTCATATAAGAGAGCGGTCGCTCGCGCCGAACCCAGAGCTGAAAAAAGCGGCCTCAACACTCTGTTGAGGTATGGTCTGCGAAAATCAGCCAACCTTGAGCTTCTCCTTCTGTGTGTCCGACAAAGACCAGTTTCCTGGAATGGGCTCACCGCAGAACTTGCACCTTGACGAAGCAATGCCAATGTTACGTATCGCAAATCCCCTTCGCAGTATTAACTCCTTTTCGCATTTTGGGCAGTAGGTGCTGGACGCGGGGTCGCCGGGCACGTTTCCGATGTATGGGAACTTCAGGCCAACGTTCTTTGCCAGCTTGTGAAGCCTCTGCAGCGTGCTTTTCGGCGTAGGAGGAAGGTTCCTCAAGCGATACGTTGGGTGGAACCGCGTCAGATGCAAAGGCACTAAGGGCCCGAGGTTCTTTATTATCCACTCGAACATCCGCTTGTGTTCATCGTCGGAATCGTTCAACGTTGGCAAGATGAGATTGACTATCTCGAGCCAAACCCCGGACGCCTTGATTGTCTTCAGCGCATCGAGCACTGGTGCCAGAGTGGTATCGCAGATCCGCTGGTAATAGCCGTCGTCGAAGGACTTGAGATCGATTTTGATCGCAGAAAGATGCACTAGGAGTTTCTCGAGCGGCTTCGTCTTTATGTAGCCCGCAGAGACCACAACGGTCTTTAGGTTTGAGACCTGGGCCGCCTTCGCTATGTCGAGTGTGTATTCGTAATACACGATCGGCTCGGTGTACGTGAGCGCAATCGATGAGGCGCCGGTCCGCTTGGCCGCCAACACACACTCGTCCGGTGAGAGCGCGAAGTTCTTAAGCTCCTCAGGCTTGGGCTGCGATATCTGCCAGTTCTGGCAGAACTTGCAGTGCATATTGCATCCGGCCGCGGCGAGCGAGAAGGCAGTGGTTCCTGGCAGGAAGTGATAGAAGGGCTTTTTCTCGATTGGGTCAACGTGTGCGGTGCAAGGACGCGCATAGACTATTGAGTAGTATTCTCCGTCTTTGTTTTCCCTGACCCTACAGTATCCCCTGGCGCCATCTGGGACCACACAGCCTCGCGGGCAAAGCTCACATCGAACTTTTTTTCCATCCAGCTTCGTGTAAAAGAGCGCCCGGTGCTTCCCGAGGTTGCTGGCGTCGGATGAGCCCGTCCGACCAAAAGGCCCCTGAGAGCTTAACACGCTGGGTGAGATGAGAATGCACGACGCGCACGAAAGCGACGCCCTCAAGAAGTCTCTCCGGGAAAAATCCATTCGATGCTCCTCGTCAAAAGAACACACAGACCAAATTGCCGCCCTTATGATCCGGCACTTGTCGCGTCGTGTCAACGAAAACGCGGGAGGTTTGCCCTGACAGGACGAGTCGGGTGTCGAAAGCCGTAGAATGGGGGCAATCTGCTTGGATTCTCCTTTCGCTATTCGTTATACTCTCGGGCGTTATGGCGCTTCAAGGCAGTCCTCTGACATACTCGATTCTGAGCGCGGTCGTCCTGCTGGTCGGACTTACGGCCGCATGGAGCGTACGTCGCTTGGCGTCAGTCAAGCGCTTCAGTATTCCTTTCGCCATCTTGATCGTCGCGGTGAGCGGCCGGCTTCTGGCGAAGGGCTACCTGCCCATACTGGGAGAGAGGTTCGCTCAAATATGGGAGAAACTTCTCATTGTTGGGGCGTTCTGGCTGGCTATTGAGGCGATAAAGTGGCTTCTCACACACGTTGTCCTGGATCGCATCCTGAGGCTTTCGGTCGAGGAAATCACCAAGAACATCATCTCAGCAGCCCTTTATATCGCTGCGGTTCTAATCCTTCTGCCCACGGTATTTGGGATAAAGGTAACCACTGTCCTTACGACATCGGCGATCCTTACCGTCATCGTGGGCCTCGCGCTTCAGGACGTCTTGGGTAATCTCTTCGCCGGCGTCGCGCTGAACATCGAGATGCCTTTTTCAAAGGACGACTGGGTCCAGATTGGGGAAGACATCGGTGTCGTTCGCGAGATATCTTGGCGCACGACGAAGATCATGACGATCGAGCGCGATCTGGTCATCATCCCTAACAGCGTCGTTGCGAAGCTCGTGGTCAAGAACCTCTCCGTGCCCACCCGGCGCGATGTTTTGACACTGAACATGGGTGTGGCTTATGACGCGCCTCCGAACCTCGTTCGCGGTATCCTGCGTGAGGCCTGCAACCGAGCCAAGGGGGTTCAGAAGCATCCCGAGCCGATCGTTCGCGTTACCGGCTATGGGGACTTCGCCATCAATTACGAGATACGCGTCTGGATAGAGGAGTATCCGCGGCACAAGGACGTTAGAGACCAAATATACTCGCTTATTTGGTATCTTTTCAGAAGGCACAGCGTCACAATACCCTATCCGGTGCGCGACCTGCACATCAAGACCGCCTCGCGCAAAGAGGAGATGGAGCGCAAGGCCCTGTTTGAGAAACGGAAGGCCAAACAACTGCGGCGCGTTAGTCTCTTCAGTTCGCTGGACGATGAGGACATTGACCTACTCGCATCCGAGGCGCCGGTCATGCGCTATTCAAAGGGCGAGAGCATCGTGAGGCAAGGCGAGGCCGGGGACAGCTTTTTCTTGATCAGGACCGGCAAGGTTCGCGTCGAGGTTGAGAAAGAGACCGGCGAGGAAGTGCCCATCGCCACGCTTGGCCCCGGTGAATACTTCGGCGGGATGTCTCTCTTGACCGGCGAGCCGAGGAACGCCGCCGCCATCGCCGAAGTGGACACGGAGCTTCTTGTCATCGATAAGGAGATGTTCAACGAGATACTGGTGGCAAAGCCCCAGATAGCGAAACAGCTTGGAAAACGGCTCGCTGAGCGGCAGCTCGATCGCGAGGCCAAGCTTGCCGAGAGCGAGAAGACAAAGGCGCCGAAACCGACAAAGGAACAGAAGAGACAGCTTCACGATCGCCTGTTGCGACGCATCAAGGATTTCTTTCAGATACAATGAATGTGGAAGTCGAAGTAGGGGTTCGCCGTACGGCGAATTGCCCTTTGTAATGAATGAAACAGGGCAGGCATTCGCCTCGTTACGAATTGCCGCTACGATTTATGAAACAGGGCAGGCACGGGGGCCTGCCCCTACACGATGGTGTATAGCGAGGATGACAGGATGAAGAGAGTGTTTTTGCTGGCGGCGTTGATCTTTTTGATGGCTGCCACTGGTTTGTATGCGGATTTTCACATGGACACGAGCCTTGCCGATTCGGACGCGTCGTTCATCGGCGAGGCGGAAAACGATAAGGCGGGCGGTTGTGTCTCCAACGTTGGGGATGTAAACGGCGATGGCTACGATGACTTCGCCATCGTGTCGCTGGCCAATAGCACCTACGCTGGTCAAACGTATCTGTTCTTTGGCAAGGCGTCCGGCTGGGCGATGGACACGAGCGTTGCTGATGCCGACGTGTCGTTCATAGGCGAGGCAGGAGGGGATTACTCAGGTAACTCTGTCTCCGCCCTGGGCGACGTCAACGGGGACGGGTTTAATGACTTCATCATTGGTGCGCCCAACAACGATGAGGCAAGCGACCACGCTGGCCAGGCGTATCTAATCTTTGGCAAGGCGTCGGGTTGGGCTATGCGTACCAGCCTTGCTGACGCAGACGCATCGTTCTTAGGCGAGGCGGAGCAAGACCGCGCGGGCACATCAGTCTCTGGCGTCGGGGATGTCAATGGGGACGGGTTTAACGACTTCATCATCGGGGCGCCTTACAAGGGCGAAGGCGCTAGCGCCGGTCAGGCCTATCTAATCTTTGGCAAGGCCTCTAGCTGGGCGATGGATACCAGCCTTTCTCATTCCGATGCGTCTTTCTTAGGCGAGGGAGCGGGTGATGGCGCAGGCAGCGCAGTCTCCGGCGTCGGCGACGTAAACGGCGACGGCTTCGACGATATGATCATCGCCGCGCCGAAGAACAGCGAGGCGGCCGAACACGGTGGTCAAACATATCTGATTCTCGGCAAGGCCTCCGGCTGGGCGATGGATACCAGCCTCGCTGACGCCGATGCATCGTTTGTGAGCGAGGCAAAATGGGATTCCGCGGGATACTCGGTTTCTGGCGTCGGCGATGTAAACGGCGACGGCTTCGATGACTTTATCATCGGGGCGCCCTACAACGGCGAAGCCGGCAGCGCCTTGGCTGGTCAAACATATCTGATTCTCGGCAAGGTTTCAGGCTGGGCGATGGATACCAGCCTATCTGATTGCGACGCATCGTTCACTGGGGAGGTGCAAGGCGATTTCGCAGGCTACTCCGTGTCTGGCGCAGGCGATGTGAACGGCGACGGTTACAACGACTTTGTCGTCGGGGCCTGGAACAACAACGAAGCCGCGCATTTGGCTGGCCAAGCGTATCTCATTTTCGGCAAGGCGTCGGGTTGGGCTATGCGTACGAGCCTTGCGAACGCGAACGCATCATTCCTGGGCGAGGCGGAGGAGGACCGCGCTGGCATATCTGTGTCTGGCGCAGGCGATGTGAACGGCGACGGTTACCACGACCTTATCATCGGGGCGCATACGAGCGACGAGGGCGGCGACCACGCCGGTCAAGCATATCTGATCTTTGGCGAGGCAGCTGGTCCGCCCCCCGGGATTACGGTGGGCGTCTCGACCAATTCCGATAGCTACGAGTTCGGCGATGTCCTGCAAATTGACGTCACTGTGAAAAACACTGGCATGTCAGCATTTGTCGATATCTTTGCGGTGCTGACGTTCGACTTGGGCGGTCCTGAAGAGAGGCACTGGTCGGCCTCCGCAACGGGCGAATGGACGGCAGGGCTCTCGTATTACGATACCGGTGTGTTGATTGAGACCGGCCACGATGAGACGACGCGAGTCTTGTCAGCGCCTCTGCCGTGTCAGGTTCCGATGATAGCCAAGTCGGGCACTTACACGCTCAGGATGGCGGCTGTTGAGCCTGGGACGCTCGACTTCGTGTCCAACATAGCCACGTTGGAGTTCGTGCTGACAGGGATGCCATTTGTGGACGTCTCGACGGACAAAGAGGCCTATTCTCTGATCGGCGACACTATCACGATTTCGCTCGACGTCGCCCTACCCGACTACTCGATGACGGCGGACTTCTACGTTGTCCTGCTTGCGCCAGACGCCCAGTTCTGGTCGCCGGATGACTTCGGCATCGACAGGGCCTGGTCAACGGGCCTGCACCCTCTCTATTCCCGATTACCGACATCACCGAATTGGGAACTTAGCCTCGACGCCTTCGTGATCAATCTCCCATCCAGGGCGCCATTTGACGCGGCCGGGCAGTTCACATTATTCACGGCGCTCGTTGAGCCAGACACGCTAACACCATATTCAGACATTGGAGCAGCTGGCTTTGTGCTGCTGTCATCTCCACAGCGCACTGAGCGGGCTGAAGATTCTAACGGGCATGAATAGATGGGCTCGTGTAGTATAACGCATTCGATTCGGCATACTCTTGGCGTCCCAGAATGGGCATTCAAGCAAAGGATAATTGAGATGCAATTTGCCAGGTTGAGATGAGGGAACTATATTTTGACGGGGGGAGGCCCTGGTTCTCGTTGAACAGCTCTGCGGCCCTTCTCGGTGTTCTGGTTGTTCTGGGGCTTTTCTTGCAGCCTGCCTGGGGCAGCCAAGACGCCCTCAAAATGGTAGTGGCGGTTGCCCCCGACGACGCGCTCGAGGTCGCAGCCCTAGGTTGGCCCGGCATCGAGCTGGCGGGACCCTTCTTTGACTCGTGGCCCGTTCTTATCGTCACGGAAGAAGGGCTTAGGCGGCTCACGACGTCCGGGACCTCATACGTCATGCTCGAGGCGGACTTGACCCGAAATCTGAGGGCGCTCGATTCGGACATGGGTGAATATCATACCTTTGACGAGACGTCGGCGGAGCTCGCCCGGCTTGAATCCGAATACCCGGACCTTCTAGAGGTCCGGTCGATCGGGCAGAGCATTCAGGGCAGAGAGATACTTGCCGCGGTCGTATCCGGCGCCGATGGCCAGGACGCGGTCCGGGGCACTTGCCTACTTGTAGGGCTGCACCACGGAAGAGAGATCGTAAGCACCGAGATCGTTCTTTACGCACTGAACTATGTTCTTGAACTATATGGAACGGACTTCGAGATAACCTATCTCTTGGACAGCCGGGAGGTCTTCTTCGTGCCGATGCTGAATCCCGACGGCCATGTCCGCGTCGAGAGTGGCTGGGACTGGCGGAAGAACATGCGGGACAACGGCGACGGGACGCTCGGCGTCGATCTCAACCGCAATTACAGCTACCAATGGGGCTGCGACGACGTCGGGTCGTCGGCCAGAACCTCGTCCGAGACATACCGCGGCGCGGCACCGTTCTCGGAGCCGGAGACGCAGGCGATGAGGTCGCTGAGGGACGCCGAACACTACAACGTGTCGCTGTCCTTTCACAGCTTTGGCAACGTGATCTTTTATCCCTGGTCCTTTTGCGATGAGTTCTCGCCAGACCACGCGCTGCAGTCGAGGTTCGCCAGCATCATCTCTGCGGAGAGCGGTTACAACTACGGCAACACGGGGATTCTTGAGTTCTATAAGGCAAACGGCGAATTCGACGACTGGAATTACGCCGGTCTCGGTCTTGAACAGAAAGTGTTTGGCCTCACGTTTGAGGTCGGGGACGTTTACTACGAGCCCGAACAGAGGATACAGGAGCTGTGCGAGCAAAACCTCGAATGCTGCATTCAGGCCATCCGCGCCTCAGGCCCCTGGCTGACCATCGAGCAGTTCAAGATAGCCGAGGAGCAGCCCGACGGGACAATCCGCGCAGGCGAACGTTTCACCATCGAGCTCTTGGTCCAATCGCTGTCGCTTACCGAGCTCGGTCCCATTACGGTCTCCTGCACGACCGACTCGCCGCTGATTTCGATCATTGAGCCGGTGATAATTCTGGAGGGCGCCGAGCCGCTGGCCCGACTCGCTCCTTCAGAGTGCAGATTTGAGGCGATCGCCTTGTTGGGGGAAGACCTTCCTCAGGTCGTGCCCCTGGGCATCGATATTGAGACGGAGGGGTTCAATCGGCAAGTTGAGCTGATGGCGCCGGTTGGGGTCGAGATGTGCGAGGACGTAATCGCGTGGGACTTCGAGGACGACGCGGGCTTCGATGTCCGGGGGCAATGGCATCGAGGTACGCCGCACGGAGGAGGGGGCAGGTATAACGGCGGCCCCGGACCCGACGAGGCTCATTCGGGCGAGAGAGTGTATGGCACGAATATGGACGGCGACGTTTCTGGCCCCGAGGGACGTTTTTTTCTGATGACGCCGGCGTTTTCATGCGAGGGGTTTTCCTGCACGAGACTCTCATTTCAAAGGTGGATGAACGTCGGCGCCTGGGACCACTACCGCGTCTTTGTCTCGGTCTCAGCTGATGGAAGGTGGCACGGCGTGTGGCAGAGCCTCGAAGAGGCTACTGATTCCGAGTGGCGCGCTGTGTCTCTCGACATCTCACGATGGGCCGACGATTGCGATGAGGTCCGGGTCCGGTTTTCGCTCCTGGCCAACAGCGCAGAAGCATACAGCGGGCTATACTTGGATGACGTGGCGGTGACGGGCTGCCGCTTGTCATTGTCTTCCGACCTGCAAAGAATGATAATTCCCCTCGTTGTGTCAACGTCAGACGGAATGTTGGACACGATAGTGATCGCTCAGAACAAGACCGAAGAGCCAAAGCTGGTTCAACTCCAATTCAGAGGCCGGGACGGGACGCGGCGCACGTCATCCGCGGTCGTCAGTCCGGGTGGCTTTGAGACCTTTTCCGCGAGCGCAGAGGTTGGCGAGGGTCTGTCGTGCGCGGCCCTTTGTTCGCAGGATATTGGCGACTTCAATGTCTCTGCTTTCTTAGTTGACCTAAACTCATCGAGCGTTTTTTCGATTGATACTATACCGGAGGACGTCCGAAGCATTGATCTACACGTTTATTACGTTGACAGCGATAGTGGAGCCGAGTCTTTTCTGTTGCTCTCGAATAACTCGACGGAGCAAGGCATAATGAACGTAAATGTGGCCGCGACCGACGCCGGTGGCAATCCCATGGGCTCGGTTGAGGAGTCGCTTCTGACGGGCGCTGTGGAGCTCATTCCGCTCGGCGGCGTTTTCGGGCCTGGGCTGGGGGTCTTGAGCGTCCGTTCGGACGTTGAGGGGCTCGGCGCCTGCGGCCTCATAACTCTCGGCAACCAGCTGCAAATAATGAGGGCGTTTTGCGGAAACTGAAATGACCGACTTCGAGATTGTTCTACAGAACCGCAAGGGCGACATCCTGCGTTTCGACGTTCAGAAAGGGTCCTTCATTCTTGGCCGGGGAGGTGGGGTGGATATGAGGATTTTAGACCCCAGCGTGTCACGGCAGCACGCGATGATCAGCAACGAAGACGGTGTGCTCCAGATTCGGGACTTGGGGAGCAGGAACGGCACTTACGTTAATGGCGAGCCGGTCATGAAAAAGGAGCTCGCGGCCGATGATCTAATCACGCTCGGGACCCAGTCCTTGAGGCTGAACAAGAAGCCTCCTCCACCAGAGGAGGTCGAGGAGAATGGGGCGGCGACCCCCGTCTCGCAAGCGCGAGTATTTGTGAGCTCGCCTCAGGAACTCATAAGTCAAATAGAGGGGGCGAACCTCTTCTCCATTGACGACCTACTTGGCGCTAAGGACGGGCCTAAAGCGGATGCTATAAGACAGCAGTATGAGTCGATGAAATCGCTCTACACCATTTCAAACATTCTGGCCTCCGATTGCGACACAGCCGTCAAGCTTCAGGCGGCCCTGGACGATGTGGTCGAACACGTGAGCGGCGAATGCGGGTACGTGCTCTTGATTGATGAGAAGACCAAACGGCTGGTCCCGCTTTACAGCTGCTCGCTAGTCCCGGGCCAGGCCACGATAAGCAAGTCGCTGGCCGAGACTGTGATCAAGACGCGAGTCTCTGTACTGACGGACGATGCTATGGCCGACTCACGGTTCTCCTCATCCGAGAGCGTCAGCAATCTCCGCATCCATTCAGCGCTCGCCGTCCCAATCTGGACGGAAGAGTCGCTCCTGGGGGTCTTATACGTCTCGCACCACCACAAGGTCGCGTGCTTCGATAAAAGGCGCCTCTCCTACGCCAGCTCAGTCGGTAAGCAAATGGGAATGGCCATCAAGAAAGACCGTCATCTGCGCAAGAATCAGGCGCTAGTCAGATACCTGGGCAAGATGAGAAAAGTGCTTGAGCAAAAGATACAGGAGCACTCTGCCCACCTGAAGAGAAGCCTCGCCAGGCAGGAACAAGTGATTGAGCAGCTCCTCAATTCTGAGAGTATCCACACTTGGGGATTCTTCTCCCGGGCCCTCACGCGCCAGATCGACAAACCGCTTACTGTTCTCATGCCGAGACTCCGCTTCATCGCCAAATACGCCGAGACGCTTGAGGGGATGTGTGAGCAATGCACCGCCATAGCCTCTTCTGACGCAGACAGCGATGTCAGTTGCGTCGGGTTGCCCGATTTCCACGGACCGGTGCAGAAAATAAGAGAGACTCTTCTGGTCTGCCAGGCGGAAGTCCAGGAGGTCCAGCGCGCGATCGGATACCTTCGCGCCTTCGACGCGACAGACCGTTCAACCGTTCCGCCGAAAGGCGAGATTCCGCAAAAGGCGAACGATAAGGTGAATCCTAACGAAAAGATCGAGTCGCTCATTGTGTTTCTCGGCGCGGAGTTCGAGCACAACTCAATTGAAGTGGAAACGGACCTTGTCGAACCGCCAATCGAATTGCGCTGCGACGAGCTTGGCCTTGACCAAACCCTTTTCGGCATAATTCTTAATAGCTTGGAATCACTCAAGCAGAAACCGCCTTCGCGCGATTTTCAAAGGTCCCTCAAGATAACCACACGAAAAGATGGAGACGATCTAGCTGTGATGGTCTCGGATAACGGGATAGGCATTCCTGAAGACCATAGACCCAGGGCCTTCGACCCCTTCTTTACAACGAAAGACGATACTGGCGGCATTGGTCTGGGCCTTCCCAAGGCGAGAAGTTTTGCGCTGAGGCACAACGGGCGCATTGGCTTCGAGGATGTCGAGGGGTTCGAGACCACAGTTCGCATCACTCTGCCGCTGAACCCGGCCAAGTCTCGAGCTGAGACTGGTGAACACCGCCCTCCAGAGGCTATCTCGTGAGTGGGGGCCAGCTTTGTAGGGGCGGTGCTTGCCCCGCCCTTCATACGTTCGGTCGCGTCAGACAAGGGCGG
>CBDVDH010000079.1:0-12273 GCA_965372715.1 uncultured bacterium | reverse complement strand
GTATGAAGGGCGGGGCAAGCACCGCCCCTACGTTGATGTATCCGCAACCATTCTCACGGAAGAGCTTTGAATAACATGGCCGATCTTTCTGAACTGCTGAAGGAGAACAACCTCACGGAAGAGGAATACGGCCGCATCGTGGAGGGGCTTGGCAGGACGCCGAACCGTGTCGAGCTCGGCATGTTCTCGGTCATGTGGTCGGAGCACTGCTACTACAAGAGCTCCAAGCCGTATCTTAAGACGCTCCCCACGAGCGGCGAGCGGGTCATACAAGGCCCGGGCGAGAACGCCGGCGTTATCGACCTTGGGGACAATATCGCGCTCGTCTTTAAGATCGAATCGCACAACCACCCATCGTTTATCGAGCCTTTTCAGGGCGCGGCGACGGGCGTCGGCGGCATTCTTCGCGACATCTTCACGATGGGCGCGCGGCCATTCGCAATACTGGACTCGCTTCATTTTGGCGCCCTCGACAATGCTAGAAACCGCTATACGATGAGCGGCGTTGTCTCGGGGATATCGTCCTACGGCAACTGCATCGGCGTCCCGACTGTCGGCGGCCAGACGCTGTTTGCGGATTGCTACGCTAAGAATCCGTTGGTCAACGTCATGTGCGCCGGCCTAGCCCAAAAGGACAAGGTGTTCTACGGCAAGGCGGCCGGCCCGGGAAACTTGGTGATCTACGCGGGCTCAAGGACGGGCCGGGACGGCCTCCACGGTGCGACCATGGCCTCCGCGGCGTTCGATGAGACGAGCGAGGCGAGGCGCCCAACGGTGCAGGTCGGCGACCCGTTTGCCGAGAAGCTCGTCATGGAGGCTTGCCTCGAACTAATGGGCAAGGGCCTGATCGTGGGAATACAGGACATGGGCGCGGCCGGGCTGACGTGCTCAACGTCCGAGATGGCCTTCAGGAGCGGAACCGGCCTCAGAATCGACCTGTCCAAGGTGCCCAGGCGTGTGGACAACCTCACGCCTTATGAGATGATGCTGTCCGAATCGCAGGAGCGGATGCTGCTCGTTACAGAAGCAAAACGTGAGCGGCAGGTCCTGGACGTGTTCAAGAGGTGGGGCGTCAAGGCCGTTTCAATTGGGGTCGTAACAGATGAGGGCAGGCTCTGCGTCAACGATGGGCCGGAGGATGTGGCCGACATGCCGCTTGCGCTGCTGATCGACGGCTGCCCTGTCTGTAATAGGCCCGTTGCAGAGCCCTCCGGAATCGCTAGGTTGGGGGCGTTCGATCACGAACACATCAACCTGAAGGACGCAATCGAGACGATCATCGCCGCACCGGACCTCTGCGAGAAGCGCTGGGTGTTTGAGCAATATGATCATCTGATCGGGACGAACACGGTCGTGGGTCCCGGGGCAGACGCCGCTGTGATGCGTATCAAGGGCACGAGGAAGGGCGTCGCGCTCTGCCTCGACGGCAGCGGCGCCAAAACGGCTCTTGACCCTTATCAGGGCGGCGTTGCGGCCGTGGCCGAGGCCTATTTGAACGTCTGCTGCACAGGCGCCGAGCCGCTCGCCATCACTAACTGCCTCAACTTCGGCAACCCCGAGGACCCCGAGGTGATGTGGCAATTCGCCGAGTCGGTTAGGGGAGTGAAAGAAGCGTGTGAGGTCCTCCGCGTCCCGGTTACGGGCGGGAATGTCAGCTTCTACAACGAGACGCTCGGCGAGAACGTCTATCCGACCCCTGTCATCGGTATGGTTGGTCTGGTTGAGGATGTCCGAACTGTCGTGAGGCATCGATTTCAACAGGCCAGAGATGTCGTTTTCTTGCTTGGAAGGACAGTTCCGCGACTCGACGGCTCAGAACTAGCGAAAGTCATAGCGGGCGACCTTGGGGGACAACTGGTTCCAGTAGATCTTAACGCTCATAAGCGGATTTCGCAGGCGATTCTCAAACTCGGGAGGGACGGATTGCTGCAATCGGCTCACGACTGCTCCGAGGGGGGGGTAGCAATGTCGCTTCTGGAGAGCTGCTTCGGCGCCCGCAATGGCTCATCGTCCGGCGTCAGGGTCTTGCTCCCAAACGAAGCGGAGCCAATCTCGTGGCTGTTTGCGGAGACGCCTTCAAGGGCTATAATCTCCGTGAAGGCGGAGAACGCCGGGCGCGTCACGGATTATCTGAGTAAAGTCGAACTTGAGCATCTGGTTTTGGGTGAGGTCGGGCAGGAGACGGTTGAGGTCAACCAGGGCCAGACGGTTCTCCTGAGGGTTGAAAGCGACCGTCTCAGGCGGAGATGGGCAGAAAGCCTGGAGAATATGCTGACAGGAGGTTCTAGCTGATGCCTGCAATCGTTGTATGTGAGCGTGGTAGCTATGATTGACGAAATAGCGCACAGCTGTGGCTTAATCGCTGTTTTGGGCCACCGCGAGGCGGCCAATCTCGTCTATCTTGGCCTCTATGCGCTTCAGCACCGGGGGCAGGAGAGCTGCGGGATTGTCTCCAGGTCAAATGGCCGTCTCCGAGCGGCAAAGGGGATGGGCCTCGTGGCGGACGTGTTTGACCAGCCCAAGTTGGACAAATTGATTGGCGATTCGGCGCTCGGTCATGTGAGGTATTCGACGACAGGCGCCACCGAAATCGAGAATGCCCAGCCGATACTTGTGGACTGCGCTAAAGGCTCAATTGCGATGGCGCACAACGGCAACTTGGTCAATTCGCTCGATGTTCGCACTGAGCTTGAGAAGCGCGGCTCGATCTTTCAGACAACTTCAGACAGCGAGACGATCGTTCACCTCATCGCGAGATCGAGAATGACGAGCATTGAGGACGCGGTTGTCGAGGCGCTTTCCAAGCTGAAGGGCGCCTATAGTCTCGTGATGATGACTCAGGACACGCTGATTGCCGCGCGAGACCCCAAGGGCTTCAGGCCGCTGGTTTTGGGAAAGCTGGACGGGGCTCACGTCATTGCGTCTGAGACTTGCGCGTTCGATCTGATTGGGGCGGAATACCTGCGTGAAGTGGAGCCGGGCGAGATTGTTGTCATCAGAGATGGTGAGCTCAACAGCTACTTCCCATTCCCCGTCAAGCGAAAGGCGAGGTGCATATTCGAGCTGATCTACTTCGCCCGGCCGGACAGCCTCGTATTCTCAAAGCCCGCCCACGTCGTCCGCAAAGACTTCGGCGCAGTGCTTGCGAGGGAGTGTGGCGTTCGGGGCGACATCGTAATCCCTGTGCCTGACTCGGGCATCTGCGCCTCGATTGGCTACTCCCAGGAGTCGGGCATATTCCGGGAGAAGGGCTTTACCAGGAACCACTACGTCGGCAGGACGTTTATCGAGCCTAAGCAGTCGATCAGGCATTTTGGCGTCAAGCTAAAGCTCAACCCGATCCGCGACGTGGTCTGCGGCAAAGAGGTGATCGTTATCGACGATTCGATCGTCAGAGGAACTACCTGCAGGAAAATAATCGATATGCTCCGAAGCGCTGGGGCCAAGAGAATTCACTACGGAGTTACGTCACCTCCCTACAGGCATCCGTGCATATATGGGATTGACACCCCGAGCGAGGAGGAGCTGATCGCCAGCAACAATACGATCGAAGAGATCAGGGAATTCATCGGCGCGGACACGCTCTCTTACCTTTCAACAAAAGGAATGTTCTCCGTGCTCGGGGACGACGCGAGAGGCTATTGCGCCGCTTGCTTTACAGGAAAATACCCCATTGTGCATAGGGCGGCCAAGTCCTCGCAGTTCGACCTATTCAGGTATTCCAGCATCAAGATCCGATAGCGCTCAGTGTCGCGGCGCCTCATCGCCCGGCTTCAGCTGTGGGATTCGGGGGAGCCTGACTCACTCCCCCTCCTCATAATCCTCATAGGGTCAGGCGAAGGGTCTTTCACGCTGGGAGGCGGATTCGCCTTTCGGCGAACTTGAGCCTGCGCTCTTTTTGACCCCTCGCATTTCACACAGTGGACATTCGCCGCGCGGCGAACGTCCTACACCGCAGGTGGCAAAATGGCAAAGTAAGCAGGTGATCAATTAGATGACCTGGCCACGCGAAAACCGGCGTTGTGGTACCGGTAGCTCGGGTAGTGCACCCAGCGGTGCGCCGAACGGCAGTTCTGGGAGAGGTTGTTACAGTGGCCGCCGCGTACGAGCCGGTCGTCGCCACTAGTAGGACCCGTAGGATCACTGTCCGGATCTGGCCGCGTTCCGTAATAACTTGACGAATACCAGTCCCAACACCACTCCTCAACACTCCCGTGCATGTCGTAAAGACCCCAAGCGTTCGGCTCCTTCTCGCCAACCGTGTGTGTCGTTGAACCCGAATTGCCAGCATACCAGCCAGCACGCCCAAGATCAGAATCCGAATCGCCCGTATAAAACCGAGTCGTTGTCCCGGCCCGACAGGCATACTCCCACTCCGCCTCCGTTGGCAAGCGATAGCCATTCGCGTCGAAATTACACGACACGTCCGCCGAAGCGATGTGATTATCGTCATAGGTCACGTTCGCCATTGTGTAGCATTGAGCGTAGCCGTTCGCTTGCGACAACTTGTTACAGAAACTCACGCAATCGAACCAATTAACACACTCGACGGGATGGTCATCGCCGCTGTAATAGCTGGGATTCCAGCCCATTATGTCTTCCCATTGCTTCTGTGTCACTTCCATCTCAGACATCTGAAACGCCGAGATGTTCACGGTCCGCTGTGGCCTCTCGTGCGCAATGCTTCCCGACTCGTCGCTCGAAGAGCCCATCACGAACGACCCGGCGGGGATCGAGACCATTGGTATTGATGGGCCTGCTGAATCGTAGCTGAATGGCGCCAGGCTAAGGTTACTGGCCCAGCTCCAGGTCCCAGGGCCTAAGCAGAGCGAGGCGAAGTAGTATTCTCCATCTTGGCTAATCGGGGGCGCAGGCAGCACTGAAGGAACCCCGAAGCGGAAGTGTGCAGTCATGTCGAACTGCCCGGGCATCCTTACCTCTGCGTTCCAGGGCACTATTGCAGGAACCCAGCCGTCCGGCCCCAGGGCATATATGCTCCCGTCAGGCATCAGCAGTCCGACGCACAAATCGAGCGTCGTGGCACCCTCTGGGTTCTCCACACCTAACGTGACCTCAATTGTGTCGCCAGACTGATAGCTGGTCTGGTCGGTCTCGATTGTAACCGTGGGCTCAGCCAGGGCCATCGTCCAAACAGCGCAGACTAGTGCGAAAACAACACAAACAACAGCTGCTCTCATCCGTTTCCCTCCTTTCAGGGAAGTTGATGTTATTTGTGCCGGCGACTTGTGCGCGGAACACAGATTAGAATATAGGAATACACAACGACTATTCTACTCCGGGAACGGGTGAAACTTCAAGTGAAAGATTAGCGTTGAGGCCTCATCGCCCGGCGCAAGCGGTGGCGATGCAGAGAGACTACTATTATATCAGCGCCCGAATTTATTCGGGGATTGTTGCGACCCGGACACCCTCCCCTCCATCCTCTTCAGATGAGGATTCTGGGGAGGGGAGGGCGCGCCGAGGCATCGTCAGGTCACCCGATTGAAATCGGGTGTTAATTTCGTGAGAATCATCTATATCACCGCGTTAAAACGCGGTGATCCGGAGTTTAGGGCGGCTCACGAGCCGCCCCTACAAAGCTAATCCCAGTTGTCGGCTATCTCTGGAAGGTCCAACCTGCATAGGCTCATTTCTAATTGACTCTATATATCCCGGGCGATTCGTTCGATTTATCCTACTTGAATGGGAATCGGTGTTGGATGCGCGAACCTCTGATAAGGAGCATATATGAGAATTGACCGGATACTTCGCGATTCTGAATATGTTGCGACGTCAAAATCAGATGAGCACATACTCAAATGTAGGTGCGGCCAGCTGTTGAGAATCGGCAAGGCAAGCGGAACCATCCTTTGTCCGTGCGGCCGCTGCTATTCGGCATATCTTGCAATAGTTGAGCAGGCCACGCAGTATTACGATCAGATCGTTATGGTCCCAAGGGAATAAAATGGGGCGCAGACCCCGCAGTGTCTTGATGGACCGCAAGCATCGGGACGGATGGTGGCTTGCTAAGAAAACAGCGACTCTCGAACGCACAGGTCGTAACCGCGCTTGTGCTGACCACGGTGGTTGTGGTCCCATCGATCTTCTCTAACTCACTCACCTCGGACGGCTATATTGCAATAAAGAACACTGCCCTGATGCTTCTTGGCGCTGTGGCGGTGCTGGCCGTAATTCTCGCCGTTGTTGGTAATTCGCTTCAATTCCCTCGGTGGCTGCTGGCTCCGATAATCGTCCTTGCGCTTTCCCAGCTCGCGTCGATGCCCGCCACACTGAATCCAGGAATGTCGCTCAACGAGTTCCTGCGAGTTGGCGCCCTGCTCGCCCTGTTTGTCGTTACTACGACAATTGCGAGCCCCCGCCGGGCAGCATCGATCACAGGCGCCGCCGTCATCGTCGCGTCTTGCATCTCGGTGCTCGGAATAATCCATTTTGTTACCGGGGCCATCTTCCCCTCGATTCGAGACAGCTATGGCTTCCCAATGTTCGGCGCAACGCTCGGGCACGACAACTTCGCCGGGCAATACCTCATTGCGGTTATCCCGCTTGGGATGGCGCTCGTTGTCAGTGCGGTCGAAAGAGACAAGTTTGCAGTTGCGGGCGCCGCTCTTTTGGCCAGCTGTGTCATGCTTGTCTTTCTCTCGATCACGTTCAGCAGGGGGGCGTGGGCGGGCCTAGTCGCGTCCGTCATCGTGTTTGCCGCACTGATTATTTGGCGATGGTTTTGCCCAAGGCGTCGGGGCGCCGTGAACGGGTTGCATCGCAAAGGAATGACCGTCTGGATCGCGTTCGCCGCGGTATTCGTCGCCGTCGGGGTACTCGCCTTCTCCCTGAGTGAAAGAGAAAAGGGCACTTCTGCCATTCAGAAGGCCCAGACAGCCGTCGATCTATCCGACGCTCCCATCGCGTTCAGGCTCAAGCTCTGGGAAGGGGCGCTTCGGCTGGTCAAGCAGCACCCGCTCCTCGGTGTCGGCTGCGGCGCGTTCTCCCTTTACTACCCCTCAGTTCGGCTGCCCGAGGAGCACCGAATCGCCGGGGCCAGCATCAGCGTGCGCTCTCCGCACAACGACTACGTCAAGCTCGTGACCGAGAGCGGGCTCTTTGGCCTTGCGGCGTCTTTTTACCTCCTGGGCGCGGTCGCCTGGCCGCTTCTTGCGAGGCTGCGCAACAAAGGAGCGCCGAGCGGCGTTCCTGTCATCGCAATCGGCGCCTCAAGCGCGATAGCCGCAACGCTGGTGCACGCGTTCTTCAGCAGTAACTTCACGATGCCCGCCTCCGCCACGATGCTTGCGGTCAACCTAGGCATTCTTGCAGGGACGCTTTCCAACGGACAGATTCGGCCGCTGAGATTGACAAGCGTCGTCAAGCCCGTTGCGGTTGTCGGACTCGCCGTTCTGGGCGTTCTGATGGTCGTTCGACCTATCTTTTTTCTCGTTGCGGACCACGGCCTGTGCAAGGCGCGAACCCTAATCGCGCGAGGCGACGTCTCCGGGGCAAAACAAGCTCTGCGGACTTCACTCTTGTTCGCGGGACATTACATCGAGCCGAGAATCCTTCTAGCCAACCTGCACCTCTTGAATCAGGAGTATCAGGAGGCGATCGATGTCCTGAAACCGGCCGTCGAGCTTTCCCCGTTTTGGCCGCAAGTGCAGAACAATATCGGTGTAGCGTATTCCCAAAGAGCCGGCCTTGCACGCGACCCGGGCTCGCTCATCGATGCATACATAGCCTTTGGCAAGGCCGTCGAGCTCGACCCGGAGTTTCGGGAGGCCTGGCTCAATTACGGCGGCGTGCTGCAATCTTTGGGCAAGCACAAGGAGGCGGAGGGGGCCTTCCGAGAAGTGCTCTCGCTGTCGCCGAGCGACATTATGGCCTTCTCGAAGCTGGCTGAGGCGCTCATGGCCCAGGAGAAGCCTGAATTGGCTCAAAAGGTCCTTGAGGATGCACTGAAGAGGAGTCCAGACAACCCCAACTTGCTTAACAACCTCGGCATGGTCCTGCTGGCTCGGCGAAAGGATGATGAGGCCATCTTGGTCTTTGAAAAGGCCGCGAACCTCCCGGGCGACGTATTCCAGCCGCATCTTAACCTAGCTCAGATTTATGAGAAACGCTCGGAGATTGACAAGGCGGCACATCATTATAGGATCGCCCTTAGGATCAAGCCGGACCTCAAAGCGGCGTCCGACGCGCTCAAGCGGCTAGTCAAACTCAACTAATGGTCAACTTCGTGGTAGCCAATATCGTGGCGAGACAATCACTTCCTCAAGCGTTTGCAGCGGTCAAGAATATGGTCTTCTCAAATCGCCTCGCTTTCCTCATCCTGCTGCTCTCCGTTGTCGTCGTCCCGCTGTGCGCCGATGACGAAGCTTTCGATAAGTACACCGCGCCCAAGCACGCCGTAGTGGAGCTATTGGGTCTCGCGCTGTTCGTCTTTTTCATCTATGGACTGACAGAAAGCGACGTGGCCAGAATATGCGTCTCGCCGCTTGGATTTCCGGTCGGAGTGTCCCTGGGGCTCGGTGTAATCACGCTCGTCTATGCCACGAACATCTGGGCGGGATTTGATCGGCTGTTCTTTCTACTGACGGCGGCATTCTTCTTCCTGGCCGCGCCCAATCTGATCACATCTAAGTCGGCACTCAGGAGGGTGATACCCGTCATCCTTGCCGCCGCCTTTATCGTCTCGGCTATTGGGGTCTTGCAGTATTATCACGAGTCGCCCCCTGTGGCCGCGCTGAACAGGGCGCTCGAGACGGTGGGCATCCCGGAGCTTGAGCCCGGGATTGACACGTACAATCGCGAGACCTACTGCTCGATGTTCGGCCACGCCAACTTCGCCGGGCAATACTTGGTTACGGTGGTCCCGCTCGCGCTCAGTATGGCTGCCTGGGGACTTGGTCGCTGGAAGAAAACGCGACTCGTCCCCGTCCTGACCGTTCTGTGCGCGATCGTTGTCGTCATCTACCTAGGCATAACGTTCTGCCGAGGCGCGTGGGTCGGAACGATCGCCGCGATAGCCGTCATGCTACTCTTCTCGCCTCATCGAAAGCTGTTCGTTTCGGTCGCCGCAATCGCCATCGTTCTGTTTGCCGCCGCGAGTCCGCTCATCAAGGACGACGAGGGCAAGAGCGTTGCGCACAAGTTCCGAACTATATTCGACATGAAGGACAAGCCGACTCAGTTTCGGTTCCTCGTCTGGAAGTCCTCGCTTCGCGTGGTCAAGGAAGAGCCGCTTGGCGCCGGCCTGGGCAATTTCAAGGTGATATACCCCAAACACAGGACTGTTGACGAGCGGCGTAACACTGGCTGGGACAAGGTGATTTACAAGGCGCACAACGACTACGTGCAGACGTTCGTCGAGGTAGGAGTATTGGGGTTTGCGGCTTTCCTTTGGACCATCCTTGTCGTCCTGAAAATGGCCTGGCGAATGACGAGGCGCTGCGACGATAGTTTTCTCCGCGCGGCGTCGCTCGGCCTTTTGGGAGGCATCGCCGGTATGTTGGTTCACTCGTTCTTCTCGTCTAACTTCCAGCTGCCGGGCTCGGCGCACTCGTTCTTCGTTGTGCTAGGCTTGTTCGCGGCGACCTATGGCGTAGTAACCGGGAGTTTCAGGCCCTGTCTCCAAACGAGAATAATCGACGTCTTCGGCAAAGTCGTCAGAGGCGACGGAGAGATTGACGAGGCCAAATCTACAGCGAGCGGCATCGTTCTGGTGAGGATACTTCTGATCGCGATCCTACTCATCGGCACCACCATCCCGCTCCGTGCGCTTTCGGCCAACTACCACTTCGGCAAGGGACAGTTTTACGAGGGCCTCGCCCACGGCGCCCAGAACGCTGAAGACTGGAAGAAGAACATCGACCTGTCCCTTGACCATCTGCGCAAGGCGGTGTGGGCCGCGCCTCGTAACTACGAGATCAGGTATTTCTCGTCAATCGTCGAGAACATGGCGGGTAACTACGAGATTGCCGAGTTGGACAACGAGATGGCGGTCAAACTCGCGCCCTATTTCGACCACGTCGTCAACCATTACGGCAACGTGCTCTACAACCGGAAGAAGTTTGCCGAGGCGCTGATTCAATTCAAGCGTGCGCTTGAGCTTAATCCTGTCTATGGGGACGCGATGATACGGCTTGGCAACGTCTATCGGGAGATGGGGGATTACGAGTCTGCTCTGAAGTATTATGACGATGCGCAAAAGATTCTCCCCAAGGACGCGACCCCGCTCTTCAACAGGGCGCTTATCTACCAGCGCATCGGCGAGCAGATCGCTCAGAGTGGCGGCGATGCAAAGAGGGCAAGGGATTTGCTTACGAACGCCAAGGAGATCTACGAGCGCTGCCTCAAGATCAAGGAGGACAATATAAAGGTCCTCAACAACCTCGGTACAGTCCATTACTCGCTCGGCGATCTGGCCGAGGCGCGGAGATACTTCGAGAAGGCGATCTCCACAATCCCAGAGCACATCTCTGCCCGGATGAACCTGGCGGCGCTCTGCGAGGAGCTGAGCGACTGGGACTGCGCCATCGAGCAATACGAGGCGCTCGTCAAGATCAGTAGGGGCCAGAGCGACCGGTTCCGTGCCGGCCTTGAAAGGGCCGAGGCCCAGAAGGCGAAGGAGACTGAGTAGGCGCGGCGCTTGGAGGCTGGGTCATAAGTCGTTGCAGGCGTGTAGGGGCGTGGTCTTTGTGGGCCAAACTTACGTTGAATCAGGGGTCCACGAAGGACACTAAGAAACACGAAGGGGACAGCAAGAAACGGCCAATTGTCCCATTTGGGATTGTCTTGCGGAGCTAGGGAACCGCGAATGAACACGAATGAACACGAATGGCCAGGAAGAAAGACGAAGGCCGAGGTCAACTTGGAACCTTGAACTTGGAACTTGGAACTACCAGGAGTTTGCCCAATCTTGAGCGGGGAATCGCTGGTTTATCGGCTATATGGTTGCGATTCCGTACGGTAACAACTGGAATTGGAGCTGACCGGACGCCGGGCATACGGGCGCCCTGAAGGGGCGGAATGTGAATAGCCATAGGCTTCGAGCCTATGGAATCGGTTCGTTTCCACGCCCCGCGACCCTGAAGGGGTCGAACTGGTCTGATTGTGAAGACTCTGTGCAGCCCCTTCAGGGCTGTTTTTCTTTTCCTGGCTATCCCTGATCCGTAGGTTGAAACCTACGGCTATTCACGTTAATCCCCTTTGGGGATTCTCAGGCGGTATCAAGCCCCCTGAAACGAAGGCGGCGCCCTGAAGCACTCCAAGATAAAATGGGGAAACTCCTTGGAACTACAAATTGACTTTGGACTTTGGACTATAGGTCACAGTTCGTCGAGGTGATGCAGGACCAGGGTAAGCGCGACGACGGGGGCGGTCTCGGCGCGGAGGGTGTGACGTCCCATTCTGACGGGGATGAAGTCATGCTTTATCGCGGTTATTCTCTCCACGTCGGAGAAGCCTGATTCGGGGCCGACGAGCAGATAGACGCTCTCATTCTGCCCCGAATCGGACAGCAGTTCTGGCAGAATATCACACGCCGCTCTTGCCTCGCCGCCTGGTGAGAAAAGCAGCTTCTTATCGCAGTCGGAAGGCATCTGAATGGCTTGTGTGAGAGGCATAATCGGTTCCACGGGAGGGAAGACCGCACGCCCACTCTGAAGCGCCGCAGCCTGGGCTATCCTGGCCCATCTCTCGACCTTCTTTTTGAAGTGGCTGTCGTCTCCCCGGAACTTCGACTTCTCCGAGGCGACTGGGATGAACTTCGAGGCGCCCAGCTGGGTCGCCTTGTCTATCACTTGGTCCATCTTGCTGCTGGACAGGCAGCACTGCATCAGCACGATCTGGTTGCGCGTTTCTGGGCTCTGCGGCTTTCTTGTGGCCAGCACTTGGCAGCAGACCGCGTCTTTGGCCATTCGTTCTATCTTCAGAAGATAGTCGCACCCAAGCCCGTCGGTCGCCAGCAGTTCGTCGCCAGTCGCCAGCCGAAGGACATTCCTGAGCTTGTGCGCCTCGGCTCCGACGAGGGCAGCCCGATGATCGGCTATCGCGCTTTTCGGAAGAAATATACGGTGCATCGGTCTTTGCATCTAAATGTACGTGCAGATCACTCAACGCACATGATCGTCCGAGGCGGGTGAAGTGTCAAGGCGGGAGGAGGACCCCAAAAATCAGATTGACGGCAAAGGACATGGAGGGATGAACAGGTTTTTTCGCTGCCCAGAGGTTATGAGCTCGACAGGAGTCGGTCTGTGAGTTGCA
>CBDVDH010000078.1:0-12752 GCA_965372715.1 uncultured bacterium | reverse complement strand
GTCAGGTTGGGTCCTACTCCTTGCGGGGATTGCTGATCTTGGGGAGCTTGATGGGCTTCTTTCGGGTGAGCTTGGCGGCGACGTTCTCCCGCAGTATCGCCTCATAGACCTCTTTTCTGTGGACACTCAACTCACGAGGCGCGGAGATGCCGATCCTGACTTCGTTCTGGCCGATGTCAACGACCATTATCTCGACGGAGTCCCCAACGATAATGCTCTCATCGCGCTTTCTGGTCAGAACGAGCATCAGTAATCTTCTGCTTGTTCTTCTTCCGACAAGACCGGGTGTCGGAGGTCTAGAGAAGTGTCCTCAAGAACTACCTGCCGGCCGAGCTGTTCACGGACATTTATTATGACCGGAGCTCTGAGGTTCATTCTCATCTTGCGCGGGTCTTTGGGCACGACAATAATGGCGAAGACAACGCCCTCGGAAGCGTCCGTCAGTTTCAAGTCATCAGCAGCCTTCTTAGGCAGCTGAACAACGTAATCAGCTTTGACAGCCACTGGATTTATCATAAGGAACGCGAGGCTCTCCTCGTCAACTGACTGAAGCCACGCGAAGGGACTGTCCGTTTCGTGTGGAATCAGTATGTAGTGGCGCGAATCCGGGAAGCCGAGTATCCCCTCATCGAATCGGATGGCGTACTCTTCCCGATACATGAACCCCTTTGGCTCAGTCATCTCCCTATCCGCTCTGGTCTCTGAATTCATATTGCCTCCACGAAAGGTCAGGTCATACAATGCACATTCATTCCCTGATGGCCTTATCGTGTTGCTTTCTTGCCATGTTTAGCGCTTTCTTGAGTAATCAGCTTGTCAAGCGCTTCCCGATCCTTTGCGACGATGAAATCCCCGATGCAGAGAAAGTCCATGTCGGTATTCAAGAAAGTCTTAACGGCGTCCTTGGGATAGCATACTATCGGGTCGCCCTTCTCATTGAAAGAGGTATTCAGGAGCATCGGGATGCCGGTCAGCTCCTTGAACTTGAGGACTAGCTCCCGATAGCGACCGGGCAAGTCCTTCGCGATGGTCTGAACCCTCGCGCTGCCATCGACGTGCATGACCGACGGCACTTTCTCTCCCATCCCTTCTTTGAACGCGAAATTCAGCGTCATAAACGGGCTGGGAGACGGGTCCTCGAACCAGTCGGCGAGGTCCTCCTCAAGCGCGGACGGTGCAAGCGGCCTCCAAAGCGCCCGCGTCTTCACGACGTTGACACGGTCCTTCATGCCCGGGTCCGCCGGATTCGCGAGTATGCTTCGCGTCCCAAGCGCCCTGGGTCCAAACTCCATCCGGCCCTGGAACCAGCCCACAATGTAGCTCTTGGCCAATGCCCTCGCCGCGACCGAGACTACATCGTCGAACTTAACGTAAGGCAGTCCCGTAAGCGCCTCCTCGATGCCATCATTGTCGTACTCGTTACCGTAGAAACAGTGCCGCATCTCCTCCTCAAAGTCGAACCCGAGCCTTTCCAGCGCAAGCACCGCCGCCCCAAGCGACGAGCCCATGTCCATCGCACCGGGCTGAATGAAGATGTTATCGACGAACGGCAGACTGAGTATCTTGTGATTCATCGGGCAGTTGAGCGCCACTCCACCGGCGAGGCAGATGTTCCTGCACCCGGTCGCATTTTGAACAGCCTTCGCCAGCTCGCAGCCGGCCCGCTCCAGGAGCTCTTGGAGCGTCGCCGCGATGTTCTTGTGAACCTGCTCGATTGGGGCGTTCTTCCTACGTGCATATCGGGCGAGCTTCCTGACCGCGGTAAGGTGCACGCGGTAATCGCCGTCCCGAATCTCAAGCATGCGCTCAAACTGTGGGTCATATTCACCGTAGGCCGAAAGGCCCATAGTCTTTCCCACCGCGAAATTGTAGAAGCCGAGCACGCCGCTCACGGTGCGATAGAGCTTGCCCAGCGACTGTGCTGCGGCATACTTGCGGACGAGTTTCAACTTCGAGTTTCGGCCGTGCCAAAGCGACGTCGGCGTGTCCTCCGAGAGCCCGTCCGCGACTATGATGCCCGACTCGTCAAAGCCCGAAAGGTGAAACGAGCTCGCCGCGTGGCAAAGGTGGTGGTTGAAAAAGAAAACGTTTCTGAACCGGCGCCTCAGGTCGTTCAGGAACCTGCGCCTCGAAAAGAGATACGAGGGTATAGCGGCATTCAGAAGCTCCATCCCAACGTCCTTCTCGGCGAACCGATTCCGAATCGTCAGGCTCAGCGGCGTCTTGAGCGCGCTCTGCCAGACTGTGTCGCATAGCATCTTGAGCACCTGAAGGAAACTGACGTCGAACGATACGCCGACCGCGTCTATGTCGGATTCTCTGAGACCATAAGTCTTCAGACACCAATCGATCGACATCGTTGGGCCCTCGCCGCCCAAAAGAAAGCCCGGTTTCTGCTTCACCCGCGTCAGCCGCTCCTCCTCCATCAAGGCGATGACCTTCTTCTCGTCGAGCAGCGCGACCGCCGTGTCGTGCAGAATCTCGTTTACACCAAGTACATATACCATCAGTTACCCCTTATGAAAGTAACCTCCCAAAACTCCGCAATCCCCAATCCCCAATCCGAAGGCACGCCCAAAATGCCAGATGTCTCACCACTGGTCAACAGCAAAGGCCGGAGGGGTTTCCCCGTTGGGGAAACGGGCGAATCCTCCTTCGTTCGCAGCGGGGCGAACTACGGCGGACAAGAAGGAGAAAAGGAGAAAGAGGGAAAGAGGGGAAGAGGGGAACTGTCTTGATTCGGTGAGAGGCAAACGTATCGTTATGCACATGTGTAGCAGCTGGTTGGGGTTCATATCGATGTCACGGAGGTAAGAAAACGCATTGTGGTCCGTTTCCTCGGCACACGCCCAAGCTTGACGCTAGTGCTTGAGCTGCTATCCTGCAGATAGGAGGTGAAGTACCTGGACCAGCACTTCCTGGAGGAGTTCCGGATTGACTTTGCCCAGTTGCCTTTTGAGATATATGGATTGGTGAGGTGAGGTTCAAGTATATGGGTAGAGCTCTGCAAGTGCCTGTGAAGCCCGATGTGCTGCGTTGGGCAAGAGAGACCGTGGGGACAAAGCCCGAGGAAGTCGCAATACGTTTGCAGATAGAAACAAGCACTTTTCTTGGGTGGGAAGAAGGCCAAGGACATCCGACTCTGGGTCAACTCAGAGAACTTGCCAAGTTCTTGAAAAGACCCTTGTCGGCTTTTTTCCTCCCCTCTGCTCCTCTAGAACCTGCATTACCTGGTGCGTTCCGCCGGTTGCCGGCTGACCAAAGGCAATCCTTGAGCAAGGCAACCTTGCTAGCAATCCGAAGGGCCCGAAGGACACAGGAGCTCGCCCGGGAGTTGACGGCGCCGGAATCCGGCTCGCAAACCCAGTTGCCAGTCGGACGAGCTTCGCTTCTTGATGACGCCGCCCAGGTCGGAGACAATGAGAGACGTCGCCTTGGGGTAACGTTACAAAAGCAATTCGGCTGGGACGACAACAAAGAGGCATACTTGTGCTGGAAGCGCACCCTGGAAGAAAAAGCGCTCATTATTCTCGAGCTGTCGATGCCAGTTAGGGAAGCACGGGCCTTCTCGTTGATGGACGAAGTGGCACCTCTAATCGTCGTCAATGGCCGTGACAGTTTCGCCGGACGCAGTTTCTCTTTATTCCACGAATACAGCCATCTGCTGTTGGGTAGAAGCGGGATCGCGGATTTCACCGAGGAGGACCGGCTTACAGACGAAGGTAAGAAGACCGAGCAGTTCTGCAATTATTTCGCCGGCGCTCTGTTGGTGCCGGAAACACCATTACTGCAATCCTCGATCGTGAAGAGTCACCCGGTTGACGCCGAATGGTTGGACCCGGAAGTCGAGGCTCTAGCCACGATGTTCAACGTGAGCGAATACGTGATTACCAGGCGGCTTTTGACGGAAGACCTCATTTCGCGCGAGTCTTACAAGAAAAGGGCAGCTCACTACGAGAGTCTGCTTCCTCCCCGGATATATGGAAGGCGAGTTCCGGCGAAGACATGCGTCAGACAGAACGGCGCGCCCTTTGTCTCTATGGTGTTCAAAGCACATGCCAATGATAGAATAACCTATAGGGATGTTGCGGATTATTTATACGTGAAACCCAAATACGTGCAACGGGTCGGGCAGGTCCTGACCACTAATCCCGCCGCATGAAAGAGATTTTTTCGTTTTACTGCATTGATACCAGTGCCATTGTCACAATGTGGCGGGAGCACTACCGGCCGCAGAATTTTCCGACTGTGTGGCGGTTTATGGGATTGGTCATTGATGAAGGTGAGTTGGTTGCCCCTCGTGAGGTCTATGATGAACTGCAGGAAGGGCGAGATGATCTTTTCGAGTTTGTCAAAAGAAAGCAGAGCAAGTTTGTCAAAGACCTGGATGAAGAACAGATCAAACTCATGTTCGAGATCAAAGCGAGGTTCCCCCAATTGTCTGACGACAACAAGGTCATACCGGACGCCGATCCTTTCGTTATCGCTTTGGCAAGACAGAAGGGCTGGAAGGTCGTGACCTCTGAATCCGATAAGTCACCGATCAGAATCCCGGCTGCGTGCAAGCACTACGGAATTCCATACCTGTCCCCGGCAGATTTCATTGCAGAGAAGAAGTGGGTAATCTGACAGGCTTGGGCAGGATCACTTCATTTGCCGGGCAGTAAGCAAAGCGCTGACTTGGGGGAGCTGAGTCGCGTCTGGTTGCGGCCTGGATCGAATTGCACCGGGAAGAACTGATTGCAAACTGGGAGCTCGCGTCGCGAGGTGAGCTGCCATTCAGAATCGAGCCGTTGCGCTAATACGACGGGAGGCGAAGCTATGTATATCGGAGCGAAAGCAGTGAAGGCACTGTCGGATTTCCGACTGCTAATCACATTCGAGAACGGAGAGGAGAGAGTTTTCGACGTGGGAGAGTATCTGGACAAGGGCGTATTCCGAGAGCTGCGCGACCTCTCCCTGTTCCAGAGCGCCTGCATCAGCTTTGACACCGTTGAGTGGGCGAACGGGGCCAGCATCTGTCCTGAAACTCTATACGAGGATAGCGTGCCGGTGGAAGCGGCGCGTCTGGAGACCAGCTCGTGCAGCTGAAGGAGCACTAACAAAGAGCGCTTCCGAGGTCGGCGCGTATAATGATCAAGAATCCAGATGAAGATATGGTTCAAAAGAACATTGAGTTAAGCACCGAATTCAGCCGGTATCTTTTTGAACATCCCGAAGTCGAATCGACGATCCCGCGGGATGCGGAGATAGTTCTCTTGCCGGACTTGGATGCCAAGCTCCGTGGCTACAACAGGAAGCTGGGACGTGCAATGGAGGCGCGGGGCGAGAAAGTTGACTATGTTCGCGTTGGTCAGTTGCGCCCCAAGACGATATCGCGAATCGAATCCGTCGCGGTCGTGGTCTGAAAAGCATCGCAGGCACACCGGGGCGGCCAGTTGTCAGGCGGTGTCAGGCCGCCGCCAATGAGTGCGGTGTCAAGCCACCGCACAACAAAAGCCGCAGCGAGCTTGGATCAATCTTATTCGTCGCGTTCTGCAATCACGATTGACTCTTTCGTAGTGCTCTCTGATCATTGGCTCAGCCCGGCAGCGCAATTGGAGATTCGGCCATGCTCTAAAGCAGCCGGATGATAGCAGCGCAGCGATGGTTTCAACTTCACAGGGATAAATAAGGCATCTACGGAATGATACCTAAAAAACGGGCAGCAAGACTTGTCTTGCAGGACGGCGCCGCCTTCAATGGATATTGCTTTGGCGCAGAGAAGCCAGTGAGCGGGGAGGTCGTTTTCAATACCGGGATGGTCGGCTACCCGGAGAGCCTCACCGACCCGTCGTATCGGGGCCAGATATTGGTTATGACATATCCTCTGATCGGCAACTACGGCGTGCCCAAGGACGAGCTCGAGGAGGGCCTATCGAGGCATTTCGAGTCGGAGCGAATACAGGTTCTCGGCCTTGTAGTCGCGGACTATTCGCACGATTACTCGCACTGGAGCGCCTCGAAGTCATTATCCGAGTGGATGGTCGAGCACGGTATTCCGGGGATATACGACATAGATACGCGCGAGTTGACGAAACGACTTCGGGAGCAGGGCACGCTGCCGGGCAAGATCGTCTATGACAAGGACGAGCTCGAGTTTGATGACCCGCACCTGCGAAACCTCGTGAAAGAAGTGAGCGTCGAGGCGCCGATGGAATACAAGAGAGGCGAGCAGCGGATACTCCTTGTCGATTGCGGCGTCAAGCACAACATAATCCGAGCCTTCACACAAAGAGACATAACGGTTTTGCGGTGTCCGTGGGATTACGATTTCTCCCAAGATAAGGCCGACGGCATTGTCATATCCAATGGCCCTGGCGACCCGAAGATGTGCCCTGAGACTGTCGAGAACGTTCGGAAGGCTCTGTCTCGGAACATACCTGTTCTCGGGATATGCCTCGGCTCGCAGATACTCGCGCTGGCCGCCAGGGCGAACACTTACAAGCTCAAATACGGCCATAGGAGCCAGAATCAGCCTTGCGTTGAGACGGGGTCCAGGCGGTGCTATATAACGTCGCAGAATCACGGCTATGCGGTCGATGCCGATACGCTGCCGGAGGACTGGCGAGAGTGGTTTTACAATAATAATGACAGGACGAACGAGGGCATCATTCACATCTCAAAGCCGTTCTTTGGGACGCAATTTCATCCCGAGGCGTCGCCGGGGCCGGACGACTCCGAGTTCCTGTTTGACATGTTCGTGCGGGCGATGAGATGACGCGATTCAAGAATGTTCTGATCTTAGGCTCAGGAGCGATAAAGATAGGCCAGGCGGGGGAGTTCGACTACTCCGGCAGTCAGGCGATCAAGGCGCTGAAGGAGGAGGGCATAAAGACCGTTTTGGTCAACCCGAACATCGCTACGATCCAGACTTCGGAGTATCTGGCGGACAAGATCTATTTTTTGCCCATTGACGCCTTCTTTGTCGAGAAGGTCATCGAGAAAGAGCAACCGGACGGGATACTGCTCAGTTTCGGGGGCCAGACGGCGCTGAACGTTGGCCTTGAGCTGGCCGAAACAGGCGTCTTGAAAAAGCACGACGTCCGCGTCCTGGGCACGCCTATTAAGGCGATTCTGAATACCGAGGACCGCGACCTGTTCGTCAAGAAGGTCAAGGAGGCGGGGCTGAAGGTCCCGTTGAGCAAAGCTGCAATGAGCGTCGATGAGGCGCTCAGTGCCGCGGAAGAGATCGGCTACCCCGTGATGTGCAGGATAGCATACGCGCTTGGCGGCTTGGGTTCCGGCGTCGTCCATAATGCGGAGCAGCTTGAGCACAAGACAGAGATGGCGTTTGCGCATACCAGCCAGGTCCTGATCGAGGAGTATCTCCGCGGCTGGAAGGAGGTGGAGTATGAGATCGTCCGCGACCGCTTCGACAATTGTATCGCCGTGTGCTCGATGGAGAACGTTGACCCGATGGGGATTCATACGGGCGAGAGCATCGTCGTGGCCCCCGTGCAGACGCTGACCGCGAGGGAGAACTTCAGACTTCGGGCCACCGCCATCAAGCTGATAAGGCATCTTGGGATCATCGGCGAATGCAACGTGCAGTTTGCGCTCGATCCCGCCTCGGAGGACCACAAGATTATCGAGGTCAACGCCCGGCTGAGCAGGAGCTCCGCGCTCGCCTCAAAGGCAACGGGCTATCCGCTCGCCTTTATAGCGACAAAGCTGGCCCTGGGCGACGGACTGACCGAGCTCGAAAACATCGTGACCAAAAAAACGTCCGCCTGCTTCGAGCCGGCGCTGGATTACATCGTCCTCAAATACCCGCGTTGGGACCTCAACAAGTTCAGTAACGTGAGCGTCAGCCTCGGCTCGGAGATGAAGTCAGTCGGCGAGGTCATGGCAATCGGGCGGAGCTACGAGGAGGTCTTACAGAAGGCGATTCGTATGCTTGACCTGGGGCTAAAAGGTCTCGTATGCAACGACCGTTCATTTGACGATTTGGACTCGGAGTTGACGGAGCCCACCGAAAGACGGATGTTCGCAATTGCCGAGGCGTTAAGGACGGGCTACACGGTCGAGCGAATCAACGAGATGACTCACGTTGACAAGTGGTTCCTTTCTAAGATGAAGAACATCGTGGAGCTGCGGCACCTGTTGAAGGATTACAGTCTTGAGGACATGCCTTGTGAGCTCTTCAGAGAGGCGAAGCAGAAAGGCTTCTCGGACGCGCAGATTGCGCACATCACCGGCACATCGGAGGAGACCGTTCGCATGCGGCGGAAGGAGCTCGGCATAACGCCCTGCATCAAACAGATTGACACGCTCGCGGGTGAATACCCCGCCAGCGCCAACTACTTGTATCTCACATACAACGGCATCGCGGATGACATCGAACTGAACGGCAAGAACCAGGTTATCGTTATCGGCGGCGGGCCGTATCGGATCGGGTCCTCGGTCGAGTTCGACTGGTGCTGCGTCAACACCGTGATCGCCCTGAAGAAGTTGGGTTACGAGACGATAATGCTGAACTGCAACCCGGAGACAGTCAGCACGGACTACGATATCTGTGATAAGCTCTATTTCGACGAGCTCAGCTTCGAGAGGGTTCTCGACATCTGTGAGAAGGAGCTGCCAGGAGGGATTATCGTCTCAATGGGCGGCCAAATCCCCAACAATCTAGCCCTTGCCTTGCACAACGCTGGAGTGAGGATACTGGGCACATCGCCGATCAGTATCGATACTGCCGAGGACCGGCACAAGTTCTCGAGGTTGCTTGATGACTTGGGGATACGCCAGCCCGAATGGGAGGAACTAACGAGCCTGGAAGAAGCAGAGAGGTTCGCGGACGGCGTTGGCTATCCAGTCCTGATCAGACCGAGCTACGTTCTGAGCGGCGCGGCGATGAGCATTGCTCTGGGCAGGCACGAGCTTAAGAAGTATCTGCAAAAGGCGTCGGACGTCAGCAAGGAACATCCGGTCGTAATCAGCAAGTTCATCGCGGGCGCAAAAGAGATAGAGATTGACGCTGTCGCAAAGGACGGGGAGCTTTACTGCTATGCGGTCTCGGAGCACGTCGAAAACGCAGGTGTTCACAGCGGCGACGCGACCATGGTTCTCCCGCCTCAAAGGACCTACCTCGAGACCATGAGGCGCGTTAAGATAATCGCCCAGAAGATCGCGCGGGCCCTGGACATCACTGGCCCGTTCAACATCCAGTTCCTGGCGAAGAGGAACGAGGTCAAGGTCATCGAGTGCAACCTCCGCGCTTCGCGAAGCCTGCCGTTTGTATCCAAGGTCTTCAGGGCCAATTTCGTCGATCTGGCGACCGAGGTGATCATGGGCAGGAGTCCCTCGAAGATCGTCCGCTCTTCTTTCGACCTCGACTACGTTGGTGTGAAGGCGCCGATGTTCTCGTTCACGAGGCTCAAAGGCTCCGACCCCGTATTAGGAGTGGAGATGGCATCCACGGGCGAAGTCGCTTGCCTGGGCGACGACTTCGACGAGGCGTTTCTGAAGAGCCTGCTCTCGGTCGGGTTCAGGCTGCCCAAGAGGAGCATCCTGCTTTCTACGGGGCCAATCGAGAGCAAAGCGGACCTGCTGGGCTGCACGAAGACGTTGAAGGAGATGGGTTTCGACCTCTACGCGACGGGGGGCACAGCCAACTTCATGAAGGCAAACGGCATCGAAGCCACGATGCTGCACTGGCCACTGGATGGCAAGGAGCCAAACGTCCTTACCTACATCGCCGAAGGAAAGATCGACCTGGTGATAAACATCCCAAAGAACATCGAGGAAGAGGAACTCGACAACGACTACCTCATCAGGAGAAAGGCCGTTGACTTTGGCGTTCCCCTGATAACCAACGAGCAGATTGCCAAGCGCCTCGTCGAGGCAATACAGGGCACGACGCGCGATGACCTCAAAGTCCGCAGCTGGGACGAATACCATTAGGCCTTGTGCGATCGCGCCAGAACAGGCCCAATACACATGCGATCATGTCCTACCGGGTGAAGGACATCACCCGCAGAGACGGGTTGTTGCACCTGTCATGGCTTTGGCTCTAAACTCCTTGTTCAAACAACGCTGAAAGATAGGAGGATACATGACGAATGCACTGATTACTGGGATCACGGGCCAGGATGGGTCGTATCTGGCCGAGTTTCTGCTTCAGAAGGGTTACGAGGTCTTCGGGATGCAGCGTCGTGCCAGCACGACCAACTTCGAACGGATAGGGCACCTGGTTGACCGCATCGAGCTGCTCCCGGGCGATCTGCTCGACCAGAACTCGCTCAAGATGGCTCTCAAAGAGTCGGAGGCGGACGAGGTCTATAACCTCGCGGCGCAGTCGTTTGTGCCTACGTCCTGGAACCAGCCGATATTGACCGGCGAGATCACAGGGCTCGGCGTGATGCGATTGCTCGAGGCGACAAGGGAGGTGAACCCCAAGGCGAGGTTCTATCAGGCGTCATCCAGCGAGATGTTCGGCAAGGTCCGCGAGGTACCCCAGACGGAGATGACACCATTTCATCCTCGAAGCCCGTATGGGGTCTCAAAGGTCTATGGACACTGGATCACAGTCAACTACCGCGAGAGCTACGGCATGTTCAACTGCTCGGGGATGCTCTTCAATCACGAGTCACCCCGACGGGGGCTCGAGTTCGTGACCCGGAAGGTCTCGTGCGGCGCGGCGAAGGTGAAGCTAGGCCTCGCCGACGAGCTGCGGCTGGGCAACCTGGAAGCCAAGCGGGACTGGGGCTTCGCGGGCGATTACGTCGAGGCGATGTGGCTCATGCTCCAGCAGGACCACCCAGACGACTACGTCATCGCGACGGGCGAGACCCACTCCGTCCGCGAGCTCTGCGAGATAGCCTTCTCGCATATTGGCCTTGACTACCGCGACCACGTCAAGGTTGATGAGCGGTTCATAAGGCCTGCGGAGGTCGATCTTCTCGTCGGGGACGCGACTAAGGCCCGGGAGGTTCTCGGCTGGCGGCCAAGGGTCTCCTTTGAGCAGCTCGTCAAGATGATGGTTGACTCCGACCTGGAGCTTCTGTCAACCAGCCATGCTCACGGGCCGCATACGATCCACCGTCTGGGGCTCTGATGCGCGTCTTCATAACTGGCGCGGAGGGCTTCGCCGGGGGACACCTTATCGAGCATCTCACCGCGCGAGGGGATGAGGTCAGCGGCACAGCCCTCTCGGCTGAACTACTTGGCAGCCACATCCCGCCCGAGCTCGACGTTCACGAGTGCGACATCCTGGATGAGAAGAAGCTCAATGATCTACTCCAGGAAGTGACCCCGGACGCTATCGTCCATCTAGCGGCGATGAGCTCTGTCTCGATTGCGCGCACCCAGCCGGGCTTAACCGCGCGGGTCAACATCCAGGGCACATTCAACCTGCTGGATGCCGCCTCGAAGCTGGTCCACAAGCCCAAGGTTTTAATAGTCAGCAGCTGCGAGGTGTATGGCTCTGTTGCCGATGATGAGTGTCCTATCACGGAGGAGCACCCCATCCAGCCCATGAGCATCTACGCCGCCTCGAAGGCCTGCGCTGAGGTACTTGCCGGTTTCTACGCCAGGGCGCGTGCCCTCCCGGTCATCATCGTCCGCTCCTTCAACCACACCGGGCCTCGTCAGGCCCCAACGTTTGTTTGCTCGGCCTTTGCTAAGCAAATAGCTGAGATCGAATCGACCGGGGCAGGCCCCATTGTGCGCGTGGGCAGCCTCCAGGCGAGGCGCGATTTCCTGGACGTTCGGGACGTGGCCCGGGCCTACGTGCTCGCGCTCGAGAAGGGTTCGCCCGGGGTCACCTACAACATCTGCTCGGGTCACGCAGTATCGATTCGAGAGGTTCTGGAAACTCTCCTGTCGTTAAGCGACACGAGGATCGAGGTCGAGGTCTCCAAAGAGCTCCTGCGCCCGCTGGACATCCCGCTGCTCCTGGGCTCGCACGACCGCTTCAGCGAAGCCACCGGTTGGGTCCACCAAATCCCGCTCGGGCAAACGCTGAAAGACCTCCTCGACTACTGGCGCAGGAAGCTCCCCTAGGATGCTGCCGAGGGCTACGCCGCCGTGCACGGACGAGTCTAGATTCTACGTGTTGCCTGCCGTTGGGTGGTAATTCTTGGTTACGGAGACGCTAGTAGAGCGTTCCATATATACTGTCGGATATGGGATGATATGGATGAAATCGCAGTCGCTTGAATCCTATGTCATTAACGGAACGCACTACAAGCGCGCATGTTCCGCATTGTCGCGCTTCGGGCCGCCAACCAGGCTCCCATCGCCCCCTCTACTCCGAACTTGGCCTGCTGTGAACTGCAAATTGTCGCTGTTGCAGGAAATCCTCAGACAACCATATTGAAAACTCGCAAGGCCGGGACTATGGTTTCTAATGCCCAAGTCGCTAACTGCGCCTGTAGCTCAGCTGGATAGAGCAACGGACTTCTAATCCGTAGGTCGTGCGTTCGAGTCGCACCAGGCGCGCCACTCTATAGCCGCCTCTCCGGCGATTCCGCCCTAAAAACCCTCTCAAGAGACTTTTCCCCATTTAGCCTGATTTGCACGGATGCTATCGCACAGAAAGTGCACACTGGCAGATGTTTGGCCTAATCAATACCTCTGCCGGCTCGCCAGAGGGGGCCAATTGCGTGCCTAGACGCCGCTCTTCCGCACTCCAGTCTCGTCGCTGGGTAGTTTTTCTTTAACCCGAATAATTCAAGGGCATGACTCTCGTCGGTGTGGGGCAGGCTTTCCAG
>CBDVDH010000077.1:0-12813 GCA_965372715.1 uncultured bacterium | reverse complement strand
GGTCAGACATTGCAGGAGGGCGGCTCGTGAGCCGCCCCTACGAGGTCCGACACTGAACCATGTCCCAACCGACTTTGGACTTGGAACTTGGAAGATGATCCCTAAGGAGATACTTGAGAAGGTTCGGCTGATTGAGATTCGTGCCCGGCGCCTGGTCGATGACGTGTTTTCAGGGCAGTATGAGAGCGTGTTCAAGGGCCGTGGGATGGAGTTCGAGGAGGTGCGCGAATATGCGCCAGGGGACGACATCCGCATGATCGACTGGAACGTTACGGCCAGAATGGGGCAGCTTTTCGTCAAGAAGCACCGTGAGGAGCGGGAGCTGACCGTCATGCTCGTCGTTGACGTGAGCGGCTCGCTGGGATTTGGCTCCGGCGAAAAGCTGAAGTCCGAGGTCGCCGCCGAGCTCTGCGCGATACTGGCCTTTTCTGCGATCAGAAACAACGACCGTGTCGGCCTTCTGACGTTTTCGCACAAGGTCCTGAACTACATCCCTCCCAAGAAGGGAAGGCGCCACGGGATGCGCGTCATCCGAGACATACTCTACCCTCAAACCGGTGACGATGGCGCAGAGGAGAAGATTGTCGCTGCAAAGCGCAAGAGGCTTTCCGATTGTATTCGGCTGTTTCCCGAACGGCTCAAGGACCTGCTTGGGCTTGCCTTCAGGACGCAGCAGTTCGAGGTCCAGACTAAGCTCAGCGAGTCACTAAGCTTCTTGAACAGGGTCCTCAAGCGACGGAGCATTGTGTTCTTGGTCTCGGATTTCGTCTCGTCGGACAATTTCGTATGGGACCTAATGCTGACGTCGAGGCGGCATGATTTGACAGCTTGTGTTATCTCGGACGCGCGGGAACAAGAATTGGCCTCGGTTGGCCTGCTTGCACTTGAGGATCCCGAGACGGGCCAAACAACAGTGATTGACACGAGGAACGAGCGATTCAGGGTCCGGTTTGCTGAGCTCCGCCGCAAGGAGGCCGATGAACTCAACCGAAGCCTTCTGACGAGCAAGGTCGAGTTCATCAGGATACCGACCACGGGCGATTACCTCGCGCCGCTCGTATCGCTCTTTCAGAGGCGCAGGAAGAGGCTCGCTGTGGGGCGATAATCGGTTGGCGGTTGACTGTTGGGATGCAAGTTGTGTGCTCCCGGTTGGCCCGACGAGGAGTTAGCGCTATCTATCAATCGTGCACTGCGGGCCCAAGTGGGAAGCTTGGATACCTATGACCAGGTAATTCGGCCGGCCGGATTTGACAAGCGAGCGATTTTGATTAACACTGCTGCGAAAGTTAAGTGTAAGTGTAATTCTATTATTGTCACTTTTAACGCGATTGGGAGAGTTGAGAATGAAGAGAGTTTGGTTGGTCATGATTTGTGTGGCAATTGCACATCTCGGGGTGCAAGGAGGCTTGGCGCAGCCAGTAGAGCTTGATGTTTACACCAGCCAGGACGTTTACCACCCTGGGGATACGCTCGAGATCTACATCTCGCTGACCAATACCGGCGGCGGGTTTGACGCGGAGCTCTACGTGGCGATCGACTACTTTGGCACTCTGCTGTTCCTGCCTCGTCTTACTCCGGATGTTCTTCCCCTTGCTGGGAGCTATATAGCAGCAGGGTTGAGCATCTCGGATTTTCTGGTCTTCTCGTTTCCGCTCGGCGAAGGCATCCCGGAGGCTGACTACGGCGTAAAAGCCGCCATCTTGTCGGCGGAAGACTACTCCATTATGAGTAACATCGCCGAGGACGAGTTTGCGTTCGAGTCGGGGGGGCCGTCGATCGAGGGCAGAAACGAATACCTACCTTTGGCCGAGGGATACAGCTGGACCTACTACGCGGAGAGCGACGAAGACAGCGGAGAGGGCACGGCTGTTATCTCTGAGGCGGAGGCCGAGGACGGCGACTACGTGTTCCACGCAATCTATGCGGAAGACGAAGAGGACACTGAGGTCATCTTGGTAGATGACGACGGCGATATCTACATTAGGGACGTGATCGTCGAAGGCGATTCGATGTTTGATAGCGACCAGCTTCTCCTGCCGGCCGAGCCAGAGGAGGGCGATGAATGGACGATTTGGTTCAGCTTCGAAGGCTTTCCCGTAACCGCGACTGTCAGGGTAGAAGGAAAGGACAGCATCAGCGTGCCGGCTGGCGATTTCGACGACTGTTGGCATCTGAGCATCAGTGCGATGTTTGGATTGGTCGATGGTAACGTGTGGTTTGCCAAGGATGTTGGGCTCGTTACTGGGGACTTCGATGCGCCGTTCTTAGGTGGAGCCTACGGTGAACTGTTGGATTACGATCTTAGTGGAATGTGAGCATGGGGCGCCTTTCTGCTGACTAAACGGCGCGTTCTGATATTAAGCTTCGGCTCAGTTCGATACGAAATGATAGGTGGAATGTTCGTTACGGGCCGAGAGCTTGACTTTTGGTTACAGATTAGTTAGTATTCCTTGCCCGAAGCTTGTGAAGACAGGCCATATATTGTGGTTTTCGGGTTGACGGGCACATCATAGCGGTTGTGTCGTTAGTTGCAGTGTTCGTTGTGAAGTTAGTCAGATTCGCTGTTGAGGAGGCGCGGAATAGTGCGTAGCCGATTCTACACGGTAATGATAATCCCGGACGCGAGGTCGAAGATCAGGACGGTTCTGATCAGGCGGGGATTGATCTATGCGGTTGTGGGTGTTCTGCTGGCGGCTGCGGTCGGTGTCGGGCTGCTTGGCAGGTCGCACCTAATTGCAAGGGACCGGATCGAGGAAATGACCGCTGAGGTAGCTCGCCTTCAGACCGAGGGCATTTCTTCGACTCAGGTTTCGCGTCTCATGCGCGATATGGAGCTGATGAAGCAGCGCGTGTCGGAGGTCGGTGAGAAGGCCGGCCAGATTGAGACGATGGTTGGCCTCGATGGTGAAGTTGGTGTCGGCGGGCCTGACAGCGGCCGTCGCTCGGGCGCGTTTTCGCGTTATTACAAAGGCAAACAAAAGCAGCTCTTGTCGGAGCTCTCGGATGAACTCGGTATGCTGGAGGCGAATCTGGGCCAGCAAGGGGCGCGAGCGGAGCTGCTCTTGTCTTACCTGGACGAGCACAAGAAGCTTCTCAGCTCGATTCCCTCGATAACACCCGTCGATGGCGGGTGGTTATCCTCCGCGTTCGGCTACAGGCGCGATCCCTTCACGCACCGGAGAGCCTTTCACCGCGGCGTCGATATCTCCTCGCCCAAAGGGACACCAGTGCATGCAACCGCGGACGGTGTGATTGCGAAGGTCAAGTGGTATTCGGACTGGGGCTATGCGGTTGAGGTTGACCACGGGAACGGGTTCTCTACCTGGTATGCGCACTGCTCGAAAATCCTCCCCGAACGACGCGATCGCGTTGAGCGCGGGGACATCATCGCGCTCGTCGGCACAACCGGCCGAAGCACAGGACCGCATCTGCACTACGAAGTCCGCATCAACGGCAAGGCCCAAAACCCCATCTACTACATGCTCGACAGAGACTAGCGCCCCACTCCACGAAGCCCAGTGTAGGGCGGGCTTTCCAGCCTGCCACTCTTCTTAGCCCTGTGTTGCCCTGCTCCCTTCTTTTTGCTATGTTTGAATCCAGAAGAGTCATCTCTTTTGGTGTTGGACAGGACACGATCATTCAATTGCCGGGACTGAACAGAAAATTGTTTTCTCGGATCATGCTTTGCAGAAAATGGAGCAGAGGGGGTAACTGAGCGCGAAGTCCGGGAGGCCATTCGGCGGGGTGAGAAAACGCCGGCGAAGAAGGGACGACTATCGTTCAGGTTGAATCTCGACTTCAACAAACGCTGGGGTGGCAAGAGTTGTTCGGTGAAACAAGTGGTTCCCATCGCTGTTGAGGAGCGGGGGGAGATAATCGTGGTTACGGTTTATGCTTCTTATTTCTAGGAGGAAGCCCTGATGGAAATAACCTATGATCCTAAGGTCGATGCGCTCTACCTTCGGTTCATGGAGGGGAAGTACGAGGTCACGACACTGCGCCTCAGCGAGGACGTTGCGATCGACTGCGATCCGAAAGGCGGAATCGTGGGGATTGAGATACTGTCAGCGCATGAGCACTTGAAGTTCACCGGGGATCTGCCGCTGATGCGGTTCGACAACCTCGCGGTCGAACGAGTAGGCGTGTCTTGAGAAGCACCTGACGCTCAAGCGCCTCACCCGACGAAGCCTAGCGAGCAGAATGTGATCACGCGAGGAGGTCCGCCCGTCTAGGTTTCAGCCAGCGTGCGGTGGGTTTTCAGCACATACTGATTCGGCAGAATCCACGGCCTGGCCTTACTGACCGTCCCACAACTGTCTAACGACATCCGCCTTTTTCACGTCCAAATGATCCGCCACATTGCTGAGGATTCTGTTGAGCGTTCCGACCCTCAGGTCCTTGTGCATCGGGATCGTGATCCGGTGATCGGGGCTCCCCTCTCTGAGAAGTCGGAGATGACTGCCAGCCTGTCTGATTGGCCTGTAGCCGAGTCCTGCAAGATGTTCGGCCAGTTCCTGCCCGCTGACTCCCCTCGGAAGTCTCACGGAACGAGGACCTCCTCTCGAACCACATGCAGACGGATGATGCTCGGCATTTCGTCTTCATCGAAATGACACCGAACCGCCTCCGCGATCGCCTCTTTCACTTCATCGAGGCTGTCCGCCTCAGTGAAGATTGAGTGCCCCGGAGCCCACGCCTCATATCCGCCCTCCGGTGACTCTTCAACCATGAAAATGATCTCACCTGCCATCTTCAGAATGTTCTCCACCTAGAGCAAAAATGGTATCGATCCGAATGTTACGTGACTCACGAAGATAAGAGAATAGGATGTAGGCAGAATGGTTTCAAGGGCGATTCACGGGAAGATGCGTCTGGAGCCCCGAGATGACGTCGCTACCGGCAGGCTGGAAGAGGCTGTCCCACACGGCTGGGTCACCCCATAGCAGCCGTTCATCAATTATCCCTATTGGCCTCTTGAGCAACCATAGTATAGTTGGGCACGTAGTGTTCATTTCAAACGGGATCAGTAAGGTAGTCTGCGTATGCTTAACGCTATCCTGAGCAAGATCATCGGGACACGGAACGAGCGGGTCCTGAAACGGCTGTCTGTCGTTGTTGATGAGATCAACTCGTTTGAGGAGGAGGTCTCGAAGCTCTCAGACGATGAACTGATGGCAAAGACGGACCTGTTCCGCCGTCGGCTGTTGGAGGGGGCCTCTCTGGACGACGTTCTGCCCGAGGCGTTTGCTGTCGTCCGAGAGGCGGGAAACCGGACGATCGCTCACCGTCCCTTCGACGTGCAGCTGATCGGTGGGATGATTCTTCATCAGGGAAAGATAGCGGAGATGGCAACCGGCGAGGGCAAGACGCTGGTCGCGACGCTTGCGGCGTATCTGAATGCGCTCTCCGGCAAGGGCGTCCATATCGTTACGGTTAATGACTATCTCGCCAGAAGGGACGCGGCCTGGAAGGGGCCGATATACGAGATGCTGGGCCTTTCAGTTGCCTCGCTTCAGCACGACATGGAGTATCAGGACCGCTACGATGCCTACCGCTGCGACATCACTTACGGGACGAACAGCGAGTTCGGATTCGACTATCTGCGCGACAACATGCGGCACGACGTAAGGGATTTCGTCCAGCGGGACCACAACTTCGCCATCGTCGATGAGGTTGACAGCATTCTGATAGACGAGGCGCGGACGCCATTGATTATCTCTGGGCCGTCGGAGAGGGCGACGACGGGATACTACGACGCGGACCGCGTCGTTCGCCGGTTGCACAGGGACCGCGACTTCGAAATCGATGAGAAGGCTCGGACGATTATGCTGACGGAGACGGGCACGCAGTCGGTCGAGACGCAGCTCGGCGTCGATAATCTCTACGATCCCGAGAAGATGGATTTCCTCTCCCACATCAACCAGGCGCTCAAGGCGCGTTTTCTGTTCAAGCGCGACGTGGATTATATGGTGAAGGACGGCAAGGTCCTCATTGTTGATGAGTTCACGGGTCGGCTGATGCCCGGGCGGCGCTACTCGGACGGCCTGCACCAGGCGCTCGAGGCGAAGGAGGGCGTTCGGGTCGAGAGCGAGAACCAGACGCTGGCGAGCATCACGATCCAGAATTACTTCAGGATGTATGACAAGCTCGCCGGGATGACGGGCACCGCCGATACCGAGGCCGAGGAGTTCCACAAGATATACAAGCTCGAGGTCGTTGTCATCCCGACGAATGTCCCGCTGATAAGGGACAATCAGCCCGACGCCATATACCTCACCGAGAACGAGAAATTCGAGGCGGTTATCGAGTCGATACAGGAGCTTAATGAGAAGGGCCGGCCGGTGCTCGTCGGGACAACCTCCGTTGAGAACTCGGAGCGGCTGAGCCGGATGCTCAAGAAGAAGGGCATCAAGCACTCGGTGCTGAACGCAAAGCATCACGAGAAGGAGGCGGAGATCATTGCGGACGCTGGCCAGATGGCCGCCGTTACGATAGCGACGAACATGGCGGGCCGGGGCACGGACATTGTCCTTGGAGATGGCGTTGCAGGCCGCGGCGGGCTTCACGTTCTGGGCACCGAGCGACACGAGGCCCGGCGCATCGATAACCAGCTCCGGGGCCGCTCGGGCCGGCAGGGCGATCCGGGCTCGTCCAAGTTCTTCATGTCGCTCGAGGATGACCTCCTGAGGATTTTTGGCGCAGACCGAATCAAGTCTCTTCTAATGCGCATGAAAGTTGAACCGGGGGAACGGCTGGAGCATCCGCTGCTGACCAAGGCGATTCAGACGGCTCAGAAGCGGGTCGAGGCGCAGAACTTCGAGATACGAAAGCATCTCTTGGAATACGACGACGTCATGAACAAGCATCGCGAGGTGGTCTATGACCTACGGAAGCGCATCCTTTCGGGCGAGGCGAAGGAGGAGTTCATGGACTTCGCCGAGCAGGCTGTCGATGACATTCTCGCTCAGTATGCGGACAAGAAGAAAGACCCAGAAGAATGGGATGTCGAGGCGCTCGTCGGCGCGATGCGCGGCTCGCTTGGGATAGCGTTGACAGGTGAGATCGACCCGACGAGATACGATTATGAGGAGTTTAGAGACATCCTGGTTTCATCCATAAGAAAGGGCTTCGAGCAGAAAGAGAAGATGATCGGCGCAGAGCAGCTGGAGTTTATCTGCCGCGTCATAATGCTCCGCGTCATCGACCGTGACTTCAAGAACCACTTGCTGGGGATCGATCACATCCGGGAAGGGATCGGGCTTCGAGGCTACGCGCAGATCGATCCCTTGATCGAATACAAGCGCGAGAGCTTCAACCTGTTCCGGGAGCTGATGTCGGACCTCGCACGCAGCTCGGTCTTCTACGTAATGACGCTGAAGATGGCGCCTGGGGAGGCCCCCAGACCACCAGCCTCAAGACTCGCGCCTCGTCCAGCCCGGCGCCCAACGGTCACCCAACCCACGGGGCAACGCGCCTCAAGCGAACGGGCAGCAATGCGCAAACCCCGGCGCAAGATAGGCCGCAACGATCCCTGCCCTTGCGGCAGCGGCAAAAAGTATAAAAAGTGCTGCGGCCGTGCCGACGTCGAGGCATAGCCCCAGATAGCCACGAATTAACACGAATACGCACGAATGGGAGAGCAGGACCCTTAATCAGCCCTTATTCGTGAGCATTGCCTCCTTCGCCATAGTAGCCATGGCTACGGCGGCTGAACGTGTCCATTCGTGGTTCCTTCTCCTTCACCCGCGCCTCAGCGCTCTGCGGTTGGTTCCGGCAGGGCATTCACCGCATCGCAGCTCTTGTAGATGACGATTATTGCGAGAATGAACGTCGGGATTGTAAGGAGGTATGAATAATAAAGCCCCAACAGATACCCGCCGCCGGTTATTGGCTTCAAGGTCGCGATCGTTCTGTATAGCCACCTCGCCGAGATGAGGATCGAGAACGCGAGATAGAGTTTTTCGGGCAGCTTCGAGGTGCTGAACTCGTTGCGGTCCAGAAATCGGTTGTAGTCTTTGGCGAATCCCCATATCGTCTGAAACAGCCAGTATATGTTGAAGAACGGTATCAATAGGAATCCGGCAGCCTTCCCGGCGGATGTCCGGGCATGGCCGTCCTGAATCGGCTTCCAGACCTTGTAAATGAAGACCACAAAGACCGCCAGCCCGAATAGCCCAGCGATTGCCGAGACGTGGGCCAACAGACGGGGCGCACATTTCGGCCAATTCTGGCTGCCATGAATCAGGTGCGGAGTTACTAGAGAAAGCCCAATGCTCAGCGCGTAGGCCCAGACGAAGAAACCGTTTGAGATGCGTTTGTGATTCATGTTGCTGTCTCCGTCCTTACTTGTCCCAACTAACCGGTATCACGTCAACGATAGGCAAGATTGACGGAGCCTTAACGACAGCACAACGTACAGCGCACTTCATGGAATACTACACATCATTGTCGGCGCTTGAGGACTTCTCATCATTGGGTTCCTCAGCATTTGATTCCACTCTGTTGTCTTTTTGATCTCCCCCTTGACGTTCCACGAACTCCTGAAATGACTCGAGCATGCTTCGCTGTTCTTCCGAAAGATTATAGTTCGTTCCAAGCTCAGCATCCGCATGAATGTCAAGATCATCTAGATTGCCCCAATATATCTCAAGTTCCCGTACTTGCCATTCTTTGGGGTCTGTTGGGCTACGGAAATAACCGATAAACTCTTCAATCTCGGATGTCTTCTCCTCAATACGCTCTCGCAACATCGATTTCAATTTAGCCAATATGGGCGCTGCATCGGGCTCTATATCCTTGGCCCGGTCATCCAGCTCGGCGATCGTTTCGATAGCGAAGCGAAGGCTCTTGCCGTTCTTAATGAAGGGTGACAACAGTTCCAGACGTTCTTGTTGGGTCGGAGCCAAGTGCCCGGCAAGTCGGAGGACAAGCTGGAGGCCGGCGCCGAACTCTCTAGCCCTATCGGTTGCCCCGAATCGGTGGGGAGCCCCACGCAGCGTGTCAGAAGTCTCTAGGATGAATTGGACGATTCTTTGGCAAACAGTATCCCTGATTGTATATAATACTTTATTTTCAACGATTATTCTAAAGAAATAGCGAAGAAGATCGGCCTTCTGCCATTCTATGAGTTTGGTCTTGAGCTCTTCGTAGGTAGGCCCTGACCGGTGCCATGTCCGAATAGCCTCGCGGAACTTCTGGTCGCCGATCTGACCGGACGGAATGCCCCCTAAGAAATACTTAGGGAACGCCTCGCTGAATAACCTTTTGGCTTGTCTCGGGGTAGGACCTAACTCAGGAAGAGGAATCGTGCCCGCGAATACCTGTCGCTCGTACTTGGGCAGAAGATGATGGATAAGTTGAGGCCATAATTGCTCAAGCTCTGCTGCCTCGTTCTCCCTGGCAAGAGATTTGACACGCTCTTCAAGCCTGCTGTCAAAATCCTCCGCCTTTACAGCTTCGTTGCCATACATGTCTCTATTCCGATCAAATGCTTCACTAGCCACATAAAACTGCTTATTGTGGTATATGTCGTCGTAAAGCCAAGGCGCGAAAACCTTCACGACCTCCAGAACACAAAAGTCAAAGATGTTTACCTCGCCAGCTACGGGAGGAAGCGACGACCTCAGACTGTTGTAGTATCGCTTGGCATCTCTGAGTGTCTTAATTCGCATGACCATCCAGACCTGAAAAAGCCCGCTTAATGCGCTCAAGTCTGCGAGCCCCCCGGTACCGATCTCGTTCTCCTCCAGCAACGTGAATAGCAACCTCTTCAAAGGAGGCGCAGCGCGTTTCGTGTTGACCTTACTGTCTTCATCCAACTCGAGAAACGCGGGATTCGCCTCATCATGACGCAGGTATGCTGCCACAAATATCGGCTCTCCAACCTGAACCTGAAGCTCCTTGTGTTCGACTTCGCCTTTGCTTGTGAACCTCAGCTGGATTTCATGCCCATGATCCTCAATCGTTGATGGAAGGCCGTGCTCATCGAGCTGTGTCACGAATCCGAATGTCGTTACAGGCTGTCGCTCACGCCTTACATGGTGTTGTGCGTGCAGCCAGAGCTCTTCTATCAGAAAGGTTGGCAGGACGTCCGTTGCGCCAAGATATCCCGCGATTTCCGCTTCCTCGATGTCGGGCAACTTGATGGGTTTCTGAACGATCTTGGCTATGAAATCCCGGCCACGGCCCCGATCTCCATATAGAGTTTTAGCCACAACATTTTCATCGAATGCGAGAAGGAATCTGCACTTCGGCACGTTGGCGTTAACCCTAACCATCTTGAATATCGCAAGTATCTCCTCTTTCGTGAGCCGATCGATATCATCAATGATGATGAGAAGCGTCTTGCCCAGAATCCCGAGGATGCTCTTCAAAGCCTCGCCTTCGCCCTCATCTTGCGTTGCATCAAGACCAAGAGACAGATCAACGCCGACTGAGCCAACCGAGATACCTCGGCAAAGTGTTTTGACGTACCTGCCGAGCTTTCTGGATAAACCAGGCAGTATGTAATCACGCTCTATCGCTTGCCGAGTGGTTAAGAAGAATGCTCTAGTGATCGCCGCCTCATCATGGTAACGCCATGGATTGAAATCGACGACCAGGAAATCGTCTTGTTTCTCAAATTGGGCCTTGAGGAGGTTAATCACAGAGGTCTTTCCCGCCCCCCATGCTCCATAAAGCCCAAACGTAAAGGCACCTCCCGAATCGACCTGGAGGATCTCGCTAGCGAGTCCTTCGACGAACTCCTTTCTATCAAGTCGGTCCTCGTCGATTGACAAAATCGGATCGTCAATTAACAGACCTTCGGGAGCATCAGCCGTCCGGCTCACCTGTTTCTCAGGTTTTGGTTTGGATAGACAACCCACCACTGCCCAGACTAGAAACGCCAGAAAACTGGCGATTAGAACAATATGGAGAACTAGTAAATGTCCCTTATCAAGCACCAACCACCAAATCTGCGCAATGAACATGGCGCCGATGCTTATGAGCAACACTTCCGGATAGACGAATGGTGGCGATTGAAGCCTCTTACGATTGTTGCGGTATCTTCGCCAAAGCCCAGTGAATCTTTTGCGGAAGAACACCGCCGCGAATAGTGCAATCAAGCAAGGAAAACCAATCCCAGGCCACGCACCCAGAACTTCGCCAGCGTTTGTGAACCAAGGCTTTGCATCAACTAGTGATATGATGTATGGGAAGATAACGAATGCGAAATACGATGACGCCAAAACCGTAAGAAGCAGCTTCCACCCCTTACGTTTGGTCCACGACCAGAATGTCTTCCCCAGTCTAATCATCGCTCTGAATATCAGATTATGTTGATTGCCGCTATTCATTGATGACATGTCGATTCTATTGGAACATCATTTCCCCGCATCCTGCAAGTACTTTGATCCTCACTGCCTTCGCCCACCCACCACCCACAAACAATAGGTCGTCGGTCCGGATCCCCAGGTTGCGCCTTTCGGCTTACCTGGGGCTACCCATGTTTGGCCCTGTCAGGGCCAGGGATTGAGAGAATCTATGCACCCCACATTTGAGGCGAGCTCGGCACGTGCGAGGCGACCGGTTGCATTCGCCGGTAAAAACAGCTACGGGAGCGGAGGCTCTCCGTTTGACTTTTTCTTTTTGTTCTCCTATAGTATATAGTGAGTGGCAAAATAATAACCGTGAGGAGTCAAAAAATGGAGCAGCTGACGCGGCGTCAGGCACAGGTATTGGAATATATCACGACGTATTCGCAGCAGCATGGCTGTGCGCCGAGCCTCAGAGAGATAGCGGGGCGCCTCGGCGTTACCTCGGTCGGCTCGCTGCACAAGCATCTGGTTCGGCTTGAGCGGAAGGGGTTCATAAAGCGGCGTTGGAATATCAGCCGGGCAATCGAGCTGGTTCGGGAGCAGAATCCGTTCTCTCGGTCGAGGGTCCCGCTCGTGGGCACGGTCGCGGCGGGTCTGCCGGTCGAGGCGCTGGAGGACATGGAGGAGGTCGATTTTGCCGAGCTGCTGACGGCGGAGCGTGATTGCTTTGCGCTTCGTGTTCGCGGGGATTCCATGGTTGACGATCACATTGAGGACGGGGACTGCATCGTGGTCGAGAGGCGGGTCGAGTCGCGAAACGGCGAGCTCGTCATAGCGCTCGTTGATGGCAGCGAGTGCACGCTGAAGCGGTTCTATCGTGAGGGCGATAAGGTTCGGCTTCAGCCGGCGAACGAGGCGTTTGAGCCGATAGTCGTCTCAGCGGACAGGGTGAGCGTTTTGGGCGTCGTTCGGGGCGTTGTGAGGCGATATTGATGGATTTCGTTCACCTTCATTGTCACAGCAACTACAGCCTTCTGACGGGTGGGAGCTCGGCGGGCGACCTTTTGGCCCGCGCCAAGGAGCTCGGCATGAGGCATCTTGCGTTGACCGACACCAATAATCTTTATGGGGCGTTCGCGTTTTGCAAGGCGGCCGAGGAGGTGGGGATCGAGCCGATTGTCGGGGCGCAGGTCGAGTTTTCGGATGGCGATGTGGTGCTTCTAGTTGCTGACGATGAGGGTTACGGCAACCTCTGTGAGATTTTGACCCGGCATCACGTTGATGGCCCGCAGAGTTCCTGCGAATCGCTTGTGGAGTGTCATCGCGGGCTGATAGCCCTTGTGCGGGACGTTGAACAAGCCGGGCGGCTGAGGGAGGTCGTCCCAGCCGGCGATCTATACCTTGAGGTGCGCGATGTTTCCTGTAGGGGCGGGTGACCAAACCCCCAAAACAAGCACCCCAAAAAAAACAGGGCGGGTCGTGAAACGCCCCAACCGGAGTTGCCCCGGGTGGCGAC
>CBDVDH010000076.1:0-13164 GCA_965372715.1 uncultured bacterium | reverse complement strand
ATGTAGGGGTTGGCAGTTGACCTTTTGACCCGTTGACCTATTGCCCCGGATCGCCATTGGACGATGCCAGGCTGGAAAACCTGCCTGGCGAGGCGAACCTGTGTAGGGGCCGAGCCGGCCGTCTGCATTCGGCAGTAGAAGGAGTAAGGCCAGCTCAGGCAAAAGGTCGGCTCTACAAGCTCATCTCCGCCTTCAGTGGGCGGGTCATGAGGTCGTTGATCGCCTCGTCTGGGTCCTTATTCTCAAACAGGACCTCGGACATCTGGCTCGTGATCGGCATCTCTACGTTGCACATTTTGGACAGCTGGAGCGCCGACCTGCTCGTCCCGACGCCCTCGGCGATCATCTTCATTCCCGCGAGAATCTCTTTGAGCCGCTTCCCGTGCGCCAGCTCCAGCCCAACTCTGTAGTTACGGCTGAGCCTGCTCGTGCAAGTCAGAACCAGATCGCCCATGCCGGAGAGTCCCTGGAAAGTCACAAGCTTGGCGCCGTTGGCGGCTCCGAGCCGTGTGATCTCAGAAAGCCCTCGCGTTATAAGAGCGGCCTGCGTGTTCGGCCCGAGGCCGAGGCCATCGACGATGCCAGAGGCGATGGCAATGATGTTCTTGAGCGCCCCGCCGAACTCCACGCCGACGATATCGCTGTTGGTGTAGAGCCTGAAATAGCGACACGAGAGCATCTTCTGAAACCGTTTCGCCGTCTTGACGTTCCTGCAACCGACCACTGCTGCCGTGGGCCGACATCGCGCGAGCTCCTTGGCGAACGTGGGCCCCGAAAGCGTCGCTATACTCTCTGGCCGAAGATTCGGGAAACCCTCTTCCAAAAGCTCCGACATCCGCTTGAGCGTCTGCGGCTCAAGCCCCTTTGCCGCGTTCAGCACGACAGCGTCATCCGACACGAAGGGCGCCGCCCGGGAACAGACACTCCTGGCGAACGCCGAGGGGCCCATCGATATGACGACGTCCTTGCCACGAAGAGCCTCCTGCACGTCATTTGTTACGAACAATGACTCAGAAAGCGCTATGTCCGGCAAAAACAGCCGATTCACCCTCGTGGCCCGCATCTCTTCCGCGAGGTCAGCCTCAAACACCCACAACGAGACGTTGTGACCGCTTCCGGAAAGCAGATGCGCAAGCGCCGTGCCCCAGCTCCCGCCACCGAGGATCGCTACGTTCTCACGCTCCACCCCAGTCATTCCTTAATCAGTTCCCTCAACGAACAGCTCAATGGTTGCCGAGATGCGCCGTCAGTCCTTCAACTTGAAACTTGGAACTTGGAACCCTCGACTTTGGACTTTGGATTTTGGACTATCTCTTGAACGCCGCCTTGCCCGGATATTCAGCCAGCATGTCGAGCTCGTCCTCGATCTCGAGCAGGCGATTGTACTTGGCAATCCGCTCGGTGCGGCAGACCGAACCCGTCTTTATCTGGCCTGTGTTGCAGGCCACCGCCAGGTCGGCGATCGTCGTGTCCTCCGTCTCGCCAGAACGGTGCGAGATCACTGTTGTCCACGAGGCGCACTTGGCCATCTCGATCGCGTCCAGGGTCTCGGTCAACGACCCAATCTGGTTCAGCTTGATCAGAACGGAGTTGGCGAGTCGCTTCTCGATGCCCGCCGCGATGAGCTTCGTGTTCGTAACGAGCAGATCGTCCCCGACAATTTGGATTTTGTCGCCCATGGCCTCTGTCATCGCCTTCCAGCCGTCCTCGTCCTGCTCCGCCATGCCGTCCTCAATTGAGACGATCGGGTATTTCTCAACTAGGCCCTGGTAAAGCCCAATCATCTCGCCCGCTGAGAGGGTCTTGCCTTCGCCGGAAAGCACGTATTTGCCGTCCTTGAAGAACTCGCTCGCAGCCGCATCCAACGCCAGCGATATCTCATCGCCTGGCTTATATCCGGCCTTCTCAATTGCCTCAACCATCAGCGCCAGCGCCTCGTCCGCGGAGCCAATGTTTGGGGCAAAGCCGCCCTCGTCGCCAACCGATGTCGCGTGGCCCTTCTCCTTCAGAAGCCCCTTTAGCGTGTGAAATACCTCGGCGCACATCCGAATGGCCCCGGCGAAAGATGAGGCCCCAACCGGGACTATCATGAACTCCTGAATGTCGAGCGGGTTGTCGGCGTGTACTCCGCCGTTGATGATGTTAACCAATGGGACAGGTAGGACCTTGGCGTTGACGCCCCCGATGTATCTGTAAAGCGGGAGCCCCAGCTCCTGCGCGCTTGCCTTGGCAACGGCCAGCGAGACGCCGAGTATCGCATTCGCGCCCAAGTTGCTCTTGTTTTCCGTGCCATCCAGCTCGATCATCGTGGCGTCAATCCCGGCTTGATTCAGCGAGTCGAGGCCATATATCTCCGGCGCAATCGTTTCGTTAACAGCCTCAATCGCCTTTAGAACGCCCTTGCCCTTAAAGCGCTCCTCGTCGCCATCCCGCAGCTCTAGCGCCTCGCGTGTCCCGCACGATGCCCCAGACGGCACCGCGGCACGACCAACGGCGCCGCTCTCGAGTAGAATCACCACCTCAAGCGTCGGATTGCCTCGCGAATCGAGAATCTCCCGTGCATAAACGTCCTCTATTGATGACATAACTCACCTCTTAATTGATTGAATTAGCAAAGGTCTTAGTGATGAAATCAAAACAGCAAAAAAGAAAATGCCGAGACGCAGAATCGAACTGCGGACCTAAGGATTTTCAGTCCTTCGCTCTACCAACTGAGCTATCTCGGCATCGTCATTCACCCAAAGCCAAATCTATGAAGCATCCCGATTTGTGTCAAGGGGAGAGTTCCAAGCTGCAAGTCTCGAGTTCCAACTTAGCCGGGCTGTTTGTGTCTAGTGCGAAGTGGAAAGCCGAGTTGCGTGCTTCATCCTGAACTTCCACATTACCTGAATCTACTCGTGTGTATTCGTGGCTCAGACCTCTGATCTATCTCCCGTAGCTACAGGCCCAGCTCGTTGCTGACGCCCTGCATCGCCGAAAGTGCCACCTCAACGAACTCCTGAAGCGTCATCCCGAGCCGCTCGCAGGTTTTGATCTGGTCTCTGTTCGCACCCTTCGCAAAGAGCTTCTCTCTGAAGCGATTGAGGACGAACTGCCCGTCGATTGAACCGAGCTTCTTATCGGGATGTATCAGAGCCGCCGCAACGATAAGCCCTGTTAGCGGATCGACCGCGTAAAGCGCCTTTGCCATCCTCGACTCGGCCGTGATATGCCCCGGATGCGCCTTGATCGCATGGAGAATCGCCTCGTCAACGCCCTTCTGCTCCAGAATCTCCGCCGACATGAATCCATGCCGCGGAAAGTCGTCGAATGTGCTGTCGTAATCGACGTCGTGAAGCAGCCCAGCAAGCCCCCAAACTCTCGCATCCTCGCCAAAACGCTCAGCGAGCGCCGACATGACCGCCTCGGTCGCCAGCATGTGCTTCACGAGATTCCGATTCTTGACGTTCTGTTTGACCAGCTTATACGCCTCGTCCCGCTCCATAATCCACCTCACAGCTTCAGTCATCGTTTCATAAGGAGGCTCTATCTAATATCGACTCGGGTCGTGTGTCAAGGTGAGAGGTTGAGGAGTTTCCCCATTGGGGAAACGGGAAAAAAGGAAAAAGGGGAGTCGGCAACGCTCGCTGGAAACGCTCCAAAGGCCGCCATGGTCGGCATTCGGGTCGGGACATCCGGGCGGATCGAGATAAAGGTGTTTGGTCATCTTGAAGATGCGAATAACTGTGAGGTTTTGGGGGCCGGGACCTGCAAAGCTACGTCCAAGGCAACCATGCGAGACCTTGCCGTAACCTGGCTTACCTTGTCTCAAGCTCGCTTCAAAGAGGGGATGCTCACTATGAATAACAAGTCGGCCCCGGCCAAACACATCAAACATATTATAATAGACGTCCGACATATCAAGAAGCAATTTCCTGAAGCCACTCAATCTGCTCGGCCCCTCAGGCCCCTCCGAGCCGCTGCCGTATCTCAGCTAAAACCCGTCATCTTGACAGCATGCGGGCACGACGTACCCGCTGCCTGTTACCTGGTTATGGACGACGCAATACGCGTCGATGACAGCAATTGATCGTAGCCCATGATCCACTAATCCGTATTATTCATAAACTCGCGATGCCATGAGGTGTGGGGCGGGCTTTCTAGCCTGCCTTTTGTAGCGATTGCCGCATTCCTGGGACGCGACACTCTGTCACGCGAGACCCTGTCTTTGGCAGGCTGGAAAGCCTGCCCCACACCGACGAGTGTCATGCCCTTGAATTATTCGGGATAAGGACACCAAGGAACACGAAAGCGAGGCGCCGGCGCCTGGTCCCTTTTCGCCCTTCGCCCATTTCCCTTTTTGCCCGTTTCCCCATCGGGGAAACATACGCTAGTGATACTTGCCGTCCAGGACGTGATCGACGAACTCGTCCTCAGCCTGCATCTCGGCGAGGCGCTCTTTGGCCGCGCGGCGCTTGCGCACGTATGCGATGAGCATCAGGAGCGTAACCAGGAACCAGAAGATGCCGGCGCTTGTGAGGAACGGATAGACGCCGTATTTGTCGCGGACCTTTTCATACCACGCCTTTTGGATGCGCGCGAACGGCACGCCGAACAGCCTCGTGAGCTGCGCCTCAAGCGGCACGCCCTCTCTCATCCCCGCAATCAGCGCCTCAAACCGGCGCCTCTTCAGCGTCGTCTGAAGAAATAGACAGAAGTTGAAGCTCTGCGCATAGGCGAGGCGCGCGTCGGTCGCGCCGGCGGGGAACGTATCATGGAGCGTCGAGAAGGGAATAGGCTCGGAGAATATGACCATCCTGAAGAGGGCCCAGCTGTCGAGCCACTCCCATTGGCCGGCGTTGAGCATAGCCATGCCCTCGTCGAACCATCGCGGGAGCAGCTTGTGGTTCTTTCCGACGGCGTGATGCAGGACAAGGTGCGAGACCTCATGCTTGAGCGTCTTGATGAACTGTTCTCGGCTCGTCTTCGCCAGCGACGGCGACCTGACGACTATCTTCCGCTTCATTGGCACGGTGAAGCCCAAAATCCAGCTCTCCCCGACGGACGGATGAAACTGCTCGAAGTCGCGGTCAGAATCGCAGATGAAGAGAGCGTTCGATCTGAACGGCTTTACGCCCATCTGGTTGCAGGTCGCTACGAACGCAACCTCTACAATCCCTGCCATCGACCTTGCGAGGCCCTCAAGCGGCCTTGGATAATGGATTATGAAGTGCGCTGTCTGATGAGATTGGCCCGGCGTGACGGCGTAGTCCTGACCTTGAGCGAGTGTCGTGGCAACTGCCAGGGCAAGAACGAAGAGTGAGGCCTTTACGTTTTTCACCACGCGAACTATGATAATTGGTGGAAGTCATTAGGACAACTCCGGTGAGCGCTCTCCTTAAAGGGAGAGGGGACAAAGGGAGAAAAGGACAAAAGGAAAAAGGGAAGAAAGAAGTGTTAGTTGACATCTTGCTTCGGAATATAAAGGTATGCAAAAGGGGGAAACACGGCGGTTCTACTGTAGTAAATGGGATGACGGTTGCGATCGTGCTGATGACGGTTTGCGCGGTCAACGTTTTCGCCATGGGAGAGGCAACAGAGGCGAGCACCACCGATGTGAAACCCGCCTCGCAGAGGGAGGTGAGGCCGGCGGTATTTGCCGGGCAATGGTATCCGTTGGGAAAGGAGAAGCTGGAGCGGCTGGTTGACGGTTACCTGAACGACGCCAAGGGGTTGCCGAAGGCCGAAGGTCGGCTGATCGGTATCGTCTCGCCGCACGCTGGGTTCGTCTATTCTGGCCCCGTCGCGGCATACGGGTACCGGTTGTTGAAGGAATCGGGCCAAAACGTCAATACCGTCGTAATCATTGGGCCCTCGCACCGCTCCCCACTTAGTTGCGTTTCGGTCAACAACGTGCAGGACTATCAGACGCCGCTCGGCGTTCAGGCGAATGACAAGCAACTGGCGGAGCAGATAATCGGGCCGTCGAATGGTAAGTTCCGATACGTGCCCCGGGCGCACGAAAGGGAGCATTCGCTCGAGTCGCAGCTGCCGTTCTTGCAGCGTTCGCTCAAGACAGACTGCAAGATCGTGCCTATCCTGCTGAACGACGCCTCGCAAGCGGATAGGCTCGCCTCGATTCTGACGAAGCTCCTGTCCGACCGAGAGGACGTCATCATCATAGCCAGCAGCGACATGTCGCACTTCCGTCCGTATGACGAGGCGCAGCGCATCGACGAGGCGTCGTTCAAGGTTCTTGAGAGGCTGGACATCGCCGCGCTTGAGAAGGGCCTCGCAAGCGGGACGATTGAGCTCTGCGGCGGCGCGGCCGTGCTGACGCTGGCGAAGGTCGCCAAGGGGCTCGGCGCAAAAGGGATGATGGGTCTCAAGTATGCAAACTCGGGAGATACCGCCGGAGGCAAAGATGCGGTTGTGGGCTATTGCAGCCTTGCAGTTTCAATCCCATCGGGCAAGATGAAGGTAAATGATAGGAGCACCGGTATGGGTGAACAGCTAAACGACATTGAGAAGCAGCAGTTGCTTGCAATTGCAAGGGACACGATTGTCGAGTATGTGACACATCGCCGTGTGCCCAAGGTCGAGGTCGATTCAAAAAGGCTCAAGATGCAGCGAGGGGCTTTTGTGACGATTAAGCGGCACGGGTCGCTTCGGGGCTGCATCGGGCGCTTCTCGCCGGTCTCGGAGCCGCTTTACAAAATCGTTCAGCAGATGGCGGTTGCTGCCGCGACGCAGGACCCGCGGTTCCCGCCGATGAGCCCTTCCGAGACGAGCGATATGGATATCGAGATTTCGGTGCTGTCGGATTTATCGAAGATCGACAGTATCGATGAGATAGAGGTCGGGGTTCACGGGCTTGAGATTGAGCAGGGCCCGTTCAGAGGTGTGCTCCTGCCGCAGGTTGCCACGGAGAACGGCTGGGACAAGATAACGTTCCTGGAGCAGACGTGTCGCAAGGCCGGCCTGCCCAAGGACGCCTACAAGAAGGGCGCCACGATTTACGTGTTTTCGGCGCAGGTTTTTGGTGAGAAGGATTGATGGATAACGAGGTAGGGGTGTTCGCCGCGTGGCGAACTGCACCCTTTAAGAGCGAGGATACGAGACCGTGAGACAGACGCTGCGGGGGATAGTCATAGTAATTTTGGTCGCGCTTTTCGCGGCTGTCGGTGTCGGGATAGGGTCCAATCTGACGGAGCATTTCAGGAACCTCTTCCTCTACAACGAGGTGCTCACGATCGTTCAGCATCGCTACGTGGAAAAGCAGGAGCCCTCGAAGCTAATAATGTCTTCGATAGAGGGGATGCTGAGGATATTGGACCCGCACTCTCACCTTCTTAACGAGTTGATGAGCAAGCAGATGCGGGAGGACCAGAAGGGGAGTTTCTACGGGATTGGCATTCAGTTTGACATAATAAATGGAATCTTGACGGTCATCTCGCCGATAGAGGGCACTCCGGCCTACAAGGTGGGCCTTTTGGCTGGCGACCTCATCGTGGAGATCGAGGGCGAGGACGCCAGGAACATCTCCACGGTGGACGTGATAAAGAAGCTCAAAGGCCCCAAGGGCACGAAGGTTACGATTACTGTGCAGCGAGAGGGCGTGCCGGAGCTGCTGACGTTCACGATCAAGAGGGACAAGATCCCGACCTCAAGTGTGCCGTATTACTTCATGCTCAACGAGACGATTGGCTACCTTAGGCTCACAAGATTCGCCGAAACGACCACAACCGAGATGAACGAGGCGATCCAGGAGCTCAAGAAAGATGGGATGCAGGAGCTCGTCCTTGACCTACGTAACAACGGCGGCGGCCTGCTGACTCAGGCAATCGCCGTCAGTGACATGTTTCTGGACCTGGGTCTCCCCATCGTCTGGACAAAGGGCCGAACCGCTGAGTCGAATCAGGCCGTGTCCGCGACCAAGAGGACCAAGCTGCCGCATATACCGCTGATAATCCTTATAGACAACGGAACCGCGTCGGGTTCCGAGATCGTCTCGGGCGCGGTCCAGGACAACGACAGGGGCCTGGTCGTCGGCGCCAGGAGCTTCGGAAAGGGGCTAGTGCAAAGCGTCATCCAACTGCCAGAGAACTGGACGCTCGTTCTGACCACGGCGCGGTATTACACGCCGTCCGGCAGGTGTATCCAGAAACCATACTCCCAATACGGCATCAGCAAATACCTGGGAGGGGAGAAGCAGGCTGAGGACGCAGACCAGATCATCTACAAGTCGCGGGCTGGCCGGGAACTCACCGGTGGAGGCGGCATCCACCCGGACGTCGTCGTCGAATACACCAAGCTTGGCGCAGGCTTCGAGAAGCTGCTTCGCAATAATATATTCACGCTTTTTGGGTTGCACTACGCCTCGCAGCACAGGGACCTCGCCGTGGACTTCGAGGTTACCGACGACATCGTCGCTGAGTTAGTCCAGTTTGCGTCCGACAACGGCGTAGAGGTCACCTCTGAGGAACTCCTCGGCGATAAGGGGGCCTTCGTTAAGACCTACATCAAATGGCGTATCGTGCGGTCATTGTGGGGAAACAAGGAGGCTGCGGTGACGTTCACTGCCGTTGACGATCACGTCCAAAAGGCAATCGAACTGATGCCTGAGGCGCGAAAAATGCTCGAGGAAGTGTATTTACCGCTGCTTAAAGAGCGAACTGAGCCGGCCACGCAGCCTACGGCTGGCGCCGCCTCTCGGCAAGACTCGTTCGACATGGCTGCCTAGCGGCTAACGTCGCATCTTCCCCGAGCTCACAAACATGCAAATCGCAATAGACGCCAGACGGATCAGCGACCGCCACGCCGGGATGGGCGTTTATACCTTCAATCTCCTGCGCGCAATGGAGAGAATCGACACCAGAAATCAATACACAATCTTTCATAACCCGCTGAAAACCAACAAGATCGATTTCAAGAATCCCAATTTCAGAACCCACGAAACACCGATAACGATCGAGAACCACCTCGTCGGCGACTTCTGGCGGAACTTCTACCTTCCGTATCGGCTGAGGTCTGAGGGAACGGATGTCTTCCACGACCCCGGCTACTTTCTCCCCGTAGTATCCAGCGGCTACAAGTCGGTCGTTACCGTGCACGACCTCGTGGTCTATACGTTCCCGCAGACCAACAGCAAGAAGTACTTCTGGTATATGAGGCAGATGACTAAGATCGGCGTTCAGAAGGCCGATTTGATCATCGCCCTGTCGTTCCACACCAAAGAAGACCTGATCCGTATCCTCAAGGTTCCAGAAAGCAAGGTCAGGGTTGTATATTCCGCGACCAACGAGCACCTGAAACCCGTAACTGACCCGGTGGAAATCGCCGCGACCAGGGAGAAGTTCGGCATCGAAGGCCCGTATATATTGTGTGTCAACACGATCGAGCCGAGAAAGAACCTGCCTCGCCTCCTGAGCGCCTATCACCTTCTGAAGACTGAGATGAACCTCGAGCACAAGCTTGTGGTCTGTGGGATGTTCGGCTGGCTGTACGGGGACGTCTTCACGACAATCAGGGAGCTCGGCCTGGAGGATTCGATAGTCTTCACGAGCTACGTCAAGGACGAGGACCTGCCCCGGCTCTACAGCGCGGCAGAGCTCTTCGTCTTCCCGTCGCTCTATGAGGGCTTCGGCCTGCCGGCGCTTGAGGCGATGGCCTGCGGAGCCCCTGTCATCACATCGAGCTCATCGTCGCTGCCCGAGATAGTCGGCGAAGCCGCCATCATGGTCAATCCTTATTCCACCGAAGAGCTGGCCGAGGCGATGTTCAAGGTGCTGACAGATGAATCGCTGAGAAGTCAAATGCGAAGAGACGGGCTTTCCCGCGCCTCGCTCTTCTCGTGGGAAAAGACAGCGTCTCATACATTGAGCATTTACGAGGAGCTGTACGCGACCAGGAAGCCGTCGTTGCAGGTCTTTTTTGAGGACACCTACCTCGACACGATTGCCGAAAAGCGCCCTGAAATCTCGATAATCATCGTCAACTGGAACGTCAAGGAACTCCTCCTGGACTGCATCGAGTCCATAAAGGAAACCATCGGCGACATCCCCTGCGAGGTCATCGTCGTTGACAACGCATCGCACGACGGAAGCGTGGAGGCTCTGGCCGAGAGTCATCCCGGGGTCAAGATCATCAGAAATCTCCGGAACGACGGGTTCGCGGTCGCAAATAACGTCGCGGCGAGGCGCGCCATGGGCAGACACATCTGTTTTCTGAACCCGGACACCGTCGTTCAGCCGGGGATGTTTCAGGCGATGATCAAGGTGCTTGACTCCGACGAAGGAATCGCCCTCGTGGGGCCGAGGCTACTGAACGAGGACGGCTCACTCCAGCCCTCTGCCAGGAATTTCTTGACCAATCTCAACCTAATGATGTCGCACCTTCTCTTCAAGCCGATGTTCTCGCAGAGAATCCGCTCCAGACTGGTCTATGAAGACTGGAACCACAACGACACGCGCGAGGTCGATTGGCTCGTCGGCGCGTGCCTGATGCTCAAGAGAGCTGCGCTTGAACAGATCGGCCCGTTCGACGAGGGCTACTTCATGTTCCACGAGGACACCGACCTCTGCTATCGCACCAAGAAGGCGGGCTACAAGGTCTTTTTCGTGCATGACGCACAGGTCGTCCACTTCGGCGGCAAGTCCTGTGAGCAGAGATGGGGCGATTTCACGGTTCTCAAATACCTCGCGTCGAAGCATATCTTCATCAGAAAGCACTACGGGCGCCTCGCCCTCCTGACGCATCGCACGCTCATCGTCGGCCTCGAAGTGGTGCGGCTCATGGCGGCCCTTTTGAAGCACCTCTTCTCGATGGCAAACAAGGACGAGACCATGCGAGCCGTCAGATTCTACAGAGCCGCCGTCGCCCTGGAACTCGGCTTCATCAACAGCCAGGATGTGGATGACCTCGCGGAGAGGTAGGAGCTGGGGATGCCCTGGGGTATCATCCGAGGCTGGGGAGAGTCATCGGTTTTTGGCCAGGCCGTTCCCTCAAACAGAAGTAGGCGGATACCTCAACCGCGTTGAAGCGACGATCACGCCGGGCAAGGGCCCCTCTCTGTGGACTCTGTGTCTCTGTGGTGGAAGACTCTTGACTGGATGAGCCGAGGCGCCGAATTAAGCGGCCTCAAAGACCTACATGCCGAGGAGCTCGCGCCAGTCGTAGATGCTGTAAGCGTAGCCCTGCTCCGTCAGGAAGCGCTGCCGATTCATGGCCGCCTCCTGCTCCTTGCTATCCTTCGACACAATGCTGTAGAAATAGGCCTTTTGGCCGCGCGTCTTCGGCCTGAGTATCCGCCCAAGCCGCTGCGCCTCCTCTTGCCTGGACCCGAACGTGCCAGAGACCTGAATTGCGACGCTGGCGTCCGGCAGATCGACCGCGAAGTTCGCCACCTTTGAGACCACGAGGGTCTTGATCTTGCCCGCCCTGAAATCGTCATAGAGCATCTCGCGCTCGACCGTCGGCGTCGCGCCGTGCAGAAATGGGGCGCTCAACTCGTCGGCGATCTCCTGAAGCTGCCGAATATAAACCCCGATGACGAGAATCTGCTCGCCCTCGTGCGCCGCCACCAGGCGCCTCACCACCTCCAGCTTGCGGTAGTTCTCTGCGGCCAGACGGTGCTTCTGCTGGTGCATCGACAGCGAGTAGCTGCGCCGCACTTCACGAGGCATCTCAACGCGAACCTCCGTGCAGTGCGCCTCAGCAATGAAGCCCCGATTCTCAAGGTCCTTCCAGGGCACGTCGAACTTCTTGGGACCAATGAGGCTGAAAACGTCCGGCTCAAGCCCGTCCTCACGGACCAGCGTCGCTGTCAGGCCCAGGCGCCGTCTCGCCTGAAGAGCGGCGGTTATGCGAAAGACCGGCGCCGGCAGCAGATGAACCTCGTCGTAGATTATCAGGCCCCAGTCTTTTTCGTCGAATATCTTGAAATGCCGAAACTCCGCATCCTTGTTGGTTCGGTGCGTCAGCATCTGATACGTCGTGAGCGTTATCGGCCTGATGTTCTTGCGCTCTCCGCTGTATTCGCCGATGTCCAGGCCCGAGACGTTCGTCTTGTCGAGCATCTCTGAAATCCACTGTCGAATCGCGATGATATTCGTGCAGATTATCAGCGTCTCGCATTTGAGCAGAGCAATGGCGCCGAGGCCAACGATGGTCTTGCCGGCGCCGCACGGCAGCACGATCACGCCGCTCCCTCCCTCGGAAGTGCCGCCAGCGTAGAACGCGTCCGTTGCCGCGAGCTGATAGTCCCGAAACTCGAACGCCTCGCCGTCCGACGTGAACTCCCGAAGCGCCAGCTCGAAGAAAGTCCCCTCGACGTAGCCCGCGACGTCCTTCACCGGGTAGCCGATGCGGGTCATCGCCTGCTTGATGTCGCCTCGATGAAGCGGCAGGATGAGGAGTTGCCGCTCGCCGAGTTGTCGCTCGACGTATTTGGCCACGCGCTCCGTGTTCAGTATCTCCGCTATGAGCGAATCGTCATCCGAGACAAGAACCAGCTCCTCGCCGCGCTTGCAGAGCACCAGCCGCCCGTAGCGGCCCATGTAATCGACTATGTCGCGCTTGACGTTCTGAGGCGTCTCGTATTTGCCGTATCGGTCGAGAAACGCCATGATGTTTTCAGGCGTGAGGCCCGACGCGGCTGCGTTCCAGAGCGAGATCGGCGAGATGCTGTAAGTGTGGATGTGTTCCGGGCTCTTGACGAGCTCCGCGAAAAGCGCGAGGTAATCCCTGGCCACGTCAAAGCTCGGGTTCCGAACCTCAACCAGAACCGACCTATCGCTCTGAACTATTAGCGGCCTATCGTCGATATCGGTCATCGCTGCCTTAGTGTCTCACTTGGTCACGTCGTTGAGGCAAGTCGTTGTCCCGCACATTGTGCTGGCCCTGCAAGTCGGTCTTGACCTTCTCGGAACCCCTGTTGCTTTTACCTTGCCCTGCCACGCATCACAAATCACATCCCCGGCAAATGTACTACGGCGCCCTACGAGTGGTCAAATAAGACTGCTGCGTGGTTTCGCCGGTGTGACAGATGGTCTGCGGTGGAGTCTGCTTTTCGTCTTCGCCCGTTTCCATCTTGTCATAGACTCGACGGACGGCGAGCGTAAGCGCCTCAGCCCCAATAATCACATTGACGGCAAGAAAGATGGTGGGGCTAAGACGTTTTGCGGC
>CBDVDH010000075.1:0-13237 GCA_965372715.1 uncultured bacterium | reverse complement strand
ATAGATAATCAGCATAAGAATGGGAAAATCGCTCACGAAATCGGCCAGGTAGTCTGTAAAATCGGCCGTCCCGCCATCGGACCAATGTACATCCTCAAAGACCAGAACAAGCGGCTTCTGCTGCGACCAACGCGCATACAGCTGCCTTATTGCTATCCAAAGGTTGTCCTTGATTGACTTTGGCTCAAGTGCCAAAAGCGGGCTGTCTGGATACTCAAGCCCGAAGAGATGGTGCAGATACGGCACGAGCTCCTTCTCATCGCTGGCATCGGGCGTCAGCCTCGAGAGCGCCTCGGAGATGGTCTGGCTGCCTGCTCCCGGGTCGAACCCAAGCTCGGAAGCTATCTGCATCTTAATGGGCCAATACAGCGGCGTCTGCCCGATAGTCCAGCCAGCTCCGGCAAGCCAGCGGAAACCCTCCTCTTTAAGGTGCTGGCGAAGATGGTTTCTGAGCTCGCGATTGAGACGCGATTTGCCGACGCCCGCCTCGCCAATGATACTGATTATCCGCGATAATTGGCGATATTTGCCCTTCCCCGTCTCGCAGGCTTCTGGCTCCGGATAGCAACTTGCCAACTTGTCAAATACTTCTTTAAGCTCGCCAAACTCCTTGTCGCGGCCAAACATCGGGGCGCCGAGCTTTGAGAATCTGGGCCGCTCGCCAGCTACGCTCCGTGGTCCGACCAGACAAAGAACCTCGACCGGTTCCTCAATGTCCGTAAGCCGCAGCGTGCCGAGACTCTGAAAGTCAAAAGCCTCTTTGGCGCGGTCCTCGACCTTCCTGGTGACAAATACAGCCCCAGAAAGTGCCGCATCCGTCAGTTTCTTGGCGACGTTCACTGCCTCACCCAGAGCTGCGTACTCCAGCTTCATCGAATCACCGAGCCTACCGGCCTGCACCTTCCCGAAAGCTACGCCAGCATGCACCGAAAGAGGCGCAGGCAGTATATCCTTGAATCGATGGTTGACGCCTGATAGCCCGATGACTATCTCGTCCGCCGCTGTTACGGCGCGCTGGCACGGACGCTCCAGGGCGATCGGCGCCCCGAAAAGCGCCATGACCTCGTCTCCGACGAACTTGTCAACATAGCCTTCCCGCTTGGTAATCGCCTCGGACATCACGGAATAGACGTCCCGCATTACCTCACGAAGCTGGTCCTCGGAAAGCCTTGAACACATCCCCGTGTAACCCGAAAGATCAACGAAGAGCACAGCCACATCCCGGCGCTCAATCCGAAACCCCTCTTCAACGATCTTCTTCAGCTTCGCAAGATACTCATCCGGCTGCGATTCTTGTTGAATCTCGGCGATCTCCTCCTCCGAAAAGATCGGCTCTATGGGTGCGCGCTGCGCCTCGCCGCATTCGTGACAGAACTTGAACCCTTCGGGTAGCTCGGTCCCGCAGTTATGACACTTCATGTGAAGTCCTTTGCCATTCTCTTACAACAATCAGCGCTTGGTCGCCGCGATGGAATCTACCTGCTCGAATTGGCTGCGTCAATGCGATGCTGCGCCATTCTGCATGTAGAAGCGATCCACGAAGGACACGAAGGCACACTAAGAAAGAACATCACAGCTCTTCGTGTGCATCCGTGTTCATTCGTGTTGATTCGTGGTTCCACTCACATCAAGTTCACTGCATCCGCGAGGTAGCGCAGGTCGTAGCAGGGAAGGAATCGGATGATGGGCATCTGAGATGTAGGGGCGGTGCTTGCCCCGCTCTCCTCTGACGTCCCCGAATGTAGATCCAGGGCACAGCAAGCGGCGCCTCTACAGACCGCAGATTCGGGGTCGGAGACGACAACCAGCTCCCGCAGGCCGTCTATCATCCTGCTCCGTCTCAGTTTCCTAAGGCCTCGAGAGGAAAACTCGTCAGCTGAGAGATAAGCTAGACCCGTGAGACTACCCGTTGGTTCGCCGCGCGGCGAATTGGCGGTTGGCTGTTTGTGCTTGAGATAGATGATGAGCGGATGATTCTCGAGGAGATGCTTCCCGAGCCAGCCGTTGTCCAAGAACTGGACCGCGAGGTTATGAATACCCGTGTCGCTGGCCTCGACGCTCGCGCCCCACTTGGATTTGAAGCGAAGGATGCCATCGTCGAGAAACGGGTGGCTCTGGCCAAGATCGACCGATTGAACGCCTTGACTGTGGCACCAGTCCAGCGAGAAGTAATAAAGCGCCTCGATGACGCCTCGCCTAAGCGCCGCTTCTGGGTCGCCGTTGATGCCCGGCATATCGGGAGTGGCGCTTGCGCCCGTCCGTCGGATGATGAGCGCTCCGAGCATATCATCCAATCTCGGCCGCGATCTGACCTTTGATTCGGTAACGGCAAGCATGATCGAACCTCTGGCGAAATCGCGCACGAGGTCGAACTCCTTGACGATCGGATTGCCGGGGAACCTGACGCTGCGATACGGCAGATACATCTCGTCGTAGAACTGCTGGAGAACGTCATCGGAGGGGAAGACGTGATAACGCAGTCCCTGCTTGTGAATGTTGCGCACCGCGGCCTTCGCGCTCCGCAAGAACTTCGCGCGGACAGCATCCATGCCACACGACAGGTCGATGCGTGAGCGAACCTGTCCCGGCAGCACCAGCCAGCCGCGACGCCTGAACTTCGCCGAGAGAGCGCGGTTGTGCCACACGAACCTGATCGACGGCTGTGACTCGACCTCCGTGGGGTCGTCAGTTTCTTCGATGGAGAGACCAGACCTCTCGAAGCATCGCGAGAGATACCACAGGCTGCTCTCGTTTCCCCAAGTGGTGAACGAGGCGCGCTTGCCGTCCGCCGGGTCGAAAACGACAATTGTCCTCTCGAAAAACCGCTGCGGAGCCAGCAGTTCGAGACCGATTCGAAGGTCGCGAACGATGCGGAATGCGGCCGAAAAGGCTATGTTCTGCGTGGCCCTATCGGCCAGCGCATTATACGAGTTCTTGATCGATGCCTTCAGATTCATGGGTCATTCACATACCGCTTGCGATTGATCGTAGGGGCGCGGTCTCAGATCTAGCAATTGTACGTATATTCTGGAAGTATGTTTCACTGACTCACCGTGTTTTAACGCGGTCATATAAATGGCTCTCATTATCATAACACCCGAATTCATTCGGGTGACCAGAAGAGGCCGAATCGTGCACCTGCTCCCTCGCCAGAATCCTCATCTGAAGGGGATATAGAGGAGGGTGTCGGGCTGCCCCCAAATCCCCCATCTGAAGATGGGGGTTAGGATAATGATAGCCCTCTTGCATCGCCTCGGCTGAAGCCGGGCGATGAAGCGCCCAACGCGACTCATCTGAAATATGCGCATAATTGTCAGGTCAGAGACCATGCCCCTACAAGAATAGCCATCCATCTGCGACGCAACCTCTCAGAATCCGCCCTCGCGAATCGGTCCTCCCAGCGTCAGCGACTTCGTCAAATCGTAGAAGTATAGCGGGGCGCCATAGAACTCCTTTGACATGATGAGGGGATAATTGCTGTCGAGAAACCGCTTGATAACGCTCTTCTCCTCGGAGTAAAAATCTCCCTTGCCTATGTCCCATTCGCTTGCGACGAGGATCAGTCTTTTGTAACCCGGGGGCAGGTCGTAAACCGGGACAGGGAGCGTCATCTCCGACAGCTTGCTGTTCCACAGGCCTTTGTATGGATATTTCTGCATCACTTTCGCCCTGTGCTGCCAGCTCGATGCGAGGACTATTTGTTTCTGCTCCTCTGGAAGATAGACCATGAACGGCGCAAGCGAGCTTCTGCACGTGTGGCCGATAAGATCGCCTTCGACAAGGTTCTGCTTGACGAACTCTGCCGCCTGCCTGAAGTCCTTGCGCTCGCGCACGCCCGGGCAGTGTGATATGTCGGGGATGACATTGCTGTAGTGGTTGTAGAGAGAAAATGACGTCAGAAAAAATAGCAACAGGAGCACAGCGAGAGCCGTCCATCTTCGCAGTATGGAGATGCCATAAGCCGCTATCATTAGAAAGAACACGGCCGACGGGATAAGGCAGCGATCGAGGTAGATGGAGTTTTGGGCCAGCTGCGATATCGCAAAAGCAAGGAAGATCGGGACGAAGGCGTTTACCGCAAGAAATCGCAGCTGGGCACTCCATCCGCGAATCAGCGCGCAGCAGAGGCCGAAGACTGCCGCCACCGCCACGAGAACTGCGGCGATGGCGCCTGCGCTCAAAGGCGCCTGAAAGCCGATGGACATGTTCTTGAGACTGATCAAGAGCGTCTTGAACGTCGGCTTGGGAACCCAGAAATCGGCCGCTGATACGGTGGTGGTGGCCTTATCGAAGAATATCGTAAGCCACGGGGCCACGAGAACGAGCGAAGCAACAAGCGTCTTGAGGCCCAGCCTGGTTGCCGAGGCAAGACCGCGCCTCGACCGGGCCATCAGCAAGATCGAGAGCGGTAACGAAGCTATCCATAGGACCGCGTAGTAATGGGAATAGAAGGCAAGGGCGAGCGCAAACGAGGCGCACAGGCCGTGAGCCCACCATTTCTGCTTCTTTCCGGCGACGAGCCAGCAATAAGCGGAGCCAACGACGAAAAACGGCAGGATCGAGTATGCCCGCGTCTCTTGCGAGTAGTAGATGCAGAGCGGATTGACCGCGACGAGCGCCGCGGCAAAAAGCCCTGCACGACTGCCGAACAGGCGCTTGCCGAGCGCCCACACCAGCGGGACGAGGGCGATCCCGAAGGCTGCGGCCCACAGCCTGATCCAGAACTCAGAATGACCCAGGAGGTTCCAGTAGTGGGCGATCACGAGGGGCAGCGGGGCGGAGGTTGTGAGCGACTGGGGCAGAACGCTGATGTTCTTAGAGAGTACAATCGTCGCCGCCTCGTCATACCAGAACGAGAGATGACCGAGCCGATAAAGCCGAAGCACCGCCGCGAGCAGCGTTATCAGCACAATCGGTGCACGCCGGCCCCAACTACGGACAGGGCGATCGCGTGCAGCGGAGGCGCCTACACTGGGATGCGACCTGGCCAAAGCAGCTAACCCCCGGCGAACTCAGATTGACAGCAACCAGCGCAGGCGGGGAATATGCCCGCGTCCTTGAGCATCTGCCGAAATCGCATCATCTTGGGCGCGATCCAGAGCTCCTTTAGGCTGCTCTCGCGGAGGTTGCCTACCCATTGGTTGAAACAGATCAAAACGTCGCCGTAGGCCGAGATGAATACCTTCGACCAGGGCATGAAACATACGTATCGCGCGAGATTGAGCCTGTCCCTATGGAAATCGACGAGCTCCTGTCTGGGGATGCCCTGCGGCGAGAGCCTCAGCTGGACGCGGGACGCCGCCGCCCGTTGCTCGACTTTTTGCAGCATCGTATCGAGCAGATCGACATCCAGCTTCTCAGGAACTGCCGGGCTGTTCGCCCAAGCCCTTATCCTGCCCATGTCCTCGAGCCTCGCCAGACGGCAGTAGAAGTCCAGCGCGCTGTTCATGGTCAGAAGGTTGCAGATGTCGGCCCCAAGCCTCTCCGCGAGGTCGAACATGTCTGCGAGGAAGCGAACCGTCTTATGCGTGATCACCGTCTTGATGTTGATGAGCGGGTATTTTTTGCCCAGCCTGTCGCGGTGGTATCGGATCATTTCGACGGTCTTGCACGCCTTATCGAACGAGCCGCTCGAGCCCGTTATCTCATCGTGAAGGCTCTCGTCGCCTTGTATCGAGACGCCGACGAGAACGAGCCCCTTGGTACCGAGCGCCCCCGCGCCCAACTCGGCTAGCCTCCTGGCCTTCTCCTCGTTAACAAGAGTGCCGTTGGTAATGACGTGCGTTGTGTTGCGGCGCGACGCCCATTCGAGTATCTCCATCAGGTCGCGACGCACAAACGGCTCGCCGCCGCTGAACGACAACAGCGAATACTTGGGGACCTGTCGGATGATGCCCCTGATCTCGTCCGTGCTCAGCTCGCCAAGCTTGTCAGCGGCCGCAAGATTCTGCTCAAAAAAATCGGTGAACTGGCACATCTCGCACCTAAGATTGCAGCGATATGTAACCTCGAAGAAGGCCTGTAGCGGGGGCAGAGCCTTCTTGGGCGAGATGTGATATGGGAGTCTGGCGTGAAGCCCGACAAGCCTCCTGTAAAGGTCGGAATAGCTCTTAACCTTCATGATATGATGATTACAGCGTCAATGACGGCCCAGGCCACGATCACTCGAACAACTTGCTGTTGTTGCTTTCCCGGGCTCTCTCGGCCTTCGGGGCCTTCTTGAACGTGACGTTCGTTCGTTTGAGCGGTGGGCAATCAATACCCCGGCCGCGCATCAGGTCCTCAACCGTGAGTATCTGGATACGGGGATAACGCTTCTGCCACGTCGGAGACTCATAGAACCCGGCGTTTAACGCCTCGTCCAGCATCCCCTTCGTGGGCGGCAACATCGTGACCAGCACGCCAATCTGGGCGTTCTCACGCTCAACCACACCACGGAGGTCGCGAATGTGAGAGACGGATACGTGGCCGGCCTTCACCGAGAAGACAATCTGTTTGGTCTTGCCGGCCCTTGCCTCGTCGTGGAAGTAGAGCCGGCCATCGATGCCCCTGTCGGCGCCCTTCTTCTCCTCAACAGGCCTTGCCCCAACTAGGCCGAGCGCCCACCACTGGAATTGATACGGGTTCTCCTTCGCAAGCGCCATCGCGCCTGAAATGGAAACCGGCTCGCCGATGACCTGATAGTCAACCTCGTCGCCAAACGTGTCCCGAAGGCGATACTTGATTAAAGTAACCGCGAGATGCGTTATGTCGATACCTATCCAGCGGCGGTTGAGTCGCTGGCAGACTGAGACCGTGGTGCCGCATCCGCAAAACGGGTCGAGCACCACGTCGCCCTCATTGCTGCTCGCATTGATAATCCGTTCAAGAAGCGACTCGGGCTTCTGTGTCGGATAGCCGAGCGACTCTTTGGCCTGTGAATTGATGGGTGGGAGATCACTCCAGAGATTCCCGAGAAGTGGCCCTTTGCCCTCCTCCAAATACCGTTTGTAAGCCGGGACCTTGCCCTTGGGCGGTATCTCGATTCTGCCCTTGGCAAGCCACTCCTTAGCCCTCGCAAGAGGCATCCGCCATCCATTTCGTGGGGCAGGATGCCCAAGCAGCGTGTAGAAATAGCCCTTGCTGCCTTTGGGCTTGACCAAGTTATCGTATCTAAAGACCCTACCTTCGCCGTCGATCTGCGTGTAATGCGTTCTGACATACTTGTCATCGTAGCCACGCCGGGGCCTCGTCCAAACAAAGGACCCGGTCTTGCTGTAGAATAGAATCGTGTCAGTGAGCCTCGCAAATCGCTTGGCGTCGCTATGGGCCCCGGTTCGCTGCCATACTATTTCGTTGCGGAAATTCTTCGGGCCGAAAACAGCATCCATTAGAAGCTTCAAGTAGTGGCTCGCCGTGGGGTCGCAGTGAATGTATATACTGCCAGTCGGTTTCAGGACGCGGCGAAGCTCCGTGAGGCGCGGAGCCATCATCGTTACGTAGGCCATCATGTCGCTGCTGCCGAGAAGCTTTCGGAAGGCCTGCATCGCCTCGGAGATGCTGCCTCCTGCTTCAACTACGTCCTCGTAGGTCTCGGCTGCCTGAAGGTCCCAGTGCCAGGTATCCTTGAAAGCCTTTATCTGCGCAGCCGACTCGGAACCGTTCTGCTCAGCAAAGAGAACGTTGTAGGTCTGGTTGCTGTTGAAAGGCGGGTCAAGATAGATCAGGTCAACGGACTCATCCCTAACATGCAGCCTTAGGACCTCCAGATTGTCCCCGTAGTAAAGGACATTGTCGCTATGCATCAATCGCGCCTTTCACCAGAAGAGGCTGTCCCGTAAGCTGAAACGGGCGCAGACGAGGAGACTGGGTCATAATTCGGTGTCGGGCATCGTAGGGGCGGGGCAAGCACCGCCCATCTGTGACCGAACGTCCGAAGGGCGGGGCAAGCGCCGCCCCTACAGTCTGGCGAATCTCGGATCAAAGTGGGCGTCATTTGGCGAAAAGCACCTCCCCGTTCATCTGCTCAGGGACCTCAAGTCCGAGCACCGTGAGAATCGTCGGGGCTATGTCCGCCAGCTTGCCCTGTTCGACCAAAGGACCGCTTAAGTAGCCAACCACCACACACGGCACCGGATTCGTCGTGTGGGCCGTATGAGGCCCGTTGGTAGCCTCGTCCCACATCTTCTCGGCATTGCCGTGGTCAGCTGTAACAATCGCACAGCCCCCAACAGAAAGCGTCGCTTTCACCACCTCGCCCACGCACTCATCAACTGTCTCAACTGCCTTGATCGCCGCGTCGAACACTCCTGTGTGGCCAACCATATCAGCATTGGCGAAGTTCACCACCACAAATGCATATTCCCGCGAGAGTATCCGGTCGATCACGGCGTCCTTCACCTCATAGGCGCTCATCTCGGGTTTCAGATCGTAAGTCGCGACCGAAGGAGAAGGAATAAGAACTCTATCGTCGTGCTCAAAGGGCTCCTCAATCCCGCCGTTGAAAAAGAAAGTTACGTGGGCATACTTCTCCGTTTCTGACGTACGAAACTGCCTCTTGCCGGCCGTCTCGATTTCAGCTCCAAGAAGCCGCTCGAGCTTCTGAGGCGGATACGCCACCTCAATGATGTCCGCTTCGTTGAACTCCTCCTTGTATTCCGTCATGCAGACGAACTTCGAGAGTTTAGGGAAGAACTTGCGCTCAAAACGACTGAAATCAGGATAGATGAGTGCAGAGGTCATCTCTCTCGTTCGGTCGGCCCTGAAATTGGCGAACACCACGGCGTCTCCGTCCTGCATCCGAGCAATGGGTTCACCTTTGTCATTAACGATAACCGTAGGAAGCATGAGCTCGTCCACCTCACCTCGCGCATATCCCATTTGAACGGCCTCGGCAGCGCTCTGTGCTAGAAGTCCCTGCCCCATCACGATCGCGTTGTATGCCTTCTCAACACGTGTCCAACGGTTGTCGCGGTCCATTCCGTAGTAACGCCCGCCAACCGTGGCAATCTTGGGGCCGTCGAGTCCGCCTTTGGCGAGATTGCGCCCTCCGGCGAATTTTCCCAGCAATTCCTCGGTGTCATTTATGTAGCCGAGCGCACTTTGAGGCGGCGTATCCCTGCCGTCCAGAAAACAGTGTAGAAACAGCCTATCGACGCCTTGCTCCTCGTAGAGCTTGACGAGCGCGTGTATGTGCCGCAAATGGGTATGCACGCCGCCATCAGAAAGCAGGCCCAAAACGTGAACGGCGCCGCCGTTCCGCCTCGCATGGTCAGCTGCCGATACTAACGCCCTGTTCTCAAAAAAGGAGCCGTCGTGTATCGCCCTGGATACTCGCACCAAGTCCTGATAGACGATTCGTCCCGCGCCGAGATTGAGATGACCAACCTCGGAGTTGCCCATCTGACCCTCGGGAAGGCCGACCGCCTCGCCGGACGCCAAAAGCGTCGTATATGGATACTGCTTGCACAGTCTATCCACGTTCGGCGTCTTTGCCTGATAAACAGCATTGTGTTCCCTCTCGTCGCTCAGCCCCCACCCATCCATTATTATCAGAACTGCTAGTTTGGGACGTTGCATCCTCGTCTCCAGATACTATGTGTTATCTTCTCCCCCACAATATCACAGAGCACGATACTATCAAACGTGAGCTGCGGTGGGCGCAGCTTCGCGGCTTGCCACTACGGGTGGTGAGATTCCAGGCCGGATGCGAGCTCGGCACGTGCAAGCCGTCCGGCTGCATTCTCTGGCCGAAGGAACTACGGGAGCGCAGGCCCTCGGCCCGCTGGCGGTGTCTGTTTGAAAATATCCGAACCGAACTGACTGGGCTCGGCGGGAGGAATTCCGCCCAAACCCCCCTTCCACCCGCCTCGCCTTGAAGCGGAAGCGAAAAGGACGATTTCAAGTTTTCAGCGGGCGATAGCCCGCAGGTAAAATTCTAACAATTTTACTCTTTGGCGGCGAATTCTTTTTTTTCTTTAAGGGTTTCTTCCCAACCAAAGATTTTTAGAAGAAATTTTTCATGTTCTTTAAACTGTTCTATCAATTTATCATCTAATTTTAATCTCCGAAATGTAACTGGATTGCGAATAATAATTTCATTCTTGTTACTCATCTTTTCATCTAATTCCCAATGGGCTACTGCGTTTCTCAATTTTTGAACAAACCTTAAAGAGTTTTTGACTTGTGGGTATCGTTTTAATTTTTTAAAATATGGGATTTGCTCATAGAGTGAAATCTTTTTATCGAAATTAAAATGAGATGTGTTGATAATATAATAATAAAAAATTGAAGCTTGCCTATTAGTTTTAGGGAAAAAATATGTTCTTAGATTCCAACCGAGAGCTGTCTCTATTACAGTTGCATCTGAAATTATATTCCCCCTAAACCAACTTAACTTCTCCGAAATGATTTTTTTATCCATATTTTTTAATTTTCTTTGGTGGCAAATTCTTTTCTGAAAATAAAGTTCCCTGTTCCTGCAAAAATTGGTTTATTCTTCATACTCCTAAGTCACGATATTATTTACTAATATCAGAAGCAACATAACTCTGCAAGACAAACAATTCGATTTTGCGTCTAAAATCGGCTGGTGAGCCCTCTCAGAGGGCGAGTCAGCAACCTGTTTTCCCGGCCGGCGGAGAGGGGGGGATTCGAACCCCCGAGACGGTTTAAGCCGCCTACACGATTTCCAGTCGTGCTCCTTCGGCCTCTCGGACACCTCTCCGAAAACACAAATGCCAAAAGGGGACCTCCGCGAGACAATCGGCTCAGCGGAGTCCGACGCCACTACCTCCGTGAAGCGGACATATCATCAACGTGTCACGGCGAAGTAGATCACGTATATCCAAGACAGCAGCCCGTGAATTATCGCCCAAAGAATCGACTTGTTGACTGACCAAGAGATAGCGATTGCCAACGCTGAACCAAAACCTATGCCGGTTCGGACTGCGCTTCCCTTGTAACGCCTGAGGCCTTTTTCTCTATCCATCACCTTTTGTTCAACTTCCACTCACGTCGCTTATCTGTCTTATGATCGCAGGCTTGCGCAACCCTCAAGCGGTGGCCTTTGGCGGAGAGAGAGGGATTCGAACCCCCGGTGCGGTTTAAGCCGCACAGCCGATTTCGAGTCGGCCCCGTTCGACCTCTCCGGCATCTCTCCATTACCAAAAGTAAGCCACCGGGCAACGCCTTGCAACCACTTTTGCTCACGAACGTTGTCTCCACACATCTGTGCCGACTCACGCCGCACCCCACAGGATGCCTCCGCAACTTGCCCAACCGCCCCGGTTGCATATAATCTGCGGGGAAAGGGGTGGACAGAACTGGTTAGGCTGAGATTACCACGCCCTGAAATAACCGTCACGGGTGGAGATATGAGCTCACGATGTTGAATAAGGACAAACACAAGAGGTCCCCCGGCTCAGGCCGCCAGAGGCCATTTGGCAACCGGACGAGCCTCACGAATCGCCCAGTATTGGTTTGGGCCATATTGGGCGGATACTGCGCCCTGGTGTTCGTCGGGTCCTCCATCTCAGATGTGCCCCGGGAGCTGAGCAAGATTCCTGATTATGTGCTCCATTTCATCGAGTATTTCATAATGGGCCTCTTGGCAAACCTCGCGTTCAGGACCAGGCCGCTATCGTTCCGCATCGGGATGGCCTCCGTCATCGCGACGCTCTTCTGCGTTGCCTACGCTGTAAGCGACGAGTTTCACCAATTCTTCGTGAGTGGTAGATATGCCAGCCTGCCCGACATTGGCGCAGACCTGCTCGGCGCGGCTTTTGCCCAGATAACGATTCTCTTACTCGCCGGCCTCAGAACATCGCGAAAGAGAAATAAGCGTTGAATATCCTGCTTGTTCAGGCGTACCTCGGCCGATTCGAGCCGCCGATTTTCCCCGCCGGGCTAAACGCGCTTGGCCGATACCTAGCGCTGCGGACAGAACACAACATCTCCGTGCTCGACATGAACATCCACAAGCTGCCATATCACGCCCTTGACGAGGCGCTTCTCGATGACAGGCCGGATGTCGTCGGAATCTCGCTTCGCAACGTCGATACCACTCAATACAGAGACCGCTTCTACTATTTCGAGGAAGTCCCTCGCATCGTGGACACGATCAAACAGACGAGCCCCAGCTGCCGCCTCGTCATTGGCGGCCCCGGGTTTTCGATCTATTCGCACGAGATCATGCGGGCGGCGCCTAAGATCGATTTCGGCGTCGTGTCCGAGGGCGAGCGAACGTTCCCAGCCTTGCTCGACAATCTCGACAGCCCCGCATCGGTCCCCGGCGTGTTTTTCCGTAGGGATGGAAACGTGGAAAGCACAGGCCCCGCCGAGCTCTTCGACCTGGCCGACTATCCAGACGACGCGCCCTACGCTGTGCCTATCGAGCCCTACCGGGATGTTCCATTCGGCATCGGCGTCGAGAGCTCGCGCGGCTGCGCCCAGAAGTGCGTCTATTGCGTGTATCCTTTCCTGAATGGCACAAAGGTGAGACTAAGACCACCCGAGAAGATCGTTGACGAGGTCGAAATGCTCGTCGAGCAGCACGGCGTCAAGACGTTTCAGTTCATTGCCCCAGTCTTCAACATCCCGCCGGCTCACTGCGAGGCGGTATGCCGGGAGATGATCGGGCGCGACCTCGGCGGAAAGGCTGATTGGATCGGATGGTTCGCCGAACGTTTCCTAAGCAAGGAGCAGTGGGACCTCGCGCTCGAGGCGGGCTGCGTGGAGTTCGCGTTTTCACCGGATGCCTTCGCTGATTCTGTCCTCAAGAAAATGGGCAAGTTGTCCACGCGCGCGGATATCGAACGGACGCTTCAGATGGCCCGCAACGACACCAGGGCCTCCGTCTCCTACAATTTCTTCATAAGCCCGCCAGGAGAGACGCCTGCCGACTTCCTTCGGCTTCTCAGGTTCTTCATCGGCGCAAAGCTGAGACTCCGCTCCCGATGCAGAGCCTTCGCGAGCTACATCCGGGTCGAGCCGCACACCGCGCTCCACGACATCGCCGTCAAGGAGGGCATACTCTCCGCCGATCATGCGATGCTTCCGGCGACACGAAAAGGCCTGAAGCGGCTGTTCTACATGAACAGGCGCACTAGGCTGCTTGGACGCATCTTCGGAGCGATCTACGGGGCAAAGAAGCTCGTCAGACGACTACTGGGGAGGGAAACGGGTGTCTGAGAGGCGGCAAATCGCCCGTAGGGGCGGTGCTTGCCCCGCCCTTGATAGGTTCGGTCGCATCAGAGAA
>CBDVDH010000074.1:0-14337 GCA_965372715.1 uncultured bacterium | reverse complement strand
AACCCCCATCTTCAGATGGGGGATTCGGGGCGGCCAGCCCCCTCCCCTCCATCCTCCTCAGATGAGGCGTGAAGAGAGGGAGGAGGGAGGGCCTCGGCGTTCTCAAACCACCCGACTGAAGTCGGGTGCTAATGTAATGAGAGCCAGCCGACCCAAGGTCAGTATCATCATCCCCGTCTATAACGACGAGACCTACGTTGCCGATGCGATGGAGAGCGCGCTCGCGCAGGAGTATTCGGATATCGAAGTAATCGTCGTCGATGACGGTTCTACCGACAGGACCCCGGATATTCTCAAGCGATATGAGGGGAAGATCAAAGTAGTCACTCAGGAGAACCAGGGCGCCGGGGGCTCGCGAAACACTGGCATCCGGGCCAGCCGGGGCGACTACTTGTCTTTTCTCGACTCCGACGATGTATTCATGCCGGACAAGTCAGAGATTCAAGCTGAGCTTCTGGACAAGCACCCAGAAGCCGGCCTCGTTTACGGCGTATGCCACGCGATAAGCGAGAGAGACGGCAGCGTAATCAAGGTGATGCGAGTCGAGCGATCAGTCAGTGATAGAAGCAAGGGGCCATTCCCGCCGACGTATCAGACGTCTTCGTTCATGGTTCGTCGCGAGTTTTTGGAGAAGGTGGGTGGTTTTGACGGCCAGATGAGGTGGGCCATGGACACGGACCTGCGCTTTAAGCTCTGGGCCGCCGGTTGCGTATTCATGCCGCACAGGGATGTTGTCACTTCTTACAGAATCAGAATGGGAAGTCTCTCCGGCAATCCGGCAGAGCAATCGAGAATGCACATCGTGGCCCTCAAGAGGCATTTCGAGGCGATGGCAGACGACATCCCTGAGAGCGTCCGCAATGAACATCTGGCGATGACTTGGCTAAAAACCGGCTGCGGACATGCAATAGACGAGGACACCGGCAAGGCTCAGGAAACGTTCAGGACTGCTCTGAAGTGTGATCCGGCCCTCTTTGAGCGATACGAAAGCTGGGCGCTGGTTCTATATTACTTCGACCTCACGTTCCCGCTGCCCGACCCTAACTGGTCCCCGCAATTCTCAGAAGTCTGGGAGAGAGTATCCTCGTTCGTGGCTCGCGATGAGCCTGAACTTCGACTCACCCACGGCAAAAGGGCTAAAGAGGCTGCACTCGCCTTCGCGTTTTCTAGGCGAGCGTTTCTCAATCAGCGAGGGTTTGCCGCCAGATGGTGGTTCCTGCGCGCCTTGTGCTTTCTTGGCGGAAAGCTTCCCCCGGATGCGAGGACGAGACACATCCTTCAGACCCTCGTTGGCCCGTGGTTGACGCGACTTATCGTTCTGGTTGCTCCCACACTGCTGAAGCTGAAGCCCAGGTGAATTGTGCGTAGCGTCAGGGTCCTTATTCGAGAGCAAGGTCTCGCTCAAATCGTGCCGCAATGAGAATACTCGTGGCCAGTTCTCTGCATTCTGTCGATGACCCTCGGGTCTTTCACAAAGAGGCTGCCTCGCTCGGGAAACGATACGATGTTCATCTCGTCGCCGTTGGCGCCTCAGCGGGCGATACTGAGACGACGGCAAGAGGTGTCCGGCTGCATCCATTTGAGCGGAAAGGCGGCAAGCTCCTCGGGATGGTCAGGGCGCACAGGCAGATTCACAAGTGCTTTCGTCAGGTTCGGCCGGACGTTTTCCATTTCCACGATCCGGACCTCGTGCCGCTAGGCCTTTGGCTGAACTTCGTGGGCAAATGCAAGGTAGTCTATGACGTCCATGAGGACGTGCAGAAGACGCTCGTCAAGAAGCGCTGGCTCCCCGATCCGCTGAAAAGGCCCTTGGCCTGGCTGTTCGGCAAGCTGGAGATGATTGCAGTTCGCCGATTCGCCGCCGCGATTGTGGCCGAGCCTTACGCGATGAAGCGATTCACAACCCCCAATTCCGTTCTCATCAGGAACTACTTCCCGCTGTTTCCGGACAGGCCGAGGCGAGTGTTTGACGGGAGCCGTCCCTTGCGGCTTATTTACGTCGGGAGTCTGACGAAGATGCGGGGCGTATCGAGTCTTGTTGAGGCGCTGGACTACATCAAGACGCCGGCGGAGCTATTGCTTGCCGGGAAGTTCCACAGTGATGGTTTCAAAGAGACGGTGCTCACCGGCCGGCCCAATGTCCGCTATCTGGGCTGGGCGCCGCTCGATAGGGTTTTCGATTACCTGCACGACGCGGACATCGGCATGAACTGCGTCTTGCCGGCGCCGAGCCACGACGAGATGCTGGGCACAAAGGTCTTCGATTACATGGCCGCACGGCTTCCGATCGTAACATCCAACTTCTCGGTCTGGCCGGATATGATCGAGAAGGCGGGCTGCGGCCTTTGCGTCGATCCGAAAGACCCAAAGGCGATTGCCGGCGCTGTTGACGAACTCGCGGGCGACCCTGATCGCCTCACCTCGATGGGCGACATCGGGCGTCGGCTATTTGAGGAGAAATACAACTGGGCAATCGAGGAGGAGAAGCTCTTGGACCTGTATTCGAGGTTGGAGAGGGGAAAGGGGAGAAACGGAGAAACGGAGAAAAGGACAAAGGGGAAGGTTCAATCCGCAATCCACAATCCACAATCCGCAATCCACAATCCGATTGTCTCGGTTGTGATTCCGATGCGGAACGAGCAGGAGAGCATCGAGGCGAACCTGAGAGCTCTTGCCGCCAACGATCTACCGAAAGAGGAGTTCGAGATCATCGTTGTTGATGGGATGAGCGAGGATGGCTCGGCCGAACGCGCCGAGGCGCTGCTTTGCCAGATGGGGAACGGTCGGGTTCTCAAAAACTCTCGTCGGATCACGCCGGTTGCGCTTAACATGGGCGTTGAGGCGGCAAGGGGGGATGTAATCATCATTCTCGGCGCTCACAGCGCAGTCTTTCCGGATTTTCTCACGAAGAGCCTCGAGGTGCTTGAGCGGACGGCAGCTGATTGCGTCGGCGGGACTCTGATTCACGGAAGTTCCGATACGCTCTTGGCGAACGTGATCAACGTGGCGCAGAACTGTCCCTTCGGCTCAGGCGGGGCGGGCTTCAGATACAGCGACAAGCCAGGCTACGTCAACACCGTGCCGTTCGGCGCTTACAGGCGCGAGGTCTTCGAGAAGATCGGCGGATTTGACGAGTCGCTTTACAAAGGCCAGGACGCGGAGTTCAACTTTCGTATGGTCGAAAGCGGCCTCAAGATCTACTACTCGCCTGAGATAAAGACGCGCTACTTCAGCAGGTCCTCGCTTCGCAGGCTTTTCAGGCAGTTCGTGGCAATGGGCTGGTCAAAGGTCTTCGTCTTCTACCTGCACCCTCGCCTGCTGCGGGCTTACTACTACCTGCCGCTCCTGTTCACCCTAGCTGTGTTTGCCGTCTTGGCGCGCCTCTTCTGGGCCTCAAGCGTGGAAATGCTCGTCTATCTTGCAGCCGCGCTGGCATACGTGCTGTTATCAATTGCCTTTGGCCTTGTGTTCGCTCGCCGGAAGGGGATTGAGCTTCAGAGCAGACCCGGGGCGGCCGCGCTGTTTCCAGTCTGCTTTTTCCTGATGCACTTTGGCTACGGCCTCGGAATAATGAAAGGGCTGGCCCAGCTGGTCTTTAGGAAGGGGAAAAAAGGAGAAAGGGAGAAAGGGAAAAAGGGACAGTAGCCCAATCGGGCGAAAGGGCGAAGAGAGGAAAAGGCGAAAAGGGGGCACGCCTTGAAGGACATGCCCCCTCAGAGATTACGGGTCTATTTCCGGGCTTGAGGTGGCGTTGGCCAGACTACTTCATTCCCTTGCGCCCGGCAGGGCCGTCGCCCATCGGTCCATCGGGCCCACCGCGACGATGCTTGCGCATCTTCTCATTTCTGATGTGCTCCTTGATGCGGCCGAGTTTTCTCATCCACTTGCCGTGGAACAGGATGAATTTCGCCTGCTGCGTTACCGACAGCTTCGCAAAGATCGCGTCCCTGGTCTTGGACTCGCTAGCCTTCATCTTGTCGCGCGCAGACTTGGCCTCTGCAATCCACTTCTTGAGCTTCTTTTCGCTGGGGCTGTCCTTGGCCAATTCGTGCTTGATCTCGCGCATCGCCTCGCGCATCACCTTCTGGCGCGCTTCTTTGGCCTTTTCTCGCTTCTCGATGATCAAGGAGACGTCAATCGCCTGCTCCTTCGAGAGCTCAAGCGCCTTCGTCAGCTCCATCAGATAGACGGTCGCAAGCAGCTCCTTTGTCTCGGCTCGCTTGCCTTTGCCCTTTCCTGGGCCATCGTCCCCGAAGAACCCGAAGCCCATGCCCGGCTGTGCGAACGCCGTCCCAACAAGAAACAGCGAACAGACTGCTATTGCCACGATCCGTGTGCTCTTGGTTGTCATCACTTCATTTTCCTCCTACGTTAGTCTTGAATTGTTTGACCCAGCGGTCTATTCCGTTTATGTGATCGTTAGCTAACTTCCATTTTCAGTTCCGCCAAACACGGCTTGTATTGCGGATTTCATCTCCTCATTTGAGGCGTCAAGGATGTCCGAGTAGTAGCCGCCGTTGACCGCCCATACGTCGTAGTATCCATGTATCTGACTGTCGATGACGTCGGGGTCCATCTCGCCCAGATCGCTCTCCTGCGCGATTGCGTCAAGAGTAGAATCAGCATCGGACTCGTATAGGTCCTCACCGTTCTGCTCCGCAAGTATCTCCTCGACCCCAGTCATCAAGGACGCTATCTGGTCGTCGGCTTGCCGAGGCGCCTCACCATCGTCCATCCACAATCTATGAAGCAGCGAGTCTCCAGATACGAGCTGTTCCCTTGAGCTCTGAAGCCATACAAGAGAAAGGACCAAAGCAAAACCTACGACGAACGTCGATGCGAGCGCGAACACGAGCCTCGGTTGCGGCCTGAGCACGGGTCTAAAGAAATCCGCTATCTTTGAGACGAGGCTCTCACGAGTAGGCTTTGCCATCTCTGCGCGAAGCCTGGCCAACGTTTTCTTCTCAATCGCGTCCCACTCGGCGTCCCCGATCTGCTCGACATTAACCCTTAGCGCCTCGTGCAGGAGCCTCGCGTCCTCGAGTTCTTGCTTGCAGCCACTGCACGTCGAGATGTGCTCCTCCAGCTCGTGCCGCAGCGTGTTGGGAAGCGAGCCCAAGACGTATTCGTCGATGAGTTCCCTACAGCTCCCGCAATTCACGATAATCACCTATTTGTAATCCTTTAAGTATTCGCGAAGCTTCTGCATCGCGAAGTGAAAATTGGCCTTGGCCGCGCCCTCGGAGCAGCCAAGCGTCCTCGCCACAGTGGCGTAATCCATGCCGTCATAAATCCGCATTACTAGCACAGCGCGCTGCTTGGGCGGGACCTTTTGAATCGCGGCGCGCGCTGCCTCTTGTAGGAAGACCGCATCCCTGTCGCCGCTTGCGGTCGATGGGATCGACTCCCACTGGGACGGCTCAAGCTGTGTCTCCCGCCGAGAGCTCTGCGACTTCAAGTGATTCAGGGACATATTCACCGCGATCCTATATGCCCAGGTGTAAAAACTTGAGCGATGATCAAACGATGACAACTTCCTGTATATCTTGAGAAACACATCCTGCAACAGTTCCTGGGCGCTGTCCTTGTCGCCGACAATCCTGGCGATTGTGCCGTAAAGCGGCCGCCCAAATCGCTTGAATAAGTGCTCAAACGCCTCGTTATCGCCATCCTGTGCCCTCTTTACTATCTGCTCTACGTTGCTGTCATTCAGCTCTGCCATGTCGGTTTCGTGTCCATGTCTGTTTGTATAGACAGCCCTTGTTCGACAATAGTTTAACAGCTGCCAGCTGTAGAAGGATGAAGGATCAAGGACAAAGGCGGAAGGATGAAAGATGAAGGCGGCAAAGCTCCTCTAATGAATGACTCATCCTTTATCTTTCATCCTTCATCCTTCCGGAGATCACTCGTAGCGCAGCGCGTCGATGGGATCGAGCAGCGCGGCTCTACGGGCGGGATAGAAGCCGAAGAAGATGCCAACCGCCGCCGAGACTGAAAGGGCAAGAACAACGCTGGACGCATTGATCACAGTCCCAAACTGGGACAGATTTGCGATGGCCTCTGCGCCGCCGACTCCTGCGAGCACGCCGAGCAGCCCGCCAAGTCCGCTCATCACGATGGCCTCGAGCAAGAACTGCGTCAGGATGTCCCTGTCCCTGGCGCCAATGGCCTTTCTAATGCCGATCTCCCTGGTTCGCTCAGTAACCGTCACGAGCATGATATTCATGATGCCAATGCCCCCGACCAAGAGAGATATTCCGGCCACCGCGCCGAGCAGGATCGTGAACGTCTGCGTGACGTCGGAAGCGGCCTGAGCCATCTCTACAAGGTTGCGGATGTGGAAATCATCGTCCGCTTCAGGTTGGATGCGATGGCGGCGCCTCAAGACCTTGCTGGCTTCGGCCTGGACCTGCGCGTGGTCTGCCCCCTCGACGGCTTGTAGGTCTATCTCCCTCAGATAGTCAACGCCAAGAAGCTGCTTCATCGCCGTTGTATAAGGAATGATGGCCTGGTCGTCCGGATTGAACCAGCCCTGATCGCCCTTGGCCTTCAGAACACCTACAACCTTGAAGTTTACGCCTTTGATCTTGACCGTCTCCTCAAAGGGATCGCTGTTCTCAAAGAGGTTCTCCACTGTTGTCGCGCCAAGAACGGCCACTCGCGCCGAGCGCTCAACCTCCGACTCCGTGAACGCGCGGCCCCGCTCGACCTCGAAATTGCGGATGGGAAAATACGTGATGGACGTGCCCAGGATGACGGACTGTGAATTGTTGTTGTAGTACTTGAACTGCCCGCTTCCTCGAACGACCGGGGCGATCATCTCAACCGCCGGCACTTCTTCAAGCAGCGCCTGCGCATCATTCAGGGTTAGAGTCTGCACGGGACCAGTTCGGACCCCTCGTCGGCCCCTCTGCCCGGGCCGCACGATCAGCAGATTGGCCCCCATCGACGAGATCCGGTCCACTATGCGCTTCTGGGCGCCCGCCCCAAGCGCAAGCATCGAGATGACTGCCGCCACCCCGATAATGATGCCGAGCATAGCAAGAATCGATCTGAGCTTATTAGCTAGCAGGCTTTTGGTCGCTACCTTAACGATAGTCCAGAAAAGCACGTCTATCCGCCTCCTGTCGGCATCTGCTCTGAATGTTTGATCTGCCCATCTCGAATGTGAATCTGCCGAGAACAGTGTGTGGCCACCTCGGGATCGTGCGTCACGACGATGATCGTTCGCCCCTGATCGTTCAGCTCCTGGAAGAGCCTCATGATCTCTTCGCCCGTTTTTGTGTCGAGGTTGCCGGTTGGCTCGTCGGCCAGAATGATAGCCGGATCGGTCACAATTGCTCGGGCCACCGCGACTCGCTGGCGCTCTCCCCCGGATAGCTGATTCGGCTCGTGGTCCACACGGTCCGAGAGGCCAACGATTCCCAACGCCTCCTCCGCGCGCCCTCTGGCCTCCCGATGTCCCGCATAAAGCAGCGGCAGCTCAACGTTCTCCAAGGCCGTGATGCGCGGCAGAAGGTTGAAGGTCTGAAACACGAACCCGATCTTGCGATTACGCACTTCGGCCAGAGCGTTCTTCGAGAGCCGCGAAACGTTCTTACCGTCGAGTACGTATCGCCCCGAATCGGGCCGATCGAGGCAGCCTAACAGGTGCATCAGAGTGGATTTGCCGCTTCCCGAGGGCCCCATGATCGCCATCTTCTCGCCGGTCTCGACCCCAAAGCTCACGTTGTCCAGGGCTCTTATGGTGCTGCCCCCAAGCGAATACGTTTTGGTCATCGATTCAACTTCAATGATCATCGCCTTCCGCGTCCGATGCGCATCATCGTCCTCATTTGGTGACGCGATCGATCATCCTCCTGGCGCGCCCAGCGGCTCTGTATCTGCCCTTTTGACTGCACGACCTCCTCGCCCTCTTTCAGACCGCTGAGAATCTCAGTCCGGACGCCATCGTCTATCCCGACTTCGACCCTGCGTCTCTCAGGCTCCCGGCCATCGCTCGGCGCCAAGACGAAAGTCTTCCCGTCTCTCCTCTGCACTGTATCGGACGGGATCAACAGAGCGTCTTCGCTCTCGGCCGCGATAATCACTACGTTAGCGGTCATCTCCGGCTTCAGTCTGTCTCTTTCCTCTGAGAGCACCTCAATCTTGACGTCAAACGTAACGACGTTGGAGAGGTTCTCCCCTCTTGCGGCGACGCGGACAACTTCTCCATAAAACTCTTTGTCAGGAAACGCATCGGCCGTAATCGCCACTCGCTGCCCGACCTCAATCCTGCCGATGTCGCTCTCATCGACCGAGGCGAGGACGAAAACTCGTGAGAGGTCCGATAGAATGAGCAAGGTCGTGCCGCCGCCGACGTTGCTGGTGGGGGATGATATGATCTGCCCAACCTCCACTTGACGGTCGGCGACGACGCCGTCGATGGGCGCGAAGACCTTTGTGTCCTTCAGCCGCTGCTCTGCCATTTCAAGCCCTATCTCGTTGGATTCAACCTGATCCTCCGCCAGCGCAACGTCCTGACGCAACACTTCCAGAGCGTCTTTCTTGACCTCGAGCTCTGCCAACGTGATCTTAGCATTCTCCGAATCTACGGCAGCAAGAGCGGCGGCCGTCTGCGCAGTCTCATTCTCCTCGATACTGACGCGGTTCGCCTCAAGCAGCTTCTTGGTGCGCTCCGCCTTAGCCTGGGCATCTTGGAGCTTCGCCCGAGCCGACTTGAGAGCCGCCTGTGCCCTGGCCATATCGTTGGCCAGGTCTCGCTCAGCCGTCTGCAGATTCTGCTGAGCCTGAACCAGCCTGGCCTTTGATGATGACAGATTCACCTCGGCCTGTTTGACCCGGCGCGTCTCGTCTATGGGGTTGAGCTCTACGAGCAGGTCCCCCTTCTTGACGGGGTCGCTCACGTCGTAGGGCACGCCAGTGACCTCACCGCTTGCCTTGCACTTGATCTCGACATCCAGGTTTGAGACCACCCGCCCGGTGCTCTCTATTCTCAGCTGAATGGGCCCACGCTCCGCCTTGACCGTCGTCGCCTGAGAACCATCCGCGGGATTGCCATTTCCGCCGCTGTTCAACAGATAGCAGCCGATGCCTATCACCACACAAACACCGGCGATTATCACGATCTTTTTTTTCATACTATGCCTCCTATTCAACAGCCGATGCCACGCGCCGACGCGAGAGCAAAGTGCCTTCCGCCAGATAGAGCGAAGTGATGGCTTGTATGTATCGGGCCCTGGCGGTCACCTCGTCCAACTGCGCCTGAATCAGGTCCCGGTGAACCTGTGATACGTCCAGATTCGTGGACTTGCCCACCATGAACCTGCTCTCCTCAACCTTGAGCTCTTCTTGTCTGCTCTTGACCGCCTGTTTGGTTGCCGCAATCCTCTCCCACTGCTTCTCGACCTCGATAACCGCGCGCCGGACCTGGGCCTCGATGATCTGCTCAAGATTCTCGATGGCCGCCTCCGCCTGCCCTTGCTCAAAGCGCGCCCTTCTATGGCTGGCTCTCTCTCCCCTGTTAAGAGGCGACACATCTAGGGAAAGCCCGACCTGATAGTAATCGAACATAGGGTCGTCCAGATGACTGCTCGCATCGCTCCCGGAAGCTCCGCTGCTGAGCCTCCCGTAAGACGCAAAGGCGTCAAGCTTGGGAAGCAGCCCGTTGCGAGTTCGCAGAACCTCCAGGTCCCGATTGGCCAGGTCGAGACGGGATTGTGCCAACTCCGGTCTGTAAAGGGCCGCAAGTCCGGCACTTATCTCAGGGCGCAGGTCAACACGCTCAGTCTCCGGGGGGTCAAGAGCTGTAAACGTCAGCTTCCATTGAGACTGACCCTCCGGATTCAAAAGACGAATGAGATCGATGGTCCGACCCTTGACGTTGGCCCTCGCATCGACCAGATCAGCCTTGCGCGAGGCCAATTCCGCCTCGGCTGAGACTATGGCGTCCGCGGACAGCTTGCCAACAACGATCAGGTCCTGATTCAGGCCAAGCTGATCCTTGGCCAGCTGAACCGAAAACTCTCGTATCTTTAACGTCTCCGTGGCAAGCACTAGCTCCCAGTAAGCGTTCTCAACCTGATACACCAGGTCGAGCACGAAGGACCGAAGCTCGTGCCGGCTCTTCGCCTCATTGTTTCTTGCCTGGCGCAACGATACGAGATTGGCGTCAGGGCCTAAGCCCCGCAGAAGCGACTGATTGACGCCCACCGACCAGGAACCCTCGTAATCCCAATCAGAAGAAGAGCGGCTGCGAGAGAATCCGCCAGAGAGAAAGACCTCGGTCCCTGTGGGCAAGAACTCGGACACGGACAAGTCGCTTTGGAACTCTCGCGAAACCACACGATCCCGGTCCTCATTGACAACCGGCGTCAGACTCGTCTGGCTAGATGGGTGGACATCCCTCCCGTAGGAGACTGTGGCCAGGAGGTTCGGATCAAACGCGGCACGCGCATCCGGAACATAAGTTGCTGCAACTCTGGGCTCGAACTGCGCCACCGCCAGGGAGCGATTCCGCCCCAGAGCCGTGAGGATCGCCCCATCCCGCGTCAGCGCCAGGGAGGTCGGCTGCGCTGCCGGGGCTACCCCCGAATCTTTGATGGGCGGCCCGGCGATCTCCCCAGCAACAGGCCGAGCCGCCATCTCCAACGCGCTTTCAAGAGATTGAGGCGGCGCCACAGTCTGGGGCGTCCACCGAGGCGTGTGCGCGCAAGAAATCAAGCTAACCGGTAGAAAAAAGACTGCGATGAGCCGCAGGCGCCAGGGCCTAAAACGCATCCATACGACCCGATTGTGCCGAGCTGCGCCGGTCCTCAAAGCCATCACCTCTCCATCCTTTGCCACTGTTGTCTTATGTTGTTGGCACTTTGAATTGTCAGTTTGCGTCGCATTCATGTCTCGTCCCCAAAGACAACAAACCTCTGTAAAGGGTTTAACAAGGTTTGATGCCTATTACAGACGTTGTGATCATCTGGGCAGCATTTGCTGCAAATCACGTGCCAGGCACACCTGAACCCTCATAACTTCTTGCTGGAGCACAAGAAAGGGGACGCGCCCACGCGGACACGCCCTATCTTTCTGATACCGAGTGCAGTTGATGTGCCGCGCTTTCAGGGCAGCAATGGACACGCCTCGCCGGGTCTTTCGTCCCACGCTCTTTTCTGGTGTCGTCCGGGCCCGCGCATTCTGCCGTGCATCCTTGCCTCGAAGAGCAGAAACTGCGCCTGCTGCGTTATTGTCAGGTCGGCCTTGAACTCATCGATCTTCGCCTTGAAGGCTTCCTGCTCGGCCTTCATCTGCTCGCGAATTGCATCCACCTCTGCTATGAGCCGCGCCAATTCCTCTTCGTTTGGCTCATCCTTGCCGAGCTCCTCGCGGATTGCGCGATACAAGTCCCGAAGCGAGCTCTTGAGGTCCTTCATGGTCTCACGATGCTCATCAAGAATGGTCTTCAGCTCCTCCGCCTGCTCCTCGGTCAGCCCAAGCTTATCGATGAGCCTGTCGAAGCCACGCTGCCTTGCCTCTTGGCCCGGTAGATCGCCCATGGCCTGCTTCCCCTGACCCCACCTGGCGAACGCGAGTCCTGCGCAGATCAGCGAGACCAGAGCGACCGCTACGATCAGCGTTCTCTTGGTTCTCTTCATCATACATTCCTCCGTTGTTGTGTTCCGATCTTGCGATCAGTTGACTGAAACAAATGCTCTTCCATCGGCAAATAAGTGCTGTCTTTCGATTTCCTCATCGCCAAACCGATTAGTTCTCCATCCCACTTTCCGACACGACTGCTATTTTGCTTCTGGCCATTAAGACAAGACGGGGCGCAAAAAGGTTTAACGGGTAGGGAGCTAAAGAACGCGTTGAAGGCAGATAGATGTGCACCGTTCCGAGTATCAGGAGGACCGAGTATAGCTCTGTTTCCATTCCCGATAGGGCCCAATACCCTATGACCGCCGGCGCCGTGATCATCCAGCAACAGAAAAACCGCGCAGCGCCCTTCGCATTCTGCTCTGGCGCCCAAATCCGGCCAGCGGCCCAGAAACAAAGAGCAATAGTAGCCAGCCCAAGCAACATGGAAAGGGTGACTGAGAAGATGGGGCCATCGAAACCGAGGGACATCCCCAGCGCGCTGATAATCACCCACAAAAATCAGTTGAAGCCCTCGAGTCGCTTGCCGCGGCTTGACACGGCGTGGGCTCTTTTGGACAACGTCCTGTTCTCTGGGACACGGCCTGCAAGTTCAAGACAGGCGTCTATCAGAGGGTGGTGTCGAGCCACCACCAATGAAATCCGCCGCGCGGCGGACGCACTCCAAAAGGTCACTCGCTGCTTGGGTCAATCTGATTTCTCGGGCCTTGGCCTTCAGCCTTGAACTCTGAGACTGAAACTGACAACCTGTCCGTCGTCTGACATCTGGTGATACGCAGCAAGATGAGGAGCGCAAGGCGTGAGTCAAAAGAGGGGCTTTTATACAATAGAATGGCTCGAAGAGGGCGTCAGCATGCTCGACCAGCGGCTTCTGCCTGACCGCGAGACCTACAACCTGTATGATGATTATCAAGGCGTTGCCGATGCCATCAGGACGATGGTCATCCGAGGCGCCCCCGCGATCGGGGTTGCTGCCGCCATGGGCGTGGCCTTGGCTGCCGAGATGGTCCCTGCATCGGATTTCGACGAATTCTCCAAAAACATGGAACCAGCGTTCAAAATGCTCGCCTCAACCAGACCCACTGCCGTCAACCTCTTCTGGGCGCTGGACCGCATGAAACGTCGGCTCGAGGGGCTGAAAGACGAGGAGATTGGCGCCATCCGAGAAGCTCTCGTGGCCGAGGCGCTCGCGATACAGTCGGAGGATGTCGAGACCAACCGCCGGATTGGCAAGTTCGGCGCCTCATTGATCGATGACGGCGATACCGTCCTGACGCACTGCAACGCCGGGGCGCTCGCGACGGCTGGTTATGGTACTGCGCTCGGCGTCATCAGGGCCGCGGTTGAGGCAGGCAAGAAGGTAGATGTCATCGCGGACGAGACCAGACCTTTCTTGCAGGGCGCGAGGCTGACCGCGTGGGAGCTTTCCAAAGACGGCATTCCTGTCACGGCCATCACCGACAATATGGCCGGCAGCCTAATGGCAAAGGGGATGGTCCAGAAGGCGGTCGTCGGCGCGGACAGGATCGCCGCCAATGGCGACGTGGCAAACAAGATCGGGACCTATTCTGTCGCCGTGCTCGCATCACACCACAATATCCCGTTCTATGTCGCTGCGCCTCTCAGCACGATCGACTTGACGCTATCCGACGGGACGGGAATACCGATCGAGGAGCGTTCCCCGGACGAGGTGACGCACATCGGCGAGCGACGGATCGTGCCCGAGGGCGTGCCGGTCAAGAACCCCTCGTTCGACGTGACGCCCAACGAGCTCGTTACTGCTATAATCACCGAGAAGGGCATCGCCAAGCCGCCCTACACTAAGAGCTTGACCAAGCTCTTCGAGAAGTGAGTAGCCACGAATGAACACAAATGCAGGGGGGAGAAAAGGAAGAAAGGAGAAGAGGGAAAAGGGAATCCACGTAGTGACGTGGTCTCAGACCCGCCCGTTTTCTTCGTGTGTCTTCGTGGATGAAACATCTAATAGAACCCGGATCCACGAAGGACACTAAGGAGCACGAAGGGAAGGTGGAATCGGCTTATGCCCCTATTCGTGTTAATTCGTGTCCATTCGTGGCCAAGAATCTCAAGGGAGGGATAACGCATTGAAGATAGGGATAATCGCTGACACGCATGATTTTCTGCCGAATATCGAGAAGGCAGTGGCATTTTTCAATGACCAGAAGGTCAAACATGTAATCCACGCGGGCGACATCATCTCCCCGTTCACTGCGAAGGTCTTCGGGAACTTGAAATGCCCGATGAAAGCGGTCTTCGGCAACAACGACGGAGACAAGAGCTTTCTCGTCAAATCCTTCGATGGGATCGCCGAGTTCCACGAGCGCTATCTCTCGCTGGAACTGGAGGGCAAGCGGATTCTCGTCTTCCACCATCCGGATTTCATCGAGTCAGTTTCAAGGTCGAGAGATTACGACGTCGTGATACACGGCCACACTCACAAGATGAGGGTCGATAATCGCGAGGCGCTTCTGATAAACCCCGGCGAGTGTTGCGGCTACCTGACGAACCGCGCGTCGATCGTCGTTCTGGACCTGTCCACGATGAACGTCGAGGTTACGGAGCTTTAGCATGGCTGCGTGGGCAAGCTAGCCTATGGCCGAGTGTTGCACTTCGTAGGGGCGGTGCTTGCCCCGCCCTTTTCTGATGTGATCGAACGTATGAAGGGCGGGG
>CBDVDH010000073.1:0-14674 GCA_965372715.1 uncultured bacterium | reverse complement strand
CCGCGCCAGCCCCCACCCCCCACCCCCCCCCCCCCCCCCCCCCCGCCACACACCTCATGGCATCGCGAGTTTATGAATAATACGGACCAATGGGGAAATCCGTCATCGAACAGAGGTTGATGTTCCCACGTGGATCATGGGAAACTGGTTGGTGGCGTTTCGTGGCGCGAGGCCACAAGGCCTGCGGACCGAACACAGAAACCAAGCACCTTAGGAGAAGATGGCATGAGTATTGGCGCAAGAGCTCTTCTTAGCGGTATATTCGCACTACTAGCCTGCTCTGTTGCATGGCAGACAGGGCTAGCCGAGGCGATCGTTATCGATCACAATTGCATCGACCTGTCGGCTATCCCGCCAGAGTGGATCGACGCGGCGCAGGAGCAGATCAAGCTGCACTACGGGCACACGTCCCACGGCTCGCAGCTGACCACGGGTCTGAGCAGAATCGAGAGCGACGACGCGACGTTCGACGTTGTGATGAGCACATCGAGCCTGCCGTCCACGGAGGGCGCGCTGTGCATCTACCACCCCAGCAACGACCCAGCGGCGTATTACGCCAACACGCAGGCGATTCTGGATAACAACCCCATCATCAATGTCTCTATGTTCAGCTGGTGCGGCCAGGCCACATACAGCGACTGGGAAGATTACCTGGACGATTATCTAACCAATATGCAGGCGTTCGAGGACGCAAACCCCGACGTAACCTTTATATATATGACAGGAAATGCTCAGGCCGATGGCGAGAGCGGTTACAACCGCTACCAGTTCAACGAGGAGATTCGCGCATTCTGCCGCGAGAACGACAAAGTTCTATTCGATTTCGCCGACCTGGACGCCTGGTTCGACGGCCAGCAGCACGCCTACAATTACAACCACATCAAGGTCCCGCTCGAGCACCCGCACTTCAACGGGAACGAGGCGGGGCACACGACCTACGAAAGCTGCGAGCAAAAGGGCCGCGCCGTCTGGTGGATGTTGGCGCGCCTCGCCGGGTGGGACCCCGATGCAGCCGATGAGCCATATATCTACCTCCACGCCAATGGTGAGCCGGACTTCCTCGGTGTTGGCTGCGACGAGACGGTTACCGTGACGCTCTGTTTGGGCGACGGCGGAAGCTCAACGCCGCCCTACGAGCTCTGGATCGCCGCTGACACGCCGTTCGGATGGTTCTCCTATGTCTATCCGACCGGCTGGCAGCCGGACCTTACGCCAACGATTGACTTCGACGAGGACGGCATGATCGACGTGGCCGACTTCCCCGTCTTCCAGGGCTGCCTCGGCGCCCCGGGTGATTACACGTTCTACGCCGCGCTCGACACAACACAGGACGACTACCCCGGCGACGTTGACGTCATGGACTTCGTCACGGTCCAGTCTGCGCTTGAATAGGCAGAGAGCCTCCGCTCTATAGTCCTCAGATCAGGATTCCGGTGAGGAGGAGGGTGGCCCCGCGCGTTCTCCAGGTCACCCGATTGAAATCGGGTGTTAATATAATTAGAGCTATCTATATCACCGCGTTGAAACGCAGTGATTCATAGCGCCGAATGTGCGCGCGGGTCATTCAAGGCCGCCCTTGCGGTGGTCACGGTGGCCAGCTCATCGCCCGGCTTCAGCCGAGGCGATCCCTCGGGCTACCATTTCATTAACCCCCATCTTCAGATGGGCGGATTCAGGACACGCCACGACACCCCCTCCTCCACTCTGCCCCCAAGGACTCCGCCCCACATAGACTCTGAAACGCTTGCCCATCGCATCTCATTTCGTTATTCTCCTGTTTCCAAAAGGAGATCGAGATGGCGAATGACAGATTCTGCGAAAAATGCGAACAGGAGTTCCGGCAGGGGCGAAGAGGGTTAAAGGAACGAAGAGCCCCGCTCTTCGGCTGGAATGACAAGGACGCTCCGAATTATCACCAGAAGCGCTGCTGGAAACATTGGGCGCCGGATGCTAACAAGATGCACTCCTACCAGCATTATGTTGTCGATAGAAAAAACCGCCTCCAGAAAGCGCACCTTGAACACGTCATTTTCGATCGTGTCGGCGTCGAAAGGAAATCCATTAATCTCCGACGAGCGAATCTGGAGGAAGCTCAACTTGAGGGAGCTCAACTTAAGGAAGCAAACCTCAAGGGTACAAATCTCAAGGGAGCGAATCTCCATTGGGCCAAACTTCAGGAAGCCAATCTCAAGGGTGCAGATCTTTCAAGAGTGGACCTATACCACACCCATCTATTCGACATCGAATGGACGAGATACACCCTCTGGGTAATGCTCGGGGACGGGTGTCTGTGGTTCCGTGAGAAACTCCGCAAACATGACTGGGGCAAGCACTGCCTGCACAGAATGAGACGCTGCTACTGCGGGCGCAGGCTGATTTGCTACTTACTAAGGTCGACTCACAGAATCGCCAGACTCGCTGAGAAGAAGTCGAATAACGTCCATGAAGAGAAACTGAAGCGCCCCCAGTTGCTCAAAGAACCTGCCGTTGCATTTTTGCTCACGTTCCGTTCCCTCATGTCTAACAGGAGCCGTATAGACGTGACACGGTGGAGTAGCGTCGCCGGAATGGACACGGCCAAAGTCGACTCGGTCATGAGACGGCAGATCAAGGACGCTGCCTACGTCGAGGACATCCACAAACACCGTCCCAGTTGGGCTCGGTTCTGGCGGAGGTCCTGCTTCTACGGTCAGTCATTCGGGTTATGGGCAGTCTGGTGTTTTGCATTTGCATTCGTCTTTGCCTGTCTCTACGACTGGTGTGATTGCTTGACCGATAAGGACGGAGCGAACATCGAGTGCTTTGGTCAGAACCTCTACTTTAGCATAGTGGCTTTCACGACTTTAGGGTTCGGAGACATCTTTCCAAAGGCCGGCTTTGGCCAGTTTTCGGCCTGTCTCGAGGTCATCCTCGGCTACATCGGCCTTGGCGGTCTCATCTCGATCCTTGCGAACAAGGTGGCGAGGCGGGCCTAGCGCCTCTCAAGTTCGACTTGAATCAGCGACACGGTGTGGTCGATTACGTCCTTGTCTTCGGGCTTTATTGCATTCTCGATCATTCTGGCTGTGAGAACGTACAACCAAAGCCAGGCCTTCACCTGCTCCGAGAGCGGCAGCTTCCCCTCAATGTCGAACGCTGTGCTACATAGCTTCCCCCACTCCGAATCCTCGCCGACTGCCGCAATGACCTCCGAAGAAAACGAGTTATCAGTGGTAAGGAGGACGCCTCGCTGCACTCGCACGACCGTTGTCAGGCCCCAGGATAAGCCGAATTGTGCATTCAGCATACGGCCAGCGTCGTTCGTTCTTAGACCCTCCAGCCCCTTGTGGGCCTCCTCCGCCCAACCAACCATCTCGCGGCTGGCATAAACATCCGCCTTCTCCTGCATCGAACTGTCCCAGACGAATTCTCGGGCGCGCCTCTGAATCTCCTCGAAGTAGCCGTCGGGGTCCCAGACCGGCTGCGCGTCCCGAAGACCGACTATGATTCCTGTCGCTTCCTCAGGCCTCGTGAACCAGCTGTCGATCTTGTTCGGCGCAATATCGCAGACAACGACCAGACGTCCATCGATCACACGGCTTACAGCCGACGGTCGATCTTTCGCCTCTTCCTTTACGAAGCGCAAAAGGTCAACGTCGCTGAATCGGCCCGCATCTTCGCGTGCGAAACTCCCCATCAGGACTATCGCCTTTACTTCAGGCGATCGAAAGCGATTTACCAGGTCGTCAATGTCAGGCTGTTTCATACGGATGTCTCATTCTTTTTCTCTTTACGAGAGATCACGAAAACAGCCCCTCCACGCTCAGGTATCTTTGGCCGGTGTCCGCAAAGACGCACACTATGACTTTGCCTTCGTTCTGGGGCCGCTTGGCGATGGCGAGCGCGGCGTGGGCCACGGCGCCGGATGAGATTCCCACCAAGACGCCCTCTTTGCGGGCGATCGCTCGGCAGCATTCGAAGGCCTCCTGCTCGCTGACCAAGAAGATCTCGTCTATGACCTCCCGGTCCAGCGTCTCAGGATAGAAGCCCGGCGCGGTGCCCATCATGCGGTGAGGTCGGAAGATGCCCTCTGAGATGTAGGGCGATTCTTTTGGCTCGATGGCGACCAGTTCCACGCCCTTCTTCTTCTCCTTCAGATATCGCCCTGCCCCGCAGATAGTCCCGCCGGTCCCCAGCCCGGCGACCAGGATATCGACCCGGCCATCGGTGTCCGCCCATATCTCAGGACCCGTGTTTTCATAATGCGCCTTGGGATTTGATGGACTAACGTGCTGGCCCACGTAGAAGTATTCGGGATGCTCCGCAAGCATATCCTTGAGCTTGCGCCTCGCCCCCTCAGTGCCCAGCGAGGCCGGCGTCAGAATCAGTTCGGCGCCGAATGCCTTCAGCACCTTTCGACGCTCCAGGCTCTGGATCTCGGACATTACCAAGATGGCTTTGTAGCCCTTAATGGCGGCAATAAAGGCCACGGCCATTCCGGTATTACCGCTCGTCATCTCGATCAGGACTCCACCCGGCTTCAGAGTCCCCGCTCGCTCGGCGTCCTCGATAATCTGTAGCACCGGTCGGTCTTTGATGCTCAAGGGGTTCATGAACTCGCATTTGGCGTATATCTGATGCTCCGGCGCCAAGCGCGCAAGTCGCAGAAGCGGCGTGTTGCCGATCAATTCCAAAATGCTGCGATAGAACTTCACATATACTCCTCTGAAGAATCTCCTAGATGCGACGAATACTGCCAGAAACTCCGGTATTATCGCAACCAGTCAAGCCTGAGGAGCTTCCGTAAAACGGAACCGGTCGAAGAGGTCAAACGAGTTGAAGACACCACGGTATTCCACATCAATCTGGTCTTTCGGGTGTGCTGGCCTCTTGCGATCTGAGCCGATAACCGGTAGTTTGCCGTTCAATCTGGGTTCATCGCTCAGCTGCCGAATCCCGATAAGAGATAACAACATGGAGCTTTGATAATGACAGATTCTGATTTCTCGAAGATCGACGTGTTGCTTGGCGCAGCCTCCAGGGAGGGCAGGGACACGCTCACCGAGAGCGAGGTCTATCAGGTTCTCGACGCAATCGGTATCGCTCGGCCTCGGTCGGTATTAGTCCCGTTAAGCGAGATTGATGCGCGTTGTCCCAGACTCGATGTCTCGCAGCTCGCGACGGAGATGGTTGTGGCGAAGGTTATGTCCCCGGACGTTTTGCACAAGACCGACGTCGGCGGCATCGCGTTTGTCAGACGAGACGTTGAGGCGCTGAGGGGCGAGATATCGCGGATCGTCGAGAACGTCAAAAATGCGGCGCCCTCGGCGAACGTAAAGGGCGTGATGATCGCGGAGATGATCGAGTTCCGGGGCGAGCTGGGCCGGGAGCTCATTATCAGCTTCAGGCAGGACGACGCGTTCGGGCCGGTCATCTCGTTCGGCCTCGGGGGCATTGACACCGAGAACTTCGCAAAATGGATGCAGACCGGAAAGAGCATCACGAGCCGCTCGGCGCTGTTCCTGGACGCGGACGAGACTATCAGCATGGTCAAGGAGACGGTCGCCGGGGACAAGCTCTTGAAGCCGGGCAGGGGCCAGACCGAGAGCGTTCTTTCCGCCGAAGTGCTCGTGTCCAGGGTCGAGGCGCTTTCGCGGCTTGCCTGCGAGTATTCGGCGCTCTCGGACATGCACGAATTCACGATCGATGAGTGCGAGCTGAACCCCATCGTCGTTACGGACGGCGGCCAGCTCGTGGCGCTGGACGCGCTGCTCAAGTTCAGCACTAAGAAGATTGAAAGAACGCAGCGGCCCATCCACAAAATCAAGAAACTGCTTGAGCCCAAAAGCGCGCTCGTCGTCGGCGTGTCGGGGAGCGGGATGAACGTCGGCCGGATAATCCTGCGGAACCTGATTGAGGGCGGCGGCGTCGATAAGAGCAAGATATACATCCTGCATCCCAGGGAGAGCGAGATCGACGGCTGTAAGTGCTTCGCGTCGGTCGGTGACATCCCAGAACAGGTCGATATGACCGTCGTAACGATCCCCGCCGGCGACCGATGCGTCAACCTGATGATCGAACTCATAGAGCGCAGAAAGACGCACTCGATCACGCTCATTTCCAGCGGCTTCGGCGAGACCGGCGAGGGCAAGGCGCTGGAGGACCGGCTTATCGACGCCATCCGCAAGGGGCATGAGCAGGAGGACGGAGGCGCCATCGTCAACGGCGGCAACTGCCTCGGCATCGTCTCGCTGCCCGGCAAATACAACACCTTCTTTCTGCCGAAGTATAAGCTGCCGTTTAGCGCTGCCGGCGCCGAAAACACCGCCTCAATCAGCCAAAGCGGCGCATACCTTGTAACGCAGGCGAGCAACCTGGACGGTGTCATAAACCCGCGGTATTCGATCTCATTCGGCAACCAGATCGATCTGACTGCCGGAGACTATCTGGAATACCTTATGCAGGACGAGCACATCAGCCTCTTTTCGGTCTATCTGGAGGGCTTCAAGCCGCTGGACGGCATCGGCTTCTTTGAGGCTTGTCAGAGCATCACCAAGAGCGGGCAGGACGTGCTTGTCTATAAGGCGGGCAGGAGCCTGGAAGGAGCAATGGCAGCCGCTTCCCACACCGCGGCGATGGTCGGCGACTACGCGCTGAACCGCGACCTTTTAAGGCAATCGGGCGCGATTGTTGTCGAGACGTTGGATGACTTCTTGGATCACTTCAAGGTCTTCACACTCCTTGCGGGCAAGGACGTTTCTGGTCTCGGCGTGGGGATTATGTCGAACGCCGGGTTCGAGGCGACGGCCGGTGCGGACAATCTCTCCGACCTGGACCTCGCGAAGCTTGAGGCGGGGACGATGGCGAAGCTGAAGGAGCTCTTACCGCCCGGGATTGTCACGGCCAAGAACCCGATAGACACAACGCCTATCGCGAACTCTGAGGCGTTTGAGCTCATTGCGCGAGCGCTAGTTGACGACGAGAACGTGCGGTGCGCCGTCATCTCGATTGTGTGCCCGACGCCTTTTCTCGAGAACCTTCAGAAAAGCGAGGCGCACAAGGAGGACATCTCCCGCGAGACGAGCCTGCCCAATCGGATGGTCCGCGTCTTCAGAGACACTGAGAAGCCAGTCGTCTTCGCCATCGACTCGGGGGCGCTCTACGATCCATTCGTCGCGATGATGGAGAAGGCCGGCCTGCCGTGCTTCCGTAAGATTGACCGCGCGATTCGAGCTCTCTCGAACTTCGTCACGCACAAGATGCGGTGAGCGGGCGGAGCCGATACCTGGGGCGGATAATGAGCTCAGATCAATGACTATTGAAGCTCATGCTGTGCCCGTTGAGCTCACAGACGAGCTGATGGCGAAGGTTTTTAGGTGGGCGGATCCGGATGATGGTTCCGAGAATCAGGTCGCTCACAGGCTTTGCATGGAAGGAGTGTGCCTATTATGAAGCATCGTTTCACCATATTGATCGAGCGCGATGAGGATGGCTACCTTGTCGCCACCGTTCCGGCCCTGAAGAGCTGCTATACGCAGGCTCGGACGATGGAAGAGCTAATGCCCCGTGTCAAAGAAGTGATACAGCTCTGTCTTGATGAAGGCTGAAGGATGAACATGTGTCGTGCCTCTGAGCAAGGGGGAGGATTTGGGGCGTGGCATCCTGAGCAAGATACTTAATGATGCAGAGGTCTCCCGAACCGATTTGCTCGAATGGCTTCACAAACGCCGGTTATGAGGTCGGGAGCTGAGGCTTGATCGATTTTATCTTACCATTTGTCGTGTCTATTCTCTCAGAATCACCTCGACATTGCGAGGCATTAGGCAGAGCCGCGCCGCTCATCAGCACGCTCAAGTGCTGTAGGGATCATCATACTAACCCTGGAAGAGGCTTCTGCCCTTCTTCTCGCTTGCTTGCGTGGAGAACCGTCAGTCCCACTACTTCGCCATTCTCGTAACGAATGAGGATATCGTCGTCGGTGAGCTCGCTGTCGTCTGCATGACTCGGCTTCTTGAAATTCAGGTACAGAACGTCCGCTTCTTCATCGTAGCTGCACCAGATTCGCTTGAAGGGTATTTTGAGCAATTGGGGTGTCAGGTTCAGAATCTCTTGGATGTCTATCTGGGCCACAGTTCTATCCTTCGATGGATGTATGTGTCTGTCATTTTTTAGTGTCAGAATGCCTCAGAATTGGGCAGTTGACAACCGTTCTTCTTCAGGCTTCTCTTGAGATAGACGACCGCAAGAGTATGCGATAGTCTTCAACACGCTTTTCTGTGTTCTTGAGTTGGCAACCATAAGGGGAGAGCACCATGAGAGTTATTGCTATCTGTGGGAGTGCGAGGGAAAACAGCAATTCGGGCATCTTGGCTGAGGAGGTTCTGAGAGGCGCGGCTGAGGAGGGCGCCGAGACGCAGGTTTTTTACACGAAGGACATGAAGATGGTCGGTTGTCAGGGATGTTCTGCGTGCAAGAAGGAGGAGCGCTGCATTCAGAAGGACGACATGACTCCCCTCTACGGTGAGATCGATAAGGCCGACGCGGTTGTGTTCGCCTCGCCCGTCTATATGTTCGCGATGACCGGGCAGCTGAAGCTGGTGCTAGACCGGCTGTTTGCATATTTGGGACCAGACTTCAAAAGCCGCCTGCCAAAGGGGAAGAAATTAGGCCTCGTATTCACCCAGGGTATGTCCAAGGCCGAGGAGTATTCAGCGTATTTTGATTCCGTGGGAGAGATACTGCACCGTCTTGGATTCGATAAGCCTGAGGGCATCATCGTCGGCGCCGGGTTAGGGGCTGCTGGTCTGGCCGCGGAGGAGAGGGAGCTTCTCGATTCCGCATCCGCTTTGGGCAGGCGCCTCGCCAGATGAGGTCCCTTTGCTCTGAGGGAATAGGCGGAGGATGTCGAGCGACGATCCGCAGTGCGGAAGAAGGCGGTACCCTTCAGACGGTCGGTTACGGCGAAATGTAAGGATTCAGCAAAACGTTACATTGTCGGAAGGCTCATCTCGGATGCCGCTCACCTTCTGCGTTGGGCGGTCTGTCGGCGGGCCGATAAACTGTCAAGGGATTTAGGAAGGAAGTACTCCTTACAAGCCTCGAAGACGAAGCTATCGGTCAGTGTTGACAAGAAGTCTATCACGATTGTCTTGCGCAGCAGATTGTCATCATTAAGCCTCTTGGCTTCTTTATCGAAGTACAATACCCTTCGATTCCTGACGAAATCCCCGAAAACCGTCACAACTTCGAGATCATCATCGAAGTATTTTTTGACACGATCATGATATTCTTTTAGGACCGCCATGAATCGATCGAACAGTGTTTCCAGAATATCTTTCACTCTCTTCTTATATGAGGCGAGCGTCTTATGCTCATATATCTCTGTATAGTTGAACTCCATCAAATGACTCATCAGAGCGCTCGCTTCCTCTGACAGCGCGATCTCTCCTCCGTGTGAATGTGCGATCAGGTCCCCAACGAAGTAATCCACTATTTCCCCATTCTTGGTGCCTACCAATGCCCCTAGTTGTGCAGGGATCTCCTCTTGCTTGATCATCCCCGTGATTACGGCATCCTCGAAGTCCCTCCCGAGATACGCAATCTTGTCGACCAGCCTCACCACGCATCCCTCCAAGGTGAACGGGAAGGACTTGCCGCTCTCCAGATCTGGCGATCTGGCAGGCTTAATGATCGTTGAACGATCTTCGCCGCAGTGGTTGACGATCCCATCACGGACAGCCAATGTCAAATTCAAGCCGATCATAGGCTGACCTGGAGCTGGTGGCTTCTCTATCTGATCCACTATTCTGAGACTATGGCGTTCATGCCTAAACCCGCCGATGTCTCCGGCTATACCATTCAAAACATCCTCCCCGGCATGACCAAAAGGGGGATGACCCAAGTCATGACCTATCCCGATCGTCTTCGCCAAGACCGGATCGCAGTCGGCGCCATTAGACTTAAGATTATTGCATACGATTTCGGAAATGGCCGCGACACACAATGAATGATCAAGCCTCGTGCAAAGATGATCATTCTGGGCATAGAAAAACACCTGTGTCTTGTGCCGGAGGCGCCGAAACGCGTGGGAGTAGAGGATCGAAGTGTAATCTCGGTCGAAGTCCCCTCTACCCTTGCCTAGCTCCTTTGAAGTGAGTCTCTTCTTTCGTCTCTTCTTCGGGTCGGCTCTCATCTTCCCCTTCCTCGCTCGCTCCGTTCTTAGCGGCCCATTGCCGAATGGCTATGCGCGCCTCCACACGAAGAGATGGAGGGTCACCGCCCAATGTTATCCCTTTGATGCCAAGCGGGTCCCGACTTGATATGACCAATAGCCTATCACGACCTGTTATTCTCTGCTGGCGCAACCTACTCCCCTTTCCCTGTCCTGTACGGAATCAAGTGATTCCCACAGCTACAACAGCCTTAAATATGAAGTCCTTCTTTTACCCTTCTATATCATTTCGTGTCAAGTTCAAATCATCTTTAGCGGTTCAACCCGTTTAGCATCGCGCCCGCGACACCTGTGGTGTGTGGCGCTCTGCGCTGCGCCAGGGCCCGCGGGCGCGATGCTAAACGGGTTGAACCAGTAATGCAAGTCCCGATCCAACCGCCACGCGATTGCGCGTGACACGCAAGGACCCGTATGAACTGGCCCGAGGGTCTGGCGCCGGAAGAATGCGAACGGCGCCTGGCGGCTTGCTGGCTTGATCTGGGCGACGGATGTGATATGTTGGTTGTTTGCTGGCGTGCGGCGAGGAGAGGTGTTCGGCTATGGGCTTCATCTGCGTTTGCTTCTCGATTCTGACGGCCATAATGGGCATGGGCTTGCTGTCCGGCCAAGAGTGCGATCCACGAAATCGAGGCCTCGTCCTCTTGGTGATCGCCGCCGTGCTGTTCTCTCGGGCTGCCTTTGTGAACGCACTCAACAAGATCGTGAAGCTCTTGTCGCCTCAATCCGACCGCAATGGGGGCTGGCGCAGTCCAGGAGCTTGCCGGATGCGGCCAATGTTGGCATTGTTCCGTCAGGCGGAATTGAGTCTCTAATCGTCCACTATGGCTTTGCGCAGGTCTGAGTGCACGTTGTCTGATGCTAGGAGTTGAATATGAGGTTTAGCGAGGCGTTTATTCCAACGCTTAAAGAGGCGCCCGCCGACGCGGTGAGCATCAGCCATAAGCTGATGGTTCGCGCGGGCATGATACGGCAAGCAGCGTCTGGGGTTTATTCCTACCTGCCGTTCGGCTACGCGGTGATACAGAGGTTGAAGACGATCGTCCGCGAGGAGATGAACAATGCGGGCGGACAGGAGTTCTTGCTGCCAGCACTCCAGCCGACTGATATATGGCAGAGAAGTGGTCGGCTCGAGGCCTACGGCAAGGATGTGTTCCGCTTCCACGACAGGCACGGGCACGAGATGCTCCTGGGCCCCACGCACGAGGAGATCATAACCCTAATCGTCGCAAGCGAGATTCGCTCGTGGGCCGACCTGCCCAAGATGTTCTATCAAATCCAGACGAAGTTCAGAGATGAGCCAAGGCCGCGGTTCGGCGTCATGCGGACGCGCGAATTCACGATGAAAGACCTTTACAGCTTCGACGTGGATGAGGCGGGCCTCGATAAGAGCTATGACAGGATGTTCGACGCGTATTGCAGGATATTCGACCGCATCGGCGTGGCCTACGAGGCGATTCCGACGTCGGAAACTGGCGCCATCGGCGGCAGCGCCTCGCACGAGTTCATCGTTGTGGCTGCGTCTGGTGAGGATCGGCTTGTCAAGTGCCGGGAGTGTGGTTACGCGTCATTCCCGGGGGAGGGCGAATGCACGGCCCCGGCTGTTCGGCCTGAGCGTAAGGAGTGTGCTCTGAAAGAGGTGGGGACCCCGGGCCTGACGAGGGTCGAGCAGGTTACAGAGTTCTTGGGCGTCGGGCCTGAGAAGCTGATCAAGACGCTCATCTTGAAGAAGGGCGATGGCGGTCTCGTGGCCGGGCTTTTAAGAGGCGATCACGAGCTTAACCTGAGAAAGATGAGACAAGTTGTGGATGACCAGAGGCTTGAGCTCGCGTCAGCGGCCGAGATTGAGGCGGCTACCGGGGCCCCAATGGGGTTCTCGGGTCCGGTCGGCCTTTCGGGGATAAGGGTGTGTGCAGATCTCTCCCTTGAGGGCGAGACGTGCATGGTCGTTGGCGCGAATAAAAAGGACTCGCACTACTCCGGCTGCGAGGTTGGGCGGGATTTTGCGCCTGATGAATACGCTGATATCAGAAAGACAATGCCGGGCGACCCCTGCCCTAAGTGCGGTCAGCCGCTTGGGCTCGAGACGGGCATCGAGGTGGGTCACATATTCAAGCTGGGGACAAAATACAGCGAGAAGCTATCGGCGAAGTTCACGGACAAAAGCGGCAAGGAGAACCCGATCGTAATGGGCTGCTATGGGCTTGGGATCGAGCGGACGGTCGCGGCCGTGATCGAGCAGAGCCACGACGACCGGGGCATAATCTGGCCCAAGAGCCTCGCCCCGTATCTTGCGATAATCGCTCCGATGCAATCGACGGACAGCACGTTGATGGAGCTAGGCGAAAAGTGCTATGCTATGCTCAGGGACGCTGGGATTTCGGTCCTGCTCGATGATCGCAATGTTTGGCCGGGCGTCAAGTTCGCTGATGCTGACCTTCTGGGCATTCCCACACAGATCATCTTGGGCAAGCGCTGCGTCAAGGAAGGCAAGATCGAGCTCATGGACCGCAAGACCAAACAGAAACGCTTCCTGCCGATTGATGTAGCGCCGGAGATGCTTGCTGAGGCAGTAAGATGAAGACCGTATAAGAAACGTGGATATACATAGATAGAGGTATGAGGTATGAAACAATCGTATGCCAGGAAGGTACTGGCCGCCTGCCTCGCTTTAGTATGCCTTCTCTCAATTGTCGGTTGTCGGACGAAGATCGGCAAGATAACCTCCGATCCGGACAAGTTTAGGAACAAGCAGGTGATTGTATATGGCGAGGTCGCCAAGAAACTGCCCATCCCGTTCTTCGAGAACGCGGGGTATCTTCTGAAGGATGATACTGGCGAGATATGGGTCCTGACAAAACGGGCCTATCTTCCCGAGGTCGGGCAGCGGCTGAAGGTGACCGGCATAATCGAGGCGGGAATAAGGGTCGGGCCCAGGGAGTTTGGCCTCGTTCTTTCTGAACAGCAGAAAGAGACTATAGAGGGCAAATAGGACTGGTTTGCTCCTGCTTCTGATGTTTAATTGGCTCCGGCAAGTTCGCCGAATGGTGAATGTTTGCCTTCTCCGGCGTGGTCTTCCTTGTGCGAGCGCGGATTCGCTGTTTGGTTTCGCTGATGGTTTATGCAAGATCACCGGTCGATGCGTTCCTACAGATGGCTATCCCAAGTGTTTGGATGCGTGTGATTTGATTTGAGAAAGGCAGCAACTCCTCTCGGTGCTCGGACCGAGTGCAGGTTCTTCGTCGGCGAGAAGCCGTGCATTTTCAAACGTATGTGCGATGGCTGTGAGCGTTATGCGCCAAGGGGCAGGCGCATCTTGATCATAAAGCTCGCGGCCGTCGGAGATGTCCTGCGAACAACGCCTCTTCTAGAGGGACTCAAAGCGAAATACCCATCGTCATTCATCACCTGGCTCACGGATGTAGATTCTGCCGAGTTGTTGCGATTTTCGGAGCTAATTGACGTATTGCTGCCGTATTCTTTGGGTAGCATCATCAGAGTGAAGGGCGAGAAGCCCGACATCGTAATCTGCCTCGATAAGGAGCCGCGCGCAACGGCGCTGGCAAGTCAGATCGCGGCCAAGGAGCGCTTTGGGTTCAAGTGGTCGCCGGAGGGCGTTTTAATGCCTGCAAGCGAGCTCGCGAACTACGCGTTTCGTTTAGGTTACGACGACGAGCTGAAGTTCAGGCAAAACAAGAAGACATATCAAGAGATGATCTTTGAGGTCTGCGGGCTTGATTACGATCCAAGTTACGAGTACGTATTCGGGTTGCCGGACGATGCACTAGCGGAGGCAAGGGCCTTTTTGGAGGGAGTCGGCATCGGACGGGACGCAGTGGTTGTTGGGCTGAACACGGGCGCGGGCGCAGTTTTTGCCACGAAGGTGTGGCCGGAAGAGCATTTCGTTGTGTTAGCCGGGCTCTTGAGGGAGCGGCTGGGCGTCGTTCCCTTGCTTCTGGGGGGGCCGCTCGAAGCTGAACGGAACAGGCGAATCGCCGAGCTGTGTCGAGGCGCGGCGATAGACGCTGGTTGTGGGCATTCCTTGACGGATTTCGCGGGTCTAGTCGCGTGCTGCGACCTGGTAGTCAGCGCGGATACGCTGGCGATGCACCTTGCGATAGGGGCCAGGCGGCCCGTCGTCGTGCTCATGGGCCCGACGTGCGCAGCCGAGATCGAGCTTTACGGTCGCGGAACGAAGATCGTCTATAATGTTCCCTGTGCGCCTTGCTACCGGCAGACCTGCGATAAGGGCCATGTTTGCATGAAGGGCATCTCCGCAGAGGACGTGTTTGACGCCGTCAACAAGCAGCTCCAGACAGGAGCGTGAATGCAGGATGGGGTTTGTAGCGGAAGGGTTGATGAGGCTGGGCCACGATCGGGTGTCGGGCCTCGTAGGGGCGGTGGGTTGCCCCCCCCGAAACGAATTTTACGCAAGTATAAAAAGGCGGGGCCACCACCCCCCCACAA
>CBDVDH010000072.1:0-14792 GCA_965372715.1 uncultured bacterium | reverse complement strand
CGTGTCGCCCGCGTGATAGAGCTCCCGGTCCGTCGTGATAGTTATCGAGGGCTTCACCGGCTGAATCTCGGACTCGTATTGAAGCAGGCCGGCCGGCGTGGCAAACCACACGTCGCCGCAGATCGGCGAGCAGTAAACATCCCTTATTTGATCCACCTCGAGCCCGGTCTCAAGGTCGTATGTGGTCCACTGCTGCCTATTGAAGAACGCGATGCCCTCGTCGGCGCCGACCCACACATTGTTGCTGATGTCGCAGTCAATACAGGTGATCTCGTTCGACGGCAGGCCGTCATCGACCGTGTACCAAGCGAGTTCATTCTCGCCGTCGAATTCAAGAACGCCTCGTCCATCGAACCCCATCCACAGCACGCCGTCATTATCACAAGCTATCGCCATAACCCCAGGATATTCGGGGAGCAAGCCGACGATTGCATCGTCCCTCAACTTGGCAAGGCCCGCCTCGGTCGTCCCAACCCATACGTTGCCCTCCAAGTCGCAGGCGATGCTTCGAGGCTGAAGAGGGTGATAGCCCGGAGGGTTGTCTCCCTCTGTGATGCGGAACGACAGCCACGAAGTGAAGTTGTATCGGGCCAGGCCCAGACCTGCGCAGACCCACATATTGCCATCGTTGTCCAGGGCGAGGCGCTTTGATTGAGCCAGAGGCATATCGCCGGCACGGGCGTGCCCCGTTACCGAGCCCAGCCAGACCTCGACCATGTCGTTTTCGGCGAGCCAGATGGCGCCTCTTCTGTCAAACGCGAGATCATAGACCTGGCAAGCTCCTACTGGGGCAGAATCATAGAGCACTTCCCACACTGAGCCGTCGAAATGGCCCAACTCGCCAGAATACGTGCCGTAGTAAACGTCTCCCTGCTCGCTGATGGCGACTGAATAGATGTCGTTAGTGGGAAGGCCGCTTCGCCCATAGTTGTTCCACAGTCCGGCGTTATAGCGGCTTACCCCCAGGTCAGTGGTGAAGAAGACGGAGCCGTCCGGAGAAGCGGCGACGCTCTTAACGTTGTTGGAGATGATGCCGCTGTTCAGCGTGTTGAAGACCGTCCATTGATCGCCGTCGAACATCGCGGCGCCTGCGTCGTAATCGCCCACCCAGATATGATCTTGCGCGTCCTCGGCCACACGCGACGAGCGGTAGCCAGCGAGGCCATCGGCCAGCCGGTACTCCCGGAGCAACGTGCCGTCCCTACACACGAACACAAGTTCATACGTCACCACCCAAACGTCGTTATTGCGTGTGACGGCCATATAACTAGGGTCCCCGCCTACTTCAAGATCGTCGAAAACTGTCCAGGCGCCGTCTCGGTAGCTTACAAGATACATCACGCCCATAGGACCGGTCCAACATAGGAACCAGCCTGTTCCGTCCGGCCCAAACTTGATGAAGACGGCGTTTCCGATGGGTGCATCATTCACCTCCACCCATTCTTGGCCGTCAAAACGTCTCAGGCCGCCATCAATTGAGACGGTCCAGACAGAACCATCTGGATCGCAGCCGATCGGTGGTTTAGACCTCCAGATACCGCTCTCTCTGCCGTAACAGGTGAACATCCCGCTGTCGAAGCACGAGATTAAGTCGAGCTGCGAGAGCCACATCCGGCCCGAGGCGTCCTGAGCGACCTGGTGAATGTAATCGACTTTTCGGAGGCCATGTTTCAAGCCATAGATGGATGTTAGACCCGAGTCCACGTCCAAGCTCACCAGGCCCACGCCGGGTACCCCAATCCAAAGGTTCCCGTCCCGTCCAAAGATTGACGCGCTCCCACCGACAAGCGGGTTGAAATGGTGCACAAACTCCGCCTGGCAGATACAGAAGCTCCCCAGCAACGCAAATACTACGACCATGGTCGTTTCAATCGTTCTCATTACTTTGCCTCCCTTGTCTTAGTGTATCCCACATTCTTGTTCGTTATGACGGGGCGGCACTGCGCCGCCCCGCCACCAGATCATGCTACCTATTGGTTGATCTTATTCCTCATTGCAATCCGCGTCCAGACTTAGCGGAAAGACTGCCGTTCCCGGCGGCTCCCTATCGTATTCGATGTCACCAACAAAAGCTTTGAACCAAAACTGGTAGTTGTTGCTCGGGCGAAGGGTCACTGAGTTCGAGAAGAACATACAGATGGGCTGCGGATCAGGCGTCACCAGGTTCAGCAGATAGCGCAGCGCGACCGGTCCTCCGACCTCCTTGACGTACACCCACACAGTGTGACCCTCACCCCAATCGAATACGTTGTGATTAACGTAGAATGCCCAGTCACAGTCGGTCTCGGGGATTCTCACACATCCACCGTTGCAGAGCGCGGAATCGTCGCCACAGCAGCCGGACGCCCAGACATAGGCCACGATCCCAACAGCAATGACCAAACAGATTGACAAGACTATCAGAGACTTTTGATTGATTTGTATTCATCCTCGTACTTTGTGATTATCTTTCGATAATCATAGCGAATGTTGTAGTGTGTGGGCACGATATTGCGCCCACCTCGGCCGGCTGGGAGGTCTTGTGCCTCTCGGCCGGCTTTTTCATCCCGAGAATCGTCGAGATGAAAACATCGCGCGGTGTGGATAGGTGGGCCTCGTGCGGTCGGCCCGCCGTCGCCGGCTTGTCCTCCGTAGCTAGTGCGAAGGATGAGGCTATGGCGGACAAGAAGGAATAGCGATGCACTAGTCCCCTACTACATCTTGTAGCCATCGAGAATACAAACCCAATATGTCCCGAGCTCATCAGCTCACCCCTAGAGAACATTATCCGATTCGCTGGACGATAACGCGTATTCAAAGGAATGTCAAGCGGTTTTTTGACTGAAGCTAACATTGATTTTTGGAAAGCAATGGTGAAATCCTTCTATCAATGTTCAGGAAAGTGGAGCCAAGTGCGGCGAGCCGCCGCTGGCCTGGCTCCTTTCACCCGTGAATGCGGCTGGCCGGCTCGCACCCAAAGGGAGCTCGCCTTGGGCTGAGACGCAGAGACGGGCAGGCTGGAAAGCCCGCCCCACACCGTCGGCCCACTTGGCATTCGCCGCGCGTCGAGTTTCTCAGAAGCCGCGCATCATCTGGCTGCGGCAGGCTGGAAAGCCCGCCCCACACCGTCGGCCCACGGCATTCGCCGCGTGGCGAAAGCCGCGCACTTCGACTAGTTTGCGCCTTGTCGGTCGATGACTTTCTTGAACGTTTTGAGGATTATCTTGATGTCGAGGGAGAGGCAATGGTTCCGCATGTAGTACATGTCGTATCTTAGTTTCGCGTTGATGGAGAGCTCGTCTCGGCCGCTTATCTGGGCGAGGCCTGTGACGCCGGGCTGGGCGTCGAGCACACGGCGCTGCCATTTCTCGTATTTGGCGACGATGGAGGGTACTTCGGGTCTTGGCCCGACGAGGCTCATCTCGCCCTTTAGGACGTTTATTAGTTGAGGCAGTTCGTCGATGCTCGTGAAGCGCAGTACCTTCCCTATTCTCGTTATTCTGGGGTCGTTCTTTTCGGTCAGTACCGGACCGATCTTGTCAGCACCCCGGACCATGGTTCGGAACTTGCGGATCTTGAAGAGCTTGCCTCCTCTCATGACTCTCAGCTGCGTGAAGAACACCGGACCTTTGGACGAGAGTTTGATGGCGATTGCTGTAAGAAGAAAACCCGGGGAGAGGACAATCAGCCCAAGAAGAGACGCGACAACGTCGAATATGCGTTTGACGGTCTTCTGCTCTCTTCTTATGCGACTCTCAAAGAAGCTCATCAGGAGTAGATTAGCAGTGTCGTCCATCGGCGCCTGTTGTGTGATTATCTCGAAGAAGCTCGGGACAATGCTGTAATCGGTGGAGGTCTCGTCGCAGATGAGTATGAAATCCGAGATCGTCGAGCGATGGGCCGAGGGCATCGCGATCACGACGCGGTCAGCCCTGTGCAGCCTTATTATCTCTCGCATCTTCTCTCTGGTTCCGAGCACCTCGAATCCTGAAACAACTGAGCCGGTCTTGCCCGGGTTATCATCGATGAACCCGACTATCTCGTGCTTCTTGTCAACCGAGTCGCGCATCTGAGTCGCTATTCTGGCGCCGGCGTTGCCCGCCCCAACGATGAGAACTCTTCTCGCCTCACGAGCCGATTTCAGCAGGAGCCTGGCGTCGATATAGGCTCTCCAGGCGAAGATCAGCACCGAATCGATGGCAAAAAAGGAGAACGTGACGTTCTTTGGGAAGGGCAAACTGTGAAGTGAGAATACGTAAGCGATCAGAAGCAGTGTGCTCGCCGAACAGGCCTTGACCGAGGAGAACAGAAGGCGGACCTTGTCTCTGAGCGTGTCGATGTAATAGAGACCGAAGTAGTAATAGCCGAGCAGGGACAGTCCGATCGCCAAGAGGCCGACGTGATAGTGGACCAGCGCTTTCTGAACGCCTGCTTCCAGGCCAAACTCGAAGATGAAGCTCAGAAGATACGCCAGAACGACGAGAAGAGCGTCGGTCAGAAGGACCTGCCACCAGTTGGCCCTGTTCAGCAGCTTCATGTCGTATTCCTGGCTCTTATCTCGTAAGCTCGCTAATCGAACAGACCATACTTGATTATGCAATAGACGGCGCGGAGGCCGTCTCGCCAGCCGATTTTCTTGCCTTCAATGTAAGTTCTGCCTCGATACGAGATACCTACTTCATACACCCGTGCCTTTGCCTTTGCGATCTTGGCGGTTACTTCGGGCTCAAAGCCGAACCTGTTCTCCTTCAGGTCCAGAGACTTGATGAGCGAGGCGCGAAAGGCTTTGTAGCAGGTTTCCACGTCGGATAAGTTGAGGCCGGTGAACATGTTTGAGAGTATTGTGAGCATCGTGTTGCCGATATAGTGCCAGAAATAGAGGACTCTGTGTTCCTCGCTGCCCTTGAATCGTGAGCCATAGACCGCGTCCGCCCTGTCCTCGAGTATGGGCCGCAGGAGCCTGTGGTACTCGCTGGGGTCGTATTCCAGGTCCGCGTCTTGCACAAGAACAACCTCGCCGGTCGCCGCGGCGATTCCAGCGCGCACCGCTGCTCCCTTCCCCATGTTCTTTTCGTGAAGGATAAGTTTGTCGATGTACTGCTCCAGTTCGGGATAGACATCCCTGGTGCCATCCGTGGAGCAATCGTCAACCACAATCGTCTCCAGGTCCAGGTCAACCTGAAAGACGCGCTTCAGGATTTCTCGTATCGTGCTTTTCTCGTTATAGACAGGAATAATGACCGAAACCTTCATCTTCTGCGCAATCTCCCTATTCTTACCAGCAGCGAACAATAACCGAATAGTGTTCTGAACAGTCTCAATTTGCTCTTTCCACGTTTTGTATCATATCGAAGCCTTAGTGGGATTTCAGCCGGGCTTGCGCCGAGCGAGAGGAGATTTATGAGAAGTTCAGCGTTACAGGAAAAATCGCTCCGCGTTATGAGGCAATCGCCGTATTGGTCAAGCCCATTGATTATCGCTGACGCTCTGTATGCCCTGAAGCCGGATGTGTAGTCGGTTACACCTTCGACGGGATAGACGGCGGACAAGAGTGTCGCCGCCGCCCGGCTCAAGGCCCTTCTGAAGAGGGAGAGGCCGACTACTTTCCCGACGGACGTGAAGCGCGACGCGATGACCACGTCGAATCCCTCGGAGACCTTTTCCGCAAGCGGTTCCAACAAGAGCGGAGAGTGGGTGTTGTCGGCATCAAGAGTGCAGATCACATCGTCCCCGTCACATTCAGAGGCAAGCGTCTTGAACGCTGTCAAGAGAGCCTTGCCCAGGCCTCGGTTCTCAGAGTGGGTCAACAGCCTGACTGGTGCATTCTGTGAGAAGTTCTTCGTCACGGCGGCAGTATCGTCCGTGCTGCCATCGTTAACGACGCAGACCTCATACTGGAAGCCGCTATCCTCGAGCTGGGAGAGGATGTCCGGCAGTAGGCTCTTGAGGTTTTGGGCCTCGTTGAATGCTGGCAGAACTACCTTGAGCTTCAAACGCGATACACCCGTAATCGAGGCGCAGGACTGCTGGACTTTGCTTCTAAGCTTTCTTTGCCTGGCTAGCAGCGGGATTTGGATGCGGGTTGGCCTGAAGTTCAGCAGGCTGCCTATTTGCCTTGGTTGATTTGAAATAACGGTCCCTAAGAAGAGCGGTCTGATCGATAGGGCCTTCGCCGACGAACTCTGGGATCAGCCGGCGCATGGCCGTCGTGGCCCGCCGAAGGTCCCCGCGACTCACGGCGTCCTTGAGCATATCAATCAGCTCGCGCGTCCTACTCGCATCCCTCTGCTCGCTTGCAGCCACAAGAATGTCTTCGTGATCTGTCGGGCTGAGGTTCTCTCCTTCCAGAAGCAGCTCCTCGAAGAGCTTCTCCCCGGGCCTCAAGCCCGTATAAACGATCTCAATGTCTTCGCCGGGCGAAAGACCTGACAGCCTTATTAGGTCCTTGGCAAGATCAATGATGCGGATTTGTTCGCCCATCTTGAGCACGAAAATCTCACCGCCCTTGCCCATTGTGGCCGCTTCCAGGACCAACTGCACTGCCTCAGGAATCGTCATGAAAAAGCGCGTAACCTCAGGATGTGTTACCGTTACCGGGCCGCCCTGCCGAATCTGCCTCATGAACAACGGGACAACGCTTCCGGTCGAACCAAGAACGTTACCGAACCTAACGGTCATAAAAGCTGTCTTGCGGGTATCTATGCAGTCCTGAACAAAAAGCTCCGCCGTCCGCTTGGAGGCGCCCATGATACTTGTGGGGTTCACCGCCTTGTCCGTTGAGATTAGGACAAATGATTCCGATCCCCACTTTATTGCGGCCTCGGCGAGTATTGCCGTGCCTATCAAGTTGTTCTTGAAGGCTTCCAAAGGGTTGCTCTCCATCAAGGGCACGTGTTTGTGTGCGGCAGCGTGGAAAATGACGTGGGGTCTCGATGACTCAAATATCTCTTCCACCCGTTCGGTATCGACGATGTCAGCGACCATAGCAACGTGCCTCACCGTCGGCACCATCTCCCGCTCAAGCTCATAATCTATCGCATAGAGGCAGTTTTCAGCTTGCTCAACGAGTATTAGCACCTCGGGATCGTATTTGGCTGCTTGCCTACAAAGCTCGGAACCGATCGAGCCTCCCGCGCCTGTAATAAGCACTCTTTTGCCGCTGATCGAACGCAGAATACGCTCCGTACTCAGCTGGATCGGCGGGCGCCGGAGTAGGTCTTCAACCTGCACATCACGAATCTGGTTGACCGAGACCATGCCTTTGATTATGTCTCCCAGAGGAGGCAGCGTCCTGAACTTGACGTCCTCCTCTTTACATACAGTGATGATCCTTCTGACCTGGGCGCCGCTGGCCTTCGGCATCGCGATTATCACCTCGTCCACGGATTTTTCGGTTGATATCTCGCCTATCTCGGCAATGGTGCCCAGGACAGGAACTCCATGTATCCTTGTCCCTATCAGATCAGGGTCTTCGGTGATCAATCCGACAGGCTCCAGTCCGACGGAAGGGCTGCTGAATATCTCTCTTGTGAGCATCTCCGCCGGGTCCCCATCGCCAACTATAAGGACCTTGCGCATGGCGCCAGGCTGTTCCGAGGTAATCAAGCGATAGCCTCTGGCGAGAAACCGCACAGCACCAACCGCGAAAATGGTCAGCAACCAATCGATAATGAAAACAGGAGTGGGGCAGTCGACTTGGGCAAAGAAGATTCTGACCGAAACGATGGTCAAGACCGTCGCTATACATGTGGCCCGGATGATTACGAGAAGGTCAGCCATGCTAGCGTATCGCCATACGCCCTTGTAGCAGCCCGAGAAGTAGTAAGCGGCCATCTTTATTCCAAGGGCAAGAAGGAGCGTGTTTTGGAAAAGCTGCGCCTCGGGTTTCGGTAGGGGGAACTCAAACTTCAAATAAAAGGCCAAGAGATAACAGCCCGAGACGGCCAAGGCGTCGGCGAACATCAGCAACAGCCGCTTCTCTCGCGAGGTCAGATCACGCATCCAGCTGTCCTTCTAATTCAATGGTTCATTCTGTTCGCTTCTTGCACCGCGATGATGTCGGAAGGAGCAACAGTCCTTAGACCCTTTGAGGCGCCAACATCTTAAGAATCCCCTGCACCTCTGATATGCGGAAAGGCTTCACCATCACAGAATTGGCGCCGAACCTTAACGCTTTCTCGACCATCTCACGATTTGTCGCGGCCGTCATCACGACAATGATGACCTCTGGGGAGAACGACTTGATCTTCTTGATGGCCTCGCATCCATCCAAGACGGGCATGTATAGGTCCATGAAGACTACGTCATATTTCTTGTTCTGGGCCATCTGAAGGCCCTGCTGCCCATCGTAGGCCACGTCAACTTTGTACTTGCCTTTTGGCAACGCATCAACGATCACGTCGCATATCGGTTGGTTGTCGTCAACTACCAAGACGTTGTAGGTCTTGTGCTGCATTTTAGTTCTCTCCCCTAAAGAAAAACCTGTCCGTAACGATTCTCAATGCTCTCGCGCCTGCCGGCGTCCTGAATATGAGTAAACTCTATAGTATGGCTTATCCACGTCCACTTCGTTGAGAACCGCTCCCAGAATACGGCATCCAACGTTTTCAAGCATCTGGACCGCAAGCGCAGTCCGTTGCCGTGACGTGCGACCCGCCTTTACGACGATGAACACGTCCCCTACTATCGTGCCGATGACGACTGCATCGGTAAGGCCAATCACCGGAGGCGCATCGACGAGAACGACGTCAAAGTCCCTCGCCAAACCAGTCAACAGCTCCCGGGCGGATGCAGATGACAAGAGCTCCGCCGGGTTCGGAAGTAGCGGCCCGCTTGTGAGGAGGTGCAACCTCTCAAACACTGTGTGGCTAATAACTGCGTTGGGATCGCCTCCATCAAGCACGATATTTGAGACCCCGACCGAGTTGTCTATCCCCATGAACTTGTGAAGAACCGGATTTCTGAGGTCCATATCCACCAGAATGGTCTTCTTGCCGGCATTGGCCAGCGCTATTCCCAAGTGGGCAACAACCGTGGACTTCCCTTCTTTAGGAGACGCACTGGTGAAAAGAAAACTGTTGACCTCATCGCGTTTCATTCGGACAAGCAGATTCGTTCTGAAAGTCCTGTAGGCTTCCACGGCGATGTCCTCGCTCGTAAATACCCAAAGGTTGTCGATCATCTGTTGTTCATCGACACCCTTTGCAAGCCGCATCTTGTGCTTGCGCCTCGACTCCTCCACGATAACAGCCTCTTCAGCGGAGAAGACGCTAGCGCTCTCCCTGATATCAAGTGTGCAGCCCAGCTTCTCAAGCTCCTGCTTGGCCGCTTGCGCCGAATCGAAGTTCATTCTGCGGAAAGAAAAGGGCGGGTCTTCCACCGCATGCTTAATCTGCTCCTTTTCGGCGCCTTTGCAGAACCTGGACACCCTCTCAATAATAGCCTGCTTGTCGGCGTCCGGAGACACAGCGTTTACGCAAACCACGTAGGCTTTGTGGGACTTGGGTTCGTTCACTTTTTATCTCTCCGCCGCCTCTTTTGTGCCCGACTCGCTACAACGTTAGAAAAGCAGAGAACAGGTTCCGTCTTCGGCTCGAACCTGGGAATCACCCCGACCACCCATAGCCCCAGGTGCCGCTCAATATCCTCTGGCGTCTTGTATGTCATCTCAAGGTAGTCGATAAGAAACGCCAGGCCGATACCGATTATTAGTCCGATTACCGATGCTACGAGGAGCTTGACGCCCAACTTCTTGGGGGCCGGATTCTTTGAGGCAATTGCGGGCTCCACTACGCTCATTCGCCGTCTGCTGACGCCGCTGTCGATAGCGATTCTCTTCCGCCGCTCCACGAAGAGATCGTATAACTCTCGCGAGCTGGCAACCTCTCGCTCAAGAATTGAGTATTGCAGCTCCACTGTGTTGAGCTTCTGAACTTCCTCCTTGAACGCCTCCAGCGTGCTGGCAAGGGACGCCTCGCTAGCCTTCAGGCTTTGGACCCTGTTCTGTTGGGTCCTGATTATCTCCCGCTCTTGGCTCTCCAGCCGGGCCTCGACCAGTCTTATCTTCTCTTTGAGGTCAGCAATAACTGGATGCTTCGGCTTGAATACGCTCAGCTTCTCCTTCAGCTGGGCTTTCACCCCGTCAAGCTCCGACTTAAGAGAGGTTATGGCGGCAGAGCCATGGCTAGCGAAGGCCGGCGTTGCAGCGACAGGCCCCTGAGCCAGTGCCTTTTGCAGCGCGGAGAGCGCGAGTTCCGCGTCCAGCCGCTCCAACCGAGTTTGCAGATGGCCGCTTGACGCCGTCCCCAATTTCGATGCCAGCTCATTCTTACGCTCATCGAGACCGATGATGCCCTTTTCCAGCTTGAAGGCCTGGAACTTCTCCTCAGCCTTCGTTACCTTTTGACGCATCTGAAAAAGCTGCTCGCCGAACCAATTCATCCAGGCGTTCGACTCCGCTAGTTCCCGTTCCCGCGTCTTGTCTATATAAGTCTGCGTGACGATATTGGCTATCTTAGCCGCCTCAGCGGGAACAGACGCCTTTGCCGTGATTTCGACCAGCGCAGGCCCAGAGGACCCGTAGCCCTTGCTCTTGTGGAAACTCATCCCAATTCTCGATTTGAACGCCGCGATGCGAGCCACTTTGTGGCTCTCTGAAAGACCGTCGAAGTAAGGATCGAGCCTATTCAGCACGGAACTCATCACGGGCTTGGTAAAAAGCAGAGCCTCCTCTATCTCGGGATCAATCCCTAGCGCCCCGGGACCCTTCTCATCGATCGCAGCCTGGCCCTGCTCAATCAAGACAGTTGACTTCGCCTCATAAACCGGTCTTTCTCTCACAAGGACAATCGCGGATGGGACAACCGCAACTACAACCGAGAGGATGATAAGCCAGTACTTCTGGCGGACTACTGCCAGATACTGTCTGAGGTTAACCTCCTGAGAATCATCCCGCGCGGCCATTGACTCCTCCACGATGCATCAAAGCTAGAATATGGAACGAGGAACGCGGACAACGTCGCCCGGCTCCAATAACAGGTCTGCGCTTTGGTCCCCGTCCTCTATAATTCGGTTGATATTCACCTTCAAAGTAATCACCTTACCGTTGATTGTCCTCTTGACTTGAACTCGCGATCTCGCGGCGCCCTCGGTGAAATTGCCAGCCTTCAGGATGGCTCGAAGCACCGTCAGTCCCTTTGAGTATGGCACAATCCCAGGATTCTTCACCTGACCAAATACAAGGACGTGGCCGCGCTCCAAACCAGAGAACTCAGCCGCCAGCTCACCAGATAGGACGTAGATTGTGTCACCTGTCTTGACCGGAACGTTCAGTTCTCCCTTTGTGTCGTTCATCAAGTCCAGCAGATTGACTGTGTAGCGTTCGGGCTTCTGTGGTAGCTCGCTACCCTCAACCGAACTGGGATGCCTTATGAGAAAAACCGTCTTGTTGAACCCGCCCAACGGCCCCCCAGCCCGGGTTATCACGTCTTTAAGAAGCTCTGTCTCTGCTCGAAGATTATACGTTCCGGTCCTAGCGATCTCGCCGACGAGCGAGATCTTGTGGCTCATCCGCCTCTTGAGCGTCACAAAGACCTTGGGTGCAACGAGATAGTCTTTTTCCAGAAGCCTCTCGATCTCCTCGGACAACTCCGAAAGCGTCAAGCCGGCGGCGCTTACCTCATTAACCATCGGAAGCATGACTGTGCCCTGAGAATGAACCGTAACCTCTACCGCCTCCCTGTAGCCCCCCTTCGCGCGAATCACAACTGAAAGCTCGTCTTCGGGACCGAGCCTGTAGGTCTTGTCAGACACATCCGTCTTGAGAGGCGCCGCGATCGTGACCGGTGAAAAATGAGACGGAACAGCGCTGGTATCCGCGATCTCCGCGGGCTCCAACTCGGGCGGCTGGTGGCGGCAACCCCATACCCCCAGGAGAGCCATAAAAGACAACACGCACGCAATGAACGTTCTACCCAAAACAGCTGCTCCCTCCGGAACTTCTGAAACCGAAAATCGTGAACTTATCTTGAAAACGAATACCCGAGATTGAGAGAAGCTTCTACCACGGGTTGTTGATTCTCATACTCGTATGTTTCCATTGTCGAGTCAACTTTGGCAAAAGTATAGCCAACCCTCAAAGACAACCACTTGAAGAGCTTGTACCCCGCCGTCGCGGAAACCCGATAAGCATAGTCCCTTCGTGCGCTTTCCTCTGAGTATCTGCGCCGCTCGACTCCGCCCTCGAACATCGCCTCGACCCGGCCTAGGAACACGTGCCGCACTGATGCACGGATGTTAGTACTTTTGTAGAACTCTCCGGCCCAGACGTCGCTCGACTCATAGGCGGAGCTGGCTACTACCTCAGCACTGGTGTCCTCCCCCAAGACCCTCCTGACGCTCAAAGACCCGCTGAAGCTCGACCTCCCGGCCCGGACATCTTCGAGCTCACCCTTGTGCTTGTATTTGGTCGTCTCGACCCCCCCCTCAGCCCTCACGTCAGTCTCCATTCCATCAAGTCGCTGTTCAACATAACCTCTTACCGAATACTCGTATCTATCGTCGTATCGGTCGGGCGTCTCGCAATCGATTAGGCCCCAGTCCCCGGTAACCCCAACCTCAGTCGCCCTACCAAACGTATAGCCGACACTCCCTAATGCGACGTTCTGCTCCTTGTCGCCAGACTTGTCCCCAACTCTCCGGTGCCAAATGCCCTCTGATCTATGGCCGACGGTCAGAACCAGCCTGGAGCCCGGGGTGTATCGGATACTCTCTTGGGTGGAGTTCTCGGTGTAGCGTTTGTCAAGGTCCGGATCGTCAGACCACGTCGCAGTACCCACGACAGAGTCGGTTAATCCATCATGTAGTATCAGTGATAACTTGTCTGTGAAGTACAGCTGGGCGGCCAAATGAGCCGTGCCCGCCATGCTGGAGCGGCGCTTGCGTCCCGAAGCGTAGTAGGTCTTGTAGTAAGGCTTGTAACTCAGGCCGAAGTCACCAAAATCCGCCGCATAGTCAACCCCTATTCCCGGGGAATACTGAACTACGTAGGCCTCCTTAATGTAGCCCTCGCCTTCCTTCTCGGTATCGCTGACTAGCCAGGGATTGCGCTCGTACTTGCCGGTTATCTCGAGACTAGTCCTAAAAGATATCGACCCTTGCGCGGCACACACGGAACTCAATGCGAAAAACGACAACGCTATCGCAATTGAGAGTCTAGCTCTCAAGCACATGACCGTTCCACATTGCTATGACCAATCGTCTGCTCAGCACTTGGCACTAAACCCGCAGCGTTTTCCACGATGAGTTGAATGGCCATCCGCTGACGTTCTCCGAACCATACAGTATTGCGCCTCACGAGATTCCTCAAGTTGCTTGTCGCTTAAGAAGACGGCATCCGTAAAGACTTCAGGCTTGGTTTGGAGACAGAACGGCTTGTTGGAATATCACTCGGTGTTAGAGTCCACAGACGATACGCATAGAGCGGAGTGGTCACGCGCCAGGATTAAGCTCCTCTGTAAAAAGCTCCCGCTCAACCTGTCGTTCAGAAGAGTAGGTGCGAGACGAGAACGCCAAGCCAGGTTTTCCTTCCCGGCCCTTCGCGACGAGGATGCCCCGTGACCTAAGGCTGCCTGCAAGTCGCTGAATCACGTGCTGCTTAGCGTCACTTGCCGTCTCCGGCAACAGCAGAAGAATCCACGGGTGGCGATACGTGACCAGGTCCGAGCTTCTCAGATTAGGAGTGATAATCCGAAGGACCATCTTGGCCAGATCAGCGTCCTGCGCCAGACCAAGCTCGGCTCGAGCCTGTGTTAGGTCGTCAAGATCGATTTTAACTACTGTGAGAGAACGGGAATATCTTATCGCTCTGCCGATCTCATCTTTGACTCTAACCGCGAAATACCCAGGTGTCTGACACCCGTATTCTACATCCAGGGGTGGCGAGGCAAGGTCTGCCTCTTCCCAGACTCTTCCCAAAAATGCGCGAGCCTCACGCACAGCAGAGTCGCGACTGATCCCAGAGGGCTCAGCCAGCGCTTCCGGCGCCGGAACCTCTACCGCTTGTTTCGCCAGGCTCTCCTCTCTCACCCTGAGACCTACGTCAATTAGCGAGAGTAACTCCCTGTAGGAATAAGGCTTCTTTAGAAGACCGTCGAAAACGTCCCCCGGGTAATGCTCCCTCAACGCGTAAGGGCTACTACCCGTAACCAGAATGCAATACGTGCTATGGCTCAGCGTCTTGACTTGCGTGATGAGTTCTACGCCATTCATTACGGGCATTGAGAAATCGGTTAGGAGTAAGTCGCAACCTCTTTCCTTTATAAAGCTGAGCGCCTGCTTGGGCGACACAAATGCGTGTATGTCGCACTCGGACCTCTCGAGGCGCAGAATATCAGCCGTTAGGTCAAGCATCGTCTCATTGTCATCGACACATACTATCAGGACCATCCTACCACCTGTAAAAGGTCATCAATTCGTTAAGACCTCGCCTGCTTCTTCCTGCATCGAGCGATGGCGTCGCTCTCTTGACCCATCGATTACTCCAAGCGCCGGGTGGACCGCGAAGCTCATACGTCAACGTCTCACTGCCCGCAGTGAAAGCGTTAGCTTTGCTATTCACTCGACTATCAAAAGTAATATGACTCAAGAAGCCCCAAGTGTCAAGTGAGGCGACGAGGAGTTTTCGTAATAGTATGCCCTGGGGGCCTGCAAGTGTGCTGCCGGGCTGACTTTGAGGGATTCTGGGCGGCAGACGGGGACGGTTCGAGAGTGATGCTTCAATGCCCTGAAAGGGCATCATGTGGGTAGCCGTGGGT
>CBDVDH010000071.1:0-15503 GCA_965372715.1 uncultured bacterium | reverse complement strand
CACGAGCCGCCCTCGTCTGACAGGTGTGCATATATTGAGGGCGGCTCGTGAGCCGCCCCTACACACCGAAATCGGACCGCCAAATCAGGCCTCGAATGCGAGGTTCGCTGCGAAGCGCTCCTGAAATTCGGGCCGTCCAGCGAGGTTGAGGTATCTCGTCCTGCTGCGAAGCTGGTCAATCTCGGCCAGCTTGCGCTTTGCTAGAAGCGTCAGTATCGCTCCTGCCAGGGACGTGTTGCCGAGCGATTCCTTCGTCGCGTTCTCGAAGATCGGAAGCAGGCCAATCGTCTCCGCCGACTGCGGGTCCACAAGGCTGCCGAACGCCCCACCGAGCATGACTCGCTTGACGGAGCCGGGTTCAACACGAGCCTCAGCAAGCAAGAAGTCGATGCAAGTTCTTATGGCGCTCTTGGCTAGCTGCGCCTTCCTCACGTCCTCTTGTGTGAGCCAGGCGTTCTCATTGAAGAAAAACGCCACCTGACCGTCCTTGCGGCCCATCCGCTCGGCAATGCACGCCGGAAGGGAGCGTATGTCCTCGCAAAAGCACCCCGACGGCTCAATCGCTCCTGAGCCCACGAGCGAGGCGCAAACGTCGATGAGCCCCGAGCCGCAGATGCCGACCGGCTTGGCGTCGCCTATGACCTTGTATGTCAAGCGGCCATTTGCGAATCGGACCCTGTGTATCGCCCCGTGCATTGCGGGCATCCCACAGCTGAGCTCGCCGCCCTCAAACGCCGGGCCGGCCGCGGCTGAAGAGGCGACGAACCCATCGCCTGAGGAGACGACCACCTCTGAGTTAGTGCCTACGTCCAGAAAAACGAACGGGGCGTCTGCCGCTCTCATCCTGGCAATCAGCAGGCCTGACAGGGCGTCGCTGCCTACAAAACCGCCGATGCCGGGAAGGAGATCGAGCCTCGTCCGGGACGCAAGGCCAAGCTCGTGGACGGCGGGCAAGCTTGGCGGCCTGAGAGTGTACCACTTTAGCATAGGGGCGCGGTACGGCGGCGTAACAAGCGGCGTGCAATCGAGCTCAATCAGCGTCGCGAACATAGTGGTGTTCCCCGCGAAGACAATATGACGAACGTCGGACGGCCTCGACGCGGCTTTTGACAGCAGCGCCCGCGCAAGGAGTCGCACGCTCTCCGCAAGCGCCTCGGAGAGCTCCTTGCGATAAGCCGCGCCCTTCTGCGAGTAACCTATTCGCGTTATCACGTCCGCACCGAACTGCGTCTGCTGGTTCATCACGCTCGCAAAGCCGAGCGGCTCGCCCGCCTCGAGGTCGAGGAGCGACGCCGAGACCGTGGTCGTCCCCAGATCGACGGCAAGCCCGAGTATCCGCCGTGTCTTCTTGCCCTTAGGCAGCCCACCGGCATCCACGGACGGAGACAGCTCCACTGAAAGCGCGGTTCTGATCGCCTCTTTCGGCTCAACTTCGTCCGCCGATACTTCGATGCGTGAGGCGCCGGGAACGGTAACGCGGATGTCCGAATGGACGCGATACTGGCAGGCAAGAACCTCCTGAATCTCGCGGCCAGGCTCCTCGCCAGGTTCCTTCACAAAAACGCGGCATTTCTTGCAGCGCCCCTTGCCGCCGCACGGCGCAGTCAGAACGATCGAATGGCGGGCCAAGACCTCCATGAGGTTCTCATCTACGGACGCCGAAGCCCTGATGCCATCCGGCTCCACATCAACCTGGTAAGTCCTGCCCATTCCTCAAACTCTTAATCGACCGCTTTTCCTCTATTATTGCTATTTTAGCTCTGTTAGGTGGAAGTGTGAAGTGTCTGGCCCAAGGGCCTTCGCACATCTGCCTCGCGCGCCTTTGCAGCGTTTCCGCGTGTTTCTCAGTAGGGATGACGAGATAAAACCGGGCGGTGCCGCGATGATAGTGCATTGCGAAAGCGCTTCCTGCACCAGTGGCTTCCCGAAGCTGTTTCAGGCGGTCCTCCACCTGTTCAGTTGCCGGTTTGCTGTGGTTAATATGCTGATAAACGACCAAACTTTGGCCACGCTTATAGAACGGCACGACCTCGTCCATGAAGACATATTTAGGCCCTTTGCACCCGTATCGAGGCACGCTCTCCACCTCGAGGCCATTGTCCGGGTCAAAGTTTATGACCTGACATCCCTCTGTGCGATCGAACCCTCGTTGCCACCATTTCTCCCGGTGTTCGAGGAGTGCCTTTCGCCCCGCACTTGTGTTGGCGCGCAGGTTGGCCGGCCATGCAAGTGGCTCCTCAAAGAAGACCGTCCCAGGAGGCAGGATGCCCTCTTCCTGAATCGCCCTTATGTTGCGTCTGCCGCATTTAAGAAGAGGTTTCAGGCTTTCCCATAGCTCTGGATCACACTCCCGATATTCGCGTCGATTCCGGACCGTGTCACGTAAGTAGCTTGTATGTTTCCCATCTGAGCTACCAGCTTCGTCAGGAACCAAATACCACAACAGGCCGAGCCGCAGTGCCTCACCGTGAGCGTCGGCATCGCATAGACACCGCAGCAGGCCGTACTTCCCAAAGTCTCCCTGATCGCAACAATACCGATTCTGCATTTTCTCTCCGTGTCTCTGTGTCTCTGTGTCTCTGTGGTGAAAAAGCTCCTATTATTAAACCTCCTGCTCGCCGAGGGGCCGAGGTCGATGAACCTCGCCGGCGGAAGCTATCGCGGACAAGGCCTGCCTCTACGCAAAACCGTCCGCTGATTATGTGCCAGCCTCATTTGTCTCCGCCCTTCAACTGCCAACGGGCGAATGCAATTCGCCCCTACCTCTCGTCCATCCGCTTGATCAAGAATGCCAAATAGTCGCCGTCGCATTTGAAGAACGCCTCGGCGTAGCCGTTACCCCGTAGTAGGCCGTGAGTGCGATACCTGCCCAAGCCCTCTATCATAATGTTCACGTAGTCGTTCTGAGCCATCTGGCTCTTGTGGCACATCAAAGCCTTTCGCTTGACATCAACCTGCTTCGTGATGTCAACGATGCGGTTGGGCAGGATTGGCGGCGCGATCTCGTATGCCAAGACGTTGCAGAGATAGTCGAGCTCTTCGAATGCCAGAACGGCTATCCGCGCCGCGGCCACGTGGTCCCGGTTGTAGTCCAGCGGAAACGGCAAGTAAACTAAGTCAGGCTCATAATCGAGCAGAATATCGGCGATTGCGCTGGCGCAATCAGCGATGAAATACTCGAGCTTCTGGTCCTGAAAGCCCAAGAACTTGAGCTTCTTGACGCCTAGAACCGCCGCCGCCTTCTGCGCCTCATCCTTTCTCTTGGCGACGAGGTTTAGGCTCTCCCGCAGGTCGGTATTGCCCCGCGAGCCGTCGGTCATGTAAGCGACCATAACCTCGTCATCAGCCTGCACGTGCTTGCACAGCGTCCCGCCGCAGCCGATCACGTCGTCATCCGGATGCGGAGCGAGAACTAACACGCGGTTTGCCTCGGGCTTTTCAATGAGCGTCGGCAAGAAAAACTCGCTCTTGCCGCGAATCCCCATCTTGAGCAGGAATCCCAGCACCCGCTCCACGCCCAGATACTGAACCTTCGCCCTCAAGTCCTTGAGTTCCTGTAATCTCGACATTCTCGCCTCTTCGCTGCATCACCGCTTTGGATTATGCGCCGCACTACTTTCAGTATCCGCAGAATGCCATAGATGGGCTTATCGCCGCAACTGTCGTCGGTAGTGCGGACACTCCAGCGCAAGCAGCGTCCTCTTCAGGTCCAGGCCGCCGCCGAAGCCGCCCAGGGAGCCGTCTGAGGCGATGATGCGGTGACAGGGGACGACGAGCGCGAACGGGTTGTTCGCCATCGCGGAGCCTGCTGCCCGATATGCCCGCGGGCTGCCAGCCTGTTCCGCGAGCCATTTGTAGGTCCTGGTCTCGCCGTAGGGGACGGTCCTCGTCACCTCCCAGATGCGGCGCCGAAAATTGGTGCCTATCGCCGGGTCCAGAATCACGTCCGAATAATCGGGGATGCCCTCGCCAAAGAGGTGCTTACGGATTTCTCTGGCCACAGAATGAGGCCTTTTACGCCGACCACGCAGGCTGTCCAAATGTCCGCGCATCTCTAGAAAGAGCTCTCGGTCTTCCGGGTCAGATGCCAGCGTCACCTCGTGTAGGACTTCGCCCTTCAATGCGATAAGCACTGCGCAAGGTGGAGTGTCGAAGATATCAACGAGACAGCCCTTGAACTCGTGCAGCATCAAACGCGCACAGTCGCTCGGCATCTCTCCTCATCTCCTCCCTGGTTTGTTTGTGCTCATTCGTGCTCATTCGTGGTTTCAACCTCTGTCCGCAGATTACACGGATTGCGCAGATTGGACGAGAATGTTCTCTTTCATTTGTCGTTTCGCCTTCTGGTGAACGATGAGATGAAGAGCCCGAGCTCCTCGCAGCGGAGGAGCTTGCTGATCCATGCAAAAATAAGGACTGAGCCGACCAAGATCGCCGCAAGTTGCAGGAGCCGTTGGCCGAACGGGGCGGCGAAATCGTAGCCGACCAGCGTCCTAAGCGCGAGGCAGCCCAACGTCATGACGAGCGTTGCTATCACGGCCTTCAGGATCGCCGCCATGTCCGTCCTGGCGAGGCGGGCAACGGCCTTTTTTCCGGCGAGAAAGACGAGAAGCCCGAAATTGAGGAACGATGAGATTGACGAGGCGAGCGCAAGGCCTCCGTGGGCCAAATAGCGCATTAAGATGAGGTTTAGGATTACGTTGGACAAGAGAGCGACCGTCGCGACGATAACAGGCGTCTTGGTGTCCTTCTGGGCGTAGAAGACTGTGGCCGCAAGCTTAACGGCGGCGAACGCGAAGACGCCCATCGCGTAGAACAGAAGGGCGAACGCGACAGCATCCGTCGTCTCCCTCGTGAATGCGCCTCGTTCAAACAGAAGGTTCACGATCGGTTTTCTGAGCAGGATCAGGCCCGCTGTCGATGGCAGTGTGAAGAAGACGATGAGGCGCATGCCCAGGCCGAACGTGCTCTGGAACTCCTCCGTCTTGCCCTGTGCGAAGAGCTTTGACAGCTTCGGCAGAATGGGCGTGGCGACGGCTATCCCAAACAGCGCAAGCGGGAGCTGCACGAGGCGGTTGGCGAAGAAAAGATACGAGTTGCTGCCCGGCGAAAGAAACGAGGCGAGAAGCATATCGACATAGCTGTTTATCTCTACGACGCCGAATCCCAGCATTGCCGGCAGCATTAGAAGGATGATTCGGCGTAGCCCGGGATGCCTCAGCCGAAGCATCGGTTTGAACGAAAAGCCCCGTTTGATAAGCGGCGGCGCCTGAACGAGCAGTTGAAGCACACCGCCAATGATGACACCGACCGCAAGCGCCGTGACCGGCTCGTTGAAATAGCCGCTCAACAGCAAGGCAGAGGCGATGATCGAGACATTCAGCAGGACCGGATAGAACGCCCCAGACGCGAAGTGCTTCATCGTGTTCAGCATCGCGGCCGCAAGCGCCGTGAGGCAGATCAGAATCACGTAGGGGAACATGATGCGCAGTAGCTTTGTCGTGAGATCGACCTTGCCCGCGCCGCCGCCATCGGCCCAGCCAGAAACCTGAATGTTCAGAAACTGTGGGGCAAATACTACCGCGAGCGCGGTTATCATCGCCAGAATCAGGAACAGCGCCGTGATGACAGTCCTGGCTAGATCAAACGCCTCGCGCCTCGACCGCTTCGTGAGATACTCCGAGAACACGGGCACGAACGCCGCGTTGAGTGCGCCCTCGCCGAAGAGGCGGCGGAGCAGGTTCGGTATCCTGAACGCCACAACAAATGCGTCGAGCGAGGTCCCGGCGGGGAAAAGGCTCGTGATAATGACGTCGCGGACAAGGCCCAGTACCCTGCTCAGCAGCGTCCCCGCCCCGACGACCGAGGCCGCCCGCGTGATCTCCCTGTCCCCGCTTTTGACGTCAGGCAAGGTGTAGTGCTCCCATGACGAGAAAACTCAATGAATCCGCCCCGCAATCTATCAGCAAGCCCCGGATCCCGTCAACGATCCAAAGGTGTTCCCGAAGGAAAGATGGGTCAACGAGGTCAACAGGTCAAAGAGGCTAGCGTAGAGCTATGTTGTCAGCCATCACTCCGCGGTCTCAATCGCCCTGAGGTTGGCGATGTATTTCCTGCTTAGGCAGTGGTATTTGGCGCCGGTTATGAGGTGGCGCACGTAGGCTTTCGAGGGCTGGAATAGGCCTTGCTCGAAGGCCTTGTACGTGTATGCCTCGATGACCTCGTCAGCGGGTAGCGTAAGGTTTACATGTGTACGTCGGTAGCAATTCGTCGCGACGCCCTCATGGTCGTCGAGGCGCGTCGCGTCGTCATCGCTGATCTCGTAGATAACGCCCTCGACCACGTCGCCAACGGACGGGACGATATCCGCCACACCGCCTCCGCGACTCTCCGCGACCCTGGTGAATGCGAGCCGGTGGTTGGGTAACTTCGCCGTCGTTACGGTGATTGCGCTCGGGCAGCGCTCGCGCATCTGCCTGAAGTCCATGTTCGAGCCATAGGCAAAATACAGCATCGCTCTCAAGCCCCGTCCAGATATTGCCCCGAAGCCCCTAAATCGCCGTCAGGGCGCACGAAGTTCACCCTACTTAGTTGACTTCCGGTTGCCTCGGCGATTAGATTATACTTCTGAAACACATTGATGTTGTCAACGATTATAACCCCAGAGAAACGGGCTACGCAGTAAAAGAGGGTCAGATTGGTGAAAAACGGCGGCATTGAGATTTCGGTTTCTCGAGCGATTCTTGATTCATATTACGAGCAGCTGCAGGGTTGCCTGACGAGCGACGTCGTGATCGCCGGGGCAGGCCCATCAGGCCTTATGGCGGCCTATCTTCTGGCCCAGGCGGGTCGGAAAGTTACGATAGTGGAGAAGCGGCTTTCGCCTGGCGGCGGCATCTGGGGTGGAGGCGCCACGATGAGCAAGGTCGTCATTCAAGAGTCGGCGGTTGAGGTCTTCAAGGAGCTCGGTATCCGATACGAGCCAGCCCACGGCGGCCTCTATGTCACGGATGCCATAGAACTAGCGTGCACGCTCTGTTCATCTGCACTCAAGGCGGGCGCTCGCATGTTGAACCTGCACGACGTGGAGGACGTTTGCCTCCGGGATGGCCGAGTGACAGGCGCCGTCGTCAATCGAAGCGTGCTGAGCGAGATGTTTCCGATCGACCCGATCGTCTTTCGGTCAGATGTAATCATCGACTCGACCGGACACGACGCCGCCGTGGTCCAGACGCTCAGGAAGCGGGGCATCCTCTCCATACTGGAAGGGCCGAGGCCTGATGGGACGGTCTTTGGCGAGGACCCAATGGACGTCGAGGCGGGCGAGCGGTTCGTGGTTGAGAAGGCTGGAGAGATATATCCTGGGCTTTATGTGGCGGGCATGAGCGTGTGCACGTGTTACGGCGGCCCTCGGATGGGGCCCATATTCGGCGGGATGTTGCTTTCCGGCAGGAAAGTGGCGGAGATGATCCTGAGTGGGTAGCGTGGGATGATCTCTTGATAAGGTGAATGCGGCGGTTTTCAATTGTGGCGTAGCGTTTGGAATGGGCGTGGGGGGGGGGACAGTAGGCCCCGTAGGGGCGGTGCTTGCCCCGCCCTTGATAGGTTCGGTTACATCAAATAAGGGCGGGGCAAGCACCGCCCCTACAATACCTGACGCGGACTTGTCGGACAGCCTCTTGAATGAAATGCCTGTCGATCTTTCGATAGTAACTGTCGTCGCCGACACGGCGACAATTGGGGCCGCAAAAGCGCTCCTAGACTCGATCGAGGGAAGCGACTTCTCGGGCGGCTTGGAGGTCATCGTCGTTTCAAACGGCGTGCCGGAGGAAGAGCTACGACCGCTTGCCGATGCGCACAGCTGGGCCACTTTTCTCCGCGCCGACCGGAACCTGGGCTATGCAGGGGGCAATAACTGGGGGATGCTCAACTCGAAAGGGCGCCTCATCCTTCTGTTGAATCCCGACATAGTCGTTGAGCGAGATTCACTCGCAAGTCTGGTGCGGTTCATGGATACGCACCCGGATGTCGGCGGCGCAACGGGTAAGCTATTGGGCGATGACGGCCAGGTTCAGGTCGGCTTCAATGTCAGGGGTCTGCCGACGTTCTTCTCCGCCGTCTGCGATGCCTTGCTCGTGCATCGTGCTCTCCCCTGGACGAGGCTCTCCAAGCATTACATGGGCAGGGACATCGACTACGAACGGCCACAGCAAGTCGAACAGCCGGCCGGCGCCTGCCTCCTCGTCAGGCGCGAGCTCCTTGAGCAAGTCGGCGTCATGGACGAGAGCTTCTTTCCTGTCTGGTATGAAGACGTTGACTGGTGCATGAGGATAAGGTCATACGGATGGGAGCTGTGGTATGCGCCCGACGCGGTGTTTCATCACGCTGGGGCGGTCTCTACAAAGGGCTGGTCGAAGGAGGACGCCGCGCTCGCCAAATACCGCAACTTTGCGTATTTCTGCAAGAAGCACTTCGGCGTTCCGCTCTCGATACTTGTAATCGCCTCGATCGCCGTCGGCATGTTGCTCAGGTCGCTCCTGGTTCTGCTCGGGAGGCTCCTGCAACGCGACCTTTCCAAGAGCGTGAAGAACTTCCAAAAGGGCGAGACGCGAGCGGCGATCAGGGGCTATATGAGGATATTCTGGTTGTGCTTAAGGGCGAGGCTTTGATCAGTCTCAAGTTTCAAGTTTCAAGTTCCAAGTTGACCGCGGGACGATGAGAAGCGTCGCGTTTGTGGTCGTAACGTTCAACTCGGCGAGGGACATAGCCGGGTGCCTCGAGTCGATTGCCGCGCAGTCGCTTCCCGATTTTCGTATCGTGGTTGTTGATAACGCATCCGGGGACGAGACGGTCGGGGTGGTTCAGCGGTCTAGTGTTGATCTGACATTGGTGCGCAACGATACGAATCGCGGGTTCGCCGCGGCGTGTAATCAGGCCGCCTCGAAGGCAGATGACGACTTCATAATGCTTCTAAACCCCGATGTACGGCTTTGTCCCGGCGCGGCTAAAGAACTCACGTCGGCTATTGAATCGGACGAGCGGATTGCGATCGCTGGGCCAAGGTTGAGAAGCCCTGACGGCAAGCTGCTGCCATCCGCGTATCGGTTCCCGACCGTCTTTCAGGAGCTAGCCTTCCTTCTTGGCTTGAAGGCGATTCTCGTGTCCAGGCCGTTCAAATGGCTTTTCGGAAGATTGCTTGCAGGGCGCTTTGGTCAGTTCGACCCGCACGACAGACGACGGGCTGTAGATTCGGTCATTGGCGCAGCCATGCTCGTCAGGCGCGAGGTCTGGGACATGCTGGGCGGCTTCGACGACGAGTTCTTCCTTTTCTACGAGGAGAAAGACTTCTGCAAACGAGCGCTGGGGGCGGGCTTCTTGACGATGTTCGTGCCAGAGGCCCAGGCGGTCCACGAGGTGGGAGCGAGCGTCAGGTCGGACCCGATCGCGTCGGCCGTTGCAAAGCGGGCCAGCATGATGCGCTATTATCGGAAACACAAGTCGTTTGGGGCGAATATCGTCGTGCAAGTTGCCCTTATGGTCGCCACGTTGCTGCAAATCGCAAAACACAAGGTCAGATTCTGGGTAGAATCACTGTTGGGCAAGATACCGAGACCATAGATTCGAGCCAGGCGGTGGGATTGGGGCGTATTCAATACGCCCCTACATTGTTGTATATTCTTGGGGATGGCGGGCTGGAAAGCGCGCTCCACACTAAGAGATGAGTGCCATGGCAACGCTTAGGGAGCAGATTGAGGAACGCGAGCGGTGCTTTCTCTGCGAGCGGGCGACGGTCAGCTCAGAGAGCCGAGGTCGAGAGCGAGACGAGCCGGAGTGCCCGATTAGAACCTGCTTTCAGCGCGATAGGGACCGGATAATACACAGCAAGTCGTTCAGGCGCCTCAAGCACAAGACGCAGGTTTTTCTCAAACCTCAGGACGACCATTATCGCACGCGGCTGACGCACACGCTGGAGGTTGGCCAGATAGGACGGACAATCGCTAGGGCCCTTCGCCTGAACGAGGACCTGGTCGAGGCGATAGCGATGGGACACGACCTGGGGCATACGCCGTTCGGTCATTCTGGCGAGGCGGCGCTTCGGGAGATACATCCGGGTGGATTTCAGCACCCGGCGCAGTCGCTTCGCGTAGTCGAAGTGCTGGAGCGGGAGGGCGAGGGCCTGAACTTGACGTTCGAGGTCCGCGATGGCATTGCGAGGCATTCCAAGGGGATGAGCAGCCTCAGGCCAGACGACCGGCGCCACTTACCGGCCACACTGGAGGGCCAGATTGTGCGGCTCTCGGACATCATTGCGTATGTGAATCACGACATCGACGACGCCATCCGAGCCGGGATTCTGACTCAAGATTCGATACCGGAAGAGACTGCTTGCGTGCTGGGCAGGAGCCATTCGGGCAGAATCGGCGCTATGGTCAACGACGTCATCAACTCGACGCAGGACGTCGGGATGAAGTTCATTGGCATGGGCGATCGGGTCTGCCAGGCTACCGAGCAGCTGCGGGCGTTCTTGCACGAGAAGGTCTATGCCCATCCCGCCTCGGTTGCAGAGTTTGAAAGGGCAAAGAACCTTCTGAAGCAGCTCTATTCATACTATCTCGAACATGTTGACAAGGTCCCGGCTTCGGCTCTCGCCAAGAGGCCCGAGAACGACAATCAGGTGGTCTGCGACTACATAGCAGGAATGACGGACGGATATGCTATCTCGCGCTACGAAGAGGTATTCCTCCCACACCCGTGGGCAAGAATAGAAGACAGAGATGTTTTTACCTGAGATAGACCTTCATCTCCACTCGATTGCCTCTGACGGGACCTGCTCCCCGAAACAGCTAGTCCATAAGGCAAGAAAAATGGGACTGGCCACTATCTCCATTACCGATCACGACACGGTGTCCGGCGTTCGTGACGCGATGACCGAGGGCGAGAAGGTTGGTGTTGAGGTCATTCCGGCCATCGAGGTCGGCTCCTATTTCAATGAGAGGTCGATTCACATTCTGGGCTACTTCATTGATCTGGAGAGCGATGTGCTTCAGGATTTTGCGCGCTCAAAGCGTGAGGCTCGGAGGGTTCGCGCGGCCCAGATGGTGAAGCGCCTTCACTCGGACGGCCTGCCGATTGACATGGATGCGGTTCTAAAGGTCGCTCAGGGCGGCGCTTTAGGCCGGGTGCACATCGCGCGGGTTCTTGCGCACAACGATGTCGTTTCAACGGTCAATGAGGGTTTCAACAGGTATCTGAGGCGCGGCACGCCGTATTACGTCCCAATGGTGAAACCAAGCCCCGCCGAAGCCATTGGGATCATCGAGCAGGCCGGCGGGATTGCATCGCTTGCACATCCCGTGTTTATCCGCCAAGACCTCCTGAAGGACCTATTACCTGCGCTCTGCAAAGAGGGATTAGGTGCGATTGAGGTGCTCTGTGGCTTCGGTGCGGATTATGGTCTGAGCGTCGAGGAGCATCTTAAGAGGTGTTCTGACGTGTCCGCCTTCGTGGTCGAGTATCAACTTGCACGGACGGGCGGCTCGGATTTCCATGGCCTTTCAGTTAAGGCCCAAGAAATGGGTTCCGCGCATGTGCCCGCGTCCTTTCTCGATGAGCTCAAAGCAAAGCACCGGGCGGTGATGTGAGAGGTCTTGTCCGCAGATTACACAGATTGCGCAGATTGTGGTGACGTGGTCTGTGCGCCGCCCGTCATAATCGTATTGGCCTGATCAATGGAAAATGAATTCGAGGTTGTAGTTGTCGGCGCAGGTCCCGCGGGGGCGAGGTGTGCGCTTGAGCTGGCGTCGGCTGGGGTCGAAGTCGCGGTTCTGGAGAAGGAGAGCATCCCACGTTTCAAGCTGTGCGCCGGCGGGTTAAGTGCCCGTGCCAGGGGCCTTCTGGGCCTGGACGTTACGCCGGCGATCCTCAATGAAGTTGAGGCGGTAGAGTTTCTGGGGCGTCACCGCGTCAGGTTGCGCAAGGACTCGCCCGCGATATTCGGTTGGATAGTCGATCGCCAGAGGTTCGATGCCCTGATTGTGGATGAGGCGCGTAAGGCTGGATGTGCCGTGTTTGACAATAGCGCTGTCAAGACGATTGATACACTCGCTTCGGGGACAGAGTTCACGTGCAAGGATGGTGAGACATTCCGGGCGCGGGCGGTCGTAGGCGCCGACGGCGCAAGGAGCTACATCAAGGGGGAACTGGGCATCGAGCAACCCAGAAGACGCGGCGTAACTGTGATGTTCGAGCTCGAACCTAATGGTGTAGGGGCGGTGCTTGCCCCGCCCGAAAGGCAGACGGGTGCAGTTCGCCGCGCGGCGAACACCCCTACGATAGGCGACAGCGTGATAAGGTTCGACTTTGGCGTCATTCCTTTGGGCTACATCTGGGTGTTTCCCTATGGCCAAAAGCTGTCGGTGGGGGCAATGACCACCGAGAGCCGCTTGCCTCACGCCAAGAGTGCAGTCCTGAAATATGTGGCCGAGGACGAGGCGCTTTCGACGGGATTTGCTGCGCGCTTCCTCGGAGGCTGCGTCGTCCCGTTCTGGACTCGCGAACGCAGGCTGGGGCGCACCGCTTGCATCCTCGCGGGCGATGCGGCTGGGCTGGTTGACGCGTTCATGGGCGAGGGCCTGAGTTGGGCTATTGAGAGCGGCCGCCTCGCTGCCGCTGCCATTCTTAGCACGAGAGAATCGAGCGGTTCGTATGCGCGTCTCCATTCGCATTATCTCCGCCTGTTGAGGCGCGATGTGTTCCCCGAGCTCAGGAGAGCGTATTGGTTCGGCAGGGCCGCATACAAGTATCCGGAGTGGGTCTTCAAGGGCGTCTCGAAGCTCGCCCGGAGTGCCGACCTGTTTGGCGATATAGCCAAGAGCAAAGTGTCATACAGGTCGCTGATAGGAAACGTTCTGAGGCAGTTGGTTTGGCCGAAGTGAGGTGAGGCAATGTTTCGGCTGTGGGGGTTTCGTAGGGGCTGTGCTTGCGCCGCCGTTCATACGTATCGGTCCTGTAGGGGTGCCGCTTGCCGCACCCTTGATGCTGTCACATCAGAGGAGGGCGGGGCAAGCACCGCCCCTACGGGCGATGTCCAGTGAACGGACAGGCCGTAAATGAACGACGATGAGCGTTGAACCCTTTCTGAAGAGGATTCTAGCCTCGCCGAAGGATAGAAGGTGCATTGCGGCGCTGCGGGAGCTCCCACCGCGGGAGGCCCGCTGCGTCGATGTTGAGCCGCCCCTTCCGGCTGAGCTCACGAGCGCGCTCGTCTCAATAGGCATCGAGCGCTTCTACACTCATCAGGCCGAGGCGCTTGAGCTGGCAAGGGCTGGCGCGGACATTGTGGTCGTTTCGAGAACGGCCAGCGGTAAGTCGCTCTGTTACAACCTTCCGGTTATCGAATCCCTGCTGGCGGACCCGTCTGGCGCGGCCATCTACATGTTTCCAACGAAGGCGCTTTCGAACGATCAGCAGGCGGTTCTCAAACAGCTTCAGACGGTCCCCGAGCTGAGAAAGCGGATTTTCAGCGGCGTTTATGACGGCGACACGAACAGCTACTGGCGAAAGAAGATACGCGAGCGCGCCAACATACTCATAACGAATCCCGATATGCTCCACGTCGGCATCCTGCCGCATCACTCGAGATGGGCGCACCTCTTCGCAAGCCTCAGATTCGTCGTGCTCGATGAAATCCACACTTACCGCGGGATATTTGGCTCGAACGTGGCGAACGTCTTGCGCCGCCTCAACCGAGTCTGCGAGAACGTGGGCGCCAGACCCCAGTTTATTTGCTGCTCCGCCACGATCAACAACCCCGTCGAGCTCGCCGAGCGCATAACCGGGCGCCAAATGACGCTGATTGACAACGACGGAGCGCCTCAGAGCGCGAAGCACTTCGTTGTCTGGAACCCGCCGCCGGTCGATGTTCACGGCGTTACCAGGCCCAGCATGGCGAATCAGGCGCGGCGATTGATTGCAGACCTCGTATCAGCAGGGATTCAGACGATTGCTTTCACGAGGACCAGGATGGGCGCGGAGGTCCTCGCCAAGACCGTCAGGGAGCGCCTTGGGGAGATCAGTGGCGACCTTGCGAGGCGCGTCAAGCCCTACCGCGGGGGCTACCTTGCGGAGAACAGGCGAGAGATCGAAAAGGGCCTTGCCGAGCGGAAGCTCTTGGCGGTGATCGCTACCTGCGCGCTTCAGCTTGGCGTTGACATCGGCTCGCTTGAGGGGTGCGTGATGGTCGGCTACCCGGGCACGATCGCGGGGACCTGGCAGCAGGCCGGCCGTGCGGGAAGGAAGCAGGCGGAGAGCCTCGTGATTCTTGTGGCGGGGCCCGACCCCGTCGATCAATATATCGCGCAGAATCCCGACTATCTTTTCGAGAAAAGCCCGGAGAAGGCTGTGATTGACCCCGACAACCCTTACATCCTAACCCAGCATATATGCTGTGCCGCAGTCGAGCGTCCGCTGACGGAGCAGGACGAGACCTATTTCGGGCCGCTATTCATGCCGATCGTGAAGGTCCTTGAGGATGAGGGCCAGCTCAAGCGCATCGCGGATAAGTGGTATTGGTCGAGCGACGAGTATCCGTCTCGCGATACAGGTCTGAGAACGGTAACGGGCGAGAAGCTCACGATACAGGTGTGGGACGCCCAGCGTCGGGGCGATGTGATAGGCGAGATCGACGCCGCGAGCGTCCCGTTCATCACCTATCCCGAGGCGGTTTATATCCACGAGGGCGAGACGTTCCGGGTTATTCACATCGATTATGAAAGAGGCGTCGTTACCGTTGAAAAGGCCGATTTCGCATACTACACCACGCCGTTGATGAGGCATTCAATAAGCGTAACGGAGACGCTTGACGAGCGGGATTTTGGCCGGTTTCGGGTCGGACAGTGTTCTGTGAACGTAGCCTCGACGACCGTCGGGTATATGAGGCGCCGCTTCTCCACCGGGGAGCATCTAGGAACATTCGAGCTCTCGCTTGAGCCAGTCGTTCTTGACACAGCGGCCACCTACATTATCATCTCACAGGAGTTGCGGGATGCGCTTGGGCTTGAAGAGCTGCCTCTCCTCGGCGGCATTGTGGGACTCAAGAACCTCATCGCCGTTGTCAGCCCGCTGCTCGCGATGTGTGATCGGCACGACATCGAGGTAGTGCTGGACAGCGAGAACCTCGGGGCGCAGGCGATTTTTGTGTTCGACAGGTTCGAGGGCGGTCTGGGCTTTGCCGAGAAGGTCGGCGAAGGCATCCGAGATGTCCTTTCGATGTGCCTGAGGGTGGTCACAGGGTGCCAGTGCGAGAACGGGTGCCCCTCTTGCGTGGGAACTGCCACCACCGAGCGCGAGGCAATGGGCCTGTTTTCCGCCGAGGTCCCAGTCCCGCGCAAGGACGCCACCAAAAGGCTGCTGGGACTCATGCTTGAGGATTGACGTGTAACGGAGACCGATCTGGCTGGAACTCGCTGTAGGGGCGGTGCTTGCCCCGCCCTTCATACGTTCAG
>CBDVDH010000070.1:0-15654 GCA_965372715.1 uncultured bacterium | reverse complement strand
GTCAAGCCGCGTCAGGCCGCGGCCAGCCAAAGCGGCGTCGAGCCGCCGCACTCCAAAATGGCCTGTCTCTAAGCTCACGTCCAGCAATCTGATTTTTCAGGATTTCATCGTGCATTGATCCTTCTGTGGTTTGATGCGAGACTTGCCCCTCGTCTCGTGATCTGCGGGGCGATTTATACGTAGAAAGTGAAGAGGCGATAGCATTTTTCCTTCGGAGGATAAGGATGGCAAAACATAAGATCGCTTGGCTGCCGGGCGATGGGATTGGGATCGACGTCCTGAACGCGGCAAAGATCGTCTTGGACGCGCTTGGCGTCGACGCGGAATACGTCCCAGGGGACGTTGGCTGGGAGTTCTGGTGCAACGAGGGCAACCCGCTGCCCGACAGGACGATCGAGATGCTCAAGACCACGGACTGCTGCCTTTTCGGCGCGATAACCTCAAAGCCGCGGGACGAGGCGGCCAGGGAGCTCGCGCCCGAGCTTCGCGACAAGGGCTTCGTCTATTTCAGCCCCATCGTGAGGCTTCGTCAGCTCTTCAATCTGCGCACCAACATGCGGCCGTGCAAGGCCTTCAAGGGCAATCCGCTGAATCTTCGCGACGACATCGACATCGTCGTCTTTCGCGAGAACACGGAGGGGCTTTACAGCGGCATCGAGTTTCATCCCGTCCCGGCCGACATCATGCGGCTTTTTGCTGAGCACGAGCCCAAGGCGCGCCGCTTCGCCGACGTGCCGCTCGATGACATAGCCATTACAGTGCGACTCTTCACGCGGAAGGCTTGCCGCTCGATCGTTACGCAGGCCTTTGAATACGCCAAGAAGCACAATCGCCCAAATGTGACCGTCGTCGAGAAGCCCAACGTCCTGCGCGAGACCGGTGGGCTGCTGCTCAGCGAGGCGAGAACAATTGCAGAGCAGTTTCCCGATGTTGAGCTGTGGGAGACGAATATCGACGCGATGTGCATGTGGTTGGTGAAAAACCCCCAGATTTACAGCGTGCTCTGCGCGGGCAATATGTTCGGCGACATAATCTCGGACCTTTCCGCGCAGCTGGTCGGCGGGCTCGGTTTCGCGTCGAGCGCGAACATAGGCGACGACTACGCTCTGTTTGAGCCAACGCACGGCTCCGCGCCCAAATACGTCGGGATGAACAAGGTGAACCCGATGGCGGCGCTTCTGAGCGCGAAGCTGATGCTTGAGTATCTAAAGGAGGACGAGAAGGCGCAGGTGATCGAGAACGCCGTGGGTAGGGTCATCGCCGAGGGCAAGGTCCGAACCTACGACATGGGCGGCGGCGCCTCGACAACGGACATGGCAGAAGAGGTCGCGAGGTTTTGCAGATAGAGGAGCTTGCCCCGAGGATCGAGGAGCTAGGCGGCGCGATTCTTTCCGGGATACGATCCGCTGCAAATGACGCCGATATGAGGGCCGTGTCCGGTTTGACCGACAGCGGGGATGCGTCCTTCAACGTCGATCTTGCGGCCGAGAAGACGGTCCAGGAGTGGCTGCGGAGGTGTCCCGTTCCCCTCGCGGCTTACACTGAGGACACGGGTTTTGTGTGCGAGCATGATAGCCCTGAATATGTCATTGTGGTTGATGCGCTCGACGGCTCGCGTGCCTTCAGGGCGGGGCTTGAGACCGCCTGCGTCTCGATTGCCGTGGCGCAGTTCCTTGGGAAAGAGGAGACGCGCTTCAAAGACATCGGCCTTAGCTACCTTTGGGAGACGAAAGGCGATACAGTCTTCGCTGCGAGGGCTGGCCGAGGGGCCACGATAACGCGGGAAGGTCGGGCGGTGGCCCCGTTTCCGAGCGTGGCTCGCGGGCTTGAGGACATGGCTTGGGGCTTCGAGGTTTGCGGCCGCCCTGCCAAAGAGATTTTCTGTATCATCGGGGACCTGATAAACGCGTCGGCGGTTCGCGGCGGCTGCTTTCTTCTCAACAGCACGACGTTTGCCGTTTCTCGGATCGTGCTCGGTCGGTTTGACGCTTACGTCGATGTTGGCGCCCGCGTCGTTGAGGAGGTGCCCGGTTCAGTTGAACGGATGTCTGAGGCAGGCCAGAAGCAGGTGCTCGGCCTTTTTCCTTACGATATCGCCGCAGCCTATCTCATCGCAAAGGAGGCGGGGATTGTGATGACCGATGCTTATGGCGAGCCACTCGACGACAGGCGCTTGCTTGGCTCGGGGCCCGAAACGAGACTATCGTGCATCGCGGCCAGTAACAGCTTGCTTCACGAACGGATAATGGGATACATTAACGCCAAGTTTGATGAGTTGTCGCAACGGCCGAACGCCTGACAATGCTTGGGCACGCAAGGAGAAGAGCCTCCTGTGGTTTTCGTTTTGCTGTTCGCGTTTGAGGCCTGAACATAAGGTTCAGCGTAGGCCGGACCGCGGACAAACTTGGAACTTGAAACCTGAAACTTGGAACTTGAAACTCACCGGTAAGGACAATTGGGCTATATTCTTGGCATAAACGAGCTTTTGCACGACACATCGGCCGTTCTACTCAAAGATGGCAAACTGGTCGGCGCGGTTGAGGAGGAGCGGCTCTCCGGTGAGAAGCACGCCCTCGGTTTCTGCCTCATGGGCAAGCCGCCGAACTACTCAGTCAACTGGCTCCTCGACTACTTCGGCGTGCGCGAAAGCGAGATAGATGCGGTTGCTGTGAGCTTCGACGTCAACGCTCTCACGATGATGCGGATGCTCTTCAACATCTTCTCCGAGGCGATACAGAAGATGTCGATCAAAAGCGCCTTCAAGCAGAAATCCAAGAACGATCCCGGGATGAACATCATCCCTGGCGCAACGTTCGGCTTTTTCTTGAATCGGAGAGCCTACTTTGCGGAGCTCAGGCGCCGGTTCAAGGAAGTCGTCTTTGTGAAGCACCACCTGGCCCACGCTGCGAGCGCATACTATTGCTCCAGTTTTGATAGAGCGAATGTCTTTGTTACTGACGGAGTCGGGGACGAATCGCCAACGTCGCTTTACTACGGCAGAGACGGCGAGCTCATCCCGATCAAGCAGTTTCATCCACATCAGTCGCTCGGCACTTTGTATCGAACCGTCTCGCAGATATGCGGCTTCGTCTATTTCGACGCTGGCAAGACGATGGGCCTCTCCGCTTATGGCACGCCGCGGGAGGAGCTTGGCAAATACATGTCGGTTTACCCGTATTCCTATGACATCAAGTTCAAGCCGCTCCGTGGGCTCTGGAAGTTCGCACGCGACGACGGCCAGCCGATAATGGACATCCACAAGGACATCGCCGCAACCCTTCAGGAACGGCTCGAGTCGGCCGGGACCGAGATGACCCGGCTGATGCACGCCAAGACGGGATGTAGGAATCTGTGCCTCGGCGGCGGTGTCTCGCTCAATTGCGTGATGAACTCGGTCCTCTTGAATTCCGATATGGTTGACCACATCTTCATCCAGCCGGCTGCGATGGACATGGGCGCGGCGCTCGGCGCGGCGATTTGGGTCGCGCATCTTTCGGGCGAGCCGCGGCCGGACGTGATGGAGGACGTGTTTCTCGGGCCGGAGTACTCGAACGACGATATAAAGATGGTGCTCGACTTGACGCCCGGTATTGAATACAAGTACTACAAGCAGATCGAAAAGCCAGTCGCGAAGCATCTGGCCAACAACAAGACCGTGGGGTGGTTTCAGGGCCGGATGGAGTTCGGCCCCAGGGCGCTCGGCGCAAGGAGCATTCTGGCCAGCCCGATGGAGCCTTACATGAAGGATGTGGTCAACGACATCAAGGGCCGCGAGCACTGGCGTCCGCTTGCGCCCGCTGTCCTTGAGGAGCGGATGCCGGAATGGTTCCACAATCCGTATCCAAGCCCGTTCATGACGCTCAACTTCCAGTTCAAAGATGAGGTCAAGAGCAAGGTCCCGTCGGTCGTTCACGCGGACGGCAGTGCGAGGGTCCAGTCGGTGCCAAAGAACTCCCGCGGCCAGCGATACAGAAGGCTGCTCGAGGAGTTTGACAAGCTCACAGGCGTGCCTATGCTGATGAACACGTCGTACAATGAGCGAGGCGTGCCAATTGTGTGTGCTCCCAAGCATGCCCTCGCGTCGTTCACAAACACGGCCCTCGACTACCTCGCCATCGGCGCCTTCCTCGTATCGAAGAAGAAGGGCTGATGTTGACTATGCGAAAGAACCGCGGCATGAATAGGGCGCCTCGAATGCTGGATGATCCTCGTGGCCGGATATCGAACTTGCGGCTTAATTCTGAGAGGCAGTCCCATAATTCATGTCGTCGAGGTTCTGTTGCGGGTTACAGCGGAAGTCCCGTAGGGGCGGCTTCTGGACGAAATCCGGCGCCACGTGTCGCTAGCTGGGATAGTGTGCATACCAAAGGTGATATGAAGGATGTCTGAGAAGACGAAGATCGTGCGAACAGGGGACATCATAGTGTTCGCGGCGCTTGGCGCCTCAGCGCTATTCATGATCTGGGCGGGCGCAGGGACGCCAAAGACTGCGCTGGATGTGGAGATCGTCGCCGGGGGCGAGGTCGCTTATCGCACGCCGCTGAGCCGGAACTTCAGATACGAGGCGCTCGGGCCCCTCGGCCAAACGACCGTCGTATGTCAGGATGGCTGCGTTTGGGTCGAGGGTTCCTGCTGTCCGAACAAGCTGTGCGTCAAGACCGGCAAGGCCCGGGCCGCTGGGCAGATCATAGTCTGTGTGCCAAATGAGGTTGTGGTCAGGATAGTCGGCGCCGGCCAGGTCGATGCCATCGCGATGTAGCCCGCGAGCGTGGTTGTGGGGCGCGCTTCAATTGTGTTGCGATGTCCAGAATCTGCCTACAGGACGCGTGATAGGTCCTGTAGGGGCGGTGCTTGCCCCGCCCTTCATACTCGGAGTAAGCCATTAAAGCGCTAATCGTCAGGCCACCCAGGATCATGGGCGGCCTCGAAAAAAGCTCCGTTCAACACCCGATCAACATCGCGACACTCGCCGCATATCTGCTCTCAAATGGCATTGAGGTAAGGATAATTGATTTTGAGATCGCATTCCCGACCGACGATGAGTTTGCGGCCAGGGTCTTGGATTACGGACCCGACCTGGTCGGCTTTACGTGCCTTTCGCCGACCGTTATTGCCGCAAATCGGCTCGCCGGGATCATCAAGAGGCACTCGCCGGAGACGCTCACGGTGGCCGGGGGGCCGCATATCAGCGCCATGCCGCAGCGTGCTTTGGAGGAATTCGAGGCGTTCGACGTTGCAGTGTTCGGCGAGGGCGAAGAGACGCTGCTCGAGGTCTGCCGGCGCGTCGCTGACCGCAAGGTCCCGAAGCTGGACGGCGTGCGAGGCGTCGCGTATCGCACGGGCTCGGAAGTCGTCCTCGAACAGAGAAGGCCGCTGATAAAAGACCTGGACGCGCTACCGTTTCCAGCTAGACATCTTCTAAACCTCGAGCTGTATCGGAGCGGAACAACGCCCGGCGTGGGCGATTCTGCCTGCAACTCGACCGTCTTGTTCACGTCGCGAGGATGCGCCGAGGATTGCACGTTCTGCGCGTCCAAGATCACCTTCTTGCGCAAGCTCCGCTTCCGCTCCGCGGAGCACGTCCTGGCCGAGGTCAAGGACTGCATCGGCAAGTTCGGTTTTGACCACTTCACGATCGATGACGACACGTTCACGCTCAACAGAAAGCGCCTCGAGAGGATACTCGAGGGCTTTGCGTCGCTCGGAATCGCCTGGGATTGCGACACGCGTGTCAACGCCGTCGATGAGCCGATGCTCGCCGACATGAAGGCCGCCGGCTGCAAGAAAGTGGCTTTCGGCATCGAATCGGGCAGCCAGCGGATAAGGAACTTGATCAAGAAGCGCACGACGCAGGAGCAGATCACCACCGCCTTTGATGCCGCGAAGAGAGTTGGCCTCTTAACGCAGGCGTTTTTCATCATTGGCAGCCACCCCAGCGAGACGCTTGCCGAGGTGAAGATGACGCTGAAATTGGCCAAGCGCGTCGCGCCCGACTTCATTGTCGTCAACGTCGTGACTCCCTTCCCGGGGACAGAGCTTTACGACATGATGGAAGCGGGCGGTTACATGCCTGAGACGCTGGATTGGGAGAAGTTCGACTGCACGCACACACAGCCGTCCTGGCGCACCGAGCACTTCTCCTCGGAGGAGCTCGTCAGGCTCCAGCGCTGGTTCTACCTGCGCTACTCCTTCTCGCCGAGCTTCATCCTCGCCACACTGAGGCGCATCAATAGCCTGAAGGCCCTCAAATACTACGCCTCAACCGCAGCCGGCTTCCTCAAATACCTGCTATTCGAGAAGCGCCGGTAGATCTAACCCGTATTATTCACAAACTGAGGATGCGATGAGATGTGGGGCGGGCTTTCCAGCCTGCCTTTTGTAACGATTGCCGCATCCCTCACATGGAACACTCTATCGCGCGAGACCCTGTCTTTGGCGGCTGGAAAGCCTGCCCCACACCGACCGAAGTCACGGCCTTGAATTATTCGGGCTAAGTCTGCCTGTAGGGGTGCCCCTTGCTGCACCCGTCCGCCTTCGGGCGGGGCAAGCACCGCCCCTACAACGTCACTCTGCGCTGACCCCGAAGGTGGTTTGCGCGGTGCGATAGAGGTTTGAGATTGAGGAGGGGGCGGTGATGCCGACGTGGAACGTGTATGTGCCTGTTGGCGCCTCCTCGGGGAGCTCGGTGTTGAGGAGGACGAGGTTCTCGATTGAACCGTATGCGGGCAGTGGGACGTTGGCGAAGTAGGGCACGGGATACGCAAAGAGCGCCAGGCCGGTCGGGCCCTGGCCGTCGGGCGGGTCAGGCAGGGGAAGCGGCGGAGGCGCGAGGTCCTTCATGTCCGGCGTGTTCGGGATCGACCCCGGACCTTCATAATCAGGCCCCGGCTCCAAGAACTCCGTGCTGCCAGCGAACGCCGCATAGAAGATCGGAAACGGCGGCGCCGCCTCCTGACCCGCAACGTAGAACAACTGCCCGCTCGGCGCCTGAAGGGCGGCATAGACGTCGGCGCTGGTCTGAGGACCAGGATACGATACCGACGTCGATGCGTTCAGAGTTGCCGGAATCTGGTCGTCAACGACGACGTTAGCATCAAGCTCGAAAGATGACTCCTCCAGCAGGACGCTTATGCCCCGCCCGGTCGAGACCCAGATGTTCCCGTATGGGTCCTCATCTATGTCGTTGATCTCGCCAGAACAGAGACCGTCGCTGGTGGAGTAGAAGCGGACTTCTTCATTCTCGTCGATACACAGAAGCCCGTAACGAGAGTGTACGCTTTGGTAAGCTTTGCACCACTTGCGGTTGTGACTATCGGCAAAAAGAGGAGCTCCCGTGCTGTATCCGCCCAAATCATCGGACCACAGTCTGCTAACGCTGCCACTTTCGATCTTACAGATCCAGCCGCGGGGTGCCCAGACGACGTCGTTTTGGTCAACCGCGATCCCACGGTACGCACATCCGGTCTCATATTTCCCCTCGTTGTCGCCGTCCCAAGAGCGAATCCCGGCGTAGTTGTATGGTGTACCATAGTAAATGTCGTTACCACAGGACACCCAAAGCACGCCCTTGCTGTCTAGGGCCACATCAGTTATCTCCTGTCCTGACCAGTCAGGTTCGTACTCCGTCTCCCAGTTAGTTCCGTCAAAGCGCTTGACGACACGGGCATAATCAGAGACGTAGCAGATGCCAAGAACTTGCCCATCTGGGCCTATCTTAACCTTACTTACTCGCTCGCCCGTAAGATACCGATCCCATTCTTGCCCGTCGAACCTATACGCGCCCTCGTCCGTCCCGAACCAAATCTCGCCGTTCGGCGCTGCTGCTATGGAATTGATCCTATCCGGCAGTTCCCGTTCCCCGGGCCAGAGAATCTCAGAGTCGCCACCAAGCCATCGCGTGAGATAGCGCGGGAGTGCATACCACGTTCGACTGGAGGTAAACCACACACTTCCGCTGGTATCTATGCACAGCTGCTCTACAATTGTACCCACAACAGGGTCAAACGCCCAAAACGACTCCAGGCCCTGGCCATCATATCGAATGAGGAAAGGCTGCTGCTCCTCATCCTGGTCAGTTAACACAAAGCCAGGGATGGTCCAGGCGGCGCCCGTTGCGTCGAATCTCAGATCGCTGAACCTGTCAATACCCAGGATGTACGGCCACACGTTCCGGTAAACCTGCCAAACGCCATCCTGCGACAGACTTGCTGCGTCCCCCTGATTGTCCCAATCGCCATAGATCCGCCCAAAAACCCATTTTGTGTTCTTATCGTCAATGCGCAGGAGAGTCACATAAGCCCACTCATCACTCACCGGGAGGTTGAAGGTCGTGAAGGATTGGCCGTCGTAGTAAACAAGGTACCTACTGCACGTCGTGAACCATACACGCTCATCCCGATCAGCCGCAACGTGCCGCCATCCCCCATACTCCGGGATGGTTCCCGTGCAGCTTGCATCGAATGCCTCAAACATGCAGACCGTGTTACACCCAACGCCCCATCCCCGACCGCGTCTAGCAGCGATTCCCACCATTGGCTCCCTCACTATCTCATACGGCCGCCAGCTATGCCATGCAGTCCCGTCAAACCGGACGACGTACCCTCCGTACAGGAACCACACGTATCCGAGCTCGTCCGCGGCCAGACCATAGATCTTTGCCGGCACTCCCGGCTCGGGCAGAGCTTCATGCCACTGCCACTGAACCCCGTCGAACTCTACCACACCCGGCTCGTGGTTACCGATGAGGTCTTCGTGCGAAGCCCACAACACCCCACGTGAGTCGATCACAACCTCCGCTACGCAACATGTACCTCGCCAATCAGCGGGCGTGAACTTGACCCTCTGTTGGTTTTGCGGGTTGAAGCGCACAAGGCCGCCCTGCGCGCCAAGCCAGACGTGCCCGTCTCCCAACGCCAGGCAGTTGAGGCGGTTGCCAGAGGTGTAGTTGATGAAGAGCGGCTCGGCGCCGATGCTCCGGCAGAGCCATATAGGCGATAGCAGCAGAAAAAGACATAGAATCGGTGAGTGTTTTAGATGTTTGACACTAAACATAGCCATCTCTCCTTTCGAGTCAAATCAACGGCCCTATTCATTCCCAGAATACATTACAACCTCATGCTGCCCTTTTACTGAGCAGGATCCGTGCCAAAGTGCCCTGAAAGCTGACAAAACGCACACACGCGCCTCGGAGAGGCCGGCGAGGCCCAGAATCGTGCAGAAGTAACAGGCAGGGGGCGTTTCCCGCTGGCGGTACATGCGCTCACTGTTCCGTCACCTCGAAGGTGGTTTGCGCGGTGCGATAGAGGTTTGAGATTGAGGAGGGGGCGGTCATGCCGACGTGGAACGTGTATGTGCCTGTTGGCGCCTCTTCGGGGAGCTCGGTGTTGAGGAGGACGAGGTTCTCGATTGAGCCGTATGCGGGCAGCGGGACGTTGGCGAAGTAGGGCACGGGGTAGGCGAAGAGGGCGAGGCCGGTCGGGCCGTTGCCATCGGGTGGGTCAGGCAGGGGAAGCGGTGGAGGTGCGAGGTCCTTCATGTCAGGCGTGTTCGGGATTGACCCTGGGCCATCGTAATCAGGCCCCGGCTGCAAGAACTCCGTGCTGCCGTCGAACGCCGCATAGAATATCGGAAACGGCGGCTCCGCCCCGTGACCCGCAACGTAGAACACCTGCCCGCTCGGCGCCTGAAGCGCGGCATAGAGGTCTGCCTTGTGCGGATGCGCCTGATACCCAATCGACATCCTCAGCTGAAGCGCCTCGTCATTCTCTGGGGCGCCGATGAGGGCCTTCGGAGCGAGGACGAAGTTCTCCGGTGGCACGAGAACCCCGAGCCCCAACCAATAGTTCCCAAGCCAATCCACGCCCGTGATGGGAATGCTACACCATGTATATCGTGGTGGATTCTCCGGATTAAGCGATTCGGGGCAGGTGAGGCCGCGCCATTCTTCCCCGCTATAGACCGCAATCGTCGAGCACGTCGTTGCAGCGGAGGGATCGTCTAGCGCCGCCCACTTCTCGTGGTCATAGAGCAGCGCCACAAAGTCCCCTGTATGTTCCACGACTCGCCCGCCCCTGCCATCCACCATCCTTAGGTTGGCCCAGGGCAGCGCCGGCATATCGTGCCAGTTCTGGCCGTCGAATAACTCGAAGCGCGTAGATGTTCCTGTCCACTCCCTCAGCCACTTCATGTTTCGTGCGTCAACCCCTACATAGGAACGAGGTGCATTCTCGAGTATGCGCTCGATGCCCCTTGCGCTGAGCTTCTGAAAGCCTCCATACTGACCGTAACCGTAACACTGCTCCCTCCCTTCGAATGACAACCAGATGCAGTCATCTTCGCGATCAATTGCGATCGTAGAGATGTCAAATGGGTTACCGCTGGGGCGGTATTCACCGGCCCAGTTCGCCTCCGGCCAGATACAGACGAGTGCAGTGGGCTGATATGCGCCCAGGTCGCGCCGCAGCCAAACCCTCCCGAATGCGTCTGCCTCGATCTGCTTAATGTTATCAAGCGAGATGCCGTCCCAATCAGTGCGTGTCTGCCAAGTGTCGCCGTCAAGAACTGCCAAGCCATACTCATCAGAGCCAGCCCAGGCAAAAACGAAGCTCTCGCCCAGCCGGGCTGGTCCAAGGCGAAGCAGAGACGCAGCCGGGGGAGGGAAGCTATCGCAACGCCCCCCTCGACCGATACGCCATAGGAAGTCTGTCTGGGAGGAATAGGCCTCACCTCCTCCAAGCCATATCGACCCCTCGTCATCGATCTTCAGAATGTCCGTCTCCTCCCAGGGCAGGTCAGCTTCGGCATGATAGGTGAGCCAAGCTCCCTCTGAAAGCACAGAGACCGCGTATTCGCTCGTCGGACGTTCCGAAGATGTTTCCGAATAGCACAGGAACCCCACGGCGCCATCCTCGTCCGCGTCTATGTCCACGATGTAATCGCTTGCCAGGCCATCGGCGGTCCTGTAATGGCGCCACTCTCCCGAATCGAGGCAGTAAGCGCCCTCGCCATACGTGCCTATCCAGACGCGGCCCGCCGGGTCCACAGCCATAGACACCCTACGCGTGACCATCGGAGGCTCAAACCGGCAGTCCTCTCGGGCGCCGGCGACGAAGCGCGAAAGGGAGGTGATTGTGCAACTTCCCCATCCGTAGCCCCACAACGCCCAAATGCCCTCCTCCGGGTCCGCAGCCAGTTTCACAACGCCGCCCGTTCCCAAGCTGTCCGACCAGTCGTGAAACTGCCAGCCAGAACCGTCGAAGCTGACCGCTCCTCCCTCGTCAACCCCGAACCACTTGGCGTCAGAAGCATCAACCGCAAGGCATCTAACCCAATTGCCAGGTAGGAAGTCATGTACCTGATAGCTCTCGTAGCGTTCACCATCGAATCGCCATATTACAGGAGGATAGGCCGCCCAAACATCGCCAGAGGCGTCCTTGGCGAACATCGGATTCAAGTATCGCCACATCCCGAAAAGCTGCGGAAGCCCACAGCTCTCGTCGAAATCGCGCCATTCAAGCCCGTCGTAATGCCTTATTGCTCCCCTACCTACACCTACAGGCGTTTTTAACTCCGGGAGCAGCGACCAGAAATCACCCCCCGGCATCAATTCCATTCGTTCAGTGTTATCGCTCCACGGAAGACGAGACTGAATACTGGTCCGTCTGTCTATCAATAACGGGCCCTGGGAAGTCGCGAAAACAATCCGTCCCTCCGAAAAGGAAATCTCATGAATAGGAGGCGGTGTATAGTAGCGCATCCAGGTCCCCTCCTCGATCACCCCGGCATGGCCCGATCCGAGGGCACAAAGCAGGAGCCCAGCAAGGATGCATACAGCAATAACGCAACGCGCGGAGGTCATCATAGGATTATCTCCTTATCCTCAGAGTTGATGTTAGGTGCTCATACCTCTCAAGTGAAGGGCCTTTAGTTACAGTAGGTCATCAGCACATCGTCACTTGGCAAATCGTCAGTTGCAGGAAACTTAGAGGCATATTCCTGCACACAAGACAAGCTGTGCCTTCGACTTAGGAAGTTCTCGTATGTGTTTTTGAAGAGGTTCATGTCATCCAAGATCCGGTCCCCCATATAATTAAGGGCGTAATCATGGCGAATCGCCGCGCCATATTTGTAGTCTAGCCATGCGTATGTGTACCGCGGTCTCTAACCTCCGTTTCCCAATCCTGGTTGCCTCCCCTATTGATGGTCAACATGTCTTACAACCTTTCGCCAAATGTTTTACGCAGCAGGATTCGTGTCAAATGCCCTGAAAGCTGACAAAACGCACATTCAGACCTCAAAAGACCGGCGAGGCCCCATGATTGCGCAAAACTATCAGGGAGCTGGCGCTTCCCGCTGGCGGTGCATGCGCTCACTGTTCCGTCACCTCGAAGGTGGTTTGCGCGGTGCGATAGAGGTTTGAGATTGAGGAGGGGGCGGTCATGCCGACGTGGAACGTGTATGTGCCTGTTGGCGCCTCTTCGGGGAGCTCGGTGTTGAGGAGGACGAGGTTCTCGATTGAGCCGTATGCGGGCAGCGGGACGTTGGCGAAGTAGGGCACGGGGTAGGCGAAGAGGGCGAGGCCGGTCGGGCCCTGGCCGTCGGGCGGGTCAGGCAGGGGCAGCGGCGGAGGCGCGAGGTCCTTCATGTCCGGCGTGTTCGGTATCGACCCCGGCCCGTCGTAGTAAGGCCCCGGCTCCAAGAACTGAGTGCTGCCAGCAAACGCCGCATAGAATATCGGAAACGGAGGCGCCGCCTCTTGAGGTGCAACGTAGAATACCTGCCCGCTCGGCGCCTGAATCCCAACATAGATGTCCGCGTTGTGCGGATGCGCCCGATACTCTATCGACATGCTGAGCTGAAGCGACTCGTCAGTCTCCAGGTTTGCGACGCGGGCCTTCGGAGCAAGGATGAAGTTCTCCGGCGGCACGAGGACCCCGAGCCCCAACCAGTAGTTCCCAAGCCAATCCACCCCAGTGATGGCAGTGCTGCTCTGCGCAACCGATTCGGGGCAGGTGAAGCCGCGCCACTCCTCCCCATTATAGACCGCAATCACCGAGCAAGTACTGCCAGCGTTACGGTCGTCCAGCACCGCCGACTTCTTCTCGCGGTCATAGAGCAGCGCCACGAAATCACCGCTGTGTTCCACTATCCGTGCCGTATCGCCACTCGGTATCCTCAGGTTGGGCCAGGGCAGGGCTGGCATATCGTGCCAGTTCTGGCCGTCGAATAACTCGAAGCGCGTAGATGTTCCTGTCCACTCCCTCAGCCACTTCATGTTTCGTGCGTCAACCCCCACATAGGAACGAGGTGCATTCTCGAGTATCCGCTCGATGCCCGTTGCACTGAGCTTCTGAAAGCCTCCATACCGGCCGTAACCGTAACACTGCTCCCTCCCTTTGAATGACAACCAGATGCAATCATCCACGCGGTCGGGTGCGATGCGAGATATGTCAAACGGGTAACCTCTGGGGCGGAACTCAGCCGCCCAGTTCGCCTCCGGCCAGATACACACCAGCGAAGTGGGCTGATATGGGCCCAGGTCCCGCCGCAGCCAGAGCCTCCCGAATGCGTCTGCCTCGATCTGGGCGATGTTGCTAAGCGGAATACCGTCCCAATCAGTGCGTGTCTGCCAAGTGTCGCCGTCAAGAACTGCCAAGCCATACTCATCAGAGCCAGCCCAGGCAAAAACGAAGCTCTCGCCCAGCCGGGCTGGTCCAAGGCGAAGCAGAGACGCAGCCGGGGGAGGGAAGCTATCGCAACGCCCCCCTCGACCGATACGCCATAGGAAGTCTGTCTGGGAGGACCAGGTCTCGCCGCCTCCAAGCCATATCGACCCCTCGTCATCGATTTTGAGAATGTCCGCCTCCTCCCACGGCAAGTCAGCCTGGACATGATAGGTGAGCCAAGAACCCTCTGAAAGGACCGAGACAACGCAAGACGCTCCCCATGAATCGTCAGCCGGGTTGCACAGAAAACCAACATCCCCTTCGTCATCAGCGTCAATGTCCACGATGTAATCAGTGGCCAGGCCGTCAGCCATGGTAACACGCCGCCAGGCCCCTCCGTCGAGGAAGTAGGCCCCATCACCACGAGTCCCTATCCACACACGGCCCTGCGCGTCCACGGCCATTGACGCCCATGTCTCTACCGGCGGGTCAAACGAGAGGACAGTGAGTTCGCCATCGACAAAATGCATGACCTTCAGAACTCCCCCGGGGTACACACCCCATGTCCCCCAGAGCACCCAGATGTCTCCAGCGACGCCCGGAGCAATCTTCTGCGCCTGGCCCGGCCCCAGAGTATCCTCGAGCCAGTAAATCCTCCAGTCGCCGGCATCCAGGACGGCAACCGCCCCGACAAGGCCCACCCACTTTCTGTCCAAGGTATCAATGGCGAAAGCGCGCACTGAGTTGCCTGGTAGAAGGTCGTCCACAAGGAAGCTCTCGTAGCTTTGCCCGTCGAAGTGCCATATTCCTTCCGGATACGCGAACCAAATCTCCCCGGCCATGTCGCGGACGAACGCCGGGTTCACGATGGCCCACGGCGAGCCACCGCCAATGCCCGGAAGACCGCAACGCTCGTCAAAGTCGCGCAATCCTAACCCGTCATAGCAACGTATCGCCCCCTTCGTGGCCTGGCCAGGCCCTTCATAACTAGTCAAGAGCCACGGAAGGATTGACCAGAGCTCCCCGCCGGCCACAAGCCCGACAACGGACGCTTCCTCCGATGAGAAAAGGTGAGTCTGCAAACCCGTTGCCCTGTCTATCAGCACCGCCCCTTGCTCGGTGCCCACCGCAATCCTACCTTGCCCCAGGGAGAGATCGCGGTAACGGTAGGGCAGATCAAAGTACGGGATGTAGCTCGCATGGTCGATCGTGGGCGATCGAGCAACGGAAATCCTCTCCTGAGCCCCCACGAAAAGCACAATCACTAAAACCGCGGAAGAAAACCGCAGAATCCTCATAGCTATCCTCTCCTTAATCTCTAAACTACCATCTCTCTAAGGGCGTCGCAGGAGCGTTACAGTAGCCCATCAGCGTGTTGTCATCGGGCAAACCTGGGATTGCATACGTCTGCACGCAAGATCCAAGCCCTTGCCCGCCAAGATAGTTATAGAACGCCTTAGCAAAATCGCCCATATCTTCAATCATCCCCCCCAGGTCGTTGGCGTAGCTGGGCGGAAGCTGGTATTCGCGCGTGTCCAGCAAGCCCTCCGGAATCGGCGCGCTGTCCAAGTCGGCGCACGTGCCGTTATACTCGTCCTCGATCTTGTCCGTTGCCATCTGCCAGGCCGTCAGCATCTGCTCACCCGTATAATCAAAGACGTAATCATGGCGAATCGTCGCGCCATATTTGTAGCCTAGCCATGCGTATGTGTACCGCGGTCTCTCGTAGAAGGGAACATGATACCAGACGAGGATAGATGATATCAAATGAAATCATCTCCCCCAATAATCACATTGACGGCAAGAAAGATGGTGGGGCTAAGACGTTTTGCGGCTGCCCAAAGGTGATGAGTGGGACGGGGGTCGGGGTGTGAGTCGCACCCATTGGGTGATTTTGGAGTGCGGCGGCTTGACGCCGCTTTGGCTCGACGCGGTTTGACGCGGCATCGACCCTACGTCGATTGGCGTCCAGGCCTCCGGACCACCGTCT
>CBDVDH010000069.1:0-16016 GCA_965372715.1 uncultured bacterium | reverse complement strand
ATTAGGGGCGTGGTCTGAGATTGGCCTGATATGGTCGAGGGCTGATGTAGGGGTTCGCCTCGCGGCGAATGCGAGGACAGCGGGAGGAATCCCACCTCCTTCCCGATCCCCGGACGGGCCTATGTCAGGCCTCACGTGGCCTGCCCCGACGAAAACGCTTTTCGCGGTGGCAAACGCCGCCTGCTCTACTGCCTGAGGCCTTTCAGCAGTCTCTTGGCCTTCGCGTTAGAGTCGCAGCCGGGGTATTCCTCGATGAGGCGCTGGAGCTTCTCGATGGCGTCGGCGGGTCGTTCGAGCTTCGCGTCGAGCTTTGCCAGCAAAAGGAGCGCCTTGCAGGCGGCCTCGGAGTCCGGGAAGTCGCGAAGGATGCCTTCAAGCCGCGACGTTGCAGCGGCATACCCGTGCCGACGGTAATAGAGCCGTCCGACGTAGAACTCGTGCTCGGCGAGCATCGCGAGCGACTCGCGCTCAATCAGGGCGATGTTCGGCGTGAACTCTCCGCCCGGATACCTGGTCCGGTAATATTTGCACAGAGCGAGCGTTTTGTGAGTGAATGACTGATCGCGGTCGTAGGTTCCTATCCGCCGTTGATGCGTCAGCAGCTGCCGAAACTGCGCCCTTTCCGCCCCGTCATCGGAAGGATAGAATCTCAGGAACACGGTATATTCCGCCTCGGCCTCCTCGAATTTCTCGTCGTCGAACCAGAGGTCGGCCAGCAGCATCTGCACGTCCTTCGCGTGGGGACTTTCGGGATACTTGTCGAGCAGTTGGTCGAAGAGCTCGACCGCCTCCTTCCGCTTCTTGGGGCGCCGGATAGCCCGGACCAAGCCCGCCTCCCGGCTCGTCTCCAGTTTCTTGCTGGCAAGGAGGAACAGTTCCTCGTCGTCAAGGACAACCTCGTTGGTCGAGGCGCAGGATAGCGTTAGGAATGCGGCCAGCAACAGGCCAGTAAACAGACCCAGATGCGCGATTCTCATCTTGGTGGCGTCGCTATTGGTCTCCATTCTCGCCGCCCTTTGCCTCGTTGAACGGGATGCAGATCAGCTGCATCCCCGCTTCTTGAAGCATCTCAAGTGCGAGTTCATCCGGATAGCCATCCTGGTAGTAAATGCGTCTGCCGATACCAGCGTTTATTAGCATCTTGGCGCAGATTATACAAGGGACGTTGGTGCAGTATATCTCGGCGTCCTTGATTGACACGCCGAACATTGCGGCTTGGATGATGGCGTTTTGCTCGGCGTGGAGGCCCCTGCAAAGCTCGTGCATCTTGCCGGACGGGACGTTTTGCTTCTCGCGGAGGCAGCCGACCTCCTCGCAGTGCCGCAGGCCGGTCGGGGCGCCGTTATAGCCCGTCGCGAGGATTCGCTTGTCCCTGACGATGACCGCGCCGACTCGCCTCCTGAGGCAGGTTGACCGCTCCGCCATCAGCCGGGCTATCTGCATAAAATACTCGTCCCAGGGCAGACGCTTCTTCAAGTCAGGTCTCTCATTTCATCACGCATTCACAGTGATCCCAACATTTGCTCCCCGTTCAGGATCTGGCGGACATCGGTCGCATCATACCTATGTAGGGGCGGTGCTATGCCCCGCCCTGAACGCTACATATCCAGAAACAGAGGGCTACAAGATCCTGCATCGATCTGCGGGACTACCTCAACAAGGCATTAGCCCCATAATACTGCGAATCAGCAACAGCCGACAGCAAACGGCCGGAGCTCATTCTAACATATCGGTCGGGTGATCAGCCCAAGAGCTCCAGCAGCTTCTCGGCAAGCTCCATCCCGACGCGGAACTGGCCGTCGCTGGTCGAGGCGCCGATGTGCGGCGTGAGCGAGACATTGGGCAGCGAAGTGAACTCATTGCCCTTGACAGGCTCATTCTCGAAGACGTCGATGCCCGCAAAAGTGACCTTGCCGCTGTTCATCGCCTCAAGCAGCGCAGCCTCCTTTACGACGCCGCCGCGGGCGCAGTTGACGATGCGCACGCCGTCCTTCATCTTGGCGAATTGCGCCTCACCGAGAAGGTAATGCGTCTCGTCGTTGTGCGGCATGTGGAGCGTGATGTAGTCGGATTGCTCGAGCAGTTCGTCCATGCTGATCATCTTCACCGGAAGGTCGCCGAGCATGTCCTGCGTTATATATGGATCGTACGCGATGACCGTCATCTCGAAGCCAAGCGCCCTCTTGGCAACTTCACGCCCGATTCTGCCGATTCCGATGACGCCAAGCGTCTTCTTGAAGAGCTCCACGCCTTTGTACTTCTTCTTCTCCCACTTGCCAGCGGCCATCGTGGCATTGGCCTGGGGGATGAACCGCGAGATAGCGAGCATGTGCGCCATCGCAAGCTCGGCCACGGAGACGGAACTCGCCGCCGGGGTGTTGATAACGGTCTTTCCCTCGGCCTTCGCCGCATCGAGGTCGATGTTGTCAAGCCCGACGCCGCCACGGGCGATGACCTTCAGATTCCTGCCGGCCTCGATGACGTCCTTCGTAATCTTCGTCGCGCTGCGGACGATCACCGCGTCGTAATCGCCGATTGTCGCGACGAGCTCCTCGGGCGTCATTTCGGTCTTCACGTCAACCGTGAGGCCACCCTTCTGCATCTTCTGGACCGCCTCTTGCGCTACAGGGTCGCAGACTAAGACACGAGTCATATTATCACCTCCGCTTATTTCAGACGGTTTGCGTCCGATGGTTTGGGCAATTGGCCCGTCTATATTCCCAGGTATCCGTCGATCTTGCTGAGTAGGTCCTTGATCTCATCGAGCGTCAAGTCGCCCATGTGTCCGATCCTGAACGTTTTCTCCTTCAATTTACCATAGCCGTTGGCGATCTGGAGCGCATACTTGTCCGCAAGGAAGTTGGAGAGGTCAGCGACCGAGATCGCGCGTGAGTTGCGAACGGTCGTCAGCGTTACGGACTCGTAGCCTTCCTCGGCGAACGTGTCGAACCGGTCCTTGGCCCACGCCCTGGTGTATTCCGCCATCTGGACGTGCCGCTGGTATCTGTTCTCCAGGCCCTCCTCAAACATCTGGTCCATCTTGTAATCGAGCGCGTAAAGCAGGCTCACGGCCGGTGTGGTCGGCGTCTGGCCCTTCTCGAGATACTTCTTGAAGACCTCAAAGTCGAAGTAATAGCCCTTCCGCTGCGCCTTGCTGGACTTCTCCATCGCCTTTTCCGAGACCGAGAAAACCGTAATGCCCGGCGGCACCGCAAAGGCCTTTTGCACGCCGGCGAGGCACACGTCCATGCCCAGCTCATCGACGTTGATCTCGACCGCCGCCATCGCACTGACCGCATCAACGAGGAACATCACGTCCGGATATTTCTTCATCATCTCCGCGAAGGCGTGGTAGTCGTTCATGACGCCGGTGCTGGTCTCGTTGACCTGCATCGTCATTGCGTCGTATTTGCCCGTCGCAAGAGCCTTATCAACATCCTCGACGTGGTTTGCCTTGCCCCATTCCTCGGACGGTAAGATGTCCGCCTCGCGGCCGCAGGCCATCGTTACCTCGTGCCAACGCTCGCCAAACGCCCCGCAAGTTACGTTCAGACAGCGCTTATCGACGCAGTTTAGGACCGCGCCTTCCATGACGCCGGTGGATGCTGAGGTTGAGACAAAGACATGACCCTCCGTGGCCAAAAGCCTCTTCAACTTCGGCGTGAGGTTGCTGAAAAACTCCGCAAAATCGCCGCCCCGGTGGCCGATCATGGGCCAGGCCATTCGCTCCAGAACGTCCTTGCGGACCTCCGTCGGACCGGGAATAAACAACTTGTTGAACTTCATTTTCTTGCCTCCTTCAAACCGTCTTGTTGTTGAGGGTAGCTGCCTTCATTTTACGGGCAGATTATATTCAACGAGAGTAGCCTGTCAACGAATTACGTTAGGACAACAAGCCAAATCACTGAAAGATACCAAAGTCAAACCCGACTGACGCTTGATAATCAACAGAATGACACCTGTGCGCCGGGTTCGTGTTGCCTCCTTCTACAGGCAACGTAGCGATTGTCGTCCTTGACGCCCGAAACCGCCTGTAGTGACGCTGCTTGCTCCGCCCTAAACGCAGACGGGTGCGGTTCGCCGCGCGGCGAACACCCCTACACAAGACCATCCGCGGGCTTATAACCCAGCCATAAGAGCCAATTGCTCACACCAGCTCAAGCAGCGAATCGTCTATGCCTAGCTCGCGAAGCGTGCTTTCGAGCGGGGCGCCGGTCGCCGGGTCGAGGCCCGATATCTCGTGGAAGCGGGACAGGGCTGCTCGAAACTCGCGCTGTTCGATGCGTTGGCCCTTAAAGCGGCCGGCGGGCATCGGCTCCGAGTAGCGCTTCGGGAGGCCGTCGAGCTTCTCGCCATTCGTGCGTTTGGCGAGCCAAAATCGCTCAATTGTGTTGATCCGCTGGCCGATTGTCTCGAGGTCCGCCGGGCTGAGGTCTAGCCCCGTGGCGGCGCTGATGTATTCGGCCAATTCCTCAAAGCCCAGAAGGTCAGGGCTGTTGAACTTGACGACAAACCTGCATATTCCGACCGCGTCCGACACGGCGAAGAGGGACTCGGAGTGGCGAACCATCTCAGCCTTCCCAACGTAAGACGCGGGGTCCGGCGAGACTTCCACGCCAAACATCTCTTTCAGCCGTTTGCTATTCAGGTTCAGCGCCTCAAGCGTGGGCCGCGACCGCAGATGGTCCGCGCCTCGTGTGGCCGTCGCGACGCCGAGCGCAAAGCCCTTGTGGCCGCGAACATCCACCGGGTCCGACTGCGGCAGTTTCTTCGACCAGATCATAGCGTCCCTTGCCACCTCGCCGAATCGCTCGCACAATGCGCTGGCGCCTTCCGCGAGAAGCGCCCCGAAGCCCTCTTTTCTGGCGATAAGGTCGGCAAGTTGCATGACCATGTCGGCGTCGCCCCAGCTGAGGCGCAGTCCGCCCGTGTCCTTCTCGGTTATGACACCGCGTTGAAAGAGCTCGATTGCTGCGGCGATGAGGTTGCCGGTCGTGCAGGAGTCGATGCCGAGGCGGTTGAGCCTGTGATTGATTGCGAGGACTGCGTCAAGGTCGGCGATTCCGAGGACAGGGCCGATTGTGCCGAGCGTGCCGTATTCGATGCCGTGCCCCTCGATGCCGGCGTATTTGCCGTCGGGTATCCTGTAGCTGTGCTGACATCGGACGGGACACGAGAAGCAGCCCGACCGGCCAACGTAGTATCTCTCGACGAGCCTCGAGCTGCGAAGCGCATTGCCTTTCTCGAGCGGCTCGGACGTGGCGTTCTTGGTTCTTATCAGTCCCATGCGGCTGTGCACGTCGTACAAGAATGGCGTGCCGCGTTTGGCGAGATGCCTCACAACGTCAACGCTCGACACTACCTTGCGCAGGCGCTTCGTAAGCCGTGCAAACGCGTCACGGTCGAAGAGGTCTGCCATCATGTCCCGTTTCCTTCCTCTGGCAACGATAGCCTTGATGCGTTTCGCGCCCATGACGCAGCCGAGGCCTGTCCTCGACGCCGCGTGCCGCCCACCTGCTCGCACCTGAGAGAAGCGAATCAGGTTCTCCCCGGCCGGGCCAATGACCAGCGCCTCAGCATCCTTCCCAAACCGCAACTTCAGCGCGTCCTGCGCCTCGAACGCATCCCTGCCCCACAGCCAGGCGCCGTCCTCAAAGGAGACCGCGTCGCCGTCAATGACGATGATGCTGGGGCCCTCGAATTCGCCGGTAATCACCAGCAGATCAAAACTGGTCCGGCGCATCGAGGCGCAGAAGTGGCCGCCAACGTTGGAATCGCCCAGCAGTCCCGATTCGGGTGAGACGCCGGAGATAGACGTTCTCGCAAGGCAGATGCCCGGGATGCCGGATAGAAGGCCGTTACCCACAATAAGCGGCGACTCAGGCGAGAGCGGCTCGAGATGAGGCGGCGCGTATTTGAGCAGCGCAAGCATATTGACGCCTCGCCCGCCGAGCAGCGTCCGCCTCGCATCTTCGGGAATCTGCCGCTGCTCCACCTTCCCGTTTGAGAGGTCTATGTATGCGGCCTTTCGTCTGGCGAAACTGTCCTGCATTCTCTCCTTCCCTTACGTGCTAAGAACACAGAGAGATTAGCACACCGACGAAAACATGGTGTAGGGGCGGTGCTTGGAGGCTGGGACATAAGTGGCCGCCCGCTCAGTGTAGGGGCAATCCCCCCGCGGTTGCCCTTTACGATCAATAAGATAGGGCAGGCGCGGGGGCCTGCTACGACACCGAAGCGCGTCCATTCGCGCGAGGGAACAATGGCACGTAAACCAGCGGGTGGGGCGATAGATCGCTTCTATCCGCAGATGAAGTCCCAGGTGCCAAGAACCCAGTCGTTGATGAGGAAGTTGAGGCGGCCGATCAGAAGCGATATACGGGCCATGACGGTGTAGCCGAATGAGGCGCCGAAGCCGACCATGAGGAAGACAATGCCGACCCTTGCCGTGCCACCCAGGACGCCTTTGTGCTCCTTCGAGAAGAAGAAGAAGATCAGGGTGCAGACTGTGCCAATGAGAATCAGAACGCTGCAGAAGCCCGCCCAGAAGCTCGGCTGGTCAATGAGGTTTATCATTGAGGCCTTGGTCTGCTGGATGATCCTGGTCTCAATCGTGTAGGGAATCGCCACACCGCAGTTTATCCCCATTAGAAGGGCGATCGTGAATCGGCTCAGCCAGTTGTATTTGCGGCTGATTCTGAGCAGGAATAGCAGGCCCAGGAAAGCGGGTATGAGTCGGAGCAGGTTGATTGGGTTGTCCCCGGAATCTGCCAGCGGGTCGAACAGATAGGGGTGCAGTCCCTGGAACCAGTTGATCGTGAAGATGTAACCGACAGAGACGCCGACGACGAGATGCTCGGCGAACTTATAGAAGGGATTGTCCCTGTATAGGAATGAGTAGATACTCAGCGTGAGAAATGCGGCAACCCAGGCCCAGAAGAGCTCAATTCCAGTCATGTTATTTGCTGGCTCCCTGTTGCCGAGCGGCAGTTTGAGTCGTATTGCCCTCGCGCCTCGTAGCGAAGTAGGCGATGTTGCCGAGGATAATCAGAATGATGATGAGGATGTGCGCAATGGACTGGGCATCCATTCCGACGGTGGCATCTCCCGGCTTGTCGATGAGCTTCTCGTATTCGGCGGCCCCGCTGAGGCCGCCGAGCAATCCCTCAAGCTGCCCCGCGTTCAGGTACGGATACGCATCACTTGCCATGACAGCGGTAACTCCTGCGCCGACCATGCATCCATATTTCTGATGCGCAAACATGATCCAGACCTCATAAGCTGCTGAGGCCGTGAAATCAACCACCATAGCTATATCATCGTAGTTCTTCACGTTCTTGAGGATTGGCAGCTCCGAGCTCGGAGTTCCAAATCCATCCGAGGGATAGGTCTGATGAAAGTCCTCACCGATTCCGAGCATGACCAGCGAATAGCCGGGCTTGTAGCCCATATATGCGTAATCCGTCCCATAGGACAGATTGGGATATTCTCTCGCAACGGTCTCCATGGCGTCTCTTGCAAGTCCTGCGCCGGCGGGGAGCATAGTTGTTACGATGACTGGTATCTCTTTGCTGAAGCAGTGTCTGAGAACCGCGAGCGTCATCGGCATAAGCTCCGGCACGGTCGATGGATCATAATCCACGGAGACGAGAACAGGGCGGCTCCTGGCCGGAAGCCGGTCAATCGCTGAATGCAGTTGCCGTACTGGCTGGGTAACCTCAATCGGCAGATTGAGCGGAAATATCAACGGCGTTACAACAGCAAGCGCAACGAGGACGAAAACGATCCGCCTGTCCATCCTGAGTAAGAACCGCAGAAAACTCATCGCTGTCTCACCTAGTCTTTCATGCCCAGATATGTCCGCTCGATCCCGAGCATGATCTTCAATGCTGTTGAGCTCATGCCCAGGCCGACACCAATCATTATTCCGCGTTTTGCGGCTGTGTTCGGCACCTCAAGAATCCAAGTTGTGATCTCCGGTATCCACGGAATCATCTGGCCGAGCGGCACACGACCGAGCATGACGACCGTCGCCGCGATCAGGAGCAGCGTCGCCTCAAACGTTCTCGCCTTAAAAGCGCGGAACGCCGCCGAGGCGATAAAGAACGCCAATAGGGAGAACATCGTAGCCTGAATAGGGATCTGAATATTCAGGAATAACTCCTGGAAGTTGAATGCGTTCTCGAATACCGAGACAATGTAATCGCCTGTCGAGCCAGCGTCGCTCTTGTCATGCAGCCAAACAAAGAAGTGATAGCGAGTCAGGAGTCCGGCGAGCATCATGTAACACAGAGCGAAGAGGGTTACATAGCTATACTGACAGCCAGGGGCCTTTCGCTTCAATTTGGTTGTGTGCACACGGACCAGGCTGATCAAACCTATGAAGAGCGCAATACTCGCTATGATCCTTGCCCAGGCGATCGCTTGCTGATATATCCACGTTAGCGGAGGGATGAAGTTCTGCGCCAACATCACCATGCCAGCAACGAAGCAGATTATGAGAGGAAGCTGTCTTCTCATCATGTCAAATCTGAAGTCCTATACAACCCACAAGCCCGCCAAACAACGTTACTGCCTAAAAATCATCAATGGTGTCTCAAACAGATTCTTGAAGCCTTCATAGTCAAACAAGAGCGTAACAATACCAATCAGGATGCAGCCAATAAGAAATATCTTCATCCAGTCCTGTCCCTTGAGGCTGCCCATAAGCAACGGAGCACGGCTCAGGTAAGCGCTCGCCGCGTAGAGCTCCTCGCCGATGAGAGTATAATCGCAGGCCGCTATGAAGAACGGCAGCTGGGCGACCGCGTCGGTGCCGGCTATCTGGATTGCGCCGGTCGATGCGCCGGTCTCCGCCAAAATCAGCGATTCTGCGAAGAACATGCCAATGAATAGGTTCGTGGCTGGCCTCTCGCGGACCATGATCCCATCAACGGCGGCGACGAACGCGAACTGGTTCGTGGTCACGTAGAACACGTCCTGCTCGTTATAGGCGTCGGGCTTCCCTGCCGCCAGGAACCCCTCCCTGACAACCTCCTGAGCCACCGTCATCACGATCGGGTCGTAGTTCGGCACGATTATCCTCGTATCGTATTCCGCGACGGTCCTGGCGACGCCCGACAGGATGTTAATCGACGCTATTGTGGCAACGTCGCTGATAGTGCTGATACCAGGAACGTATAGAATCGGCTTGCCCATTTCAGTTGCCCGGCCAACCGCCTCGTCAAGCGCATCAAGGCCGGCGATCCTACGGATGAATAGATTCGTGCCCTTCTTGGCGTGCAAGATGAAATACAGGAGAAGACCGATATAGATGGAAGTTACGATAAGAGTGTTGAGGCGGCCAAGATTGAACCACTGAACCTTCGCCTGAATCGGACCTGCCACTGCGGAGGGCGTTTCACTTGAGACGTCCTTGACCACAACCTGATAGAAGTAGTTGACGTCGTTTTCGAGGTCGGTCTCGTCCGCGGCTTCAGAAGAACCCCTCGGAACCGACTTGACGGTCTCGAACGGGCCATGGGGAACCTCCGAGCGACGGATCTCATAACCAACGACGTCCATTGCTCCGCCTGCATCATCCGCCGAAAGCGTCCAGTAAATCGTTATCGCGCCACCTTCGTCGTCGGGTGCGTCCTTCAGCACTACATTCGTGGCTGGGGCGGGAGGGGCGTCGAAGGCTTCCACCTGAGAATATGCTGTGCCACAAAGGGCGAACAATACGATCAAGAAAGAGAATACGAATGCCGGGGATAAGCCAGGCGAGAGAAGACGCAGATTACTCCTCAATCTTGGCACGTTATACCAATCCAAGCCATTCGTGCATCAAGAAGTACATCCTTCCGATCAGAAGTGAGATACGCGCCATGACGGTGTATCCGAACGAGGCGCCAAAGCATACCATGAGAAAGACGACGCCGACGCGAGCAACGCCGCCCGTAACGCCCGTATGAGCCTTTGAGAAGAAGAAATAAACAAGTCCAGATACCACACCCGCGAAGAGTAAGAGACTATCAAAGACAACATACCAGGGCTGCCCGGCTGGGTCAAGCGAAACCAATGTATTTCTTATCTGCTGGAGGAAGTTCGTCTGCAAATAGGTGATAATCATGAGGCCGGCGCCGGAGCCGACCATGAACGCAATCGGCCACCTGGAGAGCCATCCAATTTTGGGAACCAGCCTCATGAGCATGAATGCGGAAAGGACTGCCGGAAGAAGATACCGCCATTCGTGTTCGCAGAGGTTATCGATCAGGTTTGGCTTGACCATGTTCCAGTAGTTATAGCAGAGCCAGTAGCCAGCGGAGATACCGACGAAGAGGTGTTCGGCAAACTTATAGAAGGGATTATCCTTGTAAAGAAAACTGAAGATGCAGAGCGTCAGAAGCGCTGCCAGCCACGTGCTGAACTCGAGGCTCATATCCGAGAGCCTCCTCGGCCTTCACGCCGCCTGCTGATGAAGTAGAAGATGTTCCCGATGATGACGAACAACACTATGGCGGCGTGCGCGATCGATTGCGCGTCCATACCTTTCGTTGCGGCGCCCTTGGCACTGACCAGGAGCTCGTATTCCGCGGCGCCCTTCATGCCTCCTAAGAGGCCAACCAACTGGTTCGGGTAATATGGATAGAGCATCGGGGCCGAAACGGCTGTGCAGCCGCCGCCGACCTTTTTGCCGTAGCGGCCCTGGGCCATCATGATCCAGAACGGAAGCCCGGGGTCCCCGGCCGACATGCTCATCACGAAGTCGATATCCGCGTAGGTGTTGATGTTCTTCATCAGCGGCAGGTTCTCAACCGGTCTTCCGTCAATGTCCTTCGGGAAACTCCCGCTGAAGCTCCTGCCCAGAGAATCGATGACCACAAGCCCCCCAGCCTTGAAGCCCAGGTTGACGTAATCGACACCATATTTAACGTTGAATCCTTCTGCCGCTTCCGCAAAGGTCGCCCTGGCAAGGCCGGCGCCCTGCGGCCAAAGCGCGAGACCCACGACCTTGTGGCCCTTCCGGAAGCAGTGCTTCAGTATTGCGAGGCTCATCGGACCGAGCTCGACGTCCGTTGCGGGGTCGTAGTCAAAAGCCATGAGCACCACCGCACCTTGAGGGAGGCTCTCGAACTGCTGGTAAAGCGCCCTCGATGGCGGGCTGGATTTCAGAGGGAGGCCAATCGGCCTCAAGAGCGGGATGACAACCGCGGCGACGATAAAGATGAATATGATGCGCCGATCAATGTCCCTGAGCCTATCGACTATGCCGCGTTTCATCGCGGGCGCCATGCTACTCACCGCCCAGGTAACTCCTTTCTATTCCGAGAATCACACGCAGTGATGTAGCAACGACGCCCAGCGCGGCGCCCATCATGATCGCACGCTGGCCGGCCGTATTCGGAATCGCCATTATCCAGTTTGCGTAATCGGACATCTGCCAGCCGTCCGGCATAAACGAGGTCAGATAATCGCCGATTGGCGCCCTGCCCAGCATGACGACGAAGCCGGCTATGAGAAGAAGCGCCGCATCCACGGTCCTCGCTCGAAACGCGCGATACGAGGCCGAGGCGACGAAGAAGGCGAGAAGAGAGAACATAGTCGATTGCATCGGCACGTGCGCGTTCTTGAAGAGGAAATCAAAGATGGTGTCTTCCTTGATTCCGCCGATGAAGAGGCCCGGAATTGCCATGCCGAGCAACCCAGCCAAAAGGACGATGCTATATCCCCACTGTGGTCTCTTGTCGCGGATTTTCTTGACGTGGATTTTCGTCAAGTTGCCGATTCCCAGCAGCATCGCAAACGCGGCAATGATCATGTAAGAGTGCTGGAAGTAGGACTTCATGCCGCCGAAAGGCTCGTGAGGGATGAAGAACTGAACGATCATCGTGATGCCGCAAACGAATGTAATGACCAGCGGAAATTCGCGCCTCATGAACCTGCCCTGATTAGTTCACTTTAAGGAAGTCGGTTAGCCAGTGATAGCCGAACGACTCGAGGATGATCCCGATCACTATGAAGGCAATCGCAAGCCCCTTGGCGACGTCCTGGCCCTTGAGGCTTCCGAGCAGGCGGGGGTCTTCTGTCAAGTATGCCCCGGCCGCGAAGAGCTCCTCGCCGATGAGGGTGTAATCGCACGCGGTAACGAAGAACGGCAGCTGTGAGGTCATGGCCGTGCCCGCGATCTGTATCGCTCCTATTGAGTGGCCTGTTTCGGCGAGTATTAGAGACTCCGCATAGAACGCGCCCATAAAGAAGACGGTGGCGGGCTTCTCGCGGAGCATAATGCCATCGACGCCGGCCGCGTAGCCAAATTGATCGTCAGTGAGATAGCGAACCATCTCCGGGTGATAGGCGTCCGGCTTGCCCATGTCCCAATACGCCTCCTTCACAGTCTCCTGCGCGGCGGACATAACGACGGAGCGCGAAACGGGGACCGACAGCGGCGTCTCATATTCCGCTGTTTTTCTTGCGACCCGGCCCAGGATGGCAACCCCGGCTATTGTCTGGACGTCGTCCATATCCAGAATGCCTGGAATGTAGAGAACGGGGCGCCCCATCTCGGTTGCGCGGCCCACCGCCTCGTCAACCGCCTGGAGGCCAGCAATCGGCCTGATGTAGAGCTCTTTCCCTTTGCGAGCCATAGAGATGAATATCAGTACCGATGCCGAGACAATGATCAAGGCGAAGAGCATGTTGTAGCGGTCGGTGTGGAACCACTGGGCGGATGAGATGACAGGGCCTATGACGCTTGGCTCGGAGAAGGCGCCGCTTCCAGTCTCCGCGACTATCTTGTAAAAATACCGCTTGTCGTCCTCGACCTTCTCGTCAACATATAGGTATCGCTCACGGCCTGAGTTGATTGTGGCTACGTTCGCAAAACCACTTACCGCTTCCAAAGAGCGAAAAATCGAATATGAGTTGACGATTCCGCGGCCCCTGGAGTCGTCGAAAGAAGCCTCCCATGTGACCTCAATGGCACAGCCCGCATCGTTGGGCCTGTCGCGCACGGAAGGATTAACCGGAGGCCCGGGGCGAACGCCGGACGAAGATGTGCCCACGCCAAAACTCGCGCCCGCGGCCATTATCGTAACGGCAAGTAAGAAAACCTGGACCGGAACCGACCGTGACCTACCTGACCTTCTCGACCTAGGCGTGCGCAAATACTTCCCCTCTGACTATTCGTGAGAAAAGAACGTCCGTAGCCGCCAACCTAACCGCGAACCCCTCTAATATCACCCACCCCAATTCCTGTCAAGGTGCGTGCCGCACTCCCAAAGATCCTTTTGCTGGCGAGCGAAACTGGTCGGCTCGCATGTGCCGAGCTCGCCTCAGACATGAACGGATGGACGGCAGCATTGCCGCCGATTGGCAACATCAATCGCCTTTCAAACAGATGAGCCCACAACGTCAACGCCGCCAATCTGATTGCCCGGCCTAGCTACTGCAGGAGTTTCCCCAAACCCGAGGTTCAAATCCTTGAGTGAGTTCCTGCATAGCCACGTTCAGGACCCTTGGGAAGTGGAATACGTCTATCTGGCAGAAGGCCCGCGCGACAGGCCGCCCTGCGTTCGTGAGGGGGGTTTGGAGCCTTTACACTGGGGCACAGCAGTCCCTCTTCTCCTTTTTTCCCTTTCCCCTTTTCTCCCGTTTCCCCGTTGGGGAAACTCCTCTAGCCCTAATAATCAGATTGACGGCAAAGGACATGGAGGGATGAACACGTTTTTTCGCTGCCCAGAGGTTATGAGCTCGACAGGAGTCGGTCTGTGAGTTGCACCCATTGGGTGATTTCGGAGTGCGGTGGCTTGACACCGCTTTGGCTCGCCGCGGCTTGACGCGGCATCGACCCTACGTCGATTGGCGTCCAGGCCTCCGGACCACCGTCTGAAAGGTCAAGAAGGCAATCTATGAGAGGGCGGTGTCAAGCCACCACCAATGAAAGCGGCGTCAAGCCGCCGCACTCCAAAAGGCCAGAGCCGCCGGCGTCAATCTGATTTTTCGGGTCTAGCCACTGGCCTTGACTCAGAGTGGTCAGCTGCTATCGTTACTGGATCGTGCACTCCGCAAGTGCTGCCGATGGGTCAGTGATGAAATGGTCAGGTCTTTCGGATTTGGACAGAATGGGAACGCCCACGTTTCGCTACGTCTGGTTGTGGTTCTTGATACTGGGATTGCTCGCCGGCCTTTATTTGCCGTCTCTTGAGTTCGACCTTTTCACCGATGACTTCGTCTCCTACGGGCACAAGGAGCTCGGCGAGACTCTAGTCAATTATTTCTTCAGAGGGGAAAGACCGGGACTGAGTCCAGGGGAATCTAGGTTCTTTCGTCCTCTCGCTGATTATGTCTGGGCTCTCAAATTCGCAGTGTTTGGGACACGAATCGAGTATTACCACGCCGTGGCCGTCCTCGTTCACTTGATCAACACCGTGCTCGTTTCCGTCGTTGCGCGGAGACTGCTAGGCCTTGACCGTGTATGGTCGCTGTGCGCCTCGCTTCTGTTTGCGGTCTTTTGGTTTAACTTCGAGGCGGTGGCCTGGCTTTCGGCCAACGATACCGCCATCTGCACGACATTTATGCTATCAGCTGTTCTGTTTTCGGTCAGGTACGTGCGTCAAGGCGGCATTGGCGCGCTGTTTGCCCTATCTCTGTCTATGCTCCTTGCCATAGCCAGCAAGGAGTTTGCGCTGGTCATGCCTCTTGTACTAGGGCTTATCTGGTTCCTCCCCTTCGAGAGGCCTGCAGAAGGGGCGAAAAGAAGGATTCTAATTGCAGCGGCGATCTCAGTTGTCCTGGTTGCCGGCTACATGACGCTGAAGTCCGCGCTGGCCTTTATGACTCCCACCCTAGAGATCACGCCTAGCTTCTTGCTGAGGACCGGCCATGGCTTGTTGACGATCCTTTGGTGTCCAGTTGAATATGGTTTCTTCGGGGCGCTTGGCGCGATTTTCTTTCTATTATGCGTGCTTCAGGCCAGAACGCGGATTCTGGCTCTGCTAGCCTTGGTCTTGCTGAGTCCAGCCTTTCTCCAGGGACCGCAGATGAGGTATGGCTATCCCGCCAGCGTCGCATTTGCGCTTATGCTGGTCTTGGTCCTAAAGACGTTCGAGGGGAGGCCCAGGCCCAGGATTGCTTCGCTTCAGATCGGGTTACTCGTTGCACTGGCGGGCGGCACGTTCTACGCGTTCGTGAAGCAGGACGGCCCGAGCTCCGTATTCGTGCTGGGAGGGCTTGCGTTGGCACTCGCTCTACTATTACATGCCTGGAGAAGAGGGCGGCTCCGGGCCTCAAGCGTTGTAGGCTTTATGCTGGTGGCCCTCATCGCGGCCAGCAATTTCGGTCTGGCGATGGACTTCCCCTGGGCGTGTAGATTGGGCGGGAGGGGCAGGATCCCGGTAGAGAGTCTCGGCGCTCAGTTGCCCGAAGAAAACGCGCTCGCGAAAAAACCTAAATACTTTGCTGTTCATGCTGTGAAACTCGGCCCTCAGTTGCCCGATCGAACCGCGCCGCTCACAGTAGTTGCGACTAAGCCGGAATTCGTCAAGGAGGGCGAGCCAGTCTTTATTGACCGTGTTCGGGCTTTGGCAACGCTCATCTCCGGCCGAGAGCTTCGCTTCGCTCTGATTGAAGACGTGCTTCAGAAGATCGCCGAATGCCCTGACACTAGGCTGGATGAGCTTGTTGTAATAGGGCAGGCCGACGAAAAGATCACTCGGCGTGATGACGTCGAGGCGCTCCTTAGGGCGCGGCAGGCCTCTTACCTGATGCCGCCGCCGGACATCCTGTCCTTTGCGTTCAACGGTCCGCGCGACGAGTTGGGAGCGAGGTTTGCCGCCTGCGACATCAATCGGCGAACCGTCGGGTGTCTGGACACGGAGGATACCCCGTTGGACACGGTTGCGTATGACCTCATCTCCGTCATGTTCACCCAGCCGACCCGCTTGCCGTCACAGTTCGCCTGGCTGGAATGGTATCGAGAGAGGAACGGAAGTCCTGTGGGCCGGGCGGTGAAGAAGATCGAGGCGGGCCAGGCGTCA
>CBDVDH010000068.1:0-16248 GCA_965372715.1 uncultured bacterium | reverse complement strand
GTGGTGTGGGGCCGGCGCCAAACTTTTTTTTTGTTTCGACAACTGGCGGGGGTGGCCCCACCCCCCGCCCCTACAAACCTGATTACCCTTTGAAAGCCATCTGCGACTATCAGATCTCCAGCCGGCCGGCCACCCCTAAAACATAGAGGGCGTCGGCGGTAACCCATTCGTTGGCTTTTCGCTTTGAGACGCCGCCCCAATTCACGAGGTCCTGGCCAGCGACCCTTTTCTGAGCGGTGGGCTTGTAGTATCTCCTCTCTGCTGGGAAGCCGTCGTCTGGCAGACGCTTGGACTCCAGAAGGTCAAGCGCGTCCCAGCACCGCTCGTCGTGAATGAATCCCGCCTCGGCCATTACCTTCAGGCCGATCAGGACGCCATAATGCCAATAGGGAGGATAGAAGAGCTCGACAAAGCTGGGCTTGATGACGCTGCCGTCGCTCTGCCGTCTGAAGAGCTTTCGCTTCAGGAAGAGCTCTGAGGCGCGTTCGGTAGCCGCCCTCGCCTCGTCGCTTCCCCTGAGTTTCGCGTAAAGCGCAAGTGAGCGCAGCGGGATGATGCTCTCGTGATACGACGAGTTGACCGCCTCAGGCTTCTTGTCGCAATTCCAGCCGCCGTCTGGCCACTGCCACTCGATGAGGCGCCGGACCAGCTCGTCCGTTCGCTCGTCCGCTATCCCAAGCGTTAGCGTTGAATAGACGCAGTTGCTCTCCTGCGAGGCGCACCGGCGGACGCGGCCGTTGATTCTTCTGATGCCCGCCCTGCTGTCAATCCTGAAAAGCCAGTCATAGACCTGGTCCCGCATGGGCAAGAGCGATTCGTCACCGCGTGGGTAGCCGATGTCGGCAAGCGTCGCGAGTATCCAGTGGGCGCCGAACTATTTGCCGTAGGGGTGATGTGGGATAGTCCCGTCGGACTGCCACTCCGACGCAGCTTTTTGACGCGAGCCGAGTTCATGATCTCGCTGCGAAGCTGCGCAATCTTCGTGGAATTGGGGTCCTCGCCGAGAACGTTGACTCGGACCTTGTACCGGATTGACGGCTCGTCGCTCTTCAAGAGCCGGTCGATGATTGTCTGCGTCATTTCTGTACTTCCTTATCGCTCTGCTGATTCAGTTGCTCGGTGGGCAGCGGCCCTCCCAGCCTGTAGATGCGTATCGTTGGTCCGCCTCTGAGGAGTGAAGGATTGAGTTCTCTGACGAGATGTCCCTCGGCGAAGAGCGTCCTGTAAAACGCGACTTCCCTTGGATAGCGCTTGGATTCGGCAAAGAACCTGTCATAGACGCCGCTACTGACCACCAGATAGCGGTATCCAGTGCGATAGTAGTCCAGCAAACTGCGCCGTGCGGCCAGCACCCTCGGGCCAAAGACTAACAGGTCGGTGCCGCTAAGCGGCACAGAGAACGGTTCATACGCTACTTTAGTTCCCGGCGGCAGGTTCTTTATGATCCACTCTCGGGCCAGTATTCTCGTGCTGGTGGCTGTCTCACTGACCTCGTATAGCAGCAGGTCGTGAAGAGGCAGGACTGAGGTGAGCGCGATCAGAAGACACAACAGAACGCGTTGATACGTAGGCCCGAGTCGAAAGAGACTGGATAACCGTGAAGACGCCCCACAGATCGTTTCCGCGGCCAGGAGGCACAGAATCGGGAATATCTGGATCATCCAGCGATTCCAGTGCAGGCGGGACAGGCTGGTCGAGAGCACGAAGACCACCACGAAGCCCAGGACCAGCAGCTGCTCGGGGCGGCGCCGAAGCAGGACAAGCAACACGCCAATTGCGGCGAGTATGGCAAGCGGCAACGAGATGCTCGCTGGTATCGCTTTCGTCACGTACCAGGTCAGATTGCCCGCCGGAGAGAGGCCGTCAGCGCCGAAATGCCTCGGCCGAGCCTCGCGTGTAAGGTCTGTCAGCGCTGTCGATAGGTCCAGGACAAAAAAAGGTGTGGTAATGGCGAACCCCAGCAAAACGGCAAGGAGTCCGACGGCGATTGTGCGCCGGGAGGCTGGTGGTCTGTCCTGATTCCGACGGCTCTGACGCACGACCAGCACGTCGATCGCTATCAGGATGGGAACCAGGGTGACCAGGAAATACCTCGTCGCAACGGAGAACCCAATCGAAAGCCCAGCGAGCAGCTGGTTTTGGGTTGATGGCTGGTCATAGAGCCGCAGCATGAGCCATAGGCTCAGCATCCCAAAGAACGAGCCTGCCAGGTCAGTTCGGACAACCTGGGCGTAATACACGACGAGAGGGGACAGGATCGAGAACCACGCCCCGACTAAAGCAACCCGCTCCCCGAAGAGCCTTCGCCCCACCAGATACGTCATCAGCACAGAAAGAAGCGCGTAACATACCGTGAGCAGCCTGCCCAGCAGGTAGAATTGGGATTGATCAGACGTGAATGCTGAGATGATGTTGTTGTCTGCGCAAAGGAAGCTGCCGCCGTATTCTATCGCATGCCATGCGTGAAATAGGCCAATAAGCGGGTAGAGCACTGTCGAGCCGGGGTTGCCGAACCAGCGCGGATTGAGTTCCCCCGACGCGGCCATTCGCACAGCGCGCTCCACGTAGAGGTTCTCGTCGCTCTCGTGCGAATATGGCAGGTCCTTCCGGATTCCCGCCAGGAATATCCCGGCCGCGACGCCAATGATGGCCAGCAGAACCCACCTGTTCCTCGCCGCGCTATTCTCACTTTCAGTCGAGTCGAACGGCTCCATACCGCAAGAATACCAAACGGCGCCTCACGCGGCAAGAGTGCGCGAACCCGAAAAATCAGATTGACGCCGGCGGCTCTGGCCTTTTGGATTGCGGCGGCATGACGCCGCTTTCATTGGTGGTGGCTTGACACCACCATCTCATAGATTGCCTTCTTGACCTTTCAGACGGTGGTCCTGAGGCCTGGACGCCAATCGACATAGGGTCGATGCCCCGTGAGGCCCCGGCAAATGAAAGCGGTGCCAGGTCACCGCACTCCAAAGCGGCCAAAACCTACCTCAAATCCCCGTTCATTCTGCTGAGGACACGCTTGAGGCGCTTGCGGGCGCGGGTGTGGCGCTGCTCGATAGCCTTCTCGCTCAAGCCCGTCAGGTCCGCGATCTCGCGGTTGGTGTAGCCTTCCATCTTCCTTACGAACACGAAGCGCTGGCCAACGGAGAGTAATGCCAGAATCTGCTCCAGCAGGACGCGAAGCTCGATCTTCTCGATCGGCCGGTAACTTATCGCGTGAAGAGACTCGATCTGAAACCGGTTGAGCTCCGCGGTCGATTTGGCCTCAAACGTCTGGAAATCGACGGGATATGTTCTGCGTTTTCGTTTCTTGCCACCGCCGTACGTCATTTTACGGACCCTGTCGCAGAGCTCGGTGCACGTGTCCCGCTTCTCACACTCGGTGCATATCGTCATCTCGGCGCATCCTCCTGCTGGGTAAGGTTATGAAGAATCGGCGTGTCATCCCCCATCTGAGCACGCCTTGCTCTCTCGATTCGCGTCTTCAGAATCGACGCTGTCTCGTGGTAGCCGTATTTGCGACAGAGCCTCAAAAGGCGTTGTTTCTTCCTCGTGTTCCTGTTCATCGTGCTCTCCCCGTGTCCGTTTGCCTTGTGTCCTCAGAGGGCGGTTCGTGAACCGCCCCTACGGGAAACTGGCGCGTTGTCCTTTTTTCCCTTTATCCTTTTTTCCTTTTGTCCCCCACTTACCCCTATCCTTTGACGCCCTGATACCCGCGTCCTGCCGATTTCGCCCGAGCTGTTGTGAGCGCCCGGTAGATGACCGCTACGACCGCGTCGAGCATGTCTTTGAAGCCGTGCGGTGGGTGGTCCGGGATGCCGCTGTCGGTTACTTGAAGCATCTTGATCTCCGCCTCAAGAATTGGATGCGGATACAGCGATACCCAGCCCTTGTAAAGGGCATACTCGGCAATCTGCCAGCAATCCCTGCTCTTGTCCGGAGAAAAGTAATCAACGCTCACGCCGCGCTTCGTGAGCAGCTGCGAGAGGAGCTCGCGGTTAAAGCCGTCGATGCTCACTGACAGCCGAGAAAACCCCGAGCCATCGTGCGTCTCCCAGGATGTGAGGCGCCTCGCAGGCCTGAACTCGCCTTTTCCTGCTTTGAGGAACTGCACGAAGTCGCACAGGTCCTCGGCATCAACCGGCCTGCCGTCGGCATATTGGAACCTCGTAACAAGGTCGAAGAAAACCCGATAGAACGGCTGTCCGCCCTGACCAATCGCCTCCTGCGCGTGGCCGAGAGCGAACCCGCAGGCGTCGCCCCTGCCGAACTTACCGCCCGTCGCGAAATCGATGTGGGCGAAGTAGTCCCGGTCGGGATGGCCTGACAACTCGCACGAAAGGCGCCTCTTCTGCATCAAGACCGACTCGGGAACGTCCATCTCAGGCTCCCCAGGCGCGCTCAAGAACGCCAGCGGCGCCTTGCGATTGCAGTCGATGCAGTGCTCCAGCCGGTCGAACTCGAAGTACGGTGACTCCGTAAGATGCGGCTGCGCCCCGAAGTCCCTCGCTGCCATTATCGGGTTGTTCTTGAAATCGTCCTCGTAGTCGAGAATCGTCTCGTCGTCCTTCAGCTCCCACGACGGCGCCTGAACCGCGAGGCGCGAGCCATCGATAAACGCGACGAATCCGCTGTCGTATTTGTCAAGCCCAGCCTGTCTCACGCGTGTTGTATCAGCCGATTTGCGCTCCGGATAGGACGCTCGGAGCTGAACTGAATCGACGTCAACCGGGCTACCAGATCGCCTCGTCTGATTGATCTTGCGGAATAGGAAATCGGCCTGGTGTTTGGGCGACGAGATCAGGATGATCTTGTAGTGGTTGGGGAACCGCGTCCTGCAACTGCCGTAGAACGCGTTGTAGTTCTTCTCGGCAAGGCTGGTCGGGTAGCCGCTCTCATCGAGGCGCCTGTTTCTCGCCTCAATGAAATACGACGCCTCGTCAATGGTCCCGAGTATCGTGTTGGCGCCGAGCCAGGCTTCGGCCCGGGAATGACCGCAGATGACCTCTATACTGTTCGGAAAAACGAATCTATCGACACGCTTCTCGAAGCCAAATCGACTGAACCATCTTGAGGGGCCTCTGCCGGCCTTGCCGCTGATCTTGATCTCGAGCTCTTTGAAAACGGAGCGCATTGCTTGCTGGTTGTCGGTTGCGAGGTTTATGATCTGGATTCCAGAGCCCGGGGCGATGTTCGGCAAGGCGTGCTGCGGCGACGGCCTGAGGCACGACAAAACATAGACCATTCGGCAAGCCATGCACGCCGCGAAGAACGATTTGCCAGAATCCTTGCCCAGGCAGAGGTATATCTCCCTGATCGCGTCGTCGTCGGTCAGGACAAGCAGCTGCATCAGCCGCTGGTGGACATAAGGCCGGTCTGCCGCGTCGGTGAGACCCAGATAGTCCTTTGAAAGTAGGAACTCCTCCATGTCACACGGGGGCCTTTGATAGACGGGGTCCCAGAAGATGCTCCGCTGAATCTCCAGGAACTCGGTGCTTGAGCCCTCAAGAAGACCCCAAAGCGCCATGGCCATCCTCACTCTCGTCGTCGGGTTCATCGAACGAAAGCCTTCTTTGATCCGCTCTTCCTTGCTGTATCTTCTGATCGTTTTGGTTTTGCTCACGTGATCTGCCACCTCTTATGCCGGGTCGTTTGCCCACTGGTAGATTCAGCTCCTTCAGGACCGACGCGATTGCGCTCTTGTCTCGCTTGGAGAGCGAAAGTGTCCACAGGTGCTCAGCAACCTCCCTCGCCGCTGCGCCGTCCCCCTCGCCATTCTCCTCAATCTGCTTGACCTCCTTTGCAAACGCCTGGAGTGTCTTTATGTATGTCGCGACCGTCTTCTCGGTCTCGGGCCTGAGCCGCCCGTTCTTCTCCTCCTTTGCTATCGCCGCCTTGAACCGCCGCTCAACTACTCTCAGAAGTGTCTGCCACTTGGCCATAAGGCCGTTCTTGCCGCTGCCGTTCGCCTCGTCCCGCTCGCTGCAACTCATTCAAACCTCGCTCGTCGCTTGTTCATCATTCGCACCACAAACTTATTCACCAATGTCCGTGAAAACGTCGGAAAATCCCCGTTTTGTTGGCCGAGATTCTCGTTTTTTTCGGGCCGGGTCCCGCACTGCGGTCAAGGCGTTGATACGTCAACGCTCTGCCCAACAACTCATGTACGCGGTTTCACCATGACACCTCGACTTGCTGCCGCTTGTATTGACAGCTTTGGAGTGCGGTGACCAGGCACCGCTTTCACTCGCCGCGGCCTGACGCGGCGAATGTCCGGCCATCCCTAATGCTGTAGGGGTGCTGCTTGCCGCACCCTTCTGCCTTTAGGGCGGGGCAAGCACCGCCCCTACACCGCACCAGATGCCAGTATGGTCCAGCCGGGTAACTTCCGCCCCTACGCCCGACATTGACAACGCAACGCCCGGGGCTTAGATTGGCTCGGTCAATTGCGTGTAGGCAATGCGGCTCAATATGAATGAAGGGATCGCGACGAGTGGTCGATACAGATGTTTACGTCAGCATAATCGTGCCCGCGTTCAACGAGGCGGCGGCTATCGAGGCTGACATTGAGGCGATAATCACCGCCATGGAATCGTCGGGCTACAGCTACGAGGTAATCGTCGTCGATGACGGCTCAACGGACGGGACGGGCGAACTGGCGGAGGCGATGGGCGTCAGCGTCCTACGGCTACCCGAGAACAAGGGTGTCGGTGTAGCGCGAACCAGGGGCGTCAAGGCTGCCAGGGGTGAGATCATCGTCATGACCGACGCAGACAATACCTATCCGAACGAGGATATCCCCAGACTGCTCGCAAAGATTGACGAGGGATACGACATGGTCGTCGGCGCGAGGATAAAGGAGGCAGGGACGGTTCGATGGCTTCGCAAGCCCGTCAAGACGATAATCCGCCGGCTTGCGGAATACATCACGTCCGAGCACATCGAGGACCTCAACTCTGGCTTCAGGGCCATGAGGCGCGACCTCGTCATGCGATACCTCAACATCACCCCTGAAGGACATTCCTGGGTCGGAACGATGACGGTGGCCTTTTTGAGCGAGAAGCGGGATGTCGCGTTCATTCCGATTGACTATAGGAAGCGCACGGGCAGATCGACGTTCCACCCGATAGCCGATTCCTACAGCTACGTGATGTTCATCCTCAAGACCGTCATGTATTTCAAGCCGCTCAAGGTGTTTGTGCCGCTGTCCGTCTTCTTCCTCATGCTCGGCGTCATCAAAGGTCTTTACGACTCGTTCGTCCTGCATGACTTCAAGGAGTCCGAGATAGTACTCCTCCTGACCGGCGTCATCATCGGTGTCCTGGGCCTCCTCGCCGACCTCATCGTCAAGCTACATAAGAAGCCGTGATGGGCGTTCGGCGGTCTGACATTGCCCCTTGCGTTCTACGCACGGCTACCCAGCGTGTCCCCCCCATTGAGTAGGTTCTCCTCCACCCATCTCGCGCCCTTTGGTGACAGAACGACGTAGTCTGCATCTCTGTCGTGCTCAAGGAGTCGATTCGTGTGCAGATTCCCCAGGACATTGCTTCTGAAAACAGATAGATTGGAGTATTCAATCCAATCACACAGATCCTCAACTAACACGGCGAAATCGGGACAGGAATAGAGCAGAAGAAGGACCTGGTCCTTTGCCGCAAGCCCATCCAATAGGACCCGCTTCTTTCCTCCAACCTCCCAGATGGCTGGTATTTGACGAATGGATATGCAGTCAACAAGGTCTTGAGCCTCCTCGAGTGACATCCGGTGATTGATCCGTATGAGCTCGCATAATACCCAATCCGCTGTTCGGGCAATCACGACAGCGTCGATTTCATTTGCGTCGACATCGCCGCCGACATGGCCAATGCCTCTCTTGTTCCTCATCGTGTATAGAAAGACCAAAGCGCGGGGCAGGATCACGCGCTCTGACTCGGTTCCGGCCCCACTCGGGGCTGCGATCAGCTTTCGACATGCATCCGCGAAATTCTTGATTTTCTGGTTGAACGGCACATATGTGCCCGTGATGGTATTCTGCAAATGTCGAAAAACGATCTCGCAGAACTTCCCCGCGGAAAGGCCCGCAGATTCGTAGCGGCTTTCCACGTAATTCCTCTTGAGGTCTAGGTAAGATGTGATGATTCGCGTGCGGAACTTCTTGCCAATCGCTGCAAGCGCGCTCTCCAACAATTTGTCATGCTTTCTTATACTCATATTGGCCATTGGCGTTCTTCTCTCTAGTCAACTCACCATCACGCACCATTCTCCCGAGTTTGGGGGAGAACTGATTGCTCTTGAGGCGGCGCGCATAATTAGTTTCGCAGTATTCAACAATCTCACTGATGGCTCGCGGAGATTCAAAGAAATCCGTCCCGGCTAGCTCACTCAAAATCACTGCAGGTCCTTTAGCAGTAGTGGCCTTCTTCCTGGCCTTTTGTGGGCTGCCCTCCTTTTTCACGCCAGCCTTCTTCTTCGGAGTGCGTTTCTTCCTAGCGGGTTTCTCGTCAGCTGGTGAGGGTCCCACTTCTTCTTCATCTTGCATCCCAAAAACCAATTCAATAACCCGGAGCTGAACGGCTTCAGATGAAAATGAGTTTACAATGCTAGCGAGCTCCTTTAGCTGCTTCTTTACTGCCTCGAAATCCCTGATCACATCCGGCCTCCTTCTCTGGCTCCACTGCTTCCGGGGCAGGACGGCCCCGCGAGGAATGCATCAACTCTCGGGACCGCTTCGCCCGGTTCATCTGTTAATCACACATGTCCACGACCTATGAGCTTCCTCTTTGACCTCCCCGGTACGGACTCGAGCCGCATACCTCAAGGTCGATTCCCCGCGCGGGGAACTCCTCGAGATAAAGCTCCGTTGCCTCCTGCAGGTTTTCAATCGCCTCGTCAATCGTATATCCCTGGCTAACAGTGCCCACCTCTGGGCATTCAGCCACTAGATGTCGTCTTCCTTGTGCAAGACCGCGGTGAACGTCCGGACCGTCATTGATGCCCTCCCAGAAGTCTCAGTTTAGAACTCGCGAGCAACGCCGCCTGCATGAGCCAAATGTAACACAGGCAACTGGTGAACAACAAACATGAGATGGCGACCAGCTCTTCTCAAGGCTATTCGCCAGGCTTCTTCTCCTCTGCCACCTTCGCGTCGAGCACCCAATCATCGGAAAAGTCTCGATTATTCTTCGGAAAAACATCGATTATCCGGGCCGCCACGTGCTCTTGTTTGGTCCTGAAAACTTCAGCGTGGACGAGCAATACTGCGCGATCTAGACTATGTGGGGCTTCTTGTCTCGCTTGCGGTCGAGGTTCGTCACGTCGATCACGCCGGCAAATGAGATGTCTGGATCGTATTGCCTAATCTCTTGTGTTGTTGGCAGGCTGGAAAGCCCGCCCTACACTGCTAACCGCCAACTAGGGACGAATGATGGCAGGCTAGAAAGCCTACCCTACACTGCCAACCGATCAGGCTTTGACTACGGCGTCTTTCGGGACAACGACGACTCCACCCGTGGTGACGTCAAAGCGCTGTCTGTCGCGCGCCTCGTCATGCCCGATAATGGCGCCGTTCTCAATGACGACGTCTTTGTCGATGATCGCCTTTCTGATCTTGGCGTTCTTGCCGATGATGACTGAGTCCATGACGACGGAATCTTCGACCTCGGCGTAGCACCTGACCCTAACACCTGGCGAGAGTATAGAGTGTTTGACCGTTGCGCCGACGACGACGCAGCCCCCGCATATCATTGAATCGAGCACGTTGCCCGTGAAGCCCATCTGGTCGTCGTCCCCAAAGACGGTTCGGGCTGGGGGATACTGACCGTGATAGCAGCGGACTGGCCATTTGGGGTTGTAAAGGTTGAACTTGGGGTTCAACTCCAAAAGCTCCATGCTGGCTTTCCAGCAAGCATCTAGCGTCCCGATGTCCTCCCAGTAGCGAGGCTCAAGCGTGAGTTCGTTGCGGAAATCATAGACGCAGACCTTGCCCGTGTTCATCATCGTCGGAATGACGTTCTTGCCGAAATCGTGTTCGGTGTCCATCTTTCTGTCCTTCTCAAGCGCGTCGAGCAGGAAATCAACGTTGAAGAGGTAAACCCCCATCGAGACGAGGCTCACGTCGTCGCGCCCCGGTATCGTCCTCGGACACTCGGGCTTCTCCTGGAAGTCAACGAGCCGACTTTCCGTGTCAATGGCGGCCACGCCAAACGCCCGCGCGACCTCCCTGGGCTTCTCGAGGGCAGCGATCGATGCGTCCGCCTTGTATTCCTTGTGGAAATCCAGCACGAGGCGGTAGTCCATCTTGTAGATGTGGTCGCCTGATAGAGCGAAGAGGTATTTCGCGCCGGACCGCTTTATCAGCTCGATGTTCTGGTATATTGCGTCGGCTGTGCCAAGATACCAGCTAGCGCCGATTCGCTGCTGGGCGGGGATCGGGTCAATGAACTCGTCGAGCTCGCGGTTGTAGATGCGCCATGCGAGGCTCAAATGGCGGTTGAGCGAGTCGGATTTGTATTGCGTTAGGACATAGACGCGTCGCATTCCGGAGTTGACGCAGTTGCTCAACGTGAAATCGATCAGCCTGTAGATACCACCAAAGGGCACAGCGGGCTTTGTTCTGTCCTTCGTAAGGGGGTGCAGCCTCTGGCCCCTGCCGCCAGCCAGTACCATCACGAGTACCGATCTCATTTGGCTCTCTTGACCCTCTTGACGCAGCGTCTAGTGTGTCCGACCGTGTGGTCTGGCGGAGGATTCGGCTTTTGGTAGCTCTCGCGGTGTTTGCTCTCTTAGTCGCTTGCTTGCTTGCTCGACGACTAGCCTCATTACCTCCTCGGCAAACCGCTGAGCAGCCTTCGGCCCGCTCGCGGTTACAATCAGCCCGTCGATCGTGAGTTCCTCGCCCGTGTACTTGGCGCCCTTCTCGATCAGGCGACCGCGCTCAGAGACGAAGACCGTCGCACGCTTGCCTTTTAGAACGCCCGCATAGGCCAGCGTAACGGGTGATATGCAGATCGCCGCCAGGACCTTCTTTTTTGCGACAGTCTCTCTGGCAAGCTTGTGAGCCGTCGCGTCCCTCCAGTACTGGCGGGCGCCAGCGCCGCCGATGAAGACTAGCGCATCAAGCTTGTCAACATTGATATCCTTGACAAGCATCTCGGCCTCGGCTTTGTGGCCCATCATTCCTGTTATCACGCCGAGCTTGGTCGAGGCGACAATGACGGTGGCGTGGCTGCCAAAATACTTGAACGGGACCTCGAACTCCTCGTCGCGGAAGGCGTTGGCAGGAACGACCATCACAATCCGGGGAACCGTCTGCGAAACTGTGGCCACGGTTTGTGCATGAGAATCCTCCAGAAAGATCGAACATGCCGCGAATAAAACGATCCCGCAAGTGATCCATCCCCTCATTGGTCTTTCTTCTCCCCTGACTTCGCTTTTCTAAATACGCTGCTCACGATGTAATATGGCCTCGCCTGAACCTCGGTGAATATCCGCCCAATATACTCGCCGATGATGCCGAGAGCGAGGAAGTTCATTCCTATGAAGACGAAGATTACTGCGGTCGCAATGACAACGCCTTCGAGATCAACGCCAAAGACGTACCGCTTCACAACCAAGTAAATGGCGCCGACGAATCCCAGCAAGGCTGTCCCGATGCCCAAGACGCCGACCATCTGCAAGGGAAGTGTTGAGAAACCGGTTATCAGATTGACCGTCAGCCGCAGCAACGAGATGAATCCATACTTGGACGCGCCGAACTTGCGCTCGCGATGCTGGACCTTGAGTTCGCAGACCTTCCCCCCAGACCAGCTTATCAGCCCGCTGACGTGTCGGCTGCGCTCGCTGAAACGGGACATCCTCTCGACCACGCAGCGCCTCATGGCGAGCATCGAGCAGCCGTAGTCGTGGAGCTTTACGCCGGTGGCCCAACAGGTGAGCCAGTTGACGAACTTGGACGGAAAAGTCCGCCATAGGGGGTCCTTACGGCCCTGACGCCAGCATCGAGCAACGTCGTAGCCCGCCTCGATCTTCTCCAAGAGCTTCGGAATATCCGCCGGATCGTTCTGAAGGTCGGCGTCCAGGAGCACGACGACCTCGCCGCGGGCGTGGTCCATCCCACACGTCGAGGCCGCGTGATGCCCGAAGTTGCGCGAAAGCTGGATGAGCATTACGCCCTGGTCGGCCTTGCATATCTCGAGGGCCAGATGAGGCGTCGAATCGGTGCTGCCATCATCCACCAAGATGATCTCGTAGGGCCTCTTAGTTGAGTCGAGGGCCGACTTCAGCTCCCTGTAAAGCTCGCCTACCGACTCCTCTTCATTGAGCATCGGCACGACGGCCGTGACGTAAACCTCGCAATCAACTGTCATAATCAGCCATCCCGTTGCGCCCCAACGACTCCCCGCAAAAAGACCTCTCAAATAGCCAAATCCTACGGCTGTCTGGCAGTTCTGTCAATCACCAAAGCCGATCCCAATAATCAGATTATGCGGGGGCACTCCTGCTTTGATCTGGGCTTTGTTTGAGCGTAATCTTCCGTTCAAGTAAAAGGATTCAGACAAGAGAAGTTATGGAGGACAGATTGACAATGACACAAAGAGCGTATGGATTCTGGCTGCTGTGCTTGGCGCTACTGCTGATCTGCATTTCAGCCGCGCTTGCCGACGAGGCGCGCCTCGTGAATGGCGACCGCCTCACCGGCGAAGTCGTTAGAATGGAAAAAGGTGTTCTGCTCGTTGTGGTCGCCTATGCCGGAGAGGTCGAAGTTGACTGGGCGAACGTAAGCTGCATATCCACGGATATGCCGCACAAGTTTGTCCTGAAGGACAACCAGGTCCTCTTTGGACGAGCCGTTTGCTCAACAGCCGGGACGATTAAGGTCGTGGGGGACGTGGTTGGCGAGTCGCTTCCGATACCAGTGTTGGAGTTCGTGGCGATCAATCCCTCGCCGCCGGCGCCTGCTGTTACCTACACGGGGAGCCTGGCCGGGGGATACAGCCAGACCGACGGGAACACTGAGACAATGGCCGCCAACGCGTCGGCGCGTTTCGTGGCAAGGTCAAAGCGCCAGAGGTTCACGCTCAAAGCCAAGTTCAACTACGGCGAGACGGACCGGATGATGACCGCGCGCAACGCAGCGGGCAGCTTCAAATACGACTTCTTCGCAACGAACCGACTATACGCCTACGGGCATTCACTCTTTGAGGCCGACGACTTCGCGGACCTGCGCCTGCGAAGCACGCTCGGCGCGGGCCTCGGCTATCAGGTGATTGACATAGAGCGCGTCGCGTTCGCCCTGGAAGCGGGACCATCGTACGTTAACGATGATTTCGAGAGGGGAGAGGACGATAACTACATGGCCGGCCGCTGGGGCACCGATCTCAGCGTCAAACTGATTCCCGCCGGGATCAGGTTCTTCCATTCCTACGAAGGCTATTACAGCTTTGACGACAGCTCGGTCTATATCACTAGTGACACAGGGCTGCGCCTCACCCTCGTGCGCGACTTCTTTGCCCACGCGGGTGTGAACTACTCCTATGACAGCCACCCCGTCGGGGGCGCCGAGAGATACGACGTTACGTATATCTTCGGCCTGGGCTACGAGTTCGAACTCTAAACGCGATGAGCCATCGTCGCCAAGACCCGCGATCGGGTAGTTTGGATTCAACACGGGCCGAGTTCGATGGACCTCGTCCGCTTGCAGGGGGAGGGCGCAATTGATAGCCTCTCTCGCATGGAAAATGGGCTGACAATCTGGGAATCGAAAGCCGCGAGGCTGCTTCTGCGGTGGTATGTCTTCCTGCCGCTTGCCATTCTCCTCACACTCGCCATTCACGGTATGTGCCTCGATGATTTCCCCGTCCCGGTCGCATTCGTCCACTTTTTCCCATTCTCATTCGCTGCACTTGTCGATCAGGTCTGGAACGGCCTATGGAACTTCTGCCGACCCACGGCAATGCTCGTCTGGCGGCTTGGTTATGCTCTCTTTGGGAACAATTACATCGGCTACACATTCATCCTCTTCTTCCTGCACGTAACCAACATCTGGCTGGTTTTCACGCTGGCGAGGCGCGTGCTGAGAAACGACATGGCGGCGGTGATTTCTGGGCTTTTATTCGCGACTCACCCCATCCACAGCGAGGTCGTGTGCCTCTTGGCGTCGATGTATGACGCCTCGTGCATGACCTTCTTTCTCGCCACGATGATCATGTTCGACCGATATATTGAATCCGCTTTGGAAAAAGGCCGTCGCTCAGTACGCATCCTATGTCTTCTCACATGCGTGTTTGAGGTCCTTTGCCTCGGCGCAAAGGAGGTCGGCATTATGCTCCCTCTGGTCATGCTCGCCTACGACATGTGCCTGCACGTCAAGAGGCCAAAGGTGGTTGCATCCGTTGCCGCTGCCATCAAGCGCTCGCTGCCGTTCCTTGCCATATTCGCCGGTTATCTAGTCTTCCGGCTCATGCGCTACGATCAGAATGTGGGCTATGCGAGCGAGTTTCTTAGCGATCCCGTTGAGACGCTGCAAAACCTTGTCGAATACCTGCGGCTGACACTTTTCCCCAATGAGATGTGGATAGTGTTGCTGATATTCCTGCCCTTTGCCAAGAGACGGTATGTTTTCTCACTTCTGTTTATGCTGCTGGCCATTGTTCCGGCCCTCCAGATTCCTCCAGCGGAGCGTTTTTGTTACATCCCCAGCGCGGGTTATTGCATGGCAGTCGCGTGGTGTTTCGTCATTGGCTGGAGGCGCGTTAATGAGAAGTTCGGCCTGCCGGAACGTTGGCGGTGGCTTACCTCGCTCGGGCCGGTGGCCGCGATTGGCGTCTTTGCGCTTCAGATTCCTTTTGCCTACCTCAACACGTGTACCTGGAGCGAGAACTACATACCCGTCCGCAGGACTTTGCAGTCGATAAGGGAGGTCACCGGAATCCCCGAGCCTGGCACAGTCCTTTACTTCGCCAACATAGACCCCCTATTCAACCTGTCGCTGCTGAATGGCTACGACTGCACAATCAAGGACAGATTCCGTTGCGAAAGGCTCATCAACTACATCTTCGAGGACCATCGGGGGCCGGAGTTCGTCTTTCTGCTGGACGGCCGTGAAGCGGCTCTTAGTCAGGAGCTAGCAGCGAGGTGCAGACAGCTCGAGGCGCAGCTGGGCAGGCAGAAGTACAGGCCGATCAGCCTTGTGTGGGGTCAGGGAGGGCGTTCCCTCTCGGAGTGGACCGCTGTATCCGGTGATTCGGGCCTTGCAGAAAGTGTCAGGGCGGCGAGGCACGGCACCGATGCTACGGTCTCATTTGACCTTTCCAGAGGGCCGATCAAGCTCCTAAGCCCTGTCCTCAGCTTCTCCACACTGGACGTGGCCTCGGTAACGATAATCGGTAACATCGAGCAGCCTTCGGGTGAGACGACCTGCCAGCTCGAGTGGGTTGTCCTTCCGAAGCGGGAGGTCATTAGCAATCCAGCGGCCGTCATCCCAGTGTATAGGGAGATGAAACATCCGTCCGCGAAGCTATCGGCGTCCTGGTCAAAGTACAAATGGCCTGAGCACAAGGAACAAACGCACCTAGTAAGCATAGACCTAGGCTCCAGAACCGATTGGGTGTTTGAGCGTCGGCTGATAGAGAGGATTGCGGTTAAGCTAGCAGGGGATGGCCAGGTGAGGGTCTCCGCCATTCAGCTCGACCCGCCGGCCCCGTCTCCCACGCTCGACCTAGTGTACGGCATCCAGTTCCACGAGCATCGCTAGGCTGCCCGCTCGAGTAATCAGGCCCTTCTACTCCTCTTTTTTGCCGCCGCCAGCGAATCGATGACCTTGCGCGAGTAGCCGGCCCCGCCCTAGGACCTGGCTAATGAGGACATCTCATAAATGATTCTCGCAGGCCGGAAAGTCTATTTCAGGTGCTGCGACCGCTAGGTGTGGGAGTTCGGCTTACGTCCCGGACTTGGCCTGATGGCAAGGCGAAGCCTGCCCTAATCCATAGGTTTTGGCGCGGAGCCCTCCACACGTGTAACACAACGGTAACCTGTCTATGACACAGCCTCTGAAGCATACAATTAGAGCCAGTTGAGCGCCGGGTCGAAACGCGGTCGAGCTGACCGCAAAACTCGACCTACAATCCAGGGTCAAACTCCCCAAGACCCGAAAAATCAGATTGACGCCGGCGGCTCTGGCCTTTTGGAGTGCAGCGGCTTGACGCCGCTTTCATTGGTGGTGGCTTGACACCGCCCTCTCATAGATTG
>CBDVDH010000067.1:0-17726 GCA_965372715.1 uncultured bacterium | reverse complement strand
GATGCTGCGTTTCGGTTCCCCGAAGGGGGACCATTCGCCGCGCGGCGAACCGTAGGTGCAACCTACGGAATCGGTTCATGGCGGGTATGATGCCGAAAGCCCGTCTAATGTCAAGCGTTGAATAGGAGACACTCCACAAAGGACAAAGGAGGGCGGAAGTTGGATCGTAGCCGAGACACTCTGGTATCTCGCGCAGTTGTCTCGGGACGGGACCCAGGCATGAGCGGTCCGGTCATTCCCGAGGTCCTCTTCAGGGCCTGGGCCCGACGAGGACGGGCTCTTCAGTCCTCAACCAGTCAACCGCACAGCCCGCTGCCGGCCCAGCGGAGAGTTCGAGGCGGTTAACGCCGAACTTAAAGAGGTCTGAGTCGCAGACAAATCCGAGGTTCTGGAATTGATCTGAGAGGTTTGCCCGGCCGGCGAATTTGCCGTTCACCTCCAGAGCGATCCAGTCCGATGCAAGTGGGCCTATTCCTTTTGCGCGGATGGTGATGGTTCTCTCTTGGGGTTGGTAGAGATAGACGATAAGGGCAGCTGTTCGGGCGACCATGGTTCTGAAGTCCTGGCCCTCCGCTACCAACGGGAGTCCCCATCCCTGGCGAATGTGCACTGGGCTGTCGCCTGGGCCCAGATCAATGAGACGGTCTTCCGCCCTGACGTGAACCTTTGAGCCCTCGGCGGTTGGGAGCTCACAGGGAACATAGAAGCGACCGTATTCTTTGGTCATTTCAGAGAAGCCGAAGATGCCCCTGGGTAAGCAGAAGTATGTAGGCTGCTTGGCTAGGACGTATTCTAGGTCGGATTTGAGATGGCCCGGAAAGAACTTTTCCGGCGATTGGGCGGAAAGGTGGGCGATGTGCGCGTCCGTCAGGCCCCACATATCTACCGTATATAATTGGGAGTAGTAGCCAATGACTCCGGCGGCGGCAGTGAACACCGACGCGTCGGGGTGTGCGTTTTCGCGCAGCCATAGGCCGAAACTCTTCAAGCGGATTTCGAGATCAGGTATCTGCAGAGCCATCGGGGAATCAATCTCCCTGCCTTTTTTTAGGATAGCCCCTAAGACTCCCGAGGATTTGCGGGGGTCGGGAGATGCCAAACCGGGGACGCGGGCCTGTCTGCTTATCGAGTCGAACCCGAAATCCACAACCACCCAGGCTAGCCCGGCCACCAAGAATACAGTGGCCGCCCTCGCCGCAGGTCGTCTAAGTTTTGATGTCCAGGACGCGAGGACCTCTACACCGTCCGCCAAGAAAAGGAAGAGCAATGGCAGGATGGGCACGAAAAACCTCGAAAACCGCATGTGATCGCCGCCGACAGCAACGATGAACAGTGTCTGTCCAACAATCAGTGTGAGGCGCAGAGAGGCCGAGGCCCTCAGACCCCGGCTAAACAGCGCAGAAAGACCCACAAGAAAGAAGATGCCGGCGGTGGATGCGAAGAAGGCATAGGTGTAGGCAGCCCCATAAATGAGCTGAGCACTCAAGCCATCAGCAAACTGCGTCTTGGCGTAGAATGTGTTGGGCAGGAGACCGCCGTAATAGACCAGGCGCCAAATGGTGTAGGGCAGATAGATAAGCAGGAACACTGAGAACCTCCTGGCCTCGGCGGTGACAAAAGAGCGCAGGCTCGGTCTGGGCGCCGGTCCGATCAGTGCGAGAAGAACGCTGTGGGCAAAGAAGAAGGCGTAAAAAAGCAAGCCGTCGAACCTGATAAGTGCGACCAGCGCAAGCAGTATGCTGGAGACAGGGAAGCAGCGAGGCTTGTTGAGCTCGCGGAGCCTTGCGTTGCTGGCCAGCAGAATCGCAAGTGCATACATAGGTATCCCCGAGCCCGAGCCGGCCCAGTAGGCGAACTTGTCGCTAATGGCAAGCAAGAGCGGGGGTACCAGCGCAAGGGGGAGAAGTCGGTCTGGCTCAGAGTCGCAATGGCGTGCTGTCCTTGCAACAACGATGATAGTTGCGATGCCCAACGCCAGCGAAAGCAGCTGGGAGTGTGTGGCCGGATCAAACCCGACCTTGATCAATAGTCCAACGAGAAAGAACCACAAGAAGCTCGTGTAGCCCTCTACTCTCTCGCCGGTGTTGTAAACCAGTCCATTCCCGCGGGCGAAGTTCCGCGAATACCTGAACCCAATAAATCTGTCGTCTTCGGGCAGCTTCAACAGGGCAGACTCGCGCGCAGCAAGCCAGACAAATACCGCCAAGCACACACAAATCCCGACCCAAAAGGCCATCTGTTTGCCTCGGTTCATGGCGCTATGATCGCCGAAGCCGACCTGATGTCAAGCGCAGAATCGGGGCAATTCCCTATGAGCAACGAACTGCAAGGCGGACATTTGGGTGATGGATTTGAAGACCAGGGTCGGCCCAACATCAATCCGACCGCCCGCGATTTGCGTAAGGCCATCTCGGGCATTGGACCGTTAGGTTTTGCGCTATAAGACGATAAGAGGGATCCGTTGATTGCGATAGTGCGGAAGGTCGCGGGGGAGTATGTGAGGATGAATTGAGTGTTGGAGCTAACTGAGAAATAGCGCCTCGACAAACCGCGAGCGGAGACCCCTCGTCCAAAAAACCGCCTTGACATTCAGCATGGCATCGGTCAGCTCGACCACGCAGGCGTATTTGTTTCGTAAATCACAACCGCAGTGGAGGAACCGGAATGACCGCAAGGAAGAAGACCAACCAAATCACTTTGCTGCTTGCTGTGCTACTTTTGGGACTAGGGCTTTCGGCCAACGCGCAGGAGGTTCCGGAGGTAATTGCAGGCGGCGCCACCCCGTATCTTGTAACCTATGGCGACACAGTTACTTTCTGGGCCGAGGTGGCTGTTCCGCAATCTACGGATAGCGTCATAGGCGTCTGGATCGTTTATGAGTTCTTCCCGCTCATGGCGCTTGAAGAGGTCGATAGGACGGACACGTTGACCGTTTGGGAAGGAGATTGGACAGTCCCTAACATACCGGGGATTCTCCTTCCTGGCCACTACGTGCTTTCCGCCGTGGCGGTGAGCGCTGCCGGCGAGATCAGCGAGCCCGAGCCGTTTATCCTCTCTATCACAGACCACGACCCGCGTGTGCCCGAGCTGTTAAGCCCGCCGGACCGGTCGGCCATCTTCCGCGGCATGCCGATCACATTCAAGTGGAGCAGTGTCCCTGAGGCGTTGGGATACAACTTCGAGATTGTCTTCCCGGACGAGGAGGCGGTCTCCGTCTCGCTGCCCTTCTTCTTCACCTCGCTCACCGTGGAGCCACACCTCGCCGCTGAGCTGCCGGACGGTGAATACAGCTGGCGGGTGCAAACGATATTTGGTGACGGGCCAGGCGATTGGGCGGAACCGTTCACGTTTGACAAGAACAGCCAGCACGGGCCGCCGATTGAGTGCGAAGGCTTTGTCACCTTCGTGGACAATGGGTTACTACAAGTTGAGAGCGGCGTTTGGTATGAAGATCAGACGGCCCCCGGCTTCTGGGAATGCTGGTTAGTTCGTGTGACCGAGGACACGTTGATAACGAAGGAAGATGAGGAGATTCCGCTTGCTGACATAATAGTCGGCGATTACGTCTTAGTAGAAGGCTGGGAAGAGGACGTGCACGGAACGTGCTGCCCCGTGGTTACGGCTGAGCGAATCGAGGTCAAGGATTCCTCGTGGCCGGAGTACGTATCGGGCAGCGTCGATGAGATAATGCCTGAGCAGCGCGCCTTTTGGCTTTCCGAGATGGTTTATGACGCTGAGGACCCGTTTGAACGAGTATTTGTGCAGCTAACTGACGATGCGGAGCTGACACGGATGGGGCGCCCCATCGAGTTTGAGGAAATACAAGTAGGCGACTTGGCCGTCGCCACGGGAAGCTGGCAGTATGTCGGCGACGGCGAGTTTTTCCTCGCCTGGACGGTCGATTTCTCGTTCGGGGGCGTCGAATGGGTCTTCGTTGAGGGCACTATCGAGCGGATCAACCACGACGAGAGCACGATTATCCTCTCGGGCGCCTATTCCCTGGGTCCCAACATCGTCATGCAGAATAGGATAGTCGTATCGATCACGCGCAGCACGAGTATCTATCGCAACGACCGTCCGTCGGGTTTTGGGGACCTCGTCGTGGGTGATTGGGCGCTCGTGGATGGGACGCTGATGACGTCAGACAACCAGTCGGTGCCCGGCGGCGGTAACCCAGGCGGCACGATCGAGGCCTCATTGGTAAGCGCATACTCCGCGAGGCCGAACAGGCCCTAAATAGAAGCGCCTGAAGTCCGGAGGCTTTGAGTCCGTCTCTCGGCACGATCGCGTGTTGTGCAGGCACACATGAGTCTGTCCACGAAAAGGGCGCTGCGATTAGCTGTCTCGGATTCGCCAGGCACAGGACCGAGCCTCTCTGGCTACTATTGGTCTCTCCATTTCCGCCCTCTTGTCCGCCGCAAGCGCTGTGGCGAAGGAGGCACTACGGCAAAGTCTGCTTTTCCTTTTCTTCTGTTTCCGCGGCGGGGAAACTCCTCCCGAATGCGACTTGACAATTAGGGAGTAGGTGGTGCATCTATAATCGTGATTCCGACCGGCGCTTCTGACGCGATTGATTGGGGCGTCGTCAAGTGGTAAGACACAGGACTTTGGATCCTGCATCGGAGGTTCGAATCCTCCCGCCCCAGTAGCGCAGTGTGTTCTTTGTGTGACAAGCATTGTTTTGGAGGTTTCTTATGATTGGGGATCAGTTAAGGGTATTCACGGGAAACGGCAATAGACCCCTGGCCCAAATGATCTGTGAGTACTTGGGTATCCCGCTCGGTGATGCGGATGTAGGTCGTTTCAGCGACGGCGAGACGATGGTTCAGATAAACGAGAACGTTCGCGGCAGGGACGTTTTTGTCGTTCAGTCGATGGCTCAACCTGTGAACGAACACCTCATGGAGCTCCTGCTGATGATCGACGCCTTGAAACGGGCTTCGGCAGATCGAATTACGGCGGTATTGCCTTACTATTGCTACGCTCGTCAGGACAGAAAGCGAATGCCGCGCGTGCCGATCTCCGCGAAGCTGGTTGCTGACCTTCTATCGGCAAGCGGCGCGGACCGGGTTTTGTCTGTTGACCTGCACGCTGGCCAGATACAGGGCTTCTTCAATGTTCCATTTGATCATTTACTGGCCGCGCCGGTTCTGGCAGGCTATATTCAGGGTCTGGACACAAAGGACCTGGTCGTCGTCTCGCCGGACGCAGGCGGCGTTGAACGCGCGAGACAGTTTGCCAAAAGGCTTACCAGCGAGCTGGCAATAATTGACAAGCGCCGGCCGTCGCCGAATGTGGCCGAGGTCTGTCACATAATCGGCGACGTTCTGCATCGCGATGTGGTTCTCCTGGACGACATGATCGATACCGCCGGCACAATCGTCAACTCCGCGGTTGCGCTTCAAGCTGCTGGGGCGAGGCGCATATTCGCGGCGTGCGCGCATCCAGTGTTCTCCGGAGAGGCGCATGAGCGGCTGACTACATCACCCATAGAAAAGGTGATAACGACCGATACAATCCCGGTTGACAAAAAGCGGGATTCAAAGAATAAGGTTGTTGTTCTGTCTATAGCCTCGCTCGTAGGTGAGGCGATCAAGAGAATAAGTATGTCTCTCTCGGTAAGCGAGATGTTTGAATAGGATACTATTGGGGAGTGATAAGGTGGCAGAGAATCTGAAATTGAGCGCCTCGTCCAGAGACTGGCGAGGCAAGGGCGGCGCGAGAAAGATGCGCCGAAGAGGGCTGATCCCAGGCGTCGTCTATGGTCGTGAGATGGAGGCCGTTCCGGTCTCGGTTACAGCGGGCGATCTAGCGCCGATATTACGGCTGTCCGATTACGAGACGGAATTGATCGACATGAGGATAGACAACGGTAAGTCGATGGATGTTCTCGTGAAGGAGGCGCAGTTCGATCACATAGGCGAGCGGCTGCTGCACATCGACTTTTTCAGAGTCATCAAAGGCACGAAGGTCATGGTTGACGTTCCGATTGTCTTGGTTGGCACGGCACAGGGCGTCAAGATGGGCGGGATGCTCCAGCACAACATGAGGATTGCCAAGATCCGATGCCTTCCCAGGGACCTCATTCACCAGATAGAGGTAGATGTTGCCGCCCTTATGGTTGGCGATTCCGTTCACATTAGAGACCTTTTGGTCCCGGATACGATTGAGATAACTGAGGAGCCTCAAAGGACTGTTGTGACCATTCTCGCCAAGAAGGGCGAGGAAGTGGCAAAGCTTGAGGAGGAAGCCGAGGAGGCCGAAGCGGAAGAGACAGCAAGCGAGTAGCAGCCGAGCCATGAGTGGCTTTTGGACATCGTTGAGGCGAAAGCGCCCCCCCAAAAGGGCACAGGATTTCCTGGTGGCCGGTATCGGCAACCCGGGCAGTGAATATGCACAGACCCGGCACAATGTGGGCTTCATGGTTCTCGACGCTCTAGCTAGTGCCGAAGGCGGCCGATTTCGCCGGCTCTGGCGGGGAGATGTCTGGAACTGGGAGATGAAGGCTAAGTCAGGTCTGCTTGCGAAGCCCAGGACTTATGTCAACAACTCGGGGACCTATGTGAAGTATCTTGTTGAACGGATTAAAATTGATGTTGACAAAGTTCTGGTCGTGCACGACGATATCGCGTTAGAAGTGGGGCGTTATAAGTTCAAGTTTGGCGGCGGCTCCGTAGGCCACAAGGGCTTGGTGTCGATCATTGAGAGGCTCGGCGCCTCAGACTTTTACAGGCTGAGGGTTGGTATTGGCCATCCACAGCGTGGCGCGTCGAGAGTTGACTGGGTTCTGTCTCCGTTCGCTCAAGAGCAGCTTGAGTTGCTGGGCGATGTTCTGCGAAGATGCTCTAAAGCGGTGGTGGATTTTGCTACACAAGGTGGTGTTGCCGCGATGAATATTCATAACAAAAGAACCACAGAGAGAGGAAAGCTCACTTGAGAGCATATGAACTAGTTTACGCTCTGAGGCCAAATCTCACGGAAGAGAATAGGGTCTCTCAGATTAAGCGTTTCGAAGAGCTTGGCAAGCGCCTCGGCTGCATTCGGACCGAGGTTAAGGAATGGGGCATGAGAAGAACTGCGTATGAGCTGAAGAAGTTTCACGAAGCGTACTACGTCATCATGCGTTTCTTCGGCGACTCTTCTGCGAAAGACGAGATTGACCGGCAGCTCAAATTGACGGACGAGGTTCTTCGTCACCTTTTCGTTAGGCTCGAAGAAGCGGAGAAGGCCTTGGAGGAAGATGTCGAACTTGACGAGTCCGAAGAGGAAGCGTCAAGCTAGGGAAAGAGGACATTGCTATGGCGGATCTGAATAGAGTTTTCTTGGTCGGGCGCCTCACGCACGATGCCGAGCTGAAATACACGACGTCGAACCGTCCCGTTTGCCAGTTTTCGCTCGCGATCAACACCCCCAAACGTGAAGGCGAGGGGTGGACTGATGAGACGATGTTCATCAACCGGATCTCCTTTTGGGGCGAGCGTGCCGAGGCAAAGGCAGAGCACCTCTTGAAAGGGAAGCTGGTCTTTGTTGAGGGCAAACTGCGGATGGACGAATGGGAGCAGGAGGGTCAGAAGCGAAAGATGCTCAAGGTTGTTGCGTCCAATGTTCAGTTCTTGTCTTCTCCAAGGGCGGAGGGCGGGGCTGGCGCCTTCAAGGATCAAGGCTTTGAAAAGCCCAATACAGACCTCGTTTCGGACGACGATTTGCCCTTCTAATGTCGCACTCGTGTCCTGACGCATGAGTGTCTCGTTTTCGACATATTCATTTTGAGCAGGAGTTTTGGGAAAGAGCAATGCCAATAGGTTTCAGGCCTTACAGGAGGCGATACTGTAGATTCTGCGAGAAGAAGATCGACAAGGTCGATTACAAGGAAGTGGACCTCTTGAAGTTTTTCGTAACGGACCGGGGAAAGATCATCCCCCGTCGTATATCCGGCGCCTGCGCACGTCACCAACGTCAGCTTACGACCGCGGTAAAGCGTGGGAGGATTCTGGCTCTCCTCCCATTCGTAGGAGAATAAGGCGGCAGGATTGGAGCCATCTGAAGCAAGGAACGCGGCGGAGCGAGGGGGCCTCAGCGCCGCATCGTTTGGGCGGATAGCATTCGGCGCCGTTGGGGTAACGTTGATGCTGTGCGCTGTCCATTTCATGTTGCCGCCGCTTCGGGTCCTGACCAAGGTCCTAATGCCTCTTCCGGTCGCCTTGAGCTATATCCTTTTCGGGCCAACTGTTGTGCTCGGATTAGTCGCTGGCGGATGCCTCGTTCTGTGGGGCTTCGTTTCCCTGGAGCAGGCGTTGGGTTTTGCGGCGGGAGGCGCGATGCTTGGCGTCATCCTGGGCGAACATGTGAGAAGGGGCCTCACGCCGTTTCGGACAATCGTAGCCGGGACCCTGGCTGTTTCGGCCGTAACTTTGATAGGTTTGCAGGTTGCAGCCCCCGGCTCCGTGATACCGGGCGACGAGGCAGCGTTCAACAGCCTTTTTGTGGATAACCTACCGGCCGAGAACGCTGATGCTTTCGAGCAGTTGAAGACCTCGATTGGGGAGGAGCAGGCCAGCAAGGCAGTTCGATATATAATGCTCGTTCTCCCGGCTTTGGTAACGATCGGCGAGTTGCTCTACGTGATAGTCGGGTTCGTGGCGTTGAGGGCGCTTATCAGACGCCTTTTTGGCGCCAGCGTGCATGAGGCGACTTCCAGAGGACAGTTCAGGCTTTGGCACGCGCCGGACCATCTAGTCTTTCTGGTCATTGGGGCCGGCGTGCTTCTTTTCTTAACGGACGGCTCGCCTTTTCGTCTGTCTCTCAACTGCCTGATTTCGGTGGGGACGGTGTATTCTGTGCAGGGATTTGCGGTGGTGTTTTTCTTCGCTGCACGCGTCATTTCATCCAGAGCTTTTCTGTGGGCTGGGCTTCTGATAATCTTATTGGTGACGGGGTATCTGTTTTTTCCTTTGGCGGTAGCCATCGGTTTTCTGGACGTATTCATTGACTTCAGGAAAGTAAGGTCGAAGGACACGCCGCAGGAGCAACAGGGCGGTTAGCGCTGCATTTGAGAGGTAATGTAGATGGCGAACGTTGAGGTTTTTCTTAAGCACGACGTAGAGAAGCTCGGGAACGCTGGCGACAGAGTTACGGTCAAGAATGGTTACGCTCGGAACTTCTTGATTCCGCGTGATCTCGCTGTGGCTGTGACGAAGAGGAGCCTCATGGTGGTCCGGGATGTTAAGCGGCAGGTCGCTGTGAGAAAGAGGCACGAGGTCAAGGATGCCCAGAGCATCGCCGAGCGCATACAGAGCATCCAGTGCCGCTTCCGTCGGCAATCGGGCGAGGAGGATAAGATGTTCGGGTCGGTTACGGCCCGGGATATCGCGGCCGCGATTCAGGAGAAGGGTCTGGATATTGATTCGAGGAAGGTCCAGCTTGAAAGACCTATCCGGTCATTGGGTATTCACACGGTCCCAATCAGGCTGCACCAGGATGTAACCGCTGAATTGAAGGTATGGGTAGAAAAAGAAGAGGCTGAAGAGGAACCTAAGGCTTCAAAATAGGGTCATCTAGGCTAAAAGCATGGAAGCGAGAGGGCTATGCCGCAAACCTTCACCCCGCCTGAGGCAGAACTCGCTTACCAGGTCCTTGGGCTTGCATTTGCGCTGTTCGTTTGGATTATGGCTTTCAGCGAGTGGCAGCGCACCCACAACCGGGATTACTATGTAATAGGTTTGGCGTTCACCATACTGGTGATACGCCTTCTCTTCCCTTATCTGTTCTTCGCCATCAGCCACGTAAGCGAGCGGCCGATCTCCCGTTCATTCACGATACTAGTAACGTATGCCTGGGAGAACCTATCGTTTGCGATATTGGCCGGCGTCGTGATCATACGCATGGCCCGCAGCCACCTTAGGTTTGAAAAGCTGCTGATTACTTACTTCGGCTTCATATTCCTGCTAGTCCTTGAAATCATCTTCTTCGACAGGCTGCTGCCATACAGAGACCTAATGGTCTGGACCCCGTTCCTATTCACGCTGCTCAATATCATGATCCTGTCGTTCGCGATTGCCTCGTGCTACGCGCTCCGGGGCTCGGTTCATCACTTCTACAGGAAGGCTTTCTGGCTCTTTTACGCTCATCAAGTCGTCGCTTTTTTCTTCTACTTCGACAAGTCCAACTACATGTTCAAATACATGGCCGATGTGCTGCCCATTCTCGGAGCATCGTTCATTGTGCTCGCCGTATATACTTCGATACGGAATGAGATAGAGAGCAAATCCCTTCGCCTGAAGCAGTTGGATGCGACGAAGTCCAGATTCATGGCGGTTGTCTCGCACGAGCTTAAAACGCCTCTTTCGTCGATGAAGATGTCTTACGACCTTCTCCTGTCGGGAAAGATCGGAGAGCTGACATCTCAGCAGAATGAGGCGGTTTCGGTCGTAAAGAACAACGCGGACCGTTTGATCAGGATGATCGAGGAGCTCCTGGACGTCTCGCGAATAGAGCGCGGGGCATTCAGCCTGAATCTAAGGAAGGGCGATCTGAGCGAGTTCTTGCGCGCTCTTGTGAAGGAGTCTGAGAAGAGCTTGGTCAAGCGTTCTAAGCAGCTAGTGGCAGCGCTTCCGGCGCAGCCTATTGAGATGTTGTTTGATGCGGACAAGGTGTCTCAGGTGATAATCAACCTGCTTCACAACGCGGACCGGTATAACCGTGACGACGGGATATTGAAGCTCACAGCCAAGGACGGCGCGAAGTTCGTGCTGTTCGACGTGGAGGACCAGGGGCCCGGTATTCCAGCTCACAAGACGGGCAGGATATTCGATAGTTTCGTTCGCGCCGGGCGCGGCTCCCAGGATGAGGGGGGACTCGGGCTTGGCCTGCACATCGCGAAGCAGATTGTCGAGGCCCACGGGGGCTCAATCATTGTGGCAGAAACGGGTGAACGAGGAACCAGGGTCAGGTTCACGCTCAGCAAGCAGCTTGGCGCAGACAATCGCGATGGCAGAGAGGAGCAGGGCGCCAGATGATGGACTGCTTTGGCAAGATACTAGTTGTCGATGATGATCAGTCGATGCGAACCACGCTCAGCCTCCTGCTGAAGGCCGAGGGCCATGAGGTGGCGGAGGCCTCCAGCGAGAAGGAAGCGATGAAGCGCATCCGCAAGGAGAGCTTCGACCTCGTCATTACGGACCTCAGGATGGAAGAGCGTGACTCTGGGATTAGAGTATTGAGAGAGGTCAAGCGTCTTTGCCCAGGGACGGAGGTCATAGTTGCAACGGCCTTCGGCTCGATAAGCACTGCGATCGAGGCCACGAAGCTCGGGGCTTGCGACTACATTACAACTCCTTGCGAGAATGAGGAAATCGTCTTCAAAGTCAAGAAGGCGCTACAAAGTCGAGCCATTTCCCGGGAGATCGAGTCGCTTCAGCACTTGCAGCGCGAGCAGATGAATCGCTTCAGCTACGATTCGGTGATTGCAGTCTCGAAGCCGATGAAGCGTGTTGTGGACCTCGTCAGAAAGGTCGCGCCGACCGAGGCCCGCGTCTTGATCGTGGGCGAGAGCGGAACCGGCAAGGAGCTCTTGGCGCGCGTGATACACTACAACGGGCCTCGCTCGAGGATGCCCTTCGTGGCGCTCAATTGCGCCGCGATTCCGGAGACGCTTCTTGAGTCGGAGCTCTTCGGGATCGAGAAGGGCACCGCGACGGGCGTTTCTGAGAAGCAGGGCAAGTTCTTGCAGGCGAATCAGGGCACGATATTCTTGGACGAGATAGGAGACATGTCGCCATCAACTCAGGCAAAGGTCCTCCGTGCGCTGCAAGAGGAGGAGTTCGTGCCGCTAGGCGCCAAGAACTCCGTGAAGGTTGACGTGCGAGTCGTGTCCGCGACCAATCAGGACCTCAAGCAGGCCATTAAGAGCGGTAGATTTAGGGAGGACCTGCTGTTCAGGCTTAACGTATTCACCATCGAAATACCTCCACTCAGGAAACGCCGGGAGGACATCATGCCCCTGGCGGAGTTCATCCTAGACAGGATGTCGCTTGCCAAGCGAAAGAGGATAAGTGGCCTTACGGAAAATGCTCAGAAGGCCCTACTCGAGTATCCCTGGCCGGGCAACGTCAGGGAGCTTGAGAATGTCATTGAACGTGCGGCGATTGTCTGCGCCGACGAGAGCATTGACGACGGCGACCTTGCCCTTGAGGTGCAGAGCACGAGCAGGCCCGATTCCAAGGGCCAGCGCCCGGTTACGCTCAAAGACCTTGAACGAGCACATACTCTTAGCGTCTTGAGACTGACCAACTGGAACAAGGCTAAGGCCGCTAGAATGCTTGGCATTAGCCGATCGACGCTGTGGGCCAAAATGAAGGAGTTTGGCCTCGAGGGGATAGAAGATTGAGTTCAAACGAGACCTACTCTGGCCCAGCAATCGTGGGCCAGGCCGAGCGATTCCTGACCTACGTCCACTCAAACCGCATCTCCCTGTCGCCGGAAAGCGGGCTGATCGCGAATCAAAGCCTTCAGGAGATTGTCAGGTTATTCGATCCGACTGCCGGGCGGTATGGCTATCTGCCGAATGAACGGCACTATCCCGACGTCTTCTTCGCCGATACACTTTGCCGATTCTCCGGCATGACGACTGCCTCAGACGGCGCGCTCCGCGTCTCGCAACACGGTTACCTCTTTCTTTCGAGAGAGCCAGAAACGCGCCTCATAATGCTTGCTTCCGCATACGTGAACGATTACCCCTGGTCAGTGCTCTTCCCGCGCGGCGACTTAGGCGCAAGGATCGCCGAGCGGCGAGCGGATGTTCTCGACCTGGTTCTCGCCTTGGAGCCGGACTCGGCCGTTCAACTGGATGAGTTCAGCGAGAGGCTACGGGAGAACCTTGGGATAGCGCTGACCGACAAGAACCCTCCTTATCCGAACCTTATCCTCGAATGGGTTATCCGACACATTCTGATCAAACCGCTTTCGCGCCTCGCCGTGGTGCGACTTCTAACCGAGGACAGCAACCGGGTCGATGACATCAGGTCGGCGCGCAGCTTCGAACTCACCAAGGACGGGAAAGAGCTTTTGATGCTGAGAGAGGTCAAGTATGCAGGAGTGCGATGAGGAGTCGCCGCCAGGGCTCGCCTGTGCGATTGTTCAGGCCCGGATGAGTTCGCAGAGGCTGCCTGGTAAGACCTTGCTCGAACTAGCGGGCAAGCCGGTTCTAGCCCACGTAATCGATAGGCTGAAGGCCTGCAAAAGCCTCGATTGCGTCGCGGTCGCAACATCCCAAAATCCTGCTGACGACGCGATAGTCAGTTTCTGCAATAGGCTCTCCGTGCGATGTGAACGAGGCAGTGAAGATGACGTTTTGAAGCGGTATATCTCCGCGGCGTCGGCCATCGGCGCCGACATCGTGGTCCGAGTGACCGGCGATAACCCGCTCGTCGATCTCGACATCGTTGATTGTCTTGTCGATGCGATGCGCCGGGACCCAGATTTGCAGTATTGCTACGCCGCGAACTCGCCGTTGGGCACTTCGTGCGAGGCCGTCTCTTTGGCCGCCTTGAAACTTCTTCACAAGATATGTGACAGGCCGGACCACCGCGAGCACGTTACTTTATTCATTCGTGAACGGCCAGACCGCTTCCGGGTCAAAGAACTCAGGTCTGACCTCGGAGCGCCTGACCTCAGGCTCACGCTCGACACCCACGAGGACTTCCAGATGCTGTCAGCCGTATTCCGCGAGCTTTATCTTCCTGGTAAGCTTTTGGCCGTGCAGGATGTGATAGACTACTTGAGCAGCCACGAAGATGTCGTGCGTGTGAACAAACAAGTGCAGCAACGCCGCCCGGGGAGTCCGGTCGTATGAAGATGCACACTCGCAAGGTCATCAATAGAGCGGAGTTCAATTGTCTTGCGACGTCCAGAATGCGGCTTTAGGACGAGTGATAGGTCCGGGAGGGGCGGGGGCTGGCGCGCGCGGCCGGCCATAAAACCACACACACCAAGGGGGGGGCGCCCCCCGGCCGCGCCGGGGGCCCCCCCACATCATACATACACTCCCAGCTGAGTGGGGGGGGGCACCCACCGGCCTGCGCATTGCCGCCACAGACGGAGGGCGGGGCAAGCACCGCCCCTACACAACCACACCGAGTTATGACCCAGCCTCTCTCTAGCCTGCTCAAGCCTCTTGGCACGGAAAGATCAAGCCGTGTGCCACCAGCATGTCCGAACGAGTCCTGATCGCTCTAAGCGGCGGCATTGATAGCACCTACGCAGCGTGGGCGCTCAAGAGCCACGGCTACAAAGTATTGGGCGTGCATTTCCGGCTCGACCCGTTTTCCTCCCCGGAAAGCGACCAGCGTCAGCCGCGGCCCATTGACAACGCGCCTCGCACAGAGGGAGAGCAGAGGCTTGTCAAGTCCGCCGAGAAGATAGGCGTTGAAGTGCTGTTTATCGAGCTCGGCCAAAGGTTCCGCCGCCTGGTGCTGGAGCCATTCCTTGAGGAATACAAGCGGGGTCGCACACCCAATCCGTGTGTCGTCTGCAACGCCAAGATAAAGTTCGCTAGCCTTTTGGACTTAGCAGACCGGCTTGGCGCGGCCTTTTACGCCACAGGGCATTACGCGAGGGTCATAAAGCATCCGGAAAGCGGGACGCAAGTCGTGTGTCAGGCGCTCGACCCTAAGAAGGACCAATCATATTTCTTGTGCAGAGTCCCGTCATCGCACCTCGGACGAGCGCTAATGCCGCTTGGCGAGATGAAGAAGGCCGACGTGCGCGCCGAGGTTATTAGGCACGGACTGTGCGAACCGTCATTGAAACCAAGCCAGGACCTTTGCTTCGCGGGCGCCAAGAAGCACACCGATGTATTCAGCGGCCTGGGTTACGAGCCGCAACCAGGGCCCATTGTGGACGTCGAGCTGGGGCAGGTCGGCAATCACAAAGGCATCCTGAACTTCACGGTCGGCCAGCGACGGGGCCTTTCGGTCGCATTGGGCAAGCCCAAATACGTCCTGAGCATCGATCCAGCCACAAACACGGTGTTCATAGGAGACAAGAAGCACGTGTACGCACGCCAATTCAGGGCCAGCGACGTCGTCTGGGCGGAGGGACTGGCGCCAAAAGGGCCGGCGTGTCTCGATACGAAGATCAGATACAGGCACAAGGCCCAAGAGGCGCAGATAACGCCGATTGACGGGAACGACACGACGGTCAACGTCCGTTTCGCTGAGGCCCAGCCGTCGATAACCCCCGGCCAAGCCGCGGCCTTCTACGACGGCGATTGTCTGGTTGGCGGCGGCTGGATAGAACAAGTCCGCAGGTGGTTCCCGGAAACCGAGCGCTTGGACAGCTGCATAACCAGCGTTTAAGTGCAACCACATTACGACTATTCCGAACCGAGACACCTCGATATGCGACTAGACCCCCATCAGCGCCAATGAAGCATTTCTGGGAAGCGATGCCAGGTCATCGCAAGCGAAAGCGGTGAGAGCTCACCGCACTCCAAGACGTCCCGTCTCCAAACTCACGCCCAGCCATCTGATTCTTGAGGCGCTAAGTCCAAACTTGACAAGATCGGCGGCATTCTGCACAGTTGCCGGTGCTCAATGAGACAGGATTCATTCGTAGGAGAGGTGTCCGAGAGGCCGAAGGAGCTCGCCTGCTAAGCGAGTAAGCGTCTTAAAGCGCTTCCAGGGTTCGAATCCCTGCCTCTCCGCCAATTGGCGAGGGTTGGTAGCTCGTTTTTCAGCTTCAGATTGCGGATTTCGGGTTGTTTGGATTTAGGAAGATGAATCGAAAGACAACGCAGCTGTTACGGCGGCATCTGGGATTTGCGCTGATAGTTCTGGTTGCATTGGCGGCCACTGGCGGTTGTGTAAAGGAGACGCAGAAGCGGAAGATCACGCCGACGACACACAGACAATCCAGGTCTAGCGCAAAGGCGGATCAGGACCGCGGCGCCTCACGTTCAGGACCTCTTGTTACAGCGGTCATGCTGGACCCCGCGCCGTATCTGCCGAGCGTCTATTCACAGAAGGGCCTCGACGCTCTCGTGGCCGCTCTTCAGGCCAAAGGACTGAGGGTGTTTCGCGCCTCGGGATGGGACGATCTCTCTGAGACTCAGAGGGGCGTCAAGAGGCTCAAAGCTGAACTGGCGATTATCGTCTCTTTTCGGGACGTGCCGAATCTCGCCACTATTGATGCCTCTGAGCAGAGGTGCGCGTGCAAGTTTTCCGGAAGTGTGGTCGAGGTCGCGTCTGGCAGGGTGCTCCACAGAGAAGAAGTCGAGCATGAGGGCACGCCGGGTCCCGGTTTCGAGAAGGCGTGCTGGGGCGCGGTCCTCGCAAGCGCAAGAGCCTATTCAGAGGTTGCGGCGCACATCATAGGAAACTACGAGGCTGGCCGGGCCGTAGGCGGTCAATAGCGGGTCTTGATGTTCCTCAAACCAATGGCTAGGATTGGGTTGTCGAGCTCGCCGGAAAGTAGCATACTCGTCGGCGTTTTGCTCCTGTCGCTTCTTGCAGCGCTCAGTCTGGCCCAGGAGCCTGAATCCAGTCCGCTGCCCGGCGACGAGCCGCGCGAGACGCAGCTAGATACAATCGAGTGCCCTGAGTGCCATTCGACGATTCCGGTCGATAGCAGGTTCTGTCCGTATTGCGGCGCTGTTCTGCCAGACCGGAGCGACAGGTCTGGCACAGCCTCGACGATTTCGACGGTCGCTGCCGTCCTACCGCGGGTTCTTATCCTTATTGACCCGAGCGTTGCGTCGCCCTGGGGCGCCAACTACAGCGTGTTCAGGTCTGTTGCGGCTGACCTGGGCGAGCGAGGCGTCCCGCTCATCAACCCAGCTTTCAATCAGGGCATTCACTGGGCCGCCTATCAGCGTGCCAAGACAACCACGCCGAGGGATGCTGCGTCGAAACTGGGCCTCAGCCATCAGGCCGCGCTTGTCGTAACCTTCTCGTGCAAAACCTTGAAGATGGGGTTCGGAGGCGACCTCGATGAGCCATACACGTATCGCGCGACCGTGTCGGGATACGTGCTCCAAGCCGCGTCGGGTAGGCCAGTCAAACGCATGATGGTGCTTCACCGATTGGGCAACGGGCGGGACGAAGAGTCCGCGGAGAAAAACGCCGTGGCTCAAGCGGCGAAAGCATTTGCCCGCGAGGTGTTCGAGAGGATCAACGAGTCGGCGCTTCAGCGTGAACAACACGGCGATCCGTTCTTGGTCAGGTTTCTTGGGGCTGGCGACTATGGACAATTGACCGAATTGAGACTGATTCTCCAGAGTATCCCTCGCTGCTCCGACGTCATGCAAAAGGGCGTCTCGATAGGCGATCCCCAGGTCGAGAACTTCTCCGAGATAAGCGTCAGATACAGGGGCAACCTGGAGCAGCTTGGCCGGGCCGTGGCGCGAGCGCTCTCGGGCGATGCTGACTTCCTTGCGGCAGACGTGAAGTCAAAAGGCAGGCACCTCGTAGAGGTTAGGCTTTCGGAGCGGGCCGAGGAGAAACACGAAAGCGGCGCCCCTCAGCCAGAATCAATCGCGCTGAGCCTGACCCAGCAGGCCTCCATCGCGACCATCGGCGTCAAACGGTTACCGTAGGTTCGGTCGCCCCGGGAGGTGCCGAGTTGCCGACGTGATGCCCGGATTGCGGCCGCAGCTGGGCGAATATATCTTGTAGGGGCGGCTCAAGAGACGCCCACCTCTGACAGGTGTGCAAGATAGGAAGAGCAAACCT
>CBDVDH010000066.1:0-18156 GCA_965372715.1 uncultured bacterium | reverse complement strand
CAGGCTGGAAAGCCTGCCCCACACCGACGAGAGTCATGCCCTTGAATTATTCGGGGTAGGGGTGTTCGCAGCGCGGCGAACTGCACCCTTTTACTATTGTCTGTCGAATGTATGAAGGGCGGGGCAAGCACGCGCCCCTACGAGGCCAGACACCGAATCATGACCCAGCCTCTCGAATTGGTGTAACTCCGCTACTCAGCGGCGATGATGAGGCTCTCGGTAGCCGCGGCGGACCAGAGGCCATCGGCGTCCTGCACGCGATATGAGATTGTGTGTGTCCCAACCGACAGGTCGCTCGCTTCCAGGGAGAAGGACGCTTCCGAACCGAGAGCCCCGTCGAGGTCTGAGGACCACTCGTAGGCCGAGATAGTGCTGCCCTGGCTCTCACCGTGGCCCATGAAATGAACCGTGTCCACGCCTTGCGTCGCCGGACTCGGATAGATCACGTCGATGACCGCCGTTGGATATGCACGGATGACGAGGCTTGTGGTTTTTGCGTTTGACCAGAGGCCGTCATTGTCCTGCACGCGGAACGAGACCACATGCGTGCCGATCGTCATTGAGGCGGCGGCGAGCTCGAAGTCCTCCAGCGTGCTGAGTGCGCCGTCCAGGTCGGAGCTCCACTCGAAGGCCGCGATTGTGCCGTCACTATCCAACCCGTGGCCGCAGAAGTTCACAGTGTCGTCGCCCTGCACCGCCGGATTCGGCCAGATCGCGTCGAGGTAAGCTGTTGGGATGCCGTTGCCGGCCTGCACCTCGAGGCTCGAGGTTACGACTTCTGACCATTCACCATCGTCATCCTGAACCTCGAATGAGATAATGTGCGTCCCGACTGTTAGCTCACTCGCGGCTATTGAGAAACTTGCCTCCGTGCTGAGCAATCCGTCGAGGTCAGAGCTCCATTCATATCCGGCTATCGTCCCGTCGTCGTCCGTGCCGCTCCCTGTGAAGGCCACCGTGTCCTCGCCCTGGGTGGCCGGATTCGGCGAGATTGAGTCAATGACTGCCTGTGGCGGGCTATTGGTCCCGATGATAACCAGCGTCTCCGTAGCAGCCTGAGACCATTCTCCCTCGCCATTCTGGGCCCTGAACGAGACCCTATGCGTCCCCACCGTAAGATCGCTCGCGGCCAACGAGAACTCCGCCTCGATGCTCAGTGTCCCGTCGAGGCTGGAGCTCCATTCAAAGCCCTGAATCGTGCCCTCAGCATCTACTCCGTGGCCCGTGAACTCCACCGTGTCCTCGCCCTGCGTGGCTGGATTCGGCGTTATCGAGTCGATAAACGCCATCAGCGAAGAGTCCCATTCCTCGATGATGAGGCTTTCGGTCACCGCGGCGGACCAGAGGCCATCGGCGTCCTGCACGCGATATGAGATTGTGTGTGTCCCAACCGACAGGTCGCTCGCTTCAACCGAGAAGTCCTCGACAAAACTGATCATCCCATCGAGGCTCGAATACCACTCGTGGCTGACGATCGGCCCGCTTTGACTCTCCCCATGCCCACGGAACTGCACCGTGTCGCTCTGTTGCGAAGCAGGATTGGGCAATATCATGTCGATATGCGCGGATGGCAGCGGCGTGCGCGACTCGATGACCAGAGTGTCCGTAGCGTGATTGGACCACCGCCCGCCGTTGTTCTTGACTCGGTAGTAGATCGTATGTCTGCCCGACGTCAGATTGCTTGCCAATTCGCTGAAATCCTCGCTCGTGCTCAGCAGGCCATCCAAGCTGGAGCTCCACTCGTGCGCCTCGATCGAGCCATTGTCAACCGCGCCGTGGCCCGCAAAGTCCACTGTGTCCCGGCCCTGGGTCGCGGGATTCGGCCAGATGGCGTCAATGTATGCTTGAGGCGCGTCTTCTTCAGCCTGGATGATCAGTTCTTCCGTCGCTGGTTCGGACCAGCGTCCATTATCGTCCCGGACTCGATACGAGATCGTGTGCGTCCCGAGTGCGAGAGCGCTCGTAGATACTTCAAAATCCTCCACAGCACTGAGAATACCGTCTATGTCCGAACACCATTCGTGGGCCTCAATAGACGCGTTCTCGCTCTCTCCGTGCCCACGAAATTGCAGCGTGTCCTCACTCTGAACAGCCGGGTTTGGATTTATGGAATCAATGACTGCCAGCGGTATGCCAGGCGCCGGCGTGACAGTTAGCATTGCCGTGGCCGCCTCAGACCACTGGTTACCGTCATCCTTGACGCGATAGGAGATGATGTGCGAGCCCGCGGTAAGCGAGGACGCATATTCCTCGAAGTCCTCAGCTGTGCTGAGAATGCCATCGAGATTGGAGCTCCACTCGAACGTCGCGATTGTGCCGTCGCTGTCCGTTCCGTGACCGAGAAACGTTACTGAGCCTTCATCCTGGGCCGCGGGATTTGGCCAAATAGAGTCAATGTAGCCCTTTGGGGCGGCATTCGGCGCTTCAATGACGAGGAACTCCGTGGCGGGAGCGGCCCATCTGCTATCATCGTCCTGCACTGTGTATGAAATCGTGTGCTCGCCCAGGCTAAGGTTGCTCGCAGACTTGTCAAAATCCTCCACATTGCTCAGCACGCCATCGAGATCGGAACACCACTCGTGCGCCACAATCGACCCACCGAGGCGCTCCGAGTGACCCCGGAACTGAACCAAATCAACGCCCACAATCGCAGGGCTGGGTGAGATTGAATCGATGAATGCCCTCGGAGATGTCGGATCGCTCTCGATCCTGAAGGCCGCGAAGCTTATCTCGCCCAAGAATTCAGTTGTCGAAGGGTTTGCCATGCCGGCCGCGAGTAGATAGTCGCCCTCGAGGCCCTGGGGCGCGCAGAGCCAGATGAAGGGCGTTCTGTCCATAGAAAACGGCGCCGGGACGTAAATGTCCCGTATCCAGGGCTGCATGAAGATACTGAACCCGGATTGGCCATGCGTCATTACCGTGCCATCTGGCATGATCGTGCCGATGTACACATCAACCGTGATTTCGGTATCGTAGTTCTCAGCCGAAAGGCTGACCTCGATCCTATCGCCCGGGTCGTAGCTCGCCACGTCGGTGTAGATTGTAATCGTCGGCGCCGCCATGCCGATTGCTGGCAGGAGCATTGTCAATGCAGCGAAGGCTGCTAGAGAACTAGCCATTATTCCGCCCTCGACCGGTGTCTTCATGTTATTCTCCTCCGTTGGTAACTATGCTTTTCGGGGAGTCCAAAGACTGCTCGAAAAGTCGCCAGAGTCTGCTGTCCTAAGCGATCACATCGGGAAAAAGGCGAGGAGTCTTAAGCGAAGAGCCAATATATGTGGTGAGCCCGTCTTAAGGCTAACAATCACGCGCATATTTTGGGTTGATGAGGGCTGTCTGTTGTGTTCTATAAATCGTATTCTCTGAAGGGGAATAACGTGAATAGCCCCACGTTTCAACGTGGGGATTCGGTCGGCAGGCGCCGAAGAACCGACCCTGAAGGGGTCGCACAAACGGTTGATGTGAGGTCAGATTTCAGGCCGCCCCCCATGCATCCTCTTCAGGAGCGAATTCTCTGGAGGGAGGATGAGGCTCTTGAGGTGCAGCCGTCACCCGAATGAATTCGGGTGTTAGAATAATAAGAGCCATTCATATCACCGCGTTGAAACGCGGTGAGTCAGAGATATCTAACTCCATGAATATGCGTATAATTGTTAGGGCTTAAGGCTCGTCGTCTCTGGGGTGAGCTAGAAGGGTGTGACTCCGGATTGTAGGCAGAGTCTGCAGTCATCTGGACCGCGTTTCAACGCGGTTATATAGATGGCTCTCATTATCTTAACACTTCCAGTCGGGTGACTTGAGGACGCGAGGCGCTCCCTCCTCCTCCCCGGAATCCTCACCTGAAAAGGACAGAGGAGAGGGTGTCGGGCTGCCCTAGATCCCCCATCTGAAGATGGGCTAGGACAATGATAGCCCTTTACATCGCCACCGCTTTCGCCGGGCGATGAGGGACTCATCAAGTCATCCTATGTCGGAGATGGCAACATGGACCGCATCTTCCACAGGCCTCATGGTATGAACCCAACATTGTCTGCTATCCAGAGTCAAACCCAGTTAGAACTTGCCTTTGACAATTCACAACGTTGGCGATACGCTTCGTGGGTACGGAAGATAACCAGTTGCTATTCGTGTCAGTCGAAGGAGGGAATCATGGAAGGACTGGAGAAGACGGCGATTGTTCTTGCCGTCATTGGTTTCATCGTCTCAATAGTCTTCAAGTTGTTCGGCATAAGGCTGTTCGTAACGGCCACAGGCGTCTGGCGGTTCACAATGGTCTGCCTGGGCTTCGCGGTTTGGGCCAGGCTTTGGTTGATGTGCCCTTGCGGCGATAAATCGGGCCCGGGCCAGGCTGAATAATACTCGAGCTGAGTGAGGCTGGTTCTCTAGGTTACGTAAAGCGCCGTCCACAGGCGTTGCGATGGCCGAAAATGCTTTGTAGTGGCGGGTCTCAGACCCGCCCGTCTAACTCTGTCTAGTTGAATACAGCATTATCGATAGGGCAATCAATTGGAACGGGCGGGTCCGAGACCGTGCCCCTACGCGCCCGGGACCGACCTGTGCCCCAGCCTCCCTGAGCCGCTCCTGCAAAGCCCAACGGAATGAGAAGCGATTGGATACCAATCTTACCGATAGACCAGAGTTCATTTTCCCATCGAACACACGTTATCAGTGCGTCGGATGCGGTTACTGCTGCCGCCAGCGAAGGCTCGTCGAGGTCGAGAAGGAGTGTCTTGACAACCTCCCGGACGACATCAGGTCTTCCGTTGCGCCTCCTCGAAAGCAAGACGACAAGACGGGCGTTGGTGGCGTCATTGTGCCCGATGAGTTGACAGCCGGCTGTCCACTTCTCGACAAGGACAACCTCTGCGTCGTTCACAAACGGCTGGGTTACGACGCCAAGCCATTTGTCTGCCGTGAGCTTCCGTTCAGGTTTGTCGAGACGCCTCGAGGCGTTGTGGTTGACGTCTCATTCGTCTGCAATGAGGTCCTGCATCAACGAGGCATTGACATTGAGCGGTATCGCCCAGAACTTGAGAAGCTCTATGCCAAGACAGGGCGAAAGGTTACGGTCGGCGACAAGGTCCTCCTGAAGAGCAGAACCTCAATCACTTACGATGCTTACCTGCTCATTGAGGAGAGGCTGCTCAGTATCCTCTCCGACCGGCGACGCACGGTCGAGGACCGCCTCATAGCGGGAAATGTATTCCTTTATAGCCTCACCAAGAATGTCTATGACGACGAGAAGATCGTCCTGGGCCTAGAGCCAGTTCAGAAGCGGCTTAAGAAGTTCGCGCCCAAGCACATCTTTAAGCTCTACGAGATTGCCAAGAAGAGCGAAAAGATGTCATCGAAGCACCGGCAGCAGGTCTTTGTGGTAACGTTCCTCACGTTTGCATCGAGCGCCTCCGAGAAGAGGGGCAAGCTGAGTGTCCTGCTGCGCACATGGGTCAACAACGTCAAGCTGACGTTGAACGTCGGCAAAATCAGGGTGCCAGTGCTTTCTGCGCCCGTGCCGATCAGAAGATTATGCGATATAGAGTTCGACCCAGAGAACGAGCAGGTCAACGACCTCGCAGAAAGATACATGACGCATTGCATCTTTCGCAAGACCTTCGTCTCTGAATACGGCCTCTTCAGAGGGTATAACATGCTTCTGCTCATCTATGGCGTGACCAAGTGGCTGTCCGAAGTATTCGCCCTTCAGGACGGCAGAGACAACGTCGAGCCAGCGGATTTCGCCAGGGCAATTCAGCTGGTCGAGCGCCAATACGTGCGCCACAACGAGCATCTCGCCCTGCTCAAGGTCGAGTCCCGCGCCATGCGATTCGTCGATAAGCTCTTTGGCGACCTCGGCTTCGCCCCGATCATCGTCAAGAGCTGACGGTCTGTGCGAGCGAAGCAGGACACGACATGTAGGGGCAGGCCCCCGCGCCTGCCCTGTCTAAGCTGAATAACGGAGGGCGAACTCGGGTGCTCGCCCCTACACAAATGGCGGCGGTTGCCGAATGGGGAATGAACCGAGTAAACTCGTCGCCGTAACTCATAGGAATCAGGAAGGCCATTGGACAGAACAGAGCGGAGAATACTGAACATTCTCAAGCGCGGAGGCGGACAACGCCTCTCACTAGAGCAGATTGCAGAGCACCTGGACACAAGTAGGGAGCGGAAGGCGGTGGTCAAGCGCCTCGCCCACCTCGTCTCTCGTGGCAAGGTGCTCAAGGACTCGGACGGCAAGTTCTGTGTAACGTCGGTGAAGAGTCGCCTGCTGGGGCGTTTCGACCCTGTCAACGAGCGCTTTGGCTTCGTTATTCCCCTTTCCTCCGGAGCGGACGACATCTATGTGCCCTCGCCGCGCTGGGGCGGGGCAATCGACGGCGACATCGTCGAGGTCGCATACACCAAGAAGCAGCGGGGGCGGACAAGCGGCCAAGTCGTTAGGATCGTCGAGCGCAGGAGGCGCGAGCTCGCGGGCAAGGTCGTCAAAAGCAGCAAAGGCATGTTCCTCGAGCCGCTTTCGGCGAAGATCTTCCACGAGGTCATTGTCGTAGGCAACGTGGCCGGCAGAGTTGACGACGGCATAGTTGTGAAGGCTGCGGTGGACCGGATCGACGAGCGATTCAAGCAGATACACGTTACTATCACAGAGGTTTGGGGCAGGCCCGACGACCCGGATGTTCTTTGTAGGATAATCATCGCCAAGTTTGACATCCCGACGGTGTTTTCGGACGAGGCGCTTGCCGAGGGGAAGAGGGCGCCGGTTGCGGTGACGCGGGAGGAGATCGGAGACAGGGTTGACCACCGAAGCTTGATCGCATTCACGATCGACGGTGAGCAGGCGAGGGATTTCGATGACGCGGTGAGCATCCAGCGACGTGACGGCGGCTTTCGGCTTTGGGTTCACATCGCGGACGTCGGTCATTACGTTGGGGAGGGCTGCGCTCTTGACAAGGATGCCTTTGACAGGGGCAACAGCGTCTATTTCCCCGGCAGCGTGATTCCGATGCTGCCGTTTGAGCTATCGAATGAGATATGCAGCCTCAAACCGAACGAGGACCGGCTGACAATGACGGTCCAGACCGATTTCGACAAGCGGGGCCGAATCCGCGGCTCGAAGGTCTATGAAAGCGTTATAAAGAGCAACGCCAGGCTGACCTACACCGAGGTTGGGGCGCTGCTTGAGCAACGGCGGGAGGGGGCCAGTGAGGCCGTTGACGTGCCCGGGTTTTCGGAATACCTGTTTGCCATGGATGACCTCGCGTGCCTTTTGACGAAGAGCCGAATGAGCCGCGGCGGCCTCGACTTCGACCTTCCTGACCCCATTGTCATATTGGACCTTCAGGGCAAACCAGAGGACGTCGTCCGCGAGAAGCGAAATCCCGCCCACAGACTAATTGAGGAGTTCATGATCGCGGCCAACGAGGCTGTTGCGTCATACCTTACGGCCGGCGGGTCCAAATGCGCATATCGCGTGCATGAGCCGCCGGACGACGAATCGCTCATCGGCCTTTCTCGGACGCTCAAAGCGATTGGGCTCGAGATGTCGCTTTCGGGTGGCGACGTTTCGGACAAGTTTCAACAGCTCGTCGAGAGGGTTCGCGGCAAACGAGTGGAGCGGTTGATCTCCTACCTCATCCTACGAGCGCTCAAGATCGCCAAGTACTCGCCTGAGAACATCGGCCACTTTGGGCTTGCGTCGGACTGCTACGCCCACTTCACGTCGCCGATCAGGCGGTATCCCGACCTTATGGTGCACAGATTCGTGAAGCAGCGTCTGAGGGGCAAGGCTAAGTTCAAGGTGAGAATGGGCGCCGATGCGCTGAAGGAGGCGGCGCATCGCTGCTCCGTTCGTGAACGCGCCGCGATGGCCGCAGAGAGGCAGATAGTCAAGATGCGTCAGGCTCAGTTCATGGCCGACAAGATAGGCGACGACTTCACGGGGATCATCTCTGGTCTGACGATGAAGGGCTTTTTCGTGGAGTTGGACCAGTTCTTCGTCGAGGGGTTCGTGTTGCTGTTGTCGCTTGGGGACGACCGGTACTCGTTTAACGAGGAGAAACAGTGCGTGACCGGAATGAAGACGGGCAAGCGTTTCCGGATGGGTGATACCGTCAAGGTCCGCGTCCGCTCGGTTCAGGTCCCGATCGGCCGTATCGATCTGAGATTGATTGACGTTAAGACATAGGTTATACAGGCGAGCATGTCGCCGGTAGCCAAGATAATCATCGTATTCCTTGCGGTTGTCTTCAGCCTCAAGTTGCGGTCGCCGCTTGGTGTATCGCTTTTCGCCGGCTCGATAGTGCTCGGCCTGTGGCTGGAGATGTCGCTTGACGCGCTCGGGTACAGCATCCTCGTCGGCGTCTTCGACCCGCCTAACCTCGTGCTTCTCTTGATTGTCGTCATGATCGTCTTGCTCTCAGCAATCATGCAGGAGACAAAGCAGCTGCGGAAGCTTGTGGCGGCGGTTCGGGAAGTCATCCGAAACCCGAGGTTCGCGGTCCCGACGATGACGGCCATCATTGGCCTGCTGCCGATGCCAGGCGGGGCCAGGTTCTCCGCGCCGCTCGTTGACGAGGCATCGCGCGACCTTGAGACCGACAATGTCCACAGAGCAACGATAAACTTCTGGTTCAGGCATATATGGGAATACTGGTGGCCATTCTATCCGTCCGTTATCCTCATCTGCGCGATTACTGGCTTCAGCATCGCCAAGATTATAATTGTGTTTCTGCCCGCCTCGGTCGTGATGGTCGTTATCGGCTATTTTTTCTACCTTCGACGGCTGCCTAAATCGAAAATGGAGAACAGACCCAAATCGAAGGGCTCGATCCTCCGGCTTCTGGGCATAAGTCGAGCCATCGTGGCAGTTGTCGTCTTGAACTTCGTCTTCGTGAATCTAAGAAGCGCCCTGGAATCCGCCGGTCTCGCGCTTCAGAAGCTGCCTGCCAGGATGTCGCTTGTGCTGGCGCTTCTGGTCGGGATTGGCATGGCGCTTTGGGGAACAGGATTAAGGCCCTGGGCGGTCGCCAGAATGGTGCTCAACAAGCGCGTATCAATGACGATGCTCACGGTCGGCTCGATACTCATCTTCAGCCAGGTGCTCGAGGACGCTGGCGCCATTGAGGAGATCACCAACACTCTGAAAGGGCAGGAGGCGCCCGTGCTGCTGCTTGCGTTCGCCATCCCGTTTCTCGTCAGCTTCGTTACAGGCATCGTCGTGGCTTATGTTGGGATAGCGCTGCCAATCCTATACCCAGTCTTCGTCGCATCGCTTCCGCAATCCGAGCTCGTCGCCTACGTGTTCATCTTCTCGGTGTCCGGGTTCATCGCCGTGATGCTCACACCAGTGCACCTCTGCCTCATACTCTCCAACGAGTATTTCGACGTCAAGTTCATGCAGGTGGCGCGCCTCCTGATTCTCCCATGCACACTGTCGATGGCCGTCTATTTCGGCATTTTCCTTCTATATCGAATGCTGTGATGGGTGCTTTTGAGGGAGCCGGCTCATAATTGCGTGGGGTGTTTCGTAGGGGCGAGGTCTTAAGACCCGCCCGTTCTAATTGATTGCCTTATCGAGATGCCGTATTCGATTGGATTGATATGAGCGGGCGGGTCTTCAGACCGCGCCCCTACAACCACGAAAATCACGTCTCTTCCTCTGATCGCGATCGCGCAATCGCCATGACTAGCGCAAAGAACAAGACGACCACACCGAAGCACTTGAGCGAAGCGAGAAGCGCCATCGCGCCAGCCCTGAAGGCCTCGCGGTAATAGATGTATTTGACGCCCGTGAGCAGATACGAGAAGCTGAGCACCGTCAGCAACCGGGGTGAGAGCCGCCGGGAATCTGTAGCCGCAATTGCCCACGCCAAGAGAAACGGGATCAGCAGCCATTGTAGGTGGTGGATAAGGACCCATGTTGAGGCGAGCTGGTAGAAGACTATCACGAGGCCGGTCTCGAGCCACACGCGATTGGTGAAGCGCCTCGCAGCGGCCCTGCTCGTCCACAGTAGAATCGCCAGCAGTGCGATCTGGGAGGAAGTGATCAATGCCCTTGCCAGCCCGGGCCTGTGCGCGATTGGCGCAATCCCCTCGCCGCCCACGAACGCGCGGGCGATGACCCCGGCGATTGATTGGTTCATGTCAAAAGCCCTTACGTTCGATGCCCAGGTCGGCGCCACGTTGAAAAAATACCAATGATGCACGTCCCAGCCGACGGCTGCGATCGAGAACAGTATGATGGCGGCCAGCGAGGCAAATCCCCAGGCGGCGAGCCTGAACTTCCGCTTCCAAAGGAAATAAAGCAGCAGTATCCCGGGGAACACCTTGACCGCGGCGCCGAGAGCGATCAGTGTCCCAGCCAGGGCGTTCTTGCCGCGCGATGCGAGGTACAAGGCCGCGCAGACGATGAGGAGCGCGAGGCTGTTGGCCTGGCATTCCTTGAGCGCGAATATGAGCGGCGAGTAGCCCAGGATGAGCGTTGCCAGCGCCAGAATCTCCTCGCTCGACCTGGGCCTGTAACCAACTGCGAGCAGGATAAGAACGATCGATGCCGCAACGAAGACCAGGTTCGCACCGAGCCAGAGGTCGTGCGCATCGCGCCAGTCCATCCACGTAAACGGCGTGAAGAGCAGATACCACGTGGGGGGATATGTGAAATGCGGAAAGACGGGGATGCCGTTTCGCTGCGACAGCTGCTGGAGCCTGTCGAAGCCCTCCCTGCTCGTCGGCTCAAAGTCCGCATACCTCGCCATTGAGACGTCCCTGCCGTCCTTCTTGTGTTCGGCGGCCTTGAAATGGATGTATTCGGCCATGTCCCGATAGATGTTGTGGCCGAGCGCAAGGTCCGTCGAGCCCAGCCAATATTCGGCGAAGTCGAGGCTCTTGGGCAGTTTCGGGGGACTGTCGGCGTTCGGGTGGGTGTCCTCGGACAGTTGGAATGTGGGATCGTCCTTCTGAGCGCGCAAAAACATCGGCTCGTAGAGCGTGGTGTGGAAGAACTCCAGTGCGGCAACGCAGAGAATGGCCGCCAAAACCACGATGCGAGCCGGCCTCATCTTGTGCGAGAAAAGCCGCTCGCAAACCGACCACTGAGGAGCGAATCGCTTGAGCAGAATCGCAGCGATTACTCCTCCACAAGCCCAGTTGACGAAGATGTAAAGGTTTTCAGGCATTTCAAATATCGTATCAAGACGCCAGATCATCGGCAAGAGTCACAATGCCGGGCAGCTACCCCAGGAGGGAGACTGCAATTCACCCGAAAAATCAGATTGCTGGACGTAACTTAGAGACGGGCCGTTTTGGAGTGCGGCGGCTTGACGGCGCTTTCATTGGCGGTGACCTGGCAGGGCCTTCCCAGGAGTGCTTTCTTGGCGGTGAACGGACGATTTCAGGAACCGGGAATGATCAATCGGAGCGGGTGCCGCGTCAGGCCGCGGCGAGCCAAAGCGGTGTCAAGCCACCGCACTCCAAAGCATCCATCGGGTGCAACTCCTCAAGCAAACCTCGCTGCCTCAATCGCCTTCCAAACTCGTCAAGCTGGTCTGACCCGACGCATCCACTGATGGCAATCTGATTTTTCGGGAATTCACCAAGACCGTTGAGTTTCGAACGCATGCTGGTATTCTCCGAGATGGTTTTCTCGAATCTGACTCTTTAGCCAACCGGGAGGGATTGGTTTGCAGGGCAAGAGAATACTTGTAACAGGTGGAGCGGGTTATCTTGGCTGCGTGCTCTGTCCGCTTCTTGTCGAGCGAGGCGCGGATATTAGGGTTTTTGACCGGCTTTATTTCGGCGATAGTGGGCTTCTGAGCGTTTTGGACGCGGACAGGTTCGAGCTCGCGAAGGGGGACATCCGGGCCATAGAGAAGTTCCCGTGGCTTCTGGACGATGTTTGGGCGGTTGTGCATTTGGCGAGTCTGGCCAACGATCCGTCTTGCGATCTCTCGCCGACGATGGCCGAGGAGATCAACCACGTCGCAACCGTGAAGCTCGCAAGGATGGCTCAGTCACGCGGCGTCGAGAGGTTTGTTTTCGCCTCGTCGGCGAGCGTCTATGGGGCCTGCGGGGACAAGCTTGTTAGCGAGGTTTCTCCGCTTTCCCCGGTCTCGCTTTATGCGCGGCTCAAGATAAAGTCAGAGCGGGCGCTGCTCGAGATGTCGGACGAGGGTTTTGCGGTTACGGTCCTTCGCCAGGCGACGTTATTTGGGTATTCGCCTCGGATGCGTTTCGATCTTGCGATCAACTTGATGACAATGAGCGCGTTCGAGAAGCATGAGATCATCGTGCTTGGCGGCGGCGGCCAGTGGCGACCTTTCTTGCACGTGAAGGACGCAGCGGGGGCAATCGCAACGGTTCTCTCTGCCGAGCGGGAGTATGTGGCTGCCGAGGTGTTCAATGTTGGCTCAAACGAGCACAACGTTAGGATTCGCGACCTGGCAGAGGTTGTTGCCGGTGAGGTTCCGGACACCAAAGTCGAGACAGCGCCTGATGACGCCGACAGGAGATCGTATCGCGTTCGGTTCGACAGGATTCGGGACCGGCTGGGATACGAGATGACCGTCCCGCTAGCCCAAGGCGCGCGGGAGATCGCGGGCGCTCTGCGGGAGGGCCGCCTGTCCGAGCCTTACAGCAGCCGATACTTCAACGTCATGCACCTGAAACATCTGATGAATATCCCGGTCGCGGAGGGCGGCGAGACGTCCAGAACAACCCTTCTTAGAAACCGGCTGCCGGCGATCAGCAGCTCCGATAGAGAGAGGCTATCAAACGAGCTCAAGAGCGTTGCAGAGGGTCAGTTAGGTGATCCTATCGGTGATTTCGAGAGCTCGCTCCGTGAGACGTTCGACTCCTCGGCGGTGCTTCTTCTGCACTCGCACTATCTCGCCCTGCTTGGCGCCTTTTCGATGTTGGACCGCAGTTCGACGAAGGGGATAGTCATCCATCCCTTCGCGGACGCCAGGGTCTATGCCGCGGCGTCGCAGCTCGGGTTCAGCCCGGTGATCTGCGACATCGATGAGAACACGCTCTGCTATGACCTTACGAAGCTCGAGCAACACCTTGAAAAGGGCGCAGCCGCGGTTGTGGCCGGTTCCATTCTTGACGTTCCTGAGCCGCTTGAGACCCTTCAGTCGATGGCAGACGAGGCCCGATGCGCCCTCATCGTCAACGCTCAGAATCTGTTAGGCGCGACGGTGCTTGATAGGGACGTGGCCTCTTATGGCTCGGTCGCAGTCCTTGACCTTGGCGTCGATCAGAACATCACAACGCTCGGCGGCGGGGCGATTCTGATGGGCGACGCCTCGATGAAGGAGACGGTCTGGGATTTCCTCGCCTGTCGCCTCGCGGATGGCCCGCAGCCGTTCGTGCAGAGGCAGCTGGGGCTGTCGCCAGTGTGTGCCATGCTCGGAACGTCAAATCTCGAGCGGCTCTATGACACGGCGGGGACCTGCCGGAGTCTTCAGGCGGTCTATGACGAGCTTTTGACCGATGTGCCTCACGTTAGCATCGTTCGCCCAGCCGAGGAGGTGCAGAGGTCAGGTAGCCGATATCCAGTGTTCATCGATTTCCACGAGCTGGAACTCGAAGCTTTACAGCTTGAACGTCTGATGAAGGCGGAAAAGATCGAGGCCTTCAGAGGCGGAGGAGATTGCGCGGCTGAAGTCGCCATCGCGAGGTCGCGCGGTCAGGCCAAGGGGAAGAGCAGCCACATCTCGCCCGTGGCGGCCACGTTGCTCTCGCAGCTCATTTTTCTTCCGCTTCATTTGGGAATGACCGCCGACGACGTGAGCGACGCCGCCTATGCTTTGCAGAAGGTCATAGACTACTTCGTTGGGAAGGACTGATCCATTCTCGAGGGGGAGACTGATACGCAGACAGTCAGCTGGTTTCTTTCGGTTAGGCGCCCTACGAACGCCGGACCGAATGGCGACGTAGCGAGCGAGAAACCGCGAGACATCAAGCGATTAAGGAACATGACAGGGAATTGACGGAATCACTGTTGAGCAGAGAAGCTGAGTGAGGAATCACACGACAGATGGCAAACGAGAGCGAATTGACGGTCGAGGGCCTTAGTCCCGAGCTGAAACGGACGCACTATTGCGGGGACCTATCAGAGGGGAACATTGGGCAGCGAGTCGTAGTCAACGGGTGGGTCCACAGGGTCCGGGACCTTGGCGGCCTGATCTTCGTCGATGTTCGAGACCGAAGCGGCCTGGTGCAGCTCGCGGTTGACGTGAAACAGAGCCCCAACCTGGCCGAGCAATGCAGGCAGCTCCACGCGGAGTTCGTGGTCTCGGCGGTGGGTAAGGTCCAGGCCCGGCCGAAAGAGGCCAAGAGGGGCGATGGGTTCGCCTCGGGAATCGAGATTCGCATCGAGTCGCTTTCTTTGTTCGCAAGGGCTGAGGTTCCGCCTTTTGTGATACAGGATGACGTTAAGGCGAAAGACGAGCTGCGGCTTAAGTATCGCTACCTTGACCTGCGGCGCCCGATTATGGCTAAGCGGCTCCGGGCGCGTCATGTTGCGATGCGGGAGACGAGGCGCGTTCTGTCCGATGCCGGCTTCATTGAGGTCGAGACGCCATTTATGATAAGGAGCACGCCCGAGGGGGCGCGTGACTACCTCGTGCCCAGCCGGATACGTCACGGCAGTTTCTACGCGCTTCCACAGTCGCCGCAGCTTCTGAAGCAGCTACTTATGGTGGCCGGCGTCGATCGATATTTCCAGATAGCGAGATGCTTCAGAGATGAGGACCTTAGGTCCAACCGCCAGCCCGAGTTCTCACAAATCGACGTCGAGATGTCGTTCGCGGACGAACCCGACATTTTCGATATCGCGGAGCGGATAACCTGCGCCGTGTATGGCAAGGTGCTTGGGGTCGAGATGCCCCGCCCGTTCCCGATCGTAACGTTTGACGAGGCCATGCGGATTTATGGGTCTGACAAACCCGACCTCCGTTACGGCCTGAAGCTGTGCGACGTTACGGAATCGTTTTCAGACAGTGGTTTTTCGCCGTTCGCCGAGGCGTTCGAGCGGGGTGGCCGAGTCGTGGGACTGTGTGTCCCGGGCGGCGTCGGCTATTCTCGCAAGGTCATCGATACTCTATCCCCAATCGTGAGAGCGCTTGGGGTCTTTGGACTCGTGTGGGTCAAGATGACCGGCGAGGGGATCAAGAGCTCCGCCAAGAAGGAGATTGCGGGGGCGTTTGCCGAGCGACTCGCAGAAAGCATGGGGGCTAAGAGCGGGGACATGCTCCTCCTGGCGTCGGGTCCAGAACCGAAGGTCCAGACCGCGATGGGGCGCCTCAGGCAGCACATTGCCCGGGTGGAGAACATGATGCCGGAAGGCAAGTATGCCCCGCTGTGGGTTACTGAGTTCCCGATGTTTGACAAGGATGACGAGACGGGCGAGATCGTCCCGAAGCACCACCCGTTCACGGGCGTCTTTCCCGAGGATGAGCCGCTGCTCGAAACTGACCCGCTCAGAGTCCGGGCCAGGCTATACGACCTTGTCGTCAACGATCAGGAGATAGCGGGGGGTGGGGTCCGGATATTTGACCCTGACCTTCAGAAGAGAGTGCTTGAGACTATCGGGATCGGCGAAGCTGAAGCGATTCGGCGCTTTGGGTTCTTCCTGGACGCGTTGAAGTTCGGCACACCACCCCACTGCGGGATCGCGTTCGGCTTTGACAGGATGGTCATGCAGATTTGTGGTGTCGATTCGATTTCCGAGGTGATAGCGTTCCCGAAGACAACCGCCGCCTCGTGCCTCATGACGGGCGCGCCCGCCCAGGTCGATGAGGCGGCGCTCGACGAATTGGGTCTCCGGCTCAAGTCGAATCTTTGAGGTCACCAACCGCATCGGGCGACAATCGTGCCCTCGCGAGGTAGCCCGCGCGTCCCTGGGGGCGCGGCGCTTACAAGTCCAATCGGCTGATATCGTCACTTCTCGTGGAACTGGAGTATGGCCTGTAAGCCGGGGGCTCTAGTCTTTAACGGCCGCTCGAGTTTGATAGAGAAGACGGACAGTCTGCTATTGCCGGTCAGTTTGATGGCGATTCGCTCCACCTTTCGCCGCTCGAAGACCCAATCTGGGCGCGACCCCAGGTCCAGGGTCGTCAAGTCCATCCCCACACTGACCCTGGGAGCGGCTTGCCGCCACCGGCCTGAGCTTAGCGGACCTGTTGGGTCCTCAACATCGTGATAAACCCCGATGACCGAGGCCGGATTGCTTCGTCTTTCCCCATCTGGCAAAAGGGTCCACTCCAACTGACAGGTCGTCCCTTCGGACAGGACGTCAAGGTCCAGCGCAACCGACGTGACGTCCACAGTTGAGATGTCGAGAATCGGGCTCAACAGCACAACCGGCTCGTCTCCGCAAACCCGGGTCTCGATTCTCTCAACTGCGCCGCCGATCCCCTGCTCATCAACAGCTGGCCTGAAACTGGGGTCTGCGCCCAGAACTGTCCATTCGGAGAGTGGTCGGCCGCCGGGGCCCCAGATGAAATCCGGCTGGCCATAGCTCATTCGGCCCAGTCTGGCCTCAAGCTTTTTACACTTACTGCGAAGGTCCTCGCTCGGAAACGCCTCCTTGCCTCTGATCTCAAAGAAGAACTCCTGTCCGTCATGGTTCTCGAAAAGATAGTTGATCAACTTCTCGCACCTGAAGGCGCCCGTAATCCTGGGGTCATACTCGCTCAGTTGCGCAAGGTTTTGCTGCGGCTCAATGTTCGCGAAGTAAAGCACTGTTCCCGGCTCAGGTCTCCCGACAACTCGCCAGATTGAGCTCAGCGTTTTGCGGATCGGCACGAATTCACTCCAAGTCAACGTATTCATGTAGGCAAACGGCATCTGGAAAACAGCGATGCAGATAGCGACAGCTGAACCGATTGAGGCGATGCGACTGTGCCTCTTGAGCGCGCCGAGGAGGTTCCCAATCCTTCGCCACCCTATCACAAAGCACCAGGCGACCGCCATGCTGTAGCCAGCGCTGGATATATACACAAAACGCTCTTGAGGGACTATCTGAAGGGGCGGAAGGAGCGGCAACAGAAGAAACACTAGCGCAAACACATACTGCTTTTTCGCAAACGGAAGCATAAGCAGCAGGACCACCCACATCTCATTCGGAAAGAAAGCCAGTCGGAAGTAGTCAATCAGGTTCCTGAGAGTCCCAAGCGGCTCATCGAAGAAGAGCCTCACATAGCTCACGTTTTGCTCGTACCGCGCAATCCTGAAGATAATGTAGGCAGCGAGTATGAGGAGAAACGGGATCGCTCGTCTGCCTACTGCGATGACGGACTCCTTCATACGATCCCTCCGAATCCGCGTGCAAGCATCGTAGGCAATCATGACAAAGGGAAGCGTGGCCCCCACTTCCTTTGAGCCCAGACAGAGCATCAAGAGCAGACAAGTGACAAGGAGCCAAGCCCGTGCCTGAGCCCTCGATCCACTTTCCCGAGCGACTAGATAGCGGTCGAAAGCCAGCAGGGATGCGAGGAAGAAGGTCATGCACGATACATCAAACAGCGAAACAATCAGACAGATGCATTCGCTGTGGATAGGGTGAGTTGCGAAAATGAGTCCCGACACAACGGCGGCCATCTCGTTTCTGAAAAGAACCCTCGCCAGCGCAAACACCATGAACACGTTGAGCAGATGCAGAGAGAGAACCATCAACCGGTAGCCTACGTAGTTGGACTCAAAAAGCGCAGTGCCGATGCGGAAGATGATCATCGCCGTGGGCCGGCAGAAGTTCCAAAGGCCGTTCCAGACCTGATCGACTAGCGCTGCAAGACTGAACGGCGACATGTGGGCGAATGTCTCGGGAATAGGAAAATCATCGAGACAAGTCCCGTAGATCAGCAGGGATAACAGGATGATCAGGGGCACGAACACATACCACCGGGACAGAGATCTTGCCGCCCGCGCCTCCCACGACATTAGTCCAGTTTCCATGCAAGTGATGCTATCAACTAGCCCTTGCCTAGGCAAGCCGCCCCATCTTCCCCAATAATCACATTGACGGCAAGAAAGATGGTGGGGCTAAGACGTTTTGCGGCTGCCCAAAGGTGATGAGTGGGACGGGGGTCGGGGTGTGAGTCGCACCCATTGGGTGATTTTGGAGTGCGGCGGCTTGACGCCGCTTTGACTCGCCGCGGC
>CBDVDH010000065.1:0-18255 GCA_965372715.1 uncultured bacterium | reverse complement strand
GCGGGGCTGTCGGGGCGGCGCGGGCTCCGCCCTTGATCCGTTGGGTCACATCAGAGATGGGCGGGGCAAGCACCGCCCCTACACAAGGCAGCTAACGTGTCTGACATAAAAATCGGTGTTGTTGGCGTCGGGTATCTGGGTTCCCACCACGCGAGGATACTGAGCGACCTCCGAGGGGCCGAGCTAGTGGGCGTTCACGATATTGACGAGGCAGCGGCAGAGAAGGCGGCCAGGAATAACCACTGCCGCGTGTTTGGCCGGAACGAGGACCTGGCTGAGGCGGTTGATGCAGTCGTCGTGGCAACCCCCACCCAGACACACCTCGAGGTCGCAGGCGAGTATCTGCGCTCCGGCAAGGCCGTGCTCGTCGAAAAGCCGATTGCGGACACGCTCGAAGGCGCCCGGGCGATGGTGGCTCTCGCGGAGGCCTCCGGCGCCAAGTTGCAGGTCGGGCACTCGGAACGATTCAACCCAGCGTTTGCGGCTGTTACCAAGTTCATCGAGGGGCCTAAGTTCATCGAGACGCATAGGCTCACGCGGTCCGCCGGTCGGGGCCTCGACGTTGATGTGGTTCTGGACCTCATGATCCATGACATCGATCTCGTGGCCAGCTGCTTCAACGCCGAGCCATCATCGATTTCTGCAGTCGGCGTTTCCGTTTTGTCAAATACCGTCGATATAGCAAACGCTCGACTTGAGTTTCCGAACGGCTCCGTTGCGAACCTCGTGGCTAGCAGGATAAGCGTCTCGAAGATGCGGAAGATAAGGCTCTTTCAGCCGGACACTTACATCTCGGTGAACCTGCTCACGCATAAGGTCAAGATGTATCGAAAGGCCGGAGAACCCGACCCCAGAAAGCCGCTGACCGCGCTGCGCATCGCACGCTATATCAAGAGACTGCCCGTCCGAGTGGTCGAGTTTGAACCGCTCAGGGCTGAGCTCGAGGCCTTCACAAGCTCGGTCGCAGACGACACGCCCGTCGTCGTTTCGGGCGCCGACGGGCTCAGGGCGCTCACGTGGGCGTTCCAGATCAAGGAGTCCATCGACAGCCACTTCAAACTCTACGCGAAAAACACCGATGGCTAGTCCTGGGCCGCACTCCCACGAAACACATCCCGCCCGGATCCTAGTGGTTGCGGGCGAGGCGTCAAGCGACCTTCATTGCGCCTCACTGCTTGGGGAATTGAGAATCCTTCGCCCGGAGCTGTCCTTTGTCGGAATCGGTGGGGAGAGCATGCGGGCTCAGGGCGTTGACCTGATCGCCCACGCGAGGGAGCTCGGCGTCGTGGGGGTATCCGAGGTCTTCAGGAAGTCAGCTCGCATACTCACGGCTTACAGAGAAGCAAGCCGTCTGATGGGGTCCGGCAAGATCGCGGCGTCGATTTTCGTTGACTATCCTGAATTCAATCTAAGACTCGCCGCACGGGCTCGCAGATGCGGCATCCCAGTTCTCTACTACATCAGCCCCCAGGTATGGGCATGGCGCCCGGGACGCATCAAGAAAATCGCGCGCCTCGTCAACAAGATGCTTGTTCTTTTCCGTTTCGAGAAGCAGCTTTACGAGGAGGTCGGGCTGAATGTCGAGTTCGTTGGGCATCCGCTTCTGGACACGGTAAAGCCCGATTTGGATAGGGATGCCTTCATCCGTGGGCTGGGGCTTGACCCCGGAAAACAGGTAGTTGTTCTGTTGCCCGGAAGCCGAACGAGCGAGATCGAGAACCTCCTGCCGACCTTTCTCGAAGCTAGTAGGCAGGCCTCGGCCATGGTCCACTCGGAAGCGCCCCAGACGGTGCTTGCGCTGGCCGAAACGATCGATCGTGATTCTGTGGCCGGGATGCTCGCTCAATACCCGGGCGTCATGGTGGTGCAGGGCCAAACCTACAACGCTCTCAACGCCTCCGATGTGGCCCTTGTGGCTTCGGGGACCGCCACGCTCGAGACTGCCATTCTCGGCGTGCCAATGATAGTGGGATACAGAGTATCTTTGGCGACATACCTGCTAGGGAAGTTGCTTATCAGGGTCGATCGCGTTGCGCTCCCTAACATTATCGCGGGCAAGGAGGTCGTGCCTGAACTCATACAAAACGACCTGAGGCCAGACAGAATGGCGCGGGAGTTGGTGTCCCTCCTGCAAGACACCGAGTCGCAGATGAAGCAGAAGGCCGAGCTCCTAAAGATAACTGACCTATTGGGCCAAAAGGGGGCATCTAAGAGGGCTGCCGCGGCTGTCAGCCGGTTCCTTGACTCGGTGCACGCCGCGCCCGGTTCCGATTGACCGGATTCATGCTGTTCTATGGTGCGCAGCGGCACGGTCTGTGGAGCCCGGGTCGTGATTTCGCGTAGGATGCCGCCCAGGCGGCTCGTGAGCCGCCTCTACATGGCTTCTCTGCCGTTCTTGAGGGACAATCCGGCCGAGGCTGTGCCATAAGTCCAGGGGTGACGATTTCGTTGTTCATTTGCAGAGCGATGATGCATCAGATTGGGCTGGTTTTCAACATTAACGATGTGGCGTTCATTTGCGAGATGATCGTAGGAATCGGCTTGTAGGGGCGGTGTCTCAGACCCGCCCGTTTATGGATCTATCGAATATGGCGCATTTAATATGACAATCAATCAGAGCGGGCGGGTCTGAGACGCCGCCCCTACATTGCCCCGCACACGCTTACGGCACAGCCTCGGCCGGGATACTGCAAGCAAATGGGCATAGAATCTGCGAGTCGAACGCGGCGGAAAGATTCTACTTGACCCCCCGCGACCCACTGACTAAGATTCCACAAATCCCAACCGAGAAGTATGGGGTCGCAAGAGATCATAACCTAATATGGAGGAGAACTCATGGAGAGCAAACCGTTGAACCAGAAGGGCCCGGCGCCGGTCAAGCCGGCCGAGAAACCGGCAGTGTCCCCGGGTCCGTTTGGTGGCGCACTCAAGGGCGATGCTGCGGGCGCCACGAAGCCTACGGCGCCGGCGGCTAGACCCACGCCACTCGGGGCCAGCAAGCAACCGCCGGTCGCAGCCAAGATGTCACCAGTGGTAGCCAAGAAAACCATGGCGAAGCCTGTCAGCAAGAAAAAGTCGCGAGTAACCCCTGCCGAGGCCAGCAAGATCAGGGCAGCGGTTGTTGACAAGCTCAGCAAGGTGCCCCAGGGGCTGCGGACTGTGGACCTGGCAAAAGCACTCGATATCTCGACCTCAAAGCTGACTTTCGTCGCTTCGGACCTTCTCAAAGCCGGCGAGATCAAGAAGGTTGAGGTCGAGGACAGGGTTGTGTATTGCAGCAAGGATGCGAAGGTTGCGACGCCCGCGATGGAGCGCGACAAGATATTCAAGGATGCGCAGGCGCTTCTGAAGGCCGCACCGAAGGGGATGAAGATCACGGATATTGCGGCCAAGACCAAACACTCACGCCAGAAACTCGCGGCAGCGCTCAAGCCTCATGTGGATTCAGGTGTGATCAAGAAGGTCAACGACGTCTATCTTCTGACCGGAAAGCCGGCTGCCGAGCCGGCCAAGAAGGCAGCGGCGCCCGAAACGCCTACTGCGAGGCCGCAGGCAAAGAAGGAACCGGGGAAGAAAGAACCGCCGGAGGTTCCGCCAAAGCCGGCCGTCAGACCCGCTTACCGTCGTCCCGAGAAGGTCAGGACTGGTAAAGGAATCGCCTGGCTTGCCTTTATTCTCGCAATCGTCTCGATCATCTTGTGGTTGAGCGTCTGGGGAGACGATTCCGCAACGCGGAACAAGCTTGCGACGTTGAAGCAGAACTTCGAGCAGAAGACCAAGGCGATCGACAAATCGATCAGCGCGATGTACATCGATGTGAACACGAAGATCAAGACGGCCGATATGAAGGTGCTTAACACGTTCTTCAACCAGCAGATAACCAGTCTGGAGGCGACGCTGGTCAATCTGGACGGTCTGGCTAGAATGACGAACGACGAGACAACGCTCACGCAGCTAGCGGAGACCAAGACCGCAATCAGTGCCCTGATACAGCAGCTGAAGGCCGAATACGTGAGGACCGTGCCGAAATAACAACCTCCTGACCGTCATCAATTACAACGTAAAGCCGTGAGGCGCCCGCCCGGGGCGCCTCTTTGTCTTGGGGACCGGCGCGCAATACTCAGATGGATGCCAGCACAGTCTGACTGGACGCGGCATCGAAGAGTGAACTAGGCGTGCTGGGAGGCCTGCGCACACTGGCCGATCCCTTTGTGCCGCATTCTTACGTCGAACATGCAGAAGGCGAGTCTTAAAACGGGCAAGCATTATTCTATAAGGGAGTGCTATGAGATTTTGGACACTGGGGACCTCCGCCGCCGTGGCCACACGAGATAGAGACAACCTGTCGCTGCTGGTCAAGGCCGGGCACGAGCAATACCTGGTGGATTGCAGCGGGAGCCCCGTTCATAAGCTGCTCAAAGTGGGCTGTGACTTCAGCGACCTTTCTGGGGTCATCATTACCCACCAGCATCCTGACCACATCTACGGGCTCCCATCTCTGCTCCACGCCCTGAAGATCAGGGCCAGCAAGCGCCTGCCGCTGCCAATCTTCGCGCCACCCCAAGCCGCCGAGGTGGCCTTGAGCCTACTCTCGGCCTTCTGGGCCAAGCCACTGTTGTCAACGTTGGCGGCGCTGGCCCCGGTCCCCCTTGAGGAAAACCGCTTGCTTTTCAGCAGCCGCAGTGTGCAGATTTTGACGAGTCCCGTAGAACACGGACCGGAGACTTTAGCCGTGAAGTTCGTAGAACAGAAGACCGGTGCGACACTTGTGTATTCTTCAGATACGGTGCCGTGCGATAGCGTGGTCCGTTTGGCTTTGGGCGCGGATGACTTGCTGCACGACAGCACATTCTGCACCCAGAGCGCCGACGACCGCTTGTTATTCGGGCATTCAACCGCCAGCGAAGCGGGTATCGTGGCCCGGCGGGCTGGCGTCAAGAGATTGATCCTTGCGCACTTCGCCGACGCGAGCCCGGACGCCAGCGACTGCGTGGCCCAGGCCTCGCGTGAGTTCGGGGGCCCAACGGTTGCGGCGAGCGACCTACAAGAGTTTGTCTGTGGCGAGTCTGAAGACATAAAGCAGCACCATCTTGAGATGCAATGAGAGGAGTTTGAATTGAGGGTTTTCCTGGGCAACTCGCCGTGGCGAAAGGAGGGTTTTTATGGCGTCCGGGCTGGCTCGAGGTGGCCGCATTTCGAGAGGTGCGATACCGACTACATGCCGTTCCCGTTTTTCCTGGCCTATGCGGCGGCCGTGCTCGAGCGACAGAAGCACGACGTTCTGCTCGTTGACGGGATAGCCGAGGGCATTGACGATGACGAGTTCCTGAGGCGGGCGAGCGAATTTGAGCCTGACGTTATCGTGCTAGAGGTCTCGACCATATCGATAGACGTTGATCTTTTCTGCGCCAAGAGTGTCCGCAATGCCTGTCCCCAAGCAAAGATCGTCTTCTGCGGCGTCCATACCGAGATGTTTGACCCCGCGTTCCTAAAGCGGTGCAATGACGTGGATTTCGTCGTGAAGGGCGAGTACGAATACACGCTGCGCGACCTCGTCTCTGCGCTGAGCAGCGGAGCGTTGCTAGAAGGAGTAGCTGGCATCCTATTCCGCTCGAACGGCAGGGTGGTCTTCACGGGCGACAGGCCACTCATCGAGAACATCGACGAGCTTCCCTGGCCAGCGAGGCATTTCTTGCCGATGGACAAATACTGCGACACACCGGGCGAGATACCCAGACCGAGCGTCCAGATGTGGGCCTCACGCGGCTGCCCTTATGGCTGCGTCTATTGCGCATGGCCGCAGATAATGTATGGCAGCAGGAAATACCGCACCCGAAATCCCGTCCATGTCGTCGATGAGATGGAGAGCCTCGTCAGGGAGCAGGGCTTCAAATCCGTCTATTTCGACGATGATACGTTCAACATCGGGAAAGAACGGATACTCAAGATTTGCTCCGAGATCGCCACAAGGCGCCTCAAGGTTCCGTGGGCGATCATGGCCAGGGCCGACACGATGGACGAGGAGACGCTCAAGGCCCTCGAAAAGGCCGGGCTCGAGGCGCTCAAGTTCGGCGTCGAGAATGCGACCCAGGAGATAGTTGACCGCTCCGGCAAGGCGCTCGATCTTGAGAAGGTCAAGGACATGGTGCATCTGACTAAGAGAATGGGTATCTGGGTGCACCTGACCTTCATGTTCGGCCTGCACGGCGAGACGAAGGAGACGATGAACAAGACGATCGATCTGGCGCTCTCGCTCAGCCCCGACTCGTTACAGTTCTCTATCGTGACGCCGTGGCCGGGCAGTAAGTTCTTCAAGCAGGTCGAAAAGGATGGACATCTCCTGTCCCGCAACTTCGCTGAGTATGATGGATACAACGTCGCCGTCATAAAAACCGACACGCTCGAGAAGGAGGACCTCGAGGCGGCATTGAGAAAGGCCAACCGGCTCTGGGATAAGCACGTCCGTGAGCGAAGGGAGCAGTCCGTCAAGTTCGGCAATCGCCTCAAGAGGCACGTAGCAAATCCGCGTCTCGCTTACAAAAAGCTCCGCCGCAGAATCAGAAGAGCCAAAGAGGCAAAGGCCGCGTGCGAGTGCCGCTCTGGAAGGCTGAATTATGAATTATGAAGGATGAGTCATTCATTAGAGCGCCTTTCATCCTTCCGCCTTCATCCTTCCGAATAGGAGGCGCTAGTTGAGGGTTTTTCTCGGCAACTCGCCCTGGTATAAGAAGGGCTTCTACGGCGTTCGAGCCGGCTCAAGGTGGCCGCATTTCCAGCCATGCAGCAGCAAGTATATGCCCTTCCCGTTCTTCCTGGCTTATGCGGCCGCGGTGCTAAAGCGCCAAGATGACGTCGAGGTCCTCCTGGTCGATGGCATCGCCGAGAAGATGACCGACGAGCAGTTCTTCGGCCGGATGCACGAATTCGCTCCCGATGTAGTGGTCCTCGAGGTCTCCACGATATCGATAGACGTCGATCTCGCCAGCGCCAGGAACGTGCGCGAGGTCTGCCCCGACGCCAAGGTCGTGTTCTGTGGTCCCCACACTTACATGTTCGAGCCCAGCTTTCTCGAGCAGCACGACTGCGTGGATTTCGTCATGAAGGGCGAATATGAATACACGCTGCGGGACCTCGTTGACGCGCTTCAGTCTGGGCAGCCATTGGACGAAATCGCAGGGGTTCTCTATCGGTCAGACAAAGGCGTGGTCTTCACGGGGGACAGGCCGGTCATCGAGAACATAGACGAGCTGCCCTGGCCGGCGAGGCACTTCTTGCCGATGGGGGTCTATTGCGACACCCCGGGCGAGATACCCATGCCGAGTGTCCAGATGTGGGCCTCGCGCGGCTGCCCGTATGGGTGCGTCTATTGCGCATGGCCGCAGATAATGTATGGGAACAAGATGTATCGGAGCAGGGACCCGGTCGCAGTGGTCGATGAGATGGAGTATCTCGTCCGGCAGCAGGGCTTCAAGTCCGTCTTCTTCGACGACGACACGTTCAACATCGGCAAAGAGCGAATCCTCAAAATGTGCGCCGAGATCGACCGGCGCGGCCTCAAGGTCCCTTGGGCGGTCATGGCCAGGGCCGACACCATGGACGCTGAGCTGCTCACCGCCCTCAAAGGCGCCGGGCTGCGAGGCCTCAAATACGGCGTCGAGTCCGCCTCGCAAGAGATACTCAACCGCTGCGGCAAGGCGCTCGACCTCGAGAAGGTCAAAGAGATGGTGCGCCTCACCAAGAAGCTGGGTATCTGGGTTCACCTCACGTTCATGTTCGGGCTTCCCGGCGAGACAAAAGAGACGATGGACAAGACGATCGATCTCGCTCTATCGCTCGATCCCGATTCGCTGCAATTCTCGATTGCGACCCCCTGGCCGGGCACGGAGTTCTATAAGGAGGTTGAAAGAAGGGGCTTTTTAGTCTCCAAGGACTTCTCGGAATACGATGGCTGCAAGGTCGCCGTCGTCAGGACGGAGTCGCTAACCAAGGAGGACCTCGAGGCAGGACTAAAGAAGGCAAACGCACGCTACGTCAGCCTCGGCAATCGCCTCAGGCGCCACATCACCCACCCGGCGTCCTTTGTCATAAGGGCCCATCGCCGAATCAAGCGTTGGCGAGAATGCCGCGCGTAAGAGCGCACCACCAGACGGTGCAACCTCCCGTAGGGGCGGTGCTTGGAGGCTGGGTCATAATTCGAATCTGGGATTATGTAGGGGCGGTGCTTGCCCCGCCCTGTGTGCAATCATCGAGGGCACAGCAAGCGCTGCCTCTACATCAGCGTCCACCTCGCCTCGGCGATCTCGCTGGCCAGCTCAAATCTGCCCGTGAGGAAAAAGGCCGCCAGGAATGTGTAGTCGCCCGACGGCAGACCTTCCCAAAGCGGAAGGTGCATGATCGTTAAGTCCGGAAGCGAGGCGCCCTGCGCCAGCGGGAAGAATGAGATGTTCGTAAAGCTCGGGTTTGTCGCCCAGGTCGGGAAGAAGTAGAGCGTCCCGCTCGGGTCGGTCTCCATCGTGGCCGCGATGTAGAGGTCAAAGGGCATACCGAAGCCCTGGTTATCAATGCTCAGCGAGAGGTGAAGCGTCTCGCCTGCGGTGTAATCGAGCTTGTCCGTCCAGAGTTGTACCGTCAGCGGCGTCTCTTGAACAGCTATGCCGTTGCCAGTCTCGGCCTCCTTCGTACGCCCGAAGTCGGAGCCTCGAATGGGTTGGGCCAACACGGTGAACGCGCACGAGGCTATCTCGCACGCGGGCTCAAACGTCCCAGGCTCAAAGAACCCGGCGAGCCATTCGTATTGCCCCGGCTCCAAAGTGCGCTCCTGAAGATGTATCAGCTCGATCTTGGGGAATTGCGCGCCCGCGGGCAGGGGCCTGAACTGAAGCGCAGAGTTGCCCGGGTCCGTGGACCAAAACGGGTAGAAGAACAGCTCGTCGCTTCCCGCCCTTCGATATGCCACGTAGCAGTCTAGGTTCATGTCCGAAAGTGGGTTGGCGATCTGGACTGATGCTGCGCGTATCCAACCGATGTCCAGGTCATAGGCCACGAGGCCCGTCGAGACGCCCACATTGAGCAATTGAACGGCGCCCCCGAAGGCGCAGAGCAAGTTGCCGTTGTAGCCATATACTGTCCCGTTTTGTCCTATGCAAAACCCGCCGGCGGTCGTTTTGGTTCCGCCCGAATCGACGTGGAACTCCTCGTACGAGCCTGTCGGGGTGATCCGAGCCAGGCGGCGATGATAGACGTAGTTGGGTGGCTCGCCTTCGTACAAGAAGTATCCTATATAGACGTTGGCGTCCGCGTCCGCAACCGGGCTTGTCTGCGGCTTCTGGTTCGTCTCCAGACCCACCTTCCAGATCTCTGCGCCGCTGCCGTCGAGGCATATTACTTCCTCAACTCCAGGTCCCGTCGTGGAGCCCATGAAAACCACGGAGCCATCGGCCAGCAAGACAGGGCTGGCATAAGACATGCCTAGGTTCGGATAGGAAAACACAATGGAGCCATCGCTGTTTAGGCAGTATAACGCTTCGCCTGAGACCGGGAGATAAACCCTTCCGTCCGCATCGACAGTCGGCGCAGCCAGCAACGTGTTACGGTGTTGGAAAGTCCAGTTCAGGGACCCCTGAGATGAGAGGCAGTAAAGAGCGTTGTCTTTCGCGCCGAAGTGTATGGACCGGTCTTGCGCGACGGCGGGGATGGTCGCTACCTCGGCCTCACATTGGTAAGACCACTGGATTTGCGGCTCTTGTGATATCTTGTAGAGGTAGTTTTCGGAAGCTGCGTAAATGGCGCCCTGCGGCCCAAGCGTGAGCAGGGAATCCCCGGCGCGACCCTCCAGGGGCAGCGTCCAGCGAAGCGCGCCCCAGGGCTCGATGGCAAACAGATGGGGCCTGAATTGGCCCTCGACGCGGACGTGCGCCAGAACAACCAGCGCGCCGTCGCCGAGAACAACAGGCGCAGGCCAGCCCCTGAAGGACCCCGCTAAGTCAGCCGGAAAGGGAAACTCGACGTCCACCTGACCGTCAGGAGAGACCGCCAGTATCTTCGTCCCAACCACCCAGAGACACCCGTCATTACCCATCAGCAGATGTGAAGCCCCCATCGGGTTCACAGTCGTTACATCGAGCTCCCAAAGCAATTGAAGATTCTCGGCCGTTGAGACAGGCGCAAGACCCGTGTGCCCCGGATCGCGTTGAAACATCGGCCAAAACGAGTCCGCGTCGGCCCAAACAGCCGCGCCAAACATCAATACAAACGACAGAAACATACTTCCATACCGCATTTCGCTTCTCCTTATTCTCCGAATTCATTCCTTTCAAGCAATAATCACATGATTGGGGGTGGCGGGGGAACAAAGTCCCCCGCCAAGCCAATCCCGGACTTATGGCGAGGCATAGACAGTCGGGCCATCTTGTTTTTCGGTCGAGTCATCAATTGTGGTGAACTGGTACGAATAATCGTCCCCTGGCTCATGGAGAGTTGTGTAGTACCTGTAATACGCAACACCATCAAGACTGGTGACAGCCATCAGCTCGCCGTGGATGAGGTCCTCACCATCCCATATCCAGACGTATGCGTCGGGCGTCCCTTGTTCCTCGTCTAGGTTGTAGTTGACCCCGTATTCGAACAGCTGCATCTTTGCAAGGCCGCATCGCGGCCACACCCCGCCATCAGACGTGAAGTACCCCGCAAAAGCTAGAATCGCCAACGCTGCGATCACACCTGTGACCAAAAGCACTATCATACGTCGTCTCATCGTTACTCCTTTTTGTCTTCAAGACGAAATGTGTTGTGTTTTTTCATCTAAATGCGACACTTCTCCTGTGGTTGATGCCATCTTCGGATGGCACGCGGGACGCATAGGAGGGCCTCGTGGTCTAATTCTGCCGCGAGCCCTCTTCCTGCGTACACAGCAGGAAGAGCAGGGGCGGAAACACAAAAAAGATAGCGAACCGCCGTGGTAACTTGTTCGTCGACTCTCGGATTAGGCTGCCCGCCCCCCGCACTTTATACAGATTGGGCCAGGCGGCGCGGAACGGGCTCTCGTCAGAACACTGACGACTGCCGTGTGAAGTGACTATACCCATCTTATCCCCTCCGGGGTCAGCCGCGCGCTATTAGCGCAGCAACATTGCCTTTCAGGCATTCACTCTGTAGCACATCATACTTGACAAGCTAAGGCCTTGTCAAGCTGAAAAACCGGATTATCTAACTGTCGGCCTTCCCCGCACATCTTCGGCCGTGCAGCACCAGCGAAGAAATCCAACGCATAAAGGCGAGAATCAACGTCCCAGGGAAACACGAGTTTTCGCAGTTTTTGACTGATGGGTGTTGGCTTGTTGGCTCCGGGGCTTGGTTTTCGGGGAGGGAAAAGTGGAATTGACGTCAGGTTGGAGGGGCAAAAGTCCCCTGAAAGGGGGCCACGTGGGTAGCCCCGTGTGAAACGCGGGGTATTCGGGCAGGAACACGACCCTCAGCCCTAAGGCGTCGGACAATCTCGGAGAGACTGTCCGACGCCTTAGGGGTCCATTAGCTTTCTGTTGGCCATGATCCGTGGGTTGCACCCACGGCTACGCACGTGATGCCCTTTCAGGGCATTGAAGCATCACTCTCCAACAGTCCCCGCCTCCCGCCCAGATTGCATGAGCTTCTGGGGCCAGAATCCCTCAAAGTCAGCCGCCCACCATGTGTGCAAGCGCCCCAACGCATACTATTACGAAAACTCCTCCCAGGGAAAGCCTTGGCCTGAATTAGACAAGTCCCTTAAACTCTCGAGAGGCTCTCGGCTCCGGGCAATTGGTGACGCTAGCTGCACCATTTGAGGGAGTGGTTTATCCGTTGTCGGCCCGGCTTATCGCCAGCTGCCGGTTTGGTTTCGTTCCAATGACGAAGGCTTTTGTCGAGAATTATCTTGACTTGTGGCGGATTTATCTTATATTATTCTGTGAGAGGGCCTTTTGGCCTAATATCATTCAATTGAGGTGTTCCTTTGGACAGCATAGACATTCAGATTCTCTCGATGCTTCAAAAGGACTGCAAAATCGCACAGGTGGAGCTTGCGCGTCGCGTGGGTCTTTCGCCTGCATCGATCTCGGAGAGGCTCAAGCGACTCGAAAAGAGCGGAGTTGTGAAGTCTTACACCGCTGTCCTTGACGCACGCGCCCTGGGTGTTGGGATCACGGCATACGTGTTCGTCTTCATCGAACATCCGAGGTTCGAGGCGGAGCTTCTCGAGAAACTGGACGCGGTCTCGGAGGTTCAGGAGTGCCATCATGTAACAGGGGATTTCAGCCTGCTATTGAAAGTTCGAACCAAGAACATTGAGACATTCGAGCATCTCTTGTTCCACAGCATCAACAGCATACCCGGGGTGAGGCAGACGAAGACGACGATTGTGCTGTCCTCGCCGAAGGAGACGACGCAGTTTCCTCTTCAGATACCTTCTGAGCAGCCTAACGATGGGAATGAACAAGGAGTCTAGAAAGATGGCGATCACAAGCAAGAATATCTCACCGGGTGCCGTTCACGAGACGCTCGGCAAATACATGCTTGTGGATGGATTCGACCTCGTAATCGATCTCGAGAAAAGCAAGGGCAGCAGGCTCCACGATTCGCGCTACAACCGCGAGTTTTTGGACATGTTCTCCTTCTTCGCCTCGAACCCGCTGGGGATGAACCCTCCCGCGCTTACAGACGAGGCGTTTCTTGCGAAGCTGACGAGGGCGGCCATTCACAAGCCGTCCAACTCCGACGTTTACACGGTGGAGATGGCGGAGTTTGTTGAGACCTTCGGTGTGATCGCCATGCCCAGGCATACGGACTACCTGTTCTTTGTCGAGGGCGGCGGGCTGGCCGTCGAGAACGCCTTGAAGGCCGCTTTCGACTGGAAGATACGCAAGAACTTTGGGGCCGGCGCCAAGCAGGAATTGGGTACCAAGATAATGCACTTCCGCGAGGCATTCCACGGGAGAACCGGATATACGCTGTCGCTGACCAACACCGAGCCTGTCAAGATCAAGTATTTCCCGAAGTTTGACTGGCCGCGCATCGAAAATCCCAAGATCACGTTTCCGCTTGATGGCGAGAACCTTTCCGCAGTCAAAGCCGCAGAGGAGCGTGCTCTGTCCCAGATGAACGAGGCGTTCGTGAGGAACGATGGCGACATTGCGGCGATCATCATCGAGCCGCTCCAGGGCGAGGGCGGCGACAACCATTTCCGGGCCGAGTTCATGCAAGCCCTCAGGACCGCGGCGACCGACAACGAAGCGATGCTCATCTTCGACGAAATCCAGACTGGCCTCGGCCTGACGGGCAAGATGTGGTGCTTTGAGCACTTCGACATGAAGCCTGACATAGTTTGCTTCGGCAAAAAGAGCCAGGTCTGCGGCATCGCTTGCAGCAAACGGATCGACGAGGCGCCCGATAACGTATTCAAAGCGTCAGGCCGAATCAACTCCACGTGGGGCGGCAACCTAACCGACATGGTGCGCTGCCAGAGGGTCCTCGAGGTGATTGAGGAGGAGAACCTGGTCGAGAACGCAGCCAGAATGGGCCAAAGACTGCTCGATGGCCTAAAAGGCGTTCAGGGCAACTTCTCCGGGCTAGTCCTGAACGCACGAGGCCTGGGCCTGATGTGCGCGTTTGATTTGGCTAATTCAGAGCTCCGCGACAAGCTCTTTGCCAAAGCGTACGAGAACGGGCTGATGGTGCTGAAGACCGGCGTAAGGGGCATCAGGTTCCGCCCAGCGCTGAACGTTGTCCCGAAGGACATAGACGACGCGCTCGAGAAGATCGAGGATTCGCTGAAGCAGATCAGCTAGATCACGTCAGGCAACGCAGAACCTCACGACCTGCACCCAAACTGATGTAATGTGGTGCGATGTGCAGAATGTGGCTGCAGGAAGCGTGATAGATCGTGTAGGGGTGGTGCTTGCCCCGCCCTTGCCAGATGCGACCGAACGTATGAAGGGCGGAGCAAGCACCGCCCCTACAATCCGCAACCCGACCTATTGGACAGCCTTCTACGTTAAGTGGACAGTATTAGCGTTAGCCCGCCCATATAGGGGACCAATGCCTCGGGGACTTCGACCGTGCCGTCGGGCCGCTGATAGTTCTCCAGGATAGCTGCGAGCGTCCTGCCCACTGCGAGGCCCGAGCCGTTGAGCGTGTGGACGAAGCGGGACTTGCCGCCGCCGGTCGGCTTGAACCTTATACCTGCCCGTCTGGCCTGAAAGTCAGTGCAGTTGCTGCATGAGGAAATCTCGCGGTATCTGTTCTGATGCGGGAACCAGACTTCCAGGTCATACGTCCTGGCAGACGCAAACGTCAGGTCGCCAGTGCAAAGGGAGACGAAACGGTATGCCAGCCCGAGCTTCTGCAAGACGGCCTCCGCGTGGGCCGTAAGCCTATCGAGTTCATCCCAGGAGCTCTCAGGCGTCGTTATCTTCACGAGCTCCACCTTGTTGAACTGATGCAGGCGGATGAGTCCGCGCTGGTCCTTGCCGTAGGTCCCCGCCTCGCGCCGGAAGCACGGCGTATATGCCGTCACGTTGAGAGGCAGCTGTTCTTCTGCGAGCGTTTCCTCACGGAAGAGGTTGACCAGCGGCACCTCACCCGTCGGGATGAGGAACAGCCCCGGCCATTTATCGCTCTGAAAGACCTGGTTCTGGTGTTCTACGATTTGGCCCGTGCCCAGGCAGTAATACATGTCGTCCTCGAGCTTCGGGACCTGGCCCGTGCCGAAGCAGGTATCATAACTTACGAGAAGCGGTGGGATGATCTCCGTATAGCCGTGTTCATTGACGTGCAGGTCGAGCATGAAATTGATGAGCGCGCGCTCCAGACGAGCGCCCAGACCCTTGTTGATCACGAACCTTGAACCGGACATCTTTGAGGCGCGCTCGAAATCGAGGATGTCGAGGGCCGGCCCTATCTCCCAGTGAGCTTTCGGCTCGAAGTCGAATTCGGGCTTCTTGCCCCAAGTTCGGAGCTCTGCGTTGTCGAACTCATCCCTGCCGACCGGCGCCTCGTCGTCCACGAGGTTAGGGATGCTGTGCATGAACTCCTCGAGCTGCCCTTGAATCTCTCGAAGTTCCCTTTCAAGGGACTTGGTCTCAGCCGAGACCTCCCGCATCCTCGTGATCAGCGCCTGCCGTTCATCCTTCGACAGGTCCTTTCCCGAAATCCGCTGGGACGCCTCGTTGCGCTTGCGCCTCAGCTCCTCGACGTTCATCAGAATGTCTCTTCTCTTGGCGTCGAGCATCTCAAACACCCTGAAATCCAGATCGAACTGACGCTGCTCGGTCTTCTTCCTTACTAGCTCCAGATTCTCGCGGACAAATCGCAAATCAAGCATTATCTCAATTCTCTGCACACATGGGCTTTGACCCGAACGCCCCAGGGCATTCGCCCCGGGGCGAAGGGTCGGGCGGAGGCGCCTCTTAGGCGCCACAGATTAAACTACTCGATTGGGGCGCGAATTCCAAGCTGCAAGTTGCGGGTTTGAGATTCTGCGCTTGGCCTGTATTATCTTGCTGTAATGGCCGCAGAGTCTCTCTTTAACGTTTCAAGAGCTCTACCCGTTGGATTTGCCGTGATTGGGAGGCGGATTTGCGAATGAGCACGCTGACTAGGGAAGAGGTTGCCAAGCGCTTAAGGGATGCTCATGGGGGGCTTTCGCTGAAAGAAGCGCTTGGGCTCGTTGGCGCTGTCTTGGATACGATACAGGACGGTCTCTTGACCGACGGCAACGTCAAAATCAGAGGCTTTGGCACATTCGATGTTAAGAGGCGTAAGCGTCGGATTACGAGGCATCCGAGAACTGGTGACTTGGTTGAGATTCCTGAATCGCTCACCGTCCGATTCCGGCGGGGCGTTGGTCTTTTCTCGCGTTAGATGAGACTGTGTTTTCTCGCGGTGAAGAACCTTGACGAAGATGTTCCATAAGATTGGCCAGGTCAGCGAGTTGACCGGGGTGGACACCGCCACGTTGAGATATTGGGAGAAGGAGTTCGCACTCCTGAAGCCTCAGAAAACCCGGTCGGGCCAGAGGATGTACAGCCAGCGGGACCTTGAGCTAGTTCTTAGGATAAAAAAGCTACTACGTGACGATGGATATACTGTGAGCGGCGCGAGGAGGATGCTCTCGCGCTCGTCAGCCGAGGTGGAGGGGATGTCTGAGGGCAGAGGTCCCGGGACCGACGGGCCGCGTGCGAATCGACTTCGGCGCGCCGAGCGATTAGCTCGTGAAATACTGGAGATTCTTGAGACTCAGAAAACGTCGGAGTGAGGTAATGGCAACAAAGGTTTTGGTTACAGGCGGCGCGGGGTTCATCGGCTCTCATCTTGTGGACAGGCTGCTCGAGGAGGGCTTTGAGGTTGCGGTCTATGACAGCCTTGAGAAGCAGGTGCACGGCGAGGAACAGAGGGTGCCGGATTACCTGAGCAAGGACGCGGAGTTCATCCAGGGCGATGTTAGGGACCGCGACACTCTTTACGAGGCGATCAAGGGCAAGCACGTCGTGTTTCACGAGGCGGCTGCGGTCGGCGTCGGACAGTCGATGTATGAGATCGCGCGATACACCGAGATCAACACGATGGGCGGCGCGATTTTGCTCGATATCCTCGCCAACGAGAAGCATGAGGTAGAGAAGGTGCTTGTGGCATCATCGATGTCGATATACGGCGAGGGCAAGTATGACTGTCCGGAATGCGGTGTGATATCCCCGAAGCTTAGGCCAGAATCGCAAATGGCAACGGGGGACTGGGAGATGCACTGTCCCAAGTGCGGGGCGGTTGCGAGACCGCTGCCGACGGACGAAGACAAGCCACTCTATCCCACGTCGATCTACGCCATCAACAAGCGGGACCACGAGGAGATGTTCATAAGCACTGGCATGGCCTACAAATTGCCGACCGTGGCGCTTCGATACTTCAATGTCTATGGGCCGAGGCAGGCACTGTCAAATCCATACACTGGTGTGTGCGCCATATTCGGGAGCAGGATCCTGAACGACCACGCTCCGATAATCTTTGAGGACGGGCTCCAAAGCCGTGACTTCATCAATGTGCGGGACATCGCCGAGGCGAATATACTCGCTTTGAGAAGCGACAAGGCTAACTACGAGGTCTTCAACGTCGGTTCCGGCAAGAGCGTATCCGTCCTTGAGATCGCCAACATCCTGATCGACAGGGTCGGGAAGGTCGAGGGCTTAGCGCCTCAGATAGTAGAGAAGTTCCGAGCCGGGGATATCCGCCACTGCTTCGCGGACATCACAAAGATTAAAGCCCTGCTCGGATTTGAGCCAAAGGTCTCTTTCGAGGACGGCATAACTGAGCTGACGAACTGGGTTGCGCGTCAAACCGCGACGGACGGCGTCGAGCGGGCGCTCGAGGAGCTCAAGAGGCGCAAACTGACGAGCTGATCGTGCTAGTCGGCCAGGGAGGGGGAGGCCAACCGCGACACTACTCTCATAATGGTCTGCAGTATGTTGATATTTTGAGGAATTGCTGGGTCACTTCTGTCTGACCCGTCGAGCTGATTTGCTCGAGTTTGGGGGTATTGTAGATGGGCGTCAAACGACGATTGTGGTTGAACCTCTTGGCTGTTTTCGTTGGAGTGTTTTTCATCCTTGGTTTAGAGGGTGTTATAAGGCGGTCGAACTGGCCCCAGATCGTCCCTCACTTCGGGCAGAACTGGCGGAGGTCTCTTCGCTGGCAGGGCACACCACAACCGGTGCGGCGGATAGCGATCCATGATGGGGCTTGGCGTCGTCAATCGGGCCGACTTAAGACCCCGGCATCCTTGCGCCGAATGTTGAGCAGTGGTTCAACGTTATCTCGCCTGTAGGGCATAGCATTGCCCAACTGAGAGGTGATCTCTCGTTGCTGGCCTCTAAGAACTGGAAGGAGATATTGGGGTGACAGCAGGAAGAACTGTCAACTCCTTGAGCAACAACTGGTGCACGCCACCGAAGTACGTTGAAGCTGTGAAGAGGCTTTGGGGAGGGCGCATAGCGCTAGACCCATGCTCTAACGAATGGTCGATTGTCAACGCAGATACGGAATTCCATCTTCCAGAGAGGGACGGACTTAGGGAGAAATGGGACTTCAGGACGATTTATGTGAATCCACCTTATGGCGCGGACCGGGTTGGCTCCGGGGTTTGGTTTTGGTCAAGAAAAAAGTGGAATTAGGGTTGACGTGATGCTGCGTTTCGGTTCCCCGAAGGGGGACCATTCGCCGCGCGGCGAACCGTAG
>CBDVDH010000064.1:0-18634 GCA_965372715.1 uncultured bacterium | reverse complement strand
GACTGCGCCTGCCGGCGAGCGTTCGGTCACATCAGAGAAGGGCGGGGCAAGCACCGCCCCTACAGGACCCTTCCGCCCTGGTCTCTATTCCGGCGGGACGAGGCCTTCAGCCTGCTGACGGCGGATCACAAACCACATCCAATAGAACTGGTCAGGGTATTGGGTGGTGTATTCCTCGAGGGTCTTCATGAGTTCTGCTGTGGCAGCGTCGATGGTTCGCTGTCGGTCGTCAAACTGCTCAATCTCAAGTGGCGGCCTAATTTCTATGCGGTGTCTGTCGTCCGGGGCGCGGAATATGAAGGCGGGCACGAGCGGCGCCCCGGTTGAAATCGCCAGCCGCGCGGGAGAGCTGGAGACCAGAGTTCTGCCACCCAGGAACTCAATCCAGCAGCCTTTTGAGGCGCCGAAAGCCGTGGGCGAGATTTGCAGAATCTCATTCTGCTTGAGGGCATTGAACATCCAGCGAGGGGAAGTGTCGGGGTGGCCGACTTTGTGCCATTTAAGCGAGGGCCCGAGCAGAATCTCACGCACCCTGTCCGACGCCTCCTCATATCGGGATGAGATGACGTTCATTGGGTAGCCCTTTATGGCAAGGGCGATGTGTAGAAGCCGCGAATTGCCGAAATGCGGCACAGCAAGGACCACGCCCCTGCCGGCCTTGAGGCAATCGTCGAGGATTTGGAGTCCATCGAATTGCACGAAAGCATCGATATTGTCTCTCGAGAGGGTTGGAATTAGAAAGAGCTCGAGAAACGATTTCTCATGGTCAATCCAGAACTTCTTGAGTATCTCGCACCTTCGGCGTTCAGTTAGGTGAGGCAGCGCCTCACGCAGGTATCTCAGATACCACCGTTTAGAGCGCATCTTGCCTACGTAGCCGACATGGTATCGCATTCCGCCCAAAAAAGCGCCGAGCGCGAAAAGCCGCCTGGTGTTGGGCAAGAGCACCTTCGAGATTGTGGCGAAGAACTGGTAGTAGGCGGCTCTGGCAAGCCGCGTCAATGGATTCATTTCAGATGTGATCGTGGGAATTGTGGCCCTGTAGTGACGCGGTCTTTGACCCGCCCACCTGTGTGGATCCGATCGAATGCAGCACCTCCCGATGCCCATTCATCAGAACGGGCGACTTTTGACCGCCCCTACGACGCCGAATCCGGATTATACTCGAGCCTGCATAGAAGTCGGGGAAGCGCCCCCACATTAGCTATCTTCTTGGGGCTCCTTTTCTCGCTTAATGTCAGAGGTTCTGTGACCGCAGTCCTTTTGGCTGCACAAATAAGTGGGCTGGTCAGACCCTCTTTCGTATTTTGTGACCATCAAGCCGCCGCATTGGGGGCACTTCTCCGCAACCGGCTTATCCCAAACGGCAAACCTGCAATTCGGGTAATTGCTGCATCCGTAGAATATCTTGCCCTTCCTAGTTCTTTTCTCCGTTATGTATCCGCCGCAGTCCTGCTTCGGGCACGCAACGCCGATACTGATCGATTTGGTGAACGTGCACTTGGGATACGCTGAGCAGGCGAGGAATCTGCCGCTCCGGCCGAGCTTTATGACCAGCTTCGAGCTGCACTTTGGGCAGGTTTCATCAACCTCCTCCATCTTGACCACAACCATCTCGCCCGTTTGCTCATCCATGCGGACCGGCTTGGTGTTCCGGCAATCAGGATAGCCGGAGCAAGCCAGGAAGCTACCGTATCTGGACTGCTTGAGCACCATCTCGCGGCCGCACTTGTCGCACATGACTTTGCTTTTCTTGGGCTCGACGACCCTTAGGTTGCCAAGCGTGTCGTAAACCACGTCCTTGGCCGTCTTGCACTTCGGATAGGCTGAGCACGACAGGAACCAGCCCTTTCTCCGGCTCCATTTCAGGAGCATCTTGCTCTTGCACTGCTCGCACTCGTATTTGGTCTCTTGCTGGGGTACCGCCATGTTCTTCTCGGCACGTTTCACTGCCCTTGAGAAGTCCTCGTAGAACCTGCCAATTGCCTCCTGCCAGTCAAGCTTGCCCTCCTCAACAGCGTCAAGCTGCTGTTCCATATCGGCCGTGAAGTTGACGTCCATCACCTTGGGGAAGTTGGCAATCAGGAGCCGATTCACGAGAAGACCCAGAGGCGTCGCCTTGAACGCGCGCTTCTCCATTTGAACATACTCGCGCATCCGAATTGTGTTCAAGATCATCGCGTAGGTGCTCGGACGCCCTATCCCAGCCTCCACCAGCCCCTTGATCAGGCTGCTCTCAGTATATCGAGGCGGCGGCTCAGTGAAGTGCTGCTTCTTCTCGAGGCTCTTCAGACTGAGTTCGTCGCCTATCTCAAGCGCCGGGAGCACGACGTCCTTCTGCGGTCTCTTGTGATGGTTCAGCTCCTCATGCACCCTTTGGAAACCGGGAAAGGTTCGAACTGAGCCTTGGGCCTTGAAGGTGAAATCACCGACCTTAAGCTGCGCCACAGTGCGATCGAATAGCGCAGGCTTCATCTGACTCGCGACAAAGGCAGCCCATATCAGCCGATAGACCCTAAACTGATCCTTCGACAAAAAATGCCTAATCTCGTCTGGCCTCATGAATAGGTCCGTCGGTCTTATCGCCTCGTGCGCTTCTTGCGCGCCCCTTGGGGACTTGTATCGATTTGGCGTCTGCGGCACGTAATCAGGGCCGAATGTCTCGCCGATTAGGTCTCGGACCCTCGCTAGCGCTGTCTCTGCGACCCTTGTAGAGTCGGTTCTCATGTAAGTGATCAGACCTACCAGGCCAGCGTCCTTCAGATCGACGCCCTCGTAAAGACTCTGTGCGAGCTCCATAGCCACCCTCGGCGCGAGGCGCAGGTCGGCCGACGCGTACTGCTGAAGCGTGCTCGTAATGAGCGGCGGCGGCGGCGGCTGTTTCTTCTCGACTCTCTTGACGTCGGAAACCAGAATAGTCGCCTGCTTCAGTATTCTGTCGTATATCTCTTCCGCCTTCTTGGCGTCTGGGATCTTGGCGGCCTTTTTGCCCATCTTTACGAGCTCCGCGTTGACCTCCTTGCCGTCCTTGGTCTCAAGCACGGCGGTTATGGACCAGTATTCCTCAGGCGTAAACTCCCTTATCGCCATCTCCCTTTCGCAGATCACTCTGAGCGCGACGGATTGAACCCTGCCGGCAGAGAGACCTTGGCGAACCTTCTGGCTAAGTAGCGGGCTAATCTGGTAACCGACGAGCCTGTCGAGGACGCGACGCGCCTGCTGAGCGTTGACCCTATTGATGTCTATGGGCATCGGGTTGGACATCCCCCGCTCGATTCCGCTCCTGGTGATCTCCGTGAACAGAACCCGAAAGACCTGCTCATCCGCGCAATCCAGCTCCTGACGAAGGTGCCAGCAAATCGCCTCGCCCTCTCGGTCTGGGTCAGTCGCGAGATACACTTTGTCGCATTTCTTACACAGAGCTCTGAGGTCCTTTATCACCGGTACCTTGTCCTTGACGACCTCATACTCGGGAGTGAAGCCGTCATTAACATCAACGCCGAGCTTCCTCAGCGGAAGGTCTTTCACGTGCCCGGCCGATGACTTCACGACAAAACCTTCACCCAGGTATCGGTTTATCGTCTTGGCCTTGGCCGGGGACTCTACAATCACAAGTGATTTCTTAGCCATATAACCCCACTTTCTGGAAGGCTGAATTATGAATTATGAAGGATGAGTCATTCATTAGAGCGCTTTTCATCCTTCATCCTTCCGCCTTTCTCGAGTGTCCAGATTGCATACCTTATCGTTCTACGTGCCGATCTCCCACGCCGCGAGATACTCACGCTGTTCATCCGTAAGAGTATCTATTGTGATGCCCATTGTGGCAAGCTTCGTTGACGCAACCATGTCGTCAATCTCCTTCGGAACGTCGTGAACGTCAATCGGCATCTTGCCCCTGTTCTTCACCAAATACTCCGCACAAAGCGCTTGGTCTGCAAAGCTCATGTCCATCACGGACGAAGGATGACCCTCCGCAGCAGAGAGATTGACCAGTCTGCCATCCGCAAGAAGGTAAATCCGCCGACCATCACTGAGCTTGTACTCTACCACTGACCGCCTAATATCCCTCTTTTCAACTGTCATCTCATCAAGAGCGTTGATGTCGATCTCGACGTTGAAGTGACCGGTGTTGCAGACGATCGCGCCGTCCTTCATCGCCTCGAAATGCTCGCCTCGTATCACGTTGATGTCACCAGTCGCGGTTACGAAGAAATCTCCAATTCTGGCAGCGTCGGCCATCGGCATGACCCTGAAACCGTCCATCGACGCCTCGAGCGCCTTGACCGGGTCCACCTCAGTAATGATCACCCGGGCGCCCATTCCGTTGGCTCGCATCGCCGTGCCTCGCCCACACCATCCATAGCCGCAGATGACGAAGTCGGTTCCGGCTAGGAGGCGATTGGTGGCTCTGAGTATCCCATCCAACGTGCTCTGGCCGGTGCCGTATCTGTTGTCGAAGAGGTGCTTCGTATCAGCGTCGTTGACGGCGATCATGGGGAACTTGAGGGCGCCGTCCTTCGCCATGCTCCTGAGGCGAATGACACCCGTCGTTGTCTCCTCCGTCCCGCCAACGATGTTCCGCAAAAGCTCCTGACGCTCCTTGTGAAGCGTTGAAACGAGGTCCGCGCCGTCATCAATTGTGATGACTGGGTTCATGTCAAGCACGCTGTGGATGTGCTTGTAGTAAGTATCGTTGTCCTCACCATGAATCGCAAACGTCGATATGCCCAAGTGCTCGACAATCGACGCTGTAACGTCATCCTGCGTGCTCAGCGGGTTCGAGGCGCAGAGGCCGATGGTTGCCCCGCCCGCTTTCAAGACGTCCATCAGGTTCGCCGTCTCGGTCGTTACGTGCAGACAGGCAGCGATTGTGATGCCCTCAAAAGGCCTTTCCTTCTCAAAGCGATCCTTTATCACATCGAGAACCGGCATGTTCATGCGCGCCCAATCGATGCGAAGCTTCCCGGCGCTGGCAAGCGAAATGTCCTTTATGTCGTAATCCATGCAGTAATCCTCCGAAATGTGTTCAGTTCTAGTGCTGCTATTTATTTGGCCTTGCAGGCGGCCAAGAGATCGTCAACTTTGTCGGTCTTTTCCCACGTGAAATCTGGGTCGGTCCGGCCGAAATGCCCATAAGCAGCCGTTTTCTTGTAGATGGGTCGTCGAAGGTCGAGCATTTTGATCATGCCAGCGGGCGTAAGCTCGAAGACCTCTCGGATCGCTTTGTTGAGGGTCGAATACGAGGCCTTTCCCGTCTGAAATGTATCTATCATGAGCGACACAGGCTGCGCGACGCCAATCGCATAGGCAATCTGAACCTCGCACTTCTTGGCCAGCCCGGCCGCCACGATATTCTTTGCAATATACCTTGCGGCGTATGACCCGGAGCGATCGACCTTGGACGGGTCCTTGCCCGAGAAAGCTCCGCCGCCGTGGCTGCCAACGCCGCCGTATGTGTCAACGATGATCTTTCTACCCGTCAGACCGGTGTCCGCCGACGGGCCGCCCATGACGAATCTGCCCGTGGGATTCACGTAGTATTTGGTGTTTTTCCTAAGCTCGGCCGGGATCACCGGCTCAATCACGTGCTCAACGACGTCTTCCGTGACGTCCCTTATGTTCACCTCAGGGCCGTGCTGAGTCGAGATGACGACTGCCTCGACATCCGTAGGCGTGCCATTCTTATACCTGACAGTCACCTGGCTCTTGCCGTCCGGCCTCAGATAATCGATAACGCGTTTCTTGCGGGCCTCCGAGAGCCTCATCGCCAGCTTGTGCGCCAGCATGATCGGCATCGGCATCAGCTCCTCCGTCTCGTCGGTCGCGTAGCCAAACATCAGGCCCTGGTCCCCGGCGCCCCCGGGGTCAACGCCTAGGGCGATGTCGGGTGACTGCGGATGTATCGACGTAAGAACGGCGCACGTCTGATAGTCGAATCCATACTTGGCGTGAGTGTATCCAATATCCTTGATCGTCTCTCGGACGATGGCCGGGATGTCCGCGTAACACTCCGTCGTGATCTCCCCAGCGACCAGCGCGAGCCCTGTCGTCAGGAATGTCTCGCACGCGACTCGTCCCATGGGATCGCAGGCAAACACAGCGTCCAGTATCGCGTCCGATATCTGGTCCGCCATCTTGTCGGGATGACCTTCCGTTACTGATTCGGAAGTAAACAAAAAATCGGTTCTCGGCATATTAACCTCCAGTTAGAAGCCGTTATCACCACCGCTGCGGCTGGGCTGCTGCCGCGGATTCGTTATCTCAAGGGGAGCCTATGCCTCCCTCGTCTTGGCACAAACAGAAAGCGAAAATACCATCTCAGTTGTAGATGTAAAGCGCCAAATCACGAAGATCTTCCGAGCCAAAATGGTCGAAAGCCCGAAGTCGAAAGTTGAAAGTCAAAGGCCGCAGCGGAAGTTTGGCCGTCGTACGGCGCACCGAAATCCACGTTCCATGTTCAAGACCCCTTGCCCGAATAATTCAAGGCCGTGACTCTCGTGGGTGTGGGGCAGCCTTTCCGGAGGCTGTCCCATAAGTCGTTGCGGTTGTGTAGGGGCGAGGTCTGAAGACCCGCCCTTTCGAATTGACGGTCGCATAAGATGCCTCGTATCCGCAGGGATTGATGTAGGCGGGCGGGTCTGAGACACCGCCCCTACAGGCCGATTCCGACAATCGCGTCGCATAAGAAAACGGCCACTTTGATCTTGACAATCGATCGTATTTCCTGTAACATTTTTGTGCAAGTGGACGAAAAAACCTCCATGCCCCGACTTATGGGGCAGCCTCTTCCAGCCTGCCAAAGTCAGGGTCTGGCGCGACAGAGTGTTCCATGTGAGGGATGCGGCAATCACTACAAAAGGCAGGCTGGAAAGCCGCCCCACATCTCATCGCATCCGCAGTTTACGAATAATACGGGCTTGGTGTCAATTCGTGTGCATTCGTGGCTGAATCAACTCGAACGGTCGAAGGCTGGAGCTGGCAGGGGTAACCGAATGGGCACACCTCGGTCAGAATACTAGCGAGGCGATCTCTTGGGGGTAGCGCTTTGACATGACGCGGTATATGTATTGCTCGACCTCATCTGACGTTCCGAAGTAGAGGGCCTTGCGGGCTATTTCAAGCGCTTCCGACAGCTGGGAGCTTCTGACGATCTTCTTGGCTGCGGGGATCGCGACTGGGTTCATGCTCAACTCATCGACACCGAGTCCGAGAAGCATGAGCACGTATAGTGGCTCGGCCGCCATCTCGCCGCAGACACCTACGCCCACCTTGTGAGCGTGAGCCGCGTCAACGATCATCTTTATGGTTCTGAGAACGGCCGGATGCAGCGGGTCGTAAAGATACGCCACCTCCTCGTTCGCCCTGTCGATGGCGAGCGAATACTGGATAAGGTCGTTCGTCCCGATGCTGAAGAAATCGCACTCCGAGGCCAATATGTCAGCGGTCATGGCGGCCGAGGGAATCTCGATCATGATCCCCACCTCCATCTCGTCATTGAAGGGTACTCCGGCCCTCTTCAGCTCCCGCTTGCACTCCTCTATGACCGCCTTACCCTTCTTGAGCTCCTCGACGCCGCTTATCATCGGGAACATTATCTTCAGGTTCCCGTGGACGCCAGCTCTGAGTATCCCCTTTATCTGGTCCTTCAGCATCTCGGGCCTTGCAAAACACAGCCGTATCGCCCGGAGGCCGAGAGCAGGATTGCGCTGCGACGGCATCTTGACCGCGCCAAATAGCTTCTCGCCACCGATGTCGATCGTTCTGATAGTCGCCGAGTGAGGCGCGATCTGTTCGGCCACGGACTTGTAGGCCAGGTAGTGCTCATCCTCACTCGGAATGTGTTTCTGCTCCATGAAGAGATACTCTGTCCTGTAAAGGCCAATTCCCACCGCCCCATGCTCAAGAGATGTCTTAATGTCGTGGGGCGACTCTATGTTGGCCTCAATCGCTATCCTGAAGCCATCTCTGGTCTCAGCGGGCAGATCGGCGGCTGACAGCAGCTCCGTAACGTAATACTCATAGGCGCTCTTCTTCTTCTCGTACTCCGCGAGATGCTTCGCCGTAGGGAAGATGACGACCTTGCCGTCAAGGCCATCGACGATCATCCTGGTCCCCTGCTTGACGCTTTGCAACACACCTACGGCGCCCACAACGGCCGGTATCTCGTGCGCCCTCGCCAGTATTGCCGAATGAGATGTCCTGCTGCCCAGCTCTGTAACAAAGCCGACGATTCGTGCCGTGTCGATCTGCGCCGCCTCAGATGGCGTAATATCCCGCGCAACCACTATCGAACCCTCAGGGGCCTCATCTATCCGGGACACACCAGCGCTTATGCCGAGATTCTCAAGCAATCGACTCTTGATGTCGTTCAAGTCGGCCACTCTACTCGAAAGATACTCGCCACCTACACTGGCGAGCATCTCGTTGAACCGACCAACGTGCTCCGAGACCGCCCAGGCCGCGTTGACCTTCTGCTCACTTATTATCTTGATGACGTCGCCTTTTAGAGCTTCGTCCTGCAAGAGCATGATATGCGTGTCGAGGATCGTAGAGAGCTCTTTCGCCTTGTCGGTTTCCAAGCTCGCCCGGATCGCCTCAATCTCCTTTTGGGCCTTCTCAATAGCCGACAGAAATCTCTTTATCTCGCGCGCAAGCCGCGTTTCAGGAATTGCCTTCTTCTCAACCGGCTGCAAACTGCGATCAAGGATGAAAGCACGACCTATCGCAATCCCAGGCGAGGCCTTTATCCCGCTGAGCCGTTTCATCTATCCCTCTCGAGCCCACTCAGCGGAATGAAACTGTTTTCAGCAAGCTGGAGCAGCTTAGCCATTGCATCGTCCTCGTCTGGACCATCCACGCAGAGACTTATCCGGCTGCCTGCTATAACGCCTAGCGCAAGCAGGGCCCAGGGACTCTTGCCATCCGCGACCTCATCTCCGAACCTCACGCTTACGTCCGACTTGAAGGACTTGGCCGCCTCAACAAGTGACATTATGGACCTCAGGTGCATCCCGAACTCGTCCTTGATCGTTACCTGTTCTTCACGCATCAACCAGTCCCGAAACTGCACAAACCGTCAACTTAGAAGAACCCCGATAAGGATCAGGACGCAAACACCGGCCCCGATTTTCCCCGAAGAGACGTTTCTTGACCTGAGTATAAAGCAAACGACGATAATCGGCACAGTCATGGCGGCCCCGAACCACAATCCGTTGCATTCTGCAACAGACCACCTGTCCGCTGAGAGCAGAACCCCCGCGACCGCTCCCAACAGAACGCATGTCGCGCGCTTTAGCGCCACTGCGATGCGTTTGAACTTGATTCTATTCAAGTGCCGCTGAACCGCTAAACCGCCCTTCAATCCCAGTTCAACGCCTCTGAGGCGAAGCACAATGCTCGAGGCGGAGAAGATGCCAACCAGCCAGACGAACGCCCACTCGTTGCCCAGAAGGAAAAGAAGAACCGCCAGTGTTCCCAAGAATGGCTTTAGCGAGAACCACATCAGATCGTCTCCCAGCGCACCGAACGTCCCACCAAGCATCGACTTCATCCGGTCCATCCGCGACTTTTCTTGAGAGTCATCCGTTTGCCCGGCGGCCTCGTGCTGTATGATAGCCCCAGCGATGAAACCAGAAAAGCACGGGTTCGTATTGAAGACCGAAAGGTGCCTCTTGAGCGCCTCCTTAAGAGCCTGGCCAGAGTAGAGCCTCTTGAGCGCCGGAAGAATCGAGAAACAGAGGCCGAGGCTCTGCTTGGCCCTGTTGTTCCAGCAGGCCTCGAGCATGAATGTCCGCAGCGCGACAGCAGTGCGGATCCCCTTGGGGATGCGCGTCGCTTCAGGTCTATCGCTCATTTGGACTCAACCTCCGCCACACAAGAAAAACGATGAGGCAGCTCAAAAGAACCAAACCCGCAGCAAGTGGCGCTGAGAGCACGTTGATGCGCATGATTATCAGCGCAGCGGCCATCGAAACGCCGGCGAATACTATGCCGCGATGCTCGCGCAGAGCGCTCAGGCCTATCCCGATTCCAGCAGCTGGGAGCGCGGCGACCCAGAACCCATATACGGATACATCACAGTGTTTCACAAAAAAGCGCAGAAGAGGGAATGCCACGAATCTGCCTGCCAATATCGAGGCCAGGATAACGATGAAGGCCTTTGCAAACATCGGCAAGAGCGCCGCCGTATTGTTGCGCCAAACCGAGGAGATCTTGCCGTTATCAATCCCCCGAACGGCTCTCTGAACGATGACCTCGTTGAATCGACGGAGGCGCTTGGTGAGATGTGAGGAGAGAGCTCCCCCCAACATCCCAATCAGGACAAAGAACGGAAGGCCCAAAATGAGCGACTCTTTCACGGTGAGTCCCGACTGAATCAGTGGCAGCAACAGGGCCAGGGAGATGGTTGTGCAGGAAGTGTAGTCAATGCTTATGAAACCTCCGGCTGGGACATCGAATAGCCAGAGCAATTGCAGTATGGCGCCTACGGTTGCGCCGAGCCGCAGATCGCCGAACAACAGGCCCAGAATCGAGCCACACGCGATCGGCTGCGCGAACATACCCCGAAACAGGACGTTGTCGTCAAGAGAGAGCAACGCGCCCACCGCGCTCATTGCAGGCGCCAGCTCGAACATTGACACTGGCATTATTTAGCCCTCCGCGAGTCGTCTTGCGTCGCGAATTTTCAGCAGCTCGTGGAAGTCGATCACCCGGTCGAAAGGAGTGGGCTGAAGCTCTACCTCAACGCCTGCGTTTGCCATATCCGCCAGCATCTGTATCTCCGCCTCGGAAAGAAACAGCGATTCTGCGAGCTGTTCCCGGCCTTCACTAAAGCTAATGCCGCCGATATTGAGCACATGGACCGGGAACTCGTCGCGGAAGAAGAGCCCGAAAAGGTCGATCACTCGGGAGAAGAGAACTATCGCTCTTCTAGGCGACTCCTCCAACTGCCTGTAGAGACCGTTGCACTTGTCAACCGGGAAAACCTCAACTTCTATGCCCTCTGGCACCGCCATCCTCATGAGGCTTTCTTGAAAAGGGTCCCCGGCAACCTCGTCATCGACTACGACAATGCTCGTCGAATAGAGGGTTCTGACCCATCCGGCGACCACCTGGCCGTGGACTAACCTGTCATCAAGCCGAACCAGCTCGATGCTCATTGAACCTTGTTACTCCCGGCGCCCGGGGCCCCGGCCTTGTCGCTTATAGCGTCAGTCAAATCGCAGATCGTCCTCTTGCCAGCGGAAAGCGCCGTGCCTGCCAGTTTCTCAATCGTCTGCCCCTGCTTCCTATCGAGGAGGCACAAGAGCATTGGTAGGTTAACGCCGCTCACGACCTTGACGCCGCCGTTTCCACAAGCAGCCTCGAGACAGATGTTGGCCGGTGTGCCCCCCGGGCTGTCAACCATGACCAGCACGCCCTCGCCAGAATCGAGCGAATCGATCAACCGTTTAGCCTCTCCCTGAAGCTGGCGCCTTTCGCAACAGTTACTGGTAGATAGAGCCGCGACCTGCTTCTGCGGCCCAATGATCTTCTCCGCTGTTCTAAGTAGTTCCGCCGCAAGCGAACCGTGCGACGCGATGAGGACGCCGATCACCTGAGAACCCCTTGCCTCAGATCACAAAAGAAAGATGGGCCGCGGCGTGAGAAGGACCGTTCACTTTCCACTTCAGGTTGCGCCCCTCAAAAACTGGGCCGGATCAGCCCCAGCCTTCCATCCTGGCGCTTATAAAGAACTACGAATTCGTTTTCTCGTGCGTCTCTGAACGCTATGAACTGATCGTCTGACTCGTGCAGAAGCATCGCTGCCTCCGGCACCGAAATCGGCTTTGCCGAGCTCGGAGCAACCTCGACTATTTCGGGCAGCTCAACCGACCCGCCGATTCCGTTCGTATCCCCTTCGTTCTCAGACCGCAAATCCGTCACGATCTCAGTCCTATCACGCTTCTCAATCCGCTTCCTGTTAACCATCTTGTCATGCCGCTTACGCAGCATCATCTCAAGCTTGTCAATTGCCTCGACCATTGACTGCTGCATGTCGTGACTCTCGCTTCGGAGCAGCTCCTTGAACCTGTCGCTGCGCACATTCAGCTCGCAGCGTTGCCTAGATTTCTCTGAAGTCAGCTCCACCTGCACATCTAGTCGCTTATCGAAATATCGCTTTCTAATTGACCTAAGCTTCCTCTCAATGAAAGACTTCTGAGAGTCCTTGAGCTCAAAGTGCCGACTGACAAAAGTGATATTCATCTCGCAACTCTCCCCGGACAGTTTTCAGCAAGTGTGCCTGCCTCAAGCAAAGAACTCCCATCAAGGTCAGGCAGCTGTTGCTACGTCACATTCTGGCGTTTTCTAAAATGCGATGGAGGGATGCCCAACGACTCGCGATACTTCGCGATCGCCCTCCTCGATACCTTGATTCTCCGCTCCGCAAGCACGCTCGAAATCTGCTGATCATTGTATGGCGAATCCGGTCGCTCCTTCGCAATCAGCTCCTTGACAAGCTGCTTCACAGTGATTGAGGACACCCTTGTCCCGCCAAGCGTGTCAAGCCCCCGGTGGAAGAAGTACTTCATCTCAAAGACCCCGCGAGGCGTATCGATGAACTTGTTCGACACGGTTCTGCCGACCGTCGTCTCGTGAAGCTCAAGCCGCGTCGCCACATCCGTGAGCTTCAGAGGTTTCAAAAACAACGTCCCTTTCTCAAAGAACTCGGCCTCGAACTCAACTATAACCTCGGCCACGCGGAGCATCGTCCGCTTCCATTGGGCGATGCTCTTCATGACCCAGTTTGCCCGGGTGGCCCTCTGCTTGATGAACTCGCGCTCCTCCGGGCCCAACTCACTCACCCGAAGACTATTCTGATAATTCCGGACAATTCTCAGTCTTGGCAACTTCTGCTCATTCAAGATCGGAACGAATCTCGAGCCGCGCTTCACGACGTAAACGTCAGGCACGACCGGAACGCCGCTTTCACGATCGAAGCCACTTCCAGGCCTTGGCTCAAGTGTCTCAATCAGTCCGATAATGCTCTTTAAGGTCTTGTCTCCTATACCGAGCGCCTTTTTCAGCTCGGAATACTTATGAGACACCAGAAGGTCGAAATGCTTGTCAACCGCTTTCTTGGTTAACGCGCGCAGCCTCGCCGGAAACGGGTCGGAGTTCGTGAGAAGCTCCTGTTCCGCAAATAGCTGCCGAAGCTGTATCTTGAGGCATTCCTTGAGGTCCCGGGCGCCCACTCCGGGCGGGTCAAACTCCTGAATCAGACGAAGGAGCTGTTTGACCTTTGCGACCGGCGTCTTCGTATTCCCAGCTACCTCGCCCAGCGACGCGCGCAAAAAACCGTCAGTATCGATGTTCCCGATTATTCGCTCGGCAATATCGAGATCATCCGCAGAGAGCCTGGCCAGATGAAGCTGGACCAAGAGGTGGTCAGCGAGGTCCTCGCGCGTGAATAACACGCGATCATAAACCGCCGGGTCCACTGTGTCGCTATCGCCGCGCCAGCGCTCGACAACCGGGGCACGGAGCTCGTCCTCCTCCGGACCATCATCGTCCTGCCGCTTCAGGAGCAAAGACATCACCTCATCGTAGGACTCCTGGCCGGGGTCACGGGTCGGGCTTTCATCCTCGTCTGGCCCCTTCTCATAGTCCGAGACTTCTTCCAGAAGGGGATTCTCGCTCAGCTCAGCCAATATCTGCTGTTGCAGCTCCAAGACATTCATTTGGAGCATCTCCAAGGACTGACGCATCTGAGGCGTAAGAGATAGCTTCTGCGTCAGACGCAGTTCAAGCCTTGCCGACAATCTGTGCCTGTTCAGAGAATCGTCAGCCAAAGCCCACCTACCCCTTCCAGAACCCGTTACAGATCGAAGTCATGCCCCAAGTATATCTTTCTCACAAGATGATCGCTCGCGATCGCCTCCGGATCACCGGACTTAATTATCTTGCCCTCATCAATTATGAAGCCCCTATCTGTGATCTTCAAGGTCTCCCTTACATTATGATCGGTTATCAATACCCCAATCTTTAACGCCCGAAGCTTCCGTACTATGCTCTGAAGGTCAACTATTGCGATGGGGTCAATCCCCGCAAACGGCTCATCGAGAAGCATGAACGAGGGCGAAAGCGCCAACGCGCGAACGATCTCCACCCGTCTCCTCTCGCCACCTGAAAGCGTGTAACCCATCGAGCTCCCAATGTGCTTGATGTCCAGAAGCGCTAAAAGCTCGTCTATTCGCTCTTCAATATCCTTCCTCGAAAGACGACGGCTCTCAAGCACGATTCTTATGTTATCCTTCACTGAAAGCCGCTTGAAGATTGAGGCCTCCTGCGGCAGATACCCGATGCCCCTTCTCGCCCGAGCATAGACGGGAAGACCGGAGATATCCTCGTCGCCAAGCAAAACCGTGCCACCATTAGGCTTCACAAGACCAACCAACATATAAAACGTCGTCGTCTTGCCAGCCCCGTTTGGCCCCAGAAGACCGACGATCTCGCCCCTTTGAACCTCGAGGCTCACACGATCTACAACCGTCCGACCGTGGTATTGCTTCGAGAGCTCGACGCAGCGCAAGCTGTCGCTCCGAGCGGAACGTCTCTGGAAGCCTGAATTATGAATTATGCAGGAAGAGTCATTCATTATAGCGCTTCTCATCCTTCATCCTTCATCCTTCATCCTTCATCCTTCCGCCTACATCCTTCCGCCTTTCTCATCTCCTACCGCTTCTCCGGCACGAAGAAAGTCGTCTTGATCTTGGTCTCGTCCTCGCCCTTGATCTCATACTCTTTCTTCTTAAGATACAGCGTAACTACCGTACCTCTCGTGATTATCTTCCCAAACTCATAGACCTTCGGGCTGCCAAAAAGCACCACCTTCTGTTCGTCGTCATAGTAAATCGCTCGCTCGGCTCGCAGAACCCTCAATCCGTCTTGGACTCGAACATTTCCACGCGCCTCAAGGGTCTCTATCTTACCCGATGCAGGGTCGCCTATCATCTTAATGCTGTCCGCGGAGAAAATCGCCTCGCCCTTGCGAACCACTACCCCGCCTGAATAAGAGCCTTCCATTGTCTTCTCATTGTAATCTAACCTGTCTGCCGAGAGCTCAACCTTGCCAGGCCGACGGATGGAGTCGCTGAGCGAAAGAGGCGCCTCGTTCTCACTGGTGCGCTCCTCGCCGCGTTCGCCCTTCTGGCCAACTGTGAGTTCCTTTTCACTATAGAATACACCGTTGACGCGGTCGATCACGCTGAGATTGCCCGTCTGGAGGTCATAGGAGACCTTTCGACCCAGTATGACGTTTTCGCCATACCAAACCTTTGGCTGCCGCGTGAGCTCGGCGACTTCCTGGACCGCATCGAAAACGAACTTGCCGCCAGTCGCCATCCGACCCTGACTCTCGAGAACCACGCGTTCTCTTGCCACAAGCCGCTCGATGCCCGACATGCCCTCCGAAAGGGTCATCTGAAGCTCCTGGCAACTGAGCGCCTGATCCTGCGAGTGAATCGAGACGTCCCCGGAGCAGTGGACCTCGCCGCCGCTGGCATCGACCGAAAGCTCCTGCGCATGAAGCCGCACAAGACGTAACCTCGCATCTGTGTCAGGTCCCTTGGACCTATCGGGCGATAAGACGCGGGCCTCGACCGAGCCGCCAAAGTCGAGCGATTCTATTTGGACATCACCCTTGCCCATGCTCTTCATCCCCACAGAAAGCGTGTTGGCGCTTATGGAGTTCTGGCCGTGGTTTAAGACAGTTCCTCCGGCGAAATGCGCTCTCTTGGCGTCGAGATCAACATCAAGCGAGTGAGCAAGAACTCTCGAACAGGTCACAGGCGCCGATTCAGCCATGCCCGCAAAACCGGAGAGCGACAGAATCACGCTGCCCCTGGCTGAGAATCGGCCAAAGCCCTCCTCATAAATCATCTCGTCTGCGCTCAAAGTACTACAGCCAAGATAGCGCGCCGCAGAACGGAACACGGTGAATCTGTCTCTGGCGCCGAAGAAGGATGCTCGGCCGCGCTCTTTCCGACCGCTCTCGAAGCTCGACCAAGGGGTAGGCCATGGTCCCTGCTGCGTCCCACCAGCCAAATGATCCCTTCCGGCGGCGCCAAGCCTATCGAAATCGTGAACAAGCAGGGGCTTGCCCTGAAGGACGAGTCGCCCGTCGCGATACTCAGCCTGCTCGCACCCCACTGCGCCATCCGGTGTCTTGACCACAACTACACCGTCCAGCTTTCCCCACTCAATCTCTCGGAGCTTCTTGCCCCAGCCAAACAACGCCAGCTCGGCAAAAAGCTCGTTTTCTCCGAGCCTGAAAGCCACATCGCCGGTGAGTTCAGCGGTCTTCTCCCTAATGCGCACTAGCATTCGATTGGCTTTTAGCAGAAATCCCTCTTCCAGCGCCTCTTGAGAGCTGGGCGCTCGGTCCTCATCCCCAAGGAGCTGCATTACCTCGGTCGGCGATGAGTCCGATTCAACGTGTATTACGGACGGAAACAGGACCTCCTGAGAGAGGAGATCGACCGAGAAACCCTTTGCGTGAAAGCGGATGCCCTCGCCGGTAACGACCACCGGGCACTCGCTTGACGCGGTCATCTCGGACCGGCTGAATCTGACCTCATCGCACCTCAGCGTCAGGCCGGTGGACAGCATTGCCATGACGTTTCGCCGGAGTATGACATTGTCCGAACGCGGCTCGTAGATGCCCTCGTCCGCGCTGAACGAAACTCGACGGCCCTTCTCCCCGAAGTAGGTGCTCGCCGGGAGAACGCCCTGGAGCGAGTATTCCCTCGTTTCGACCCTCAGCGTCGCAGTCTGCGCCCAAAGGTCGTAAATCGTCTTTGCTCCTTCGGCAACAGTCTGGCGAAAGCCCTTTATTACGATGGCATCGCTGAGGCATTCGTCGGACAGGTCGATCTCCTCTGTGGCCTCGTGACCGCTCCTGTGAGATGAGGAGAGAAAAAAATATGAAAGAACCCCCAGCAGACAGATCGCTGTTGAGACAAGCGCTATTCGAAGCCTACGTCTTGCCTTCATCTTCAGCGCTTAACAAAGCGAACTCGGATTTGAGCCGCTCGAACGTCTCCGAGAGTAGTTCAGGGATGACCCGAACCTGCGAGACGGTAGTCATGAAATTGCTGTCCCCGCTGAAACGAGGCACGATATGAACGTGAACGTGACCCGGGACCCCGGCCCCTGCGCAGCGGCCGATGTTGATCCCCATATTGAATCCCTCCGGTCGCAGGCTCCTTGTGAGAACCATTTCGCAAAGCCTGAGCGTCTTAAAGACATCGAGTATCTCTGCCTCGTGCAGCTCCGCGAGGCTGCCGACGTGCCGCATCGGCGCCACCATGAGATGGCCGTTATTGTATGGATAGCGGTTAAGAGCCACGATGCTCCGCTCGCTACGACGAACCACGAGCTTCCCCTCGTCGTCGCTGGAAGCGACCATGTCGCAGAAAATGCAATCTTCAGGCCTCTTCTCAGACAAAATATACTCAAGCCTCCAAGGCGCGAAAAGCACCTGCATTCAGCAAAACCCTCAAGGACTCTAACACAACCAGAAGGGCGCCTTCCCGACGCTTGCCTCGGAAGTTAAACTAACTCAGCAAGTTCGGAGTTCCGACTTATGGGTGATCATACCAACTTGGCCGCTTATTGATAGGCGGTCGCGCACTCCCGATAATCAGATTGACGTAAGCTGCTTCTGGCTTTTGGAGTGCGGTGACCTGGCACCGCTTTGGCTGGCGGTGACCCGGCGCCGCCCTCTGATAAGTCGCTCTTTTAACCTTGCAGCAGGCGATCCAGAGAATGGAACGATGTCGGCCAGAGCCAGCGCCGCGTCAGGCCGCGGCAAGTGAAAGCGGTGCCGGGACAGAAGCACTCCAAAGAATGACCCGCCAAGAACGTTGATCTCACCTCTCGGACAGCCGTTCACGAATGCCGCCGAGGCGCATGCGCCTTTACGGCAGAAATGTCCAGTTGGCGCTTGCCAAATTGCTGACGGCGTCCTCGGAACCCTGGCCATAGAACATCCCGAACCAGGTGTAACTGCCGACTGGCAGACTGTCCGGCAGCGCCATGTCGAAGAACACGTAGTCGCTGATCGAGAAGCCCTCCGGCATCGGCGTCATCCAGTATCCGGGGCTCATCTCGGAGCTGAACTCTGGCCAGAAGAGCAGGGCGCCGTCCGGCAGCATTATCGCGACGTAGAGGTCAACGTTGATGTCTCCACCGCTGTTCGTCGCTGATATTCTGCCAACGTGGGTCTCCCCGGCGACGTATTGGCTCTGGTCCGTTGAGAGCGAGAGTTCGATAGGCGACACCGCTGCCTTCTGGTAAGCATAAAGCGAGTTGCCCGAAAACGCGCAGAGCACCCGGTCTTCGGTCCAGGGGTCGATGGCCAACTTCATTAGGGCAACGTCCTGAATCTCCGGACACTCGATCGGGTTCCATTGAAGCCCGGTAGTGTCCAGTTGGTAAAGCCCGAAACCTGGAACCACGCTTCCGAGATATCCGGCAGCGGCGTAAACTCTTGCAGGGTCTCTTGGGTCGATCGCGATGTCGCTAACGGTTGTACAGATCAGGCCTTCGGACAGGGCGACGAAGGTCGTGCCAGCATCCCGTGTCTTCA
>CBDVDH010000063.1:0-19177 GCA_965372715.1 uncultured bacterium | reverse complement strand
ATACGTTCGGTCACATCACAGAAGGGCGGGGCAAGCACCGCCCCTACAGGACCTTTCTCCGTATTGTGGCTCGATACGACCATCGTCAGTCCTGCCGCTCGCCGGCGTATTCAAAGACCAGGACCTCCAGGTCCGACAGGAAGTCGAATCTGGTCCCGGGCGCAACGATTGCGCCGTAAAAGACGTAATCGCCAAGCGGGATGTGGCCATCAATGTTGTATTCAAAGAAATAGTATGGGCCAAACTCGCTGTGCGCTCCGAGCGTCATCCTGATTGGGCGCGGGTCCGTGCCGAATGTTGGGTAGAATAGCAGTGTATCGGCGCCAGGCAGCACGGCCGCGATATAAACGTCAACTGTCATCTCGTCGAGATCGTTGATCAATGTGCCATAGAGCTTAATCGTGTCGCCCAGAAAGTATCTGTCGCTTGTCGAGCCGAGCTCGATTATCGGCTTCGGCGTTCCGCTGATCTCAATGCTGTGATAGCTTGACCAGTTCGACTGCGCCCCGTGCTCATCCTCCGCCAAGACGCAGATCTCGTATGTCCCCGTGCGTCTGTAAGCGTGAGACGCGGACGCTGGACCCCATCCGCTGTCGGCGCCGTCCCCCCAGTCGAAAAGGAACCAGATATCGTCCCCGTCCGGGTCGGTGGCATTCGTCGAGAACGTGTATCCGGTGTTGACGAGCCCTGACGACGGCCCTGACGGTCGCTCCGGCCGCGTCGGCGGCGAGTTAGGCTCTTCGATTCTGATCGAGGCTGGAGGCGACCACTGAGATGCTTTCCCCTTATCGTCCCTGGCCCTGGCCTTGACGCTGAACGTGCCCTCCGCCTCATAAATCCGCGTCTGGCTCGGGCCGCCCCAATCGCTCTGATTGCCATCGCCCCAGTCAAACATGAACTCCAGCTCGTCCCCGTCAGGATCGTAACTTGAGGTCGAGAACTCAACAGTCTGGCCCACGTAAGCCGATTCCGGTCCCCGAGGTATCGTCGGCGCCTGAGGGGGCCGGTTCCCCGTCGCTATCGTGATCGTGTGCGCCTCACTGAACGCCGACACGTTGTATCCGTAATCCCTCGCCCGGACAATCACTTTGTATGTTCCCAGACTGGTGTAGGTGTGAGACTGCGCCGCGGGACCCCAGTCGGAATAAGAACCGTCGTCCCAATCGAACTGATAAAGCACGTCGTCCCCGTCAGGGTCAGTCGTCAACGTCGAGAACTCTGCCTCCACGTCGGTTGCGCCCGTCTCTGGCCCGGATGGAGTCTCGGGCATCAGCGGCGGGAGATGCTCTCCATAGTCATACATCAGCAAACCATGCTCGCGCGAACCGAAATAGACAGCCCTCGTGCCCTGCGCGACCGACGTTATGCAGGCATTGGACAGCTCGTAGTCGAAATCGACGGCTGTGCAGCCATCGAACCGCACGACTCCGGTCCGTAGTCCGAACCACCTGTAGCCGAAATCATCCACAATGACCGCCCTGACGTCGGCGTCGAACACGAGGCTGGTCTCGTTTTCCCAGGCGCCGTTGCGATAGACGCACAGTCCGTTAGGGGTCCCGACCCAGACTGCCCCGGACGGGCACAGGCCAATGCTGCTGACGTTGTTCGACGTAAGCAGTGAGTTGCTGGTGTCATGAATGCTCCATTCATCCTCTGACTTCACGGACACACCCGCATCACTCGTGCCGATCCAGATTGCGCCGTCTTCATCGACGACGACGGCTGCGATCCTGTTGGAGGAGATATCGCTGTTTGACACGTCGAACACCCGCCACGAGGCGCCGTCGTAGGAACAAAGGCCGCCGGAGTGAGTCCCCACCCACACAACGTCGTCCGGGGCGACCGCAATCGCCTCGATCCAGTTGTCCGACAGGTTCGAGTTTTCCGTCGTGAACGTCTGCCATCCGGCATCCCCAAGAATTGAGATGCCAACATCCGTCCCGATGAAGACCCGACCAGAAGAATCGCACGCCAGGGCCTTGATCCGGTTGCTGATCAGGTTGGAGTTTGTGGTCGTGAAATTCAACCACTCCGAGCCCTGGACGAACGAAAGCCCTGAGTTATTCGTCCCGATGTAGATTCTGTCAAACACGTCAACCGCAACGGCGGAGACCTGATCGCTCGCGATGTCGCTGTTCGCCATAGTGCATGAATCCCACCCCTGGCAAAACGCGCTCGAGCAACATGCAAGACCTGCAAGGATGGTCAAGATAGTTAGCTGTTTCATCTTATCTTCTCTCCGGACGCTCGTATTCAGTAAGGTCAATCCAACACCAATCCAATCGAGCGGATTCTATCGATGTTCACATTGCATATCAAATACAGAATGCGAGATGTGTCTCCACCGCGCGGAAACGGGAAAAAAGGAAATCATTGTAGGGGCAGGTCTCCGTGCCTGCCCTCAATGTGTGTAAATATCAGAAAAGGGCAGGCACGGAGGAGGCTGGGACATAATTGCACGCGGGGAAGTAGGGGTGCTGCTTGCCGCACCCATCTGCCTTTAGGGCGGGGCAAGCACCGCCCCTACGCGCTAGTGGCGCGGAGGCTCTGCGCCGAAACCCCCGCCACCGGGCGTCTCGATGCGCATCACGTCGCCGGGTCGCATCGTGATATTGCACTTTGATGGCAGATTCTCAACCTTCCCGTTCCGAATCAGGGAGTTCCGGCCGCGCTCGCCCGGCCGCCCTCCGTTCAGGCCATACGGGGCGAACCGCCGCCGCTCGGAGATGATTGAGGCGCTCACGTCGCAGAGGGCCTCGATCTCGCGGATGATGCCGTCCCCGCCGCCGTATCGTCCTTTGCCGCCTGAGCCGCGCCGAACAGCGTAGCGCCTCACTCTGAGCGGAAACGCCCGCTCCAGCGCCTCAATCGGTGTGTTCATCGTGTTGGTCATGTGCGTGTGGACAGCGCCTTGCCCATCGAAGCCGTGACCTGCGCCCATTCCGCCGCCGATCGTCTCGTAGTACGCGAAATACTCGCCGGTTCGGGGGTCCGTGCCGCCAAACGTCAGGTTGTTCATCGTGCCGCACGATGCCGCGGGAATCGCGTCTGGCACGGCCTTCGACAACGCGCCCAGGACGACGTCAACTATACGCTGCGAGGTCTCGACGTTCCCGGCGGAGACGGCGGCGGGGAAGCGCGCGTGAACGACGCTGCCCTCCTCGGCGATGATCTCCACGGGTCTCATGCAGCCGGCGTTGAACGGGATGTCGAGCCTCACCAGGCAGCGGATGACGTAATAGACGGCAGACATCGTTACCGCGAGATTGGCGTTCACGCTCCCAGCCACCTGAGCGGCGCTGCCTGAGAAGTCAACGCTCATCTGGCTGCCATGCACCTTGACTGCGACCCGAATGCGTATCGGCTTGTCCGACACGCCATCGTCGTCGAGGAAATCCTCGAACTCAAAAAGCCCGTCCGGGAGCTCGGAAATCGCCGTCCGCGTAACTCGCTCGGAGTAATCCTGAAGCGCATGGGCGCAGGTCTTGGCCGTTTCAATGCCGTGCCTCGCCACGATCTGCTCGAGGCGCGTGATGCCAGTTCTTATCGAGGCAATCTGGGCCTCAATATCGCCCTGCCGTTCGGTTGGCGTCCTGACGTTCGAGATGAATATCGTCAGGACGTCCCGCTGCACCTCGCCGCCCTTCACGATATAGACCGGCGGAATACGGATGCCCTCCTGATAGATGTCGGTCGCAACCAGCATCGAGCCGAACATCGCGCCGCCCACGTCGGCGTGGTGCGCCCTATTGGCGACGTAGAAGTCGGGGCCATCCTCGCCCGAGACAAAGACCGGCGCCACGAGAGTTACGTCCGGGAGATGAGTTCCGCCGCAGAACGGGTCGTTGAGCATCACAATGTCCCCGCGCATCATCGGCCTCTTCTCGATCGCCGCCCTGACCGAGGCTGGCGTCGCGCCCAGGTGCACCGGGATGTGCGCGGCCTGAGCGACCATGTCGCCGTCCGAATCGAAGACAGCAGCCGACAGGTCCCGACGCTCCTTGATGTTCGCCGAGAACGCGGTCCGAACGAGCGCCTCGCCCATCTCCTCCGCCACCGAAGAGAACAAGTTGCGGAACACCTCAAGCGTAATCGGGTCGATTTTTGTGTTCATTGAATGCTGACAATATCTCACTTGAGTTCTTCAGTCCATAGGATGATAGTTGTGAGTCCATCGACACATTTGCAGGCGAGTTCGATAGGGAGCAAAATCAGCGATAATCTGTAGAAAGCGGGTGTTAATGATGGTCGGAAAACTGGTGAGTGTGAACTTGCGGGATGTTTGGGCCAATGAGGCGAAGGACTTCACGAAATGGCTGGGAGAAAACCTGGACATGCTGTCCGAACACATCGGGATAAAGCAGCTATCTTTGTTGGAGACAGAGAAGTCGGTTGGAACGCTGAGCGCAGACATCTTCGCTGAAGGGGATGGCGAGACGGTTGTAATCGAGAACCAATTGCAGAAGACAGATCACGACCACCTGGGCAAAATCTTGACGTATCTGTCGAATCTTGACGCAAAGACGGCTATCTGGATAACTACCCAACCGAGGCCCGAACATGTTACAGCGATCAATTGGCTTAACCAGATCTCACCGAGCGACACATCATTCTTTTTGGTTAGGGTTGACGCATACAAGATCGGCGATTCACAGCCGGCCCCTCTCTTCACGACGGTGTCTGGGCCGAGTATTGAAGCGAAACAGATCGGTAGGCAGAAGGGCGAACTAGCTGAGAGGCACGTTAACAGACTGGAGTTCTGGGGAGGATTGCTCGAAAAGGCTGCGAGCAAGACAAAGCTGTACTCAGGCGTTGCTCCCAGCAAGGATAATTGGTTATACACCGGAGCCGGCAAGTCAGGGCTGTGGTGGTCCTTTATCATCACTATGGATCATGGCATGGTCCAGTTGTGCATAAACCTTGGGCCAGACAAGAAAGATGAAACGGACAAGATATTTGAGCAGATTCGAAGCCATCAAGAAGAAATTGAAAAGGTCTTTGGAGAAAAGCTGTCTTGGATAAAGCGCAAAGAAATCCTAGTTTGCCGGATAGAATCCTTCTCGCAGCTCGGCGGCCTAAGAGATGAAGAGAAGTGGGAGCAAATACAGGAAGACATGATTGATAGAATGGTGCGCCTAGAAAAGGCATTGAAACCGTCGCTGGCAAAGATCCGCGGATGATGCTCATGTCAAGCATGAACGTCCACAAACAGAGGAACTCATCGTGAGCCGACATCTACTTGCCGCATTGCTGCTTGTCTTGTTGTGCATGACAATGTCGTGCAGACGGGAGCAGCCGATTCCGCCGCCGGAGGACCTCACACAGTTGGCGCTTCAATTCGTAGATTCGATGGTTGTTGGTGAGTTCGAGAGCGCCACCGCGATCTTTACAAGCGGAATGAAGGAGGCGCTGCCGGCTGAGGAGCTTGGGGACACCTGGGCATCAATCATCTCTGGAAACGGCCCCTTGCGCCGTCTGGGTGGCGTCCGAGCGACCGAAAGCGGGAGCTTTGTCTGTATCTTCGTTAAGTGTGAGTTCGAGAGGGCGAAGCTCGACGTCAAAGTTGTTCTGGACAGGAATGGGGCGATCTCTGGGCTTTGGTTCGTGAAGCCCGACCCGACCATGAGCTACGAGCCGGTGGCCCAGACCTCGGTCAGACTCACGGAGCAGCGTAGCGTTGAAACTGAGGCTGCCAAGGAGGTTGTCCGATTTGCCAGGAGTTTCATTGATCTCCTTTCCAAAGGCGATTTCGACGCCGCAGTCAAGTGTCTTGACGACATAATGGCAGAGAAGATGCCGGCCGCGAGACTTGCGCATGTCTGGAGCGATTTGGTTGAGGACAACGGGGCCTATGAGAGGCAAGGCGGGACTTGGACGGAGCGGTTTCAAGGGATGGACGCCGTGTTTGTGACGTGTGAATTCGAGAAGGCGCTGGTCGATCTGAAGGTTGTCATCGATCGCGAGGCCAAGATATCCGGGTTCTGGCTCGCCAAGGTCAGACCCGTCAATGATCGGGTCGAGCGCCTCGGCCAGGAGTTCGTGGAACTGCTGGCAAAGGCGGATTATGACCGCGCGACGGCGATGTTTGGCGCCGAGATGAGAGAGGCAATGACCGCGCAAGAGCTTCGGAATACGTGGGATGGGCTCGAGGCAAAGAACGGCGCCCTCAAGCGAAGGATCGACAGCAGAATTGAGCGCGAGGGCGGGTTTGACTGCGTGTATGTGACGTGCGAATTCGAGAAAGCCAAGCTGGACGTAAAGGTCGTTTTCAACGACAGGGGAGAGGTGGGCGGACTGTGGTTCAAGCCGGTCGGTGAGTACAAGCCGCCCGAATACGCAGACCTGGGTTCATTCAAAGAGAGTGAAATAATCGTTGGCAAGGGCGGCGAGTGGGAGCTGCCGGGGACATTGGCAGTGCCGAATGGGGACGGCCCATTTCCGGCGGTGGTCCTTGTCCACGGTTCTGGCCCAAACGACCGGGACGAGACGCTTGGCCCTCACAAGCCGTTCCGCGATCTGGCCTGGGGCCTCGCTACCAGGGGCGTAGCCGTGCTTCGCTACGACAAGCGCACTCTGGTTCATAGGGGGAAAGTTGGCGGGGCGGACGACTTCACCGTAAAAGATGAGGTGATCGATGATGCGCTGGCCGCAGTGGAGCTTCTGCGAAGGACTAAACGCATAGATACCAAACGGATATTCGTGCTTGGGCACAGCCTGGGCGGCAAGCTCGTCCCAAGAATCGGAAAGCGCGGTCCGGATATCGCGGGGCTGATCTCGATGGCGGGCGCGACTAGGCCGACCGAGGATTTGCTTCTGGAGCAGATACCATACCTCCTCTCGCTTGACGGCGACCTGTCCGAGAGGGATAAGGAGAAGTTGGAGACGCTGAAGAAACAGGTTGCCAGGGTTAGGGATCCTGACCTTTCTCCCACCACACCGGCCAGCGAGCTCCCCCTTGGTATTCCGGCCTCCGACTGGTTGGACCTTCGGGGCTATAATCCGGCGGAGGCAGCGAAATCGCTTGATATGCCGATGCTGATCCTTCAAGGTGCCAGGGATTACCAGGTTACAGTTGAGGATTTTGAGGGCTGGAAAAAGCATCTCTCAAACAGGGCGGATGTAACGTTCAAGCTCTATCCGAAGCTCAATCATCATTTCATGGTCGGGACGGGCCAGGGCAAGAGCACGCCGAGCGAATACGACATCCCTGAGAACATCGCATTGGAAGTCATAGAGGACATCGCAGGCTGGATTAATAAACACTAAGGAGGCAACTGTAATGAAACGCTGTCTGATTTTTTTGCTGCTGTTGGCGGTGGCATTTGTGACAATCTCGTGTTCCCCTTCCTGCAAGCCTGCAAGACGGGTCTCGCCGCCCGAGGACCTCACGGTTTTGGCCCGGCGATTTGTTGACGCGATGGCGGAGGGCGACTTCGATCTGGCCGTCAAGAACTTCACGAGAAAGATGAAAAAGGGGCTGCCGGCTGAGGAGCTTCGGAGTGATTGGGAGGACGCCATCAAGAAACGTGGGGTCTATAAGGGGCAGATTGGCGTTCGGGCGGAGAAGTCTGGAAGCATGATAGCAGTGTTCGTCAAGTGCGACTTCGAGGAGAAAGACCGCATCTACAAGGTGGTGTTCAACTCCCGAAAGAAGATATGTGGTCTTTGGTATTTGGCGCCAGCCGAGGGTGTCAGATACGAGCCCATCACAGACAAAGAATAGGCCTGAAGGCGCTTGGCTGCCATTGGTCTAGAAACCGCGCGGCAGCGTTCCGCGGACGACGACATTTGGCCAGCAGCAGTTTTCTTGACTGGGGTGGGCCCACCGGGTCACCGGTCTTGGTCCCTGGGAGAATCCATCTCGCTTTGCGACGGTTGACACGATTCGGGGCGTTGGCCTATGATGTGTTAAGCTTATAATCCGTGCGGCTTGGGAACCTAGAAATGAGGCGGGAGGTCACACCGATGGTCTATGAAGGTCTTGCCAATCTCAAAAGTGCACTCAGTAATATCATCGAAATAGAAGACGGGTTCAAGGTGCTGGACCCGGAGCGGCTCAGGGGGGAGCTTATCGATGAACTTGCCTTCACCGCGGCGCTCGCGGAGAGTCAGGCTACAAGAGATGTCGCGAGATGGGTCATTGTTGAGGCCGCCAACAAGCTCGGTCTGTGGTTGGCGTCGATTCAGGAGCTATACGAGGCCCGGGGACGTGATGAGTTTACCGGCGTAGCTGTCCCGGCCGTCAACATTCGCGGCCTGACTTACGACGTTGCGCGGGCGGTGTTTCGAGCGAGAAAGAAGCTTCACGTTGGGGCGATGATCTTCGAGATAGCCAAATCTGAGATGGGATACACGCAGCAACGTCCAATGGAATACACGGCGGTTGTTGCGGCCGCAGGTATCAAGGAGGGCTTCAAGGGCCCGCTGTTCATGCAGGGCGATCATTTCCAGGTCAAAGCGAAAGCGTATCGCGCGAGCCGGGCCCGCGAGGTTCAGCAGCTCAAGGACTTGATCGACGAGTCGATTGCTGGGGGCTTCCTCAACATCGACCTCGACACGTCAACTCTCGTTGACCTGTCGAAGGAGACCGTCTTTGAGCAGCAACGTGACAACTTCACGCTCGCGGCGGAGCTCTGCGCTTACGTCCGGAGCAAGGAGCCGGCGGGCGTAACTGTCTCGCTGGGCGGTGAGATAGGCGAGGTCGGCGGCAAGAACAGCACAGCCGAGGAGTTGGCCGCGTATATGGACGGTTTCCACGAAGAACTGGCCAAGAAGGGTGACGATCTCGTCGGAATCAGCAAGATGGCTATCCAGACTGGGACAGCGCACGGCGGGGTCCCCTTGCCGGACGGGAGCATTGCCGAGGTCGCGCTTGATTTCGATACACTGGAGAAATTATCCGCTATTTGCAGGGAGAACTACGGTCTGGCAGGCGCTGTTCAGCACGGCGCCTCGACTCTGCCCGACGAGCTGTTCGACAAGTTCCCGCAGGTTGAGACGGCCGAGATTCACTTGGCGACGGGGTTCCAGAACACGATCTACGATCACGAGGCGTTCCCGGGGGATCTGAGGAAGGAGATATATGCCTGGATACATAAGACACTCACGAATGAACGAAAAGAAGATCAGACGGACGAGCAGTTCATCTACAAGACCCGCAAAAAGGGTTTTGGCCCGTTCAAGAAAAAGATATGGAGTATAGACAGGTCTGTGAGGGAGGCGATCTGCAAGGATTTGCAGGAACGGTTCGAGTTCATGTTCGAAAAGCTGGGCGCTCTGAACACACAGCAGCTCGTCTCGATTGAGGTCCGGAGGGTTGACGCGCCGCCTGCAAGGCCAGAAAGCATCTGAGCTAAGGAGCAGTGACATGCCATTAACTAGGAAGGTCGAAGCGCTACGATCTTTTCTCTTTGAACAGGGAGTCGAGGGAACCCTCAGGGGATTGATATGCGAGGTTGCTGACGCGTCCAAGTACATCGACTACGCGATCAAGATGACTGAACTCGGCTTCGCGGGGACAAGCAATATCTACGGCGAGGAGCAGTTGGCCCTGGACGTTTTGTCTGACGAGCTGATCAGCAGCCGCCTCAGCAAATGTGGGCTCGTCGTCAACATGGCCTCGGAGGAGCAGCAGAACATCTTTTCCGCGTTCCTCAAGGAGTCGGGGGAGTATTCGGTCTGTTTCGATCCACTCGACGGGTCCTCGCTGGTTGACGTCAACCTTGCCGTTGGCACGATAGTCTCGATATACCCCGGCAAGGAGTTGGTTCGTCCGGGACGCGAGCAGATAGCTGCTCTGTTTGTGCTCTATGGCCCGAGGACGACGATGGTGCTGGGGCTTGAAGGCCGCGTGCACGAGTTCACTCTCAACCCGCTGGGTTCATATACGTTGAGCCAAGAGGATGTCAAGATGGACGAGTCCGGCAAGATATACAGCCCAGGAGGCGATGCGAGAAAATACTCGCCCGGTCACTCGGCCTTCATTGAGGCGCTGAAGAACGACGGCTACAAGCTTCGCTACAGTGGCGGAATGGTCCCCGACGTTAATCACGTGCTTATGAAAGGCGGCGGCCTGTTCACTTATCCCGCGCTCGACGGCTCGCCCAGGGGGAAGCTGAGGCTTATGTTTGAGGCGAATCCGATGGCGTTCATTCTTGAGGCGGCTGGCGGCGCAGCGAGCGACGGGACCAAGCGGATACTCGACGTCGAGCCTGAGGGCATCCAGGACCGGTGCCCCGTGTATTTGGGCAGCAAGAAAGAGGTGGCCCTCGCGGAGAAGACCCTCAAGGAGGCTGGTTCCGAGAAGGGCGCAAAGAAAACATAGATCTTCACCGCCTCGTCTGCTTCTAGCACCTGGGGCTGATGACAGGATTGTGGCTGTAGAACGGTACGGAGGTCCTGAAGGGGTGCCGCTTGCTGCACCCGTCTCTTGTCCGTAAATGCCCAGTAAGGGGTCCTGCTTGGTGCGGTGCCTCTGTGCCCTTTGGGCGGGGCAAGCACCGCCCCTACACTCCAGTTCCTGCGTTCATCAGCGGGCGCAGTTGTGTTCATCAAACGCCGACCGAGGCATCTTCTGCGAGTATGTCCGTGGCTAACCGGTGCGCTTGGCGCGGGTGAGTCTCCTCAGGCTGAAGACGAGGCCCACGAAGAGCCAATAGACGAGTATTGGCCTGTCTTTGTAGAAGTAGTTGACCATCCCGTTGCAGGTGACTCCGATTAGCCCGATCAATATGCCCGCTGAAAGCGCATGCGTGAATGTGTTCCGGGTCTTCCTGTCTCGCGCAAGGCCCCAGGCCTCTTTGAAGATCAGAATGTGGAGCCAGAGGAAAACCGCGAGGCCTAGCGGCCCCATCTCTAGTGCGATCTCGATCAAGACGTTGTGTGCGGAAGAGTGATCCTGTGTGGCGCTTGCGAGCGCATATCGAGACTCGTAAACGAGGTTGTATGTCTTCCCGTAGCCGATCCCCAATACGGGGTGGTCCTTCGCCATCGAAAGTCCGCTTCGCCATAGAAACTGTCGCTCGCCCAGGATCGCATCGATGCCTAGTTTCCCAGAGAAGAACTCTGTTGCCTTCATGAAGTGCAGGTGGTTGCTTTGAAATGGCACAATGGCGACCGAAATGAGAACGATGACGGCGAGCATCGCCCATACTCTCTTGTCTCGCAGACCAAACACGAGCAAAAAGCCCAGCAGGAAACCCAGATTGGCGCCTCTCGAGGCGGTCAGAACCAGGCACGACGCGCCGAGCCCGAAGATGGCGTAGAGGAGCGCCTGAATGCCTCGCGACGAGCGATAGTGCGCAACAAGAGAGAAACTGATTGCGGCGACGAAGACCAGGTAGTTGGCGAAACGCGTGGGATGGTAGAATGTGGAGCGAATCCGGCCATCAAGCATCCCGTGTCCGGAGAGGAACGTGTAGAGCCCATAGGAGGAAAGGGCCACTGATCCGATGAGGAACGCACACACCAGCCGCTTGACCCTGTTGAGGCTGCCCGCCCCATAAATCGTCAGATAATAGACGAACAGAAACTTGATCAACGTGCGCCGTATCGACTTCAATGAGATAATAGCGTCAACGCTGAAGATGGTGCTCAGGACTGCTATCAAGACGAACACGAATATCGGTATGTCAAGCGGCGTGCATATCTTCCCAGTCCTCCCTTTAGCGAAGAGAATGAGCACAACAACGCCAAGCGCGCCAAAGACCGCGGTATCGAGGATTTGGGCGGTGTGCTTCTCAAATGGGATGACAAGGAGTAAAGCTATAAGTAGAGGCTCAAGCAGGATATCCGCCCAGCGCGACAGCTTTGATCTCCAGCGTGCGAGGGCGATCATCTCATTCGCCAAGTAGGCCTTCTGCGGCCTCAAGTATTCTCTGAGCACAATTGGACCAGGAGAGCTTGCCGGCGAGACGCTCGTGGGCGGAGCGAGCGAGGCCCTCTCTGAGGGCCGGATCGTCGAGCAAGCGCGTGATCTTCGCAACCAGGTCCTGCGCGTCCCCGGGCTTTGCCAATAGACCATCCACACCGTGCCGTAGGATTCTTCTTATCGCTGGGACGTCCGACGCCACAATCGCCTTCCGCATGGAGATATACTCCCGCAGCTTTATGGGTGAGAAATAGAACTTCGGCATTGGATCATACGGTGCGACGCAGATGTCAAACGCTGCAATATAGCTGGGAATCTCGGCATGATGAGCGGGTTTAACTAGTAGAAACCTGTCCGCGAGCCGCGCCTCGTCAATCATCTCCTTGTAGATGGGGAGATTGTTACCGCCGCCCACAACGAGAAAGCGTAGATCATCACGCTGGGCGAGCAGCACTGACGCGGCGCGGATCAGCGTTCGGACTCCCTGCCAGCCCTTCAAACTGCCGACGAATCCTACAACCAGTTGGTCGCTCAGGCCGTGTCTCTCCCTGACTTGCGTCCCCGAAACGCCGGCATTGAATACTTCCTCGTTCACACCATTTTCCACCAGCAGAACACGGCTCTTCGGCGCAATGCTCTCCAGCATCGAGCAGATTTCCTCAGAAACTCCAATCAGGAGGTCAGCTTTGCGGAACGTATGCCGCTGATATGTAGCGGCAATGCGGGGAAAATGCAGGATATTGCGCTGCTCGTCAATCAGCGGCGCATTGACTTCGAGCAGGTACGGTATCCCCTTGCTTGAGGCGATTTTTGCCGCCGCTGTCGAGTAAAGGTCGTATCGCTCGTAGATGAGATCGGGCTCAAAATCCGCTACCAACCCACGCAGTCGCCTGAAAAGTCGCTGGTTAGCGAGGATCTTCCTCAGATCGCAACCCAGCTTCTTTGACCTGAACGGGGCTACCGTCTCATATTCTACGTCGAAAGAACGGTCCGTGGGCCCCAGATCGCCTGCAGTGAGGAGCTTCAAATCGCAGCCAAGGGATTTGAAGGCTCTGCACATCTCGCGCAGGTGAGTGCTGCATCCTCTCGTTCCGAAGAGGTCTATGCCCTCGTCGGGACACAAGTAGAGAATCCTCGGTATCTTCACCAACTAGCTCCTCTTTTCATCAAGGATACTATGCCTCAACTAGCGGGCTCGGCCGGCGCCATTTACTCGCCTCAGTTCGATCGCTGCCAGGCTGGCAGCGTCTTCAGCGAAGTTGCGCTCAGGATCAACTTGGTCGCATCGTGGTCCATCGCTTTCCAGAATTGCTCCAGCGGGTAACCTGCCCACTCGCCTGCGCTTGCGTCCAGCCGCTCTCACCGTTTGGACAGTAAAATAACCCTTTAGCGCCCCCGCGATCAAGGAAGCAGTAGCGGCGCCAGCGGGCGCCCGCGCGAATCCGCCCCCACAAAGCCCACTAGACGGGGCCTCGGGCCTGACAGAGCTCGCCTCAATTGTCGCCTTGCGTCCATTCTCTGCTCTCAAAGATGCGAGTCTCCTCCCGAACCCAACTCCAATGGAGTCTATCGGGGATCAATCTGGATTCAGGCGTGTTTAGCCGAACACCACGCCCCATGAAAGATCATTACCTGTCTCCCTTTTGCGGAAGCTTCGCCAGAGCGCTTGACGAAATCTCCCACCATCTGATAGCTTGCCCGCGAAGATATCGTTTAGACCTCAACCAACGTTTCTTTGCGTTGTGAAGCTAGCTAAGTCAAGAATACGCAGAATCTTCGCCGCTGGGCTGTTGGTGCTCGTGCCGGTCTCGTTCACGTTCTTTCTCGTGTACAAGCTCGTCCAGTGGACTGATGATCTCTTGAAGCTTGCGCTTGCGCTTCCGCTGCCGCGGGTGGTAGCGCTGCCCGGCCTGGGTCTCATCGTGCTGGCGGCTTTGGTCTTTGTGGTTGGCCTCGTGACGACCAACCTGGCGGGACGTAAGGTGGTTGAATTCGGCGAGCGCGTGCTGGAGAGGATCCCCGTGATAAGCAGCATATACTCTGGGGTGAAGACCTTGGTTGAGGCGTTCACGGTGCCATCTTCTTCGGCTTTCAGGCAAGTGGTTCTTGTCGAGTATCCCCGCAAGCGGATGTGGGTGCTCGGCTTTGTGACGAAAGATGTGGGCCAGGATGAGAGCGGTGTCGCCGGCGGTAACAAGCTTAACATCTTCATTCCAACATCCCCGAACCCGACATCGGGTATGGTGGTTGTGGTCGAACGGGACGATGCGATATACGTTGACCTCTCCGTAAAGGAGGCGATTGAGTTTATAGTGTCAGGTGGTGTATTGCATCCATCGGGCAAGCTTGTGGTGGGCGAAAAGCCGAAAAGACGTTCGTCTCTGCCGCTGCCCGGCATTCCCATATTTGGGGGCCCCCCGACCAGGACAGGTGGCGGAGAAAGGCCGTCAGACCCCAGGTCAATTTGAGTCCGGGGCTCATATCATTTGACAGAAGGTCAGTTGAGTTTCTTGGAACCTTGCACCGCGGCATAGGCTGAAACAAAGACAAATGGTATCTCTGGGCTCTCTTCGGTTCTGGGGAGGGACACGGGATGAAACCTTGGGGCGCCAGACCGTTTGGAGGGCAGCAGAATGCGTAGTAGCGAACGAATCTTGATCGTTGATGACGAAGAGACGGTTTGCACTGTCCTGGCGAAGTTTATAACCAGACAGGGCTTCCGACATGATTGCGCCGCCTCCGGAAAGGAAGCGCTTGCGCTTCTTGAGAAGAATGACTATGATTTCGTGATCACGGACCTGATGATGCCGGGCACTGATGGCCTGGAATTACTTCAAAAAGTGAAAGCGATGAAGACGGATGTCCCGGTTGCGATAATGACAGGTTTCGCGACGCTGGACCTCGCCATCGAGGCCATCAGGAACGGGGCAGTAGATTTCATCAGGAAGCCGTTTGATTTTGAGCGTGTTTCGCAGCTCTTGTCCAAGGTCTTCGGGCGGCGGAAGCACGAGATAAGCTATCAAGAGGCGCTTGCTGTACTCACCAGCGGCACTTTCGTGTTGCCTAACAACGTGATAGTTCTTGAATCCGCGGCCAGAATCGCCGCCAAGCGGCTAGAGGGGACACCGTCTTACGATGGCGTCTATTTGGCAGTTATAGAGTCCCTGACTAACGCAATGGAGCACGGGAACCTCGAGATATCGCAAGAGGAGAAGGTTGAGGCGACGGCCGAGGGCCTCCTCGACGGTCTTAGGCTATCTCGTTTGGCGGATCCAGCGCTTGGCAACAGGAAGATATTCCTAGGGACTGAGGCCTCAGATGACGCCATCTGCTTCACAGTTCGTGACGAAGGCAAGGGCTTCGACTACCGCAATCTGCCGGACCCAACACAGCCCGAGAACATTTTCAATGCGAGCGGACGCGGCATTTTGCTGATACAGTGCTATATGGACGAGGTTTCCTGGAACGAGGCTGGCAACGAGATCACCTTGGTGAAGAAGTTGAGCAAGGCGCCTTCTGAATAAGGTTCCGCTGCCAGACAGCGCCTTTGCTATTTCTTGAATTCTGGACGGGATCAATAAGGTATGGCAACCTCGGCCAACGGGACTCTTCGCAAGCGCTCGGTGACGCTCGGGCTTGATTCCCTACTCGCGCGGCCCGAGCTGCTTCGCGGTCAGTCCATCTGCCTCGTGTGCAACCAGGCCTCGGTAACAAGCGCCCTCGTGCCCTGTATTGATGCGATCTTGGACGCCAAACGCCATGCCCTCAAGTTTGTCCTGGCGCCGGAGCACGGCGTTTCTGGATATGCGCAGGCTCAGGAGAAGGTTGATCACCGGCGTGACGGCCGATTCGATGTCGAGATCCACAGCCTTTACGGCTCGCGTCTTTCACCAGACCCGAGGCTTCTTGAGAAGACCGATGCGCTCGTATTCGACCTTCAGGACGTGGGTTCTCGGTATTACACATACGTCTGGACAATGCTTCATTGTATGTATGCGTGCGCTGAGGCCAAGGTCTCGATGGCAGTTCTGGACAGGCCAAACCCGATAAATGGCCTAACGCTTGAGGGCAATGTCCTCGATCCGCGCTTTGCGTCATTTGTGGGAATGCACCCTATCCCCGTCCGACACGGGATGACAGTCGCCGAACTTGCGAATCTCTTCAATGACCAACTCCAAATCGGCTGCGACCTTCTCATATTCAAGATGCAGGGATGGCGTCGAGCCATGTTTTTTGACGAGACGGGGCTTTTCTGGGTTTCGCCTTCTCCCAACATGCCAACACTCGATACGGCGCTGGTCTATCCCGGAATGTGCCTTCTGGAAGGGACCAACATCTCAGAGGGCCGAGGAACAACCAAGCCTTTCGAACTCTTCGGTGCGCCGTTTATCGATGCTCACGCTCTCTGCGAAAGGCTGAATGACTTGTCCCTTCCGGGCGCGCGTTTCAGACCCGTAAGCTTCAGACCGACGTTCGATAAATACGCTAAAACACTCTGTCACGGCGCTCAGATACACGTCCTGGACAGGAAGACCTTCAAGCCCTACTTGACAGGACTTTCAATAGTATCGGTAGTCAGAGAGCTGGTCCCCGACCGTTTTGCATGGCGCAAGCCGCCCTACGAGTTCGAGACCGAGCGACTTCCGTTCGATATTCTCACCGGGACCGATTCCATACGGCTCGGTATCCAGGCCGGAGTCTCGCCTCAAAAGATCGAGGCTGGCTGGCGTGCCCAGCTGGATGAGTTCCGCGAGCTTAGGAAGCAGTATCTACTCTATTGACGTGGCCTTAGAACCTCGGCTCGCCCAGCTACCTCGGCAAATGCGGGTCGCAGTTCTAAGTTTCAGGTTTCAGGTTTCAGGTTCCAAGTTCGCTGTCATTCGTGCCTGTTCGTGTTCATTCGTGGCTCAGACTAGGTATCGTATGAGGAGGGTTGCGAGTCCCAGGAAGACGAAGAAGCCGCCGACGTCGGCCGCGGTTGTTACGAAGATGCTGGAGCCGAGCGCCGGGTCGAGCCTAAGCTTCCTCAGAAGCAGCGGGACCATTGCCCCGAACGCTGTGCCGACGATCTGGGTTATGACCATCGCCGTGAGCATGATCAATCCAAACGAGATATTGTTATACCAGATCGCGGTTATGGCGCCCATTATGAGCCCGCAAATCGTCCCATTCATCAGGCCGACGCTCATCTCCTTCAACATGGAGCGCAAAAGGCCTTTCAGCTTTACGTCACCCAGCGCGAGGCCCCGGACAATCACTGTCAACGACTGATTCCCTGCGTTGCCGCCCATGTTGACAACGATGTGCATCATGACGGCCAGCGCGACGAATCTCTCAATCGTCGACTCAAATATGCGAATCGTGAATGCGGCCAACAGTGCCATACCCATGTTGATGATGAGCCAGGGCACGCGAAGCCGAACCGACCTCAACGGGTTTGTGAATGCCTTCTCATCGGTGTTGAGGCTCGCAAGGTGATACATATCCTCCGTCGCCTCTTCGTCCATGACGTCCATGACGTCGTCGAACGTGACGATGCCCAGAAGCCTGTTTGTCTCGTCAACTATCGGCATTGCCAGGAAGTTGTAGTCCTTCATTTTCTTGGCGACCTGGGCCTGATCCGCGCCGGTCTTCATCGAGATCACGTCTCGCTCGACGATGAGCGCCACCTTCCTCTCGGGGGCCGCGAGTATCAGGTCCTTGAGTGAGACCACACCCGTCAGCCTTCCCGCCGAATCCACAACGTAGATCGTGTATATCGTCTCCTTGTCCGGCGCTTCCCGCCTCAGAGAACTCAACGCCTCGGCGACGGTCAGGTTTTCGTGCAGCGACGCGAATTCTGTCGTCATGATCGCGCCGGCCGTGTCCTCTGGGTACGACGTGATCAGCTTGACGTCTTCGCGCTCTTCGTGAGGCACGTGTCGCAGGATTTCGGCGGCGTCCTTCTCGTCGAGCTCGCGCAGAAGCTCAGCGCTGTCGTCAGGGCCCATTTCCTCGACGAGGCTGGCGACGGTCTTGGGATCAACCGCATCTGCGAACTTGACCTGCTCATGGTCTTCGATATGCCCGAATATCTCCGCGGCAGTCTCGGGAGAAACGAGGGAAAGGACCTTTGAGAGCTGCTCAGGGGCAAGCCCCTCAAGCGCGTCCGCGACATCCGCCGGATGCGACTCCTCGCAGAACTCCTTCAGGACATCGAGCCTGTTGTCGTCGAGCAGCGCCTGAATCTCAGGCAGCAGAAGGTTTCTCATACCAAACTCGTTCTTCGATCCATTTGTCTGGCGCCACATCTCCAGTTAATCTGTCGTTGGTTCTGGCATACTAACATCAAAGTGAATCCTGTCAATCATCGTGTAAAAGGTCTCCTTTCTTAGCCGGTATTGAAACAGTCCGCCGTTTGACTTCGCGCCGAACGCTGTCAGAATGCCCAACGTAAATCCTCACATCTCAAGGAGCCACTAATGCTGAAAGTCATCGAGAAGTCCTGGAATGAGTTTTGGGCTTACTTCTTTCGCGTCGAACACCGCCATCGAATCCCGGAGATATTCAACTGGGACAGGCGGCTCGTCGATTTCATTGAGCGGGCCTGCGAGCTGAAGCCGCCGGCCAGGATACTCGACCTGGGCTGCGGCGGTGGGGACCAGGCTAAGCTCCTCGCCGCGAAGGGCTATCAGGTCACAGGCATCGACATCGCGCCGTCTCTCATTGATTTCGCCAGGAGAAAGTTTGACGAGGCGCGGCTTTCGGGTGAGTTCGCTGTCGGTGACATGCAAGAGATCGATTACGACGAGGAGTTCGAGCTGTGCACTATTCTGAGCGGCAGTTTCGGCTTCTTTGGGGACAAGGAGGACCAAGAGCTTCTCAGGTCGATTCGCCGTGCGCTCGTCCCCGGCGGGCACGTTTTCATTATGTATATATCGCCCAAGTATCGGCCTGAACGCGTCAGAAGATGGGCCGAAGCCGACGACGGCTGGGACCTCTACGAGAGCTGGTTCGACGAAGAGACGAAGTCGTATCGAGCGAGAACGTTCATCATCCGCAAGGACGGCACGATGATCGTCCCGAAGGCCGAACCCGGCTACCACGCCGACGAGACGATCCGCTGCTACACGGTAGATGAGCTCAAGGATATGCTTGCCGCCGCGGGCCTAGAATACATCGGCGATTACTCCAGCCGAGACCTGGAGAAGGATGCTTGGAAGAAGCCCAGCGCCTCAGGCAGCGACATCGTCCTGGCCAGGCGCGAGGCTGTGTAGTCCGTATTATTCATAAACTCGCGATGCCATGAGGTGTGGGGCGGGCTTTCCA
>CBDVDH010000062.1:0-20879 GCA_965372715.1 uncultured bacterium | reverse complement strand
TGCCCCGCCCTTCTCTGATGTGACCGAACGTATGAAGGGCGGGGCAAGCACCGCCCCTACAATGGCTAACAGCCATTTGCGCCGCAACCGGTTGAGACCGCGCGAACATGGTATATTCGCCTTTGCGAGCGTTGTTTCCCGCAGCCATCGCATACGACTTGAGGTGAGACGTTGAGTCGGGTTCTTCTCATCAGCAACGACTACGTATCCAAGAAGATGGCGGGCCCGGCGATACGCTGCTTCGAGCTCAGCAAGGCTCTCTGCCCTCGGCATGAGGTAACGCTTGCCTGTGAGAACGAGCCGGATATCTCCGCCGAGGGATTCTCGATGGCGCCGTTTAGGCAGGACCCAGAAGTGCTCCGGGCGCTCGCCGAAGGAAGCGATGTGATTGTGCTTCCGCCCTACACGCTTGCTATCTACCCGTTCCTAAAGGCACTAGGCAAGCCGCTTGTCATGGACCTCTATGACCCGTTCGTGCTCGAGAAGCTCGAGGTCTATCAGGGCGAGGGGACATGGTCACAATTCGAATCGGACCTCACCGTCCTGAAGGACCAGCTGCTCACAGGCGATTTCTTCATTGCGGGAACCCAGGACCAACGGTCGTTTTGGATAGGCATGCTTGCCGCGCTCGGAAGGATCAACCCAAAGACCTATGGCTCGGACAAGAGCCTCAACAGCCTGGTCTGCACGATTCCGTTTGGCGTCTCAAGCAGGCCTCCACGTCACACGACACAAGTTCTGAAAGGTGTCGTCAAAGGCATCGCCCAAGACGATTTCGTGCTGATCTGGGCCGGCGGCATCTGGAACTGGTTCGACCCGTTCACGCTGATCCGCGCGATGGGCCGTGTGTCCGAGGCGGGCAAAGCAATCAGGCTCTTCTTTCTTGGCGTCAAGCATCCGCATCCCGCCATGCCCAAGGAGCAATTCCGCGTCGCAAACGAGGCCAAATCCCTCGCCAATGAGCTTGACCTGCTGGGCAAATCGGTCTTCTTCAATCAGGAGTGGGTTCCGTATGAGATGCGGCAGAACTTTCTGCTTGAGGCGGACGCCGGCGTCTCAACCCATTTCGATCATGTCGAGAACAGATTCTCGATACGGACGCGAGCGCTCGATTACATCTGGGCCGGACTGCCGATGATCATGACCGACGGTGACTACATCTCGCGCCTCGTCAAGGAACGAGACGTCGGTATTACCGTTCAGCAGGAGGACGTCGATGCGCTAGCCGAGGCGATACTGAACATTCGAGGCGCGGAGCCGGCGAAGATTGAGGGGTATAGGCGGCGTCTCGCCCAGCTGGCGGAGGAATTCCGCTGGGACGTTATCGCGCGTCCGCTCGACGATTACTGTCTCTCGCCGAAGTTTGCAGCGGACAAATCGCATATCGGGCAGACGCGCAGGTCTGCCCCTACGGATTCGCCCGCCGAAAGGGCGGTTCGTGAACCGCCCCTACAGCCGGATGTCCGGGAACGTCCACGTCGATCATTCTCCCAGAAGCTGGTCGATCTTTTTAAGCACCTTTTTATCAAGTAATTGGTCAGCGCCCACGCGTCTGTCGTAGATGTCTCCCTGCTGATCGATGATGAACATCGCCGGGATGCCTCTGATGCCGTATTTCCTTGAGACGGTCCCGTTTCTGTCATGAAGGATCGGCATTGATATCTTGTTCTTTTTGACGAACTCCTTGACCTTCTCCGACGATATGCGGTCTGTTGAGATGCCGAACACCTCGACGTCCTTGCCGCGGGTCTTCTCATAGATTTTGTTCATAAGTGGCAGCGTGATTCGGCAGGGGGGGCACCACGTGGCCCAGAAATCGATGACGACGATCTTCCCCCTGAGCGACTTCAGCTCCACCATCTCCCCATCGAGCGACTTCAGCTTGAAATTCGGGGCATCGCCTTCGTCGCCTGACGTTCGGTTCGACTTGCCACCCCGGCCCGAATCCCCGGCGTCGTCTCCGGAACAGCCGGTTTGAACTACTAGAGCCGAAAACATAACCAACACAGCGATCAGCGCAACCAACTGCCCGACGCGCCGAACTGCGGCGCGGGTATCGCCCGTATATGCCATCCTATCTCCCTTTCAAGATGACTGGTTTTACGACAGCGTCGTGCAAGACGCCGCCAGTCTAATGCGGGAACAAGAGTATCGATGACGATAGGCTTTTGCAAGAAAGACGACGGGGCCGCAACCCGTATGGATCGCAGCCCCGCTCTCATTCAGTTGATGTCTGTTCTGTGCTTTTGTTCTATCTCGCTATTGCCGCGGCATTGCCACTCGCTCGATCTCTCGTTGTCTGGCGAATTCGAACGCCGGCTGGCTCGATGTTGATGCGGGCGCGAACGGGGCCGTGCGCTGTCCATGTCCCATTCGTGTCGATGTCAACCAGCCAGTATTGATACGTAACGCCCGGTCTTACGTTGCTGTCAACGAACCTGTATGAGGCGCCGGCAGCCGCGCTGCCTTCGGCCTCGATCAGGCGGCTTATGGCCTTGCGCTCATTGCCGTCATAGCGATAGATTAGAAAGCCTGCGTTGTCGATCTCAGCCCCGGTCTCCCAGGTCAGCACGATGTTGCGGCCCCTAGCGTGCGCCTCGAAGCTCTCTAGCCTGATATAGTTATTTAGGTCGCCGACGAGGCGTGTGTGCGGGCAACCGTATAGATTGAAGCCGAAGTAGTTCTGCCATTCGCATGCATGGTAGTTGTGACGGAGGTCGTTCTTGGTCTTATATAGCGCTTTTGCAGCCTGACCATACGGCCCACCGTAATGGGCTACATAATAGCCGTACCAATAGCCGATATGCAGCAGGTCTCCCTCATCAGTGCTCGAGTCAAAGGGATTCGAGCTCCCCCAACCGTAAGAGTTCCTGGAAGCAGAAACCACAGTGACAGCCCCCTCCAAAAGGAGCGAGTAGCCCATATTCTCCTCTTCTTCTGGCTCACCGTTCAGGCAACTCCCCAGGAATGTTAACGCTGGCTGGTCGTTGTCCAGGTCTTCACACCATGTGTAGAAGAACATCTGGTCGCGGTCGCAATCACCTGATCCATAGCCAATGCCAGTTCCTTGCCAGTTTCCGTGACCAAACCACCACATCATGCCGTAAGCCTGGGCCGACCAATTGTCGTAGGTTACGCCGCCGCGATTGGAGAATGGGTTCCCGCTTTCCCCCGTAAGCTCCTCATCTGGCGTGTAATGAGAGTCGCAGCCAGATGTCCCGGTCATATACATCTCCCACGTCGAGAAGCCTTCTGGATGGAAGAACTCGGTTTCCATCGCCCGGCCATAATAGGAGCCGTCCATTGAGACATAATCGTGGGTGTAGGACTCAGGCAGAAGAGCTGAAAGACGCCAATCGAGATCGCCAGCGGCATTCTCGTAATCAATCACTTTCTGCATTATGGCATCTACATTACCATAAAGAGGACCCCCTGCCGCATTCTTGTAGAAGGGAATGCGACCGACAAGAACATCTGCCGCAAAGTCAACGTTGTCCTCGCCGTACTCACCATAGACACCATCACCATCGGAATCCCAATCGCCGGTAAGGTCAGCGAAATAGTAATCTGTGGGGGTGTTTGTGTTGTAGGGCTTGCACATCTTCATTGGGACACAGCCGTCATTGGGGTCCGGATCGCCTATCAGTAGCACGTACTCTATGCCATAGTCGGCATACGTATCCATCAGCCAAGCCCTAATCGCGTCAGCGTCAGCAGAACCGTAGCCGCCAGCCTTCGGAGAAGTGTCCCCATAGCTGTCGTCCTCGGTAACGATAAGCACGCTATGGCCTAGGTTCTCAAGATGTGTCTTTAGGTTGCTCAATTCAGTTACATTGGTCCGTATTGCCTCAGTCGTGATGATCACGTAATCGAAGCTGTCACCCTGACCAAGAGGGCGCATCCCATTGGGGAGATACCAAGACCCGGCGGAATGATAGTTCAAGAACATCTCAGCAGCTTCCGAGTCCATTGCCTGATCCGCCAAAAGATCCGGATCCATGAGATTGGGATCACGTGCAAATGCGATCTTCACGGACATCCCGTCACAATATAGTATTTGCCTCGATACAGGATTGTGCCTCATGGGTCTGAAGTCCACGCGGACGAACTTCCACTTCCTCATCTGGCTGAAGGCGCTGATTTGGGCTGACTGAGCGGGCAGATACGCGTCCGTCGCGTAAACATCTACATCTCTGCCGTCCATGATGTTTGTGGCATCGCCCCAATCTAAGACATCTTGTCCTTCATCGCCCCGTGTGAGCGCCGGAGGGCCTGCCGCGATGTCATAAACGCTGGGGAGATTCGCCTCGCTCTTCTCGACAACCGAGAGTGAGATCGAATCCCACACGACGTCTGGGGGTAGAGCTATGTAGTAGGTCTTCGAAGGCAGCATCGGGGAACCCGGAGACCCGCCCTGGCCGAAGCCCTCCATGCGGATTATCTCGCCGTTCTCCACGTCCTCAATTGTGTATTCGCCGGGCGTGAACTCGACGACTATCTCGTCTGCCGCCGCCCAGTTGCCCATGACAGCAAGGGCAATTACCAAAAGCATGAATCGGATTTTCAATTCTTTTCCTCCCTCGATCATTTGATCATTTGCCGCGGCGCAATCGCTATCGTCGCGTGCGTTGTGATTTCGCCCGTTGCTAGCAGCTAACGGAGCCGCCGAAGCCAGTGCATGACAGCGAGGGGCCAAGGGCGGAGGTGATCTCCTGGGAACCCAGGGTTACCACCGTTGGCGCCTCGTAGGTGCGTGTCTTCGATGCCATCTGTTCTCCTTCTGTGGCTAAAAGTTCTCGGGCAATGCCCGTTGTCCAAAAAGAGCCTTCGTGGCAGAGGCGAGAAAATTGGGAGGCTGTGAAGCAAAATGGCACCGGTCAGTTATGATTCACCGCCTTCTGAAGCTCGCCCGATACTGCCGTTCTGCTTCAGTATTACCAATTCCCTCGCAGGTGTCAAGTACGGGGGGGGACCCGAAAAATCAGATTGACGGCGTCGGACCTCGTGCGGCCAACTCGTTCTGGTCCTGCCAACGGGCGATTGTTGCGACCGCGGTGGGTTTTATGAGTCCCACCCGTTGGGTGCTTTGGACTGCGGCGGCTTGACGCCGCTTTGGCTGGCCGCGGCTTGACGCGGCGTGAGCACTGTTGGAAGACTTCCTATTCTCTACATCCTGGCTTTCATGTTCGAAATGGACGTCTATCAGAAAGTGGTGTCAAGCCACCACCAGTGAAAACGGCGTCAAGCCGCCGCACTCCAAAAGGTCGCCGCCGGCGTCCCGGGGCACGAATTCCTGTTCAGACCTGTCTCCGGAGCACGACGGCGCGCGGGCGGCCGCTGAGGTCGGCAACGAATTTGGGCTCGCCCAAGAATCTCCGGTAGGCCCGCCAAATACTTCTGATGTCAGCCGGCATGTCGGGGGCGATCTCGCAGACAAGCGCTCCGCCGATTGTAAGTAGGACTGAAGCCATTTCCATCAGGCGTGGATAGAAGTCCAGACCGGAGGCGCCTCCGTCGAGCGCGATCGTTGGCTCGAAGTGACTGATCTCGGGCTGAAGCTCCTTCAGCTGCTGGGTAGGGATATAGGGCGGATTACAGACGATCAGATCGACTTTGCCTGCGAGCGCATCGGCCGAAAGCGCGTCTGCCATGTTACATTGGACGAGTGTTATTATGTCCGCCAGGTCTCTGCGCGACAGGTTTATCCTGGCCACAGCAACGGCCGAACGCGAGATGTCGGTTGCGATTATCCAGCATATTCTGTCAAGTTCCTTTGCGATTGCGATCGCGATCGCCCCGCCGCCTGTGCCAATGTCTAGTATGAGAGGACGGGCGGCGGTCCTGTCGGGATGGGAGCGAGCGCTCAAGTGTTCAATCGCCGCCTCAACCAGCGTCTCGGTCTCTGGGCGTGGGATCAGGACGCCCTCCCTGACGACGAGGTCTATTGACCAGAACTCCCGATGACCAAGAATGTACTGGATTGGCTCCCTGTTTGCCCGGCGCCTCGCCAGGCTTCTGACGCGCTGCGCCTGCTCTTCACTGAGCGTCTCTCGGCCCTTCAAGGGCAGCACGTCGCGCTCAATGCCGAGGCAATGGGCTACGAGCAGCTCCGCATCGAGGCGCGGGCTTGACACGCCAGCGTCCGCGAGGATTGCTGATACCTGTTTGATTATTTCGTCAATGGTCAATCTTCTCCTCCTGGGGACTCCCCGCAAATCGACCCCTTCGTAGGGGCGGCTCACGAGCCGCCCGCCTTTGATGTGAATTCAGATGTTAGGCAGGCACGGGGGCCTGCCCCTACAGGGCGATTACGACAATAGTGCTGCAAATGAACACGGCGCCCGCGTTCACCTTCCTTTTGTCCCTTTCTCCTTTTTTCCTTTTCTCCCGTTTCCGTCTTACGGAGACCCTTCTCGATGATTATACTTGCATGGGTCAGGTCTTGTGGTATAAAGGCTTTTTCGCCAGTAGATTGGCAGGATCGCGCCTGAAGGTAAACCGAAACCCATAAGAAGAGGGCATTATGGCTCAGATCATCCTTTCTCTGAATTGCGGCAGCTCGTCGGCCAAGTATCAGGTCTATAACTGGGAAGCGAAACTGATTATGGCCAAGGGCATCGTGGAACGCGTTACAGTAGGAGATGCGTTCATCAAGCATGAGGTCCCCGGCCGAGAGGAGTATATCGAGCATCACGACTGTCCCGACCATAAGGAGGCGCTTTCGCTGATCATCGACATGCTTGTCCGGGAGGATCGCGGCGTCTTGAGCGACATCTTCGAGATAAGCGCGGTCGGGCATCGCGTCGTGCACGGCGGCGAGAAGTTCGCTAAGTCAGTCCGTATCACAGATGAGTCGCTCCAGACTTTCAAGGAGCTCTGCCCGCTTGCGCCGCTGCACAATCCGCCGAACATTCAGGGGATTGAGGCGGCGATGGAGGTTCTGCCGAACGTTCCGCACATCGCCGTGATGGACACGGCCTTCCTGCAAACAATGCCCGCGACGAGCTATACCTATGCGGTTCCCTACGAGTGGTATGAGAAGTACCGCGTGAGGCGCTACGGCTTCCACGGGACCTCGCATCTTTACGTCGCGAAGCGTGCGGCGGTGATGCTCAACAAACCGCCCTTCGAGTGCAATCTCATCACCTGTCACATCGGCAACGGCGTGAGCTTCACGGCGATCAGGAACGGCGTGGCGTTCGACCACTCGATGGGCTTGACGCCGCTTGAGGGTCTTGTGATGGGCACAAGAAGCGGCGACCTTGATCCGGCGATAATACCGTTCATCTGCGACAAAACTGGTATGACGGTGCAGGAGGTCGAGAAGACCCTGAACAAGAAAAGTGGCCTGTTGGGCATTACGGGCAAATACACCGACCGCCGGGACATCCTGAAGGCGGCCGCGGAGGGCGATGAACGGGCGAAGCTCGCAATGGACCTCGAGGCATACCGCATCAAGAAATACATCGGCGCCTATTATGCCGCGCTCGGGCGCCTCGATGCGATCGTCTTCACGGCTGGCGTGGGCGAGATGAGCCCTGAGATACGGGGTATGGCGCTAGAGAACATGGCGCCGCTCGGCGTCAAACTCGACAAGGAACGCAACGAGGCGGCGCACACAAGGAACAAGGAGCTCGTTATCAGCGCGGACGATTCGAGGGTTAAGGTTCTCGTCATTCCAACGGATGAGGAATATGTCTTCACGGCGGACGTAGTGGCGATTCTCGAGAACCGCTACGACGTTCACACGAACTTCGAGTATTCCTTCCAGAGGCCCGATTACGTCAACAAAATGCGCGAAGAGGCCTACGCGAAGGAGCTTCAGGCCAAAAGCGGCTAACGGCCCGGAGGGCGCCGCGGTCAATCGACCTCCACTGTCAGGGACTCGAATTTGCGGTCGAGGGGGCCGATGAGCTTTTGTGTGTTACGGCCCGTCATGCAGGCGTAGAACGTGTAGGTGCCAGGCGGGATGTTTGAGCGAGGCGCGGAGATGATGGTTGCGGTCTGGTTGTGCCCGGGCTTGAGGTTGACGTGGACGGGAGACGGCGCCGGCTGCCAGTTCGGCCAGAATAAGAGCTGCCCATTCAGCTCGAGGGCCACATACACGTCAACCCCAACGACCGGCCCATTGTTTATCACCTGCGCCTCAACCGCGATGCCCTCCGGCGTCTCCAGCTTCGCCAGACTGAGCCGCATCGGCGGCCAACCCCCGTCGGCGATCATGCTGATGCCTTGGTAGTGAAATACCCAGACATTTCCGTCGTAGTCTATCAACGGCGGCCACCGTATCCCATTGGCGAGGAGACCGTCTTCAGCCGTGAAAGTCCGCCTTTCGTCGCCACTAAATCGGACTACACCCCACTCGAAGGGGGGCATTCTGGAAAGGAGAAGGACCGCCCAGACGGCCCCATCGGCGGCGAGACTCACGCTGCGGTATTCTCCGCGTGTGCCCTCGGGGGGTATAGCGAACACCACGAACGACTCTCCGTCGAAGTACGCGATGTTCTCAGCCGCCAGCCATAACCGGCCTTCAGAATCCTTGGCGAAGAGATGCACTGCGGCAATCGCACCAACAATTGTATGGCTTGCCTCGACTTGGCCCGTGTCCAGGTTGAGCGTCAACAGAGACGCAGGCAGGTACTTACTATACGAGCTGACGATCCAGAACTCCTCTGCCGAAACCGCTACAATGGAGCCGATGTAACTCAGCCCCATGCGGCATTGGTAAGAGGCGTTTCGGTACAGCTCATATATGTTGTACCACCTGGGGTCCTGGGAGTTCCATGGACCCGAGACGCAAAACATACGCCCGTCCGCATCAATCGTGCCCTTGAATGAGATCCGCCTCCACTGGAATGAAGGCTCGACAACGCCAGTTCCTGTTATGCCGGCCTCGAGGCTGAACTCGTATTGAAAGTTGTCGATGTAGATCGTCCCATCCGGCGCGACTGTTACGTCAATACCCCAATAGTCATAGATGGCCGTCTCATACACGCATTCAAGCTGACCTTGACGGATCCGCATTAGGCGCAGCGGCTCGTCTAATACAAACCAAATATCTCCCTCGGGCCCGACCCTCAATCGTGAGTTCGGATGGACCCAGGAAGGCGGCGGGCCAAATGGAAACGTAGTTATCGTCTGTGCCGGCGCTAAACTGGCTGTGACAAATGCGACCATCGCAGGAATCAGGCATTCAAAAAACCTGCTCATCTCCTGGCTCCTCCTTATTGTAACACTGCGCCTTGCTGCTCTTCGAGTCAAACGCCGGTTCCTGAACCCAAAAGACCCGGTGTAAAGAAGTTGCTTCGAGAGACGGGATAGAGGAGCCAGCGGCAGCGTGACCTGCCAGCGCACGTCATGGCGTATTACGTGACGCTCTTGGCCTCGTAATCCACGCTCGAGTCTGGTTGACAATGTCTGGACCTCTATGCGAATATCACAGTGCTATGCCGATCACCGCATCAACATCACTGCAAATACATCCGGGGCCAAAGGCATCCGACCGCAACGGTGGTTGGCATAGTGCAGCCGGAGGTCCCATTTTCATTCGAGGGATGCAAAGATGACCAAAGCGAAAGGCAAGAAGGAAAAAGCGAAGCAGGCGAAGGTTAAGGCCGAAAAGAAGACTAAAAAGACCCCGCCCAAGTAAGATGGGTGAGATGCTCATCGCAACGGAGGAACAGCGGGCGAACGGAGCGCAGTCTTAGAGGGAAGCTTGCAGGAATAGACCATCGAATAAGTGTGACGGCTGAAGGCCTGAGGGAGGCATCAGCTAGTGGTGATGCGGGAGCGTTCGACGCAGGGGCCGGATTGGCCTCAGCCGCTCCGATGACAAGGTGCGTCATGACAGGTGGTTGGAAGAACACACTTTATTACGGGGACAACCTAGATGTGCTCCGGCGCTACGTGAAGGACGAGTCCGTTGACCTGGTGTACCTAGACCCGCCCTTCAATAGCAGCCAGACCTACAGCATCCTGTTCAAGGAGCAGAACGGAAGCCGGGCAGCTTCACAAGTCCGGGCCTTCGAGGACACCTGGACATGGAATCAGGAAAGCGAAGTCGTCTTCGCGGAGCTTGTGACTTCGGGCGGGCGCGAGGCCGATTGCCTTCAAGCCTTTCGGAAGTTCCTGGGCGAGTGCGACGTGCTGGCCTATCTCGTGATGATGGCCCCGCGCCTTGTGGAGCTTCGGCGCGTGATGAAGCCCACCGCAAGCATTTACCTTCACTGCGACCTGACAGCGAGTCACTACCTGAAGATGCTTATGGACGCCGTTTTCTCCCCCGTGAATTTCGTCAACGAGGTAGTCTGGAAGCGGACGAGCGCACACAATACGACATCGAGGAAGCTGGGAGACTTAACGGATCATCTTCTGTTCTACGGGCGATCATCCAAGTACTTCTTTGAGCCCCCGAGGCAACCGCATGACCCGGAGTATGTCGAGAAGTTCTACCGCCACAAGGATGAGACCGGCAGGCGCTTCAGAACCCACCTTGTGGAGAGAAACAAGGCCATAGGACCAAGGCCTAATCTCATCTACGAGTACAAAGGCTATACTCCCGCACTGGGATGGATGATGGAGAGACCGAAACTCGAAGCCCTGGACAAGAACGGGAAACTCGGCTGGAGTTCTAAAGGCCGTCCCTTCCGGAAGATATTCCTGGACGAAGTAGCTGCCCCCCCCATCGGCAATCTGTGGGATGATATCCCGCCCGTGCAGGCGCAAGCCGCCGAACGTATCGGCTACCCGACTCAGAAGCCCGAGGCCCTGCTTGAACGGATCATCTCTGCGAGCAGCAACCCCGGCGACGTGGTGCTCGACCCGTTCTGCGGCTGCGGGACCACCATCGCCGTGGCGCAGAAGCTAGACCGCCGGTGGATCGGGATAGACATCACGTGCCTGTCGATAAACGTGATCAAGAACCGGCTGAAGGATTCCTTCGGCGAGTCCGCCGCGTTCGAGGTGATCGGCGAACCCGTGAGCGTGCCGGACGCGGAACGGCTGGCCGAGTCCGACCCGTATCAATTCCAATGGTGGGCGCTGGGCCTCGTGGGCGCGCGGCCCGTCGAGCAGAAGAAGGGAGCGGACAGGGGCATTGACGGACGGATCATCTTCCAGGGGGACGAGCCGGGGGTTTTTGAAAGCGTGATCCTGTCAGTGAAGGCCGGGAAGACCGGCCCCGCACACGTCCGCGATCTGAAAGGGGTTCTGGACCGGGAGAAGGCGCCTATCGGCGTTCTTATCACGATGCAGGACCATACCGCCGACATGAAGACAGAGGCGGTCACGGCGGGATTCTACGAGTCCGCGACCTGGGCTCGGAAATATCCGAAGGTGCAGCTCTTGACCGTGGCCGACCTACTGGCCGGGAAGAAGGTTGAAATGCCCCCGATTCGCCAAGTGGGGGCGACGTTCAAGAAGGCGCCCCGGGCTAAAGGCAAAGTGGCGCACACCGACTCACTGCCACTCTAACAGAGCGAGCATTCAGCTCAGAAGGGGGCCCGTCGTCAGAATCAGGTTGCCGAGGTCATCGACTTTGCAGGAGAAGTCGGAGGGGATGTAGGTCGTGGCGGAGTATTCGACAATCACGGCCGGGCCTCGGACTTCAGCGCCCGGTTTGAGCAGGTCGCGCTGATAGAGCGCGGCGTCGAGGCGCTTGCCGCCCTCGATGAGGCGCTGCGTTCCGAGGACGGGGTTCCCGGTGGGCCAGGGTTCATCGCCGAAGAGCATGGCGGTGTCGGGTTGGGTGGGGACGACGGCCATGACGCGGATGTTGACGACCTCCGTGGGCTTCTCCTTGTCTAAGTAGCCGTATTCCTGCAAGTAGGTCTCGTTGAACGTATCCAAATAGCTTTCTGAGAATGGGATGTCGATCTCATAAGACTGGCCAACGTAGCGCATCTCAACCCGCCGCTGGAAGTGGATGGCTTCGCGCTGAACCCCATCCTCCCGAAGGTCATCACCCGCCCGCGCCTCAAGCGCTGCGAACTTCGCCTCGAGTTCTTTGGAAGCCTCTGCGGTCGCGGGCATCAGGACGCTCTTCTTGTAGTCGCGAACCATGTCCGCCTCGAGCATCCCAATCGCGGAGAGGATGCCGGGGTGTTTGGGCACGATGACGGACCTGGCGGAAATCGCTCGGCAGAGGTCGCACGCGTGGACAGGCCCCGCGCCTCCGAAGGCGACAATCGAGAACTCGCGGGGGTCGAAGCCGCGCTGAACTGAGACCACCGAAAGGGCCCGCTGCATGGTGGCGTTTGCGACACGGACGATCCCCTCGGCGGCGGCCTCCGTCGAGATGTTCATGTCTCCAGCAAGTTTGGCGATTGCTTCTCGCGCTCGGTCGGGATGTATCTTGAAGGCCCCGCCCAGGAACCATTCTGGGCAGAGCCGTCCGAGGACGACGTTGGCGTCCGTCACGGTAGGCTCGTGGCCCTTGCCGTAGCAGGCCGGGCCCGGGTCCGCGCCGGCGCTTTCGGGTCCTGCGCGAAGAGCGCCGCCGGCGTCGAGGTATGCGATTGAGCCACCGCCCGCGCCGACCGTGTGGATGTCGATGACCGGAATCGCTATCGGGCAGCCCGAGATGGTGGTCTTGGCGCTCCAGCTCAGATCGCCTGCTATCAGCGAGACGTCGGTCGATGTGCCGCCCATGTCGAATGATATGACGTTCTGCTCGCCCACTTTCGCGGCGAGTTTCTTGGCGGCGATTGCACCCCCCGCGGGGCCTGAGAGTATGGTAGCGACCGGTCTTCTGGATGCCGCCGACACCGAGAGCGACCCGCCATTGGACTGCATTATCTGTATCCGCCAGCGGTCAAGCGCCGAGTTGAGGCGCTCCAGATACTGGGTGATGGCGGGGGCGACGTATGCGTTGACGACGGTCGTGCTGCACCGTTCGTATTCTCGGTAAGCGGGCAGGACGTCGGACGAAGCCGAGACGAACAGGCCGAGCTTTTCTATGGCCTGTCGAACCGCGCTTTCGTGCTGCGGGTTGGCGAACGAGAACAGGAGGCACACGGCGACCGACTCCGCGCCGGACGTTCTGATGTTCTGAACGAGCTCGGTTATCGCAGCGTCGGTGAGTGGCTCGAGAACCTCTCCGGAATAGAGCGTCCGTTCACTCAGGCCGAAGACGAGTTCTCTTGGAACAAGCGGCAGGGGCTTTCGTGTGGAGAGATCGTAGAGCTCCGGCCTGTTCTGGCGGCCTATCTCGAGGATGTCCTCAAAGCCCGCGGTGGTCACAAGGGCGGTCTTCTGACCGGATCGGGATAGCAGCGCGTTGGTTGCGATCGTCGTTCCGTGCACGATCGTGCCGCAGTCATCTCGCTCAATGACACCCGAGAGACCGTCAACGATGGCGAGCTCTGGCGCGTCGGGCCGCGATGGAACCTTTTTGATCGAGAACCCGCCTCGCCGGCTCAGGATAATGTCCGTGAAAGTGCCGCCAGTATCGACGCCAATCCTTGCCAGGTCTGTCATCCTATCGGTCTATTGCCAGGTCGTACGGGCGGACCCCCGTGTCCGCCCTCGGTGGTTCCAATTGGACAGGGCAGGCGCGGGGGCCTGCCCCTACAGCTCCGTTTCTGAAAGACAATTTACTCGTAGCGAAGCGCCTCGACGGGATTCAGCCGCGCGGCCCGGACGGCTGGCAATACTCCAGCCGCAAGGCCAATTCCGACGGAGTAGGCGACCGCCATTATGATCGCCTTCGCGGACACAACGCTTATGAACTCCATGTCCGCGGTCTTCGATATGATAGCGGCTATTCCAAGCCCGAGCGCGAAGCCGATGCCGATGCCAACGGCGCATCCCAGAATACACAGGATTATCGCCTCGATCAAAAACTGGAAGAATATGTGCATCTTCCGTGCGCCTACGGCCTTGCGCAGGCCAATCTCACGAGTGCGCTCCGCGACCGAGACGAGCATTATGTTCATGATCCCAACGCCGCCTACAATTAGCGAAATAGCCGCTATCCCGCCCGTGACCAGTTTTGCGATGAACAGCGCCTCTTCGACTTTCTCGATTTCGGATTGGGCCGTCCTGATTTGGTATTCATCGCCGTGGTCCTTGGTCCGCTTCAGGAGCGATTTGACGCGGCGCTCGGCCTTTGAGACGTTCAGGCTGTTGTCAACATTGACCAGCAGGTAGTTGATCCTTTCGGAGCCTGTCATTCTGTGCTGGGCCGTGGATGAAGGGACAAACACGTTGTATCCCCAGTCGTTGCCAAACACGCTCTTTTGCTCCATCACTCCGATGACCACGCATCGGACACCGGCCAGCCTGATATCCTCGCCAACCGGGTCCGCCTCGTCCGGGAACAGGTCCTCATAGACCTTGTCGCCGATCACGCAGACCTTCCGCCACGACGCCTCGTCTCTCTCTGAGAAGAATCGCCCTCGCTCGGGCTTCCAGTCCATCGCCTCCGCATAAGTCGGCAACGTCCCGAGTATTGTGCAGCTGGATGTGTTCATCTCGTGTGTCGCGTTGCCCCCGACGCGGACCATCGGCAGGACGCTCACGATGTGGTCGCTGCACTTGGCGATTCTCCTGACGTCGTCGTTGTCCAAATAGGCGTCATAGGCCCGCCTCTGCCATCTGCCGTCGCGCCTCACCCACCGATGCGGAGGCGAGACCCACATCAAGTTGCTCCCGCCAAACTTGTCCATCTCGGCGAGCAACATCTCTCTTGCGCCGTCCGAGATTGACACGATGCCGACGACGGAGCCGACGCCGATGAGAATCCCGAGCATCGTCAAGAACGAGCGGAGCTTATTGGCCGAAAGCTGCGTTAGCCCGACGAGTATTGGCTCTTTGAGTATCAATCTGACCTCCACAAACCGACGTAGCCCGACTCCTCGTAGTCGGGCGGATTGTCTTCGGAAGCATACTCAACCACCGTATGAACTATCAAGGGCTGCGAGGAGTAGTTTCCGCAATGGGGAAACGGGGCGAAAAGGGGAAAGGGTGACTTAAGGCGTCTTAGACGCCTCAAAGAACGGAATCGCCATGAAGCGCGTGTAATCCCTATCTTCGCCGATGGCCTTCGAGATGACCTCAAACAGGTTCAAGTGCGCAAGATTCACCCGCAACTGCTTGGCAGCCTGCGGACTGCAGCTGATCAGATTCTGAACTGCAGACGCTGACTTCACCTTGCATTGCAGGATCAGCGAGAACTCCAGGTGCTCTTTGAAATCAAAACCGTCCTGTTCATAGTCGCTGGGTGATTGCGACGCAAAGAAGACTGCGACTCCCCTTGAGCGACCTTCCCGAACAATTGTCTGTAGAAGGGAGTTCTTCTGGGGTAGATAGTTATGTGCCTCATCAATCGCCAAGACGGTCCTTATCTGGCGTCTATCATCGAGCGTCTCACTATCAGGCAGGCCCGACATCTGCCTGTAAAGCTGCTCGATGACGAGGTAGGCAACCAGCTCCTTGAGCGCCTGAAGCTTGCTGAGATCAATAACGATTGTCTGCGTCCACAGGGATGAGATGAGCTGCTGTTGATCCCCATGTTCCCAGAACAAAGAGAAGTCTGAAAGACGCCTTAACGTCTCGATAAGCGAGTCGTCGGTGGCCTTATCCTCTTTGTACATAGCCCGTGCGATCTCAAGGACCTCGCCAAAATCGGGATAAGGTAAGTCTTGATCGGCGCGCTGCTCATAGGCCCTTGTTATAGACTTGGCCAGCTTGCTCTTCTGGACGAAGCCGAAGTGGGCGCTGATCGAGGAGAATGAGTCCGCCTTCGCTTCGGCAGACCATATGATGGACTTCTCGTCATATATGTCGAGGACAAACGGGTTCAAAGGAAGAGGCTTCGCCGCAGGATTATAGACTGTGGCACGAGACGTCTCGATGAATTGGGTGTTGGAGGCAATGTCCCCCTTCGAGTAGTCAAACAAGATGAAGTTAGTCCGGAAATCCGACTGCTTCCTAATGTCGGCGAGAATCTTGAGCAGGATTTGGGTTTTGCCTGAGCCGGACTGACCGATGATGGCAACGTGAGGGTTCGAGTGGCGCGAGGTGTTGTTGATCTCAAGAACGACTGGCGTGTTCTTGATGTCCTTGCCGACCTCGATGTCGAGATGCGGGATGGGCCCATAAGCCCGACCGGCGGCGGGCGACGGAATCTCCGCGGCGAGCTTCTGAAAGAAGACATCTGGGTTTCGCCCGCATTGCTCGAATACATCCGCCAACAGCTTCAGGCCGTTATCTATGTGGTCCTTGCAGACCGAACGCCTGGAAAAGAACCTGTCGTCGTCCTCGAAGGCGTCACGGTATATTACGCGAACGAGGCTCCTCAGGACACTCTCATCGGTGCCGAAAAAGAAGGTCTTGCGGATCTCCTTGCCTGAAAAATCTGAGCTGTGCTGGACCGTATCTCCGACCTTCTTTATAGAGTATGCCAACGCAAGGCGCGCCAAAGCTACAAACTCAAGTCCGGTCAAGTATCCAAGATCGCTCAGTGTCTTAGCGGCATCCGATGATGTGTAGAGACGGTCAGCCATGCCCTATTACTCCCAGAAGTAGCCTTCCTCGATGGTCGTGAGCTTGCGCGTCTTGTCGAATTGGAGACGAATACTGTTCTGAAGGTGTGGCGCAAGCTTGCTGAAGTGTTGTCGGTCCACCTCGGTGTCAGTCGAAAGCACAACAACTTGCAGGGCAGCGTTCGGGAAGTAATCGGTCACGATCCGATCCCTGTGCTTGCTGTCGAGCCTCGATAGGGGTGTGTCGATCACGACGGGAAGCTCCAGCTCGGAAGTCTGCGCCAATCCCCAAAGCAACGAAATCGCAAATACCTCTTTCTCTCCGGCAGAAAGATTATGCTTGGCCACCTCCTGTCCGGAAAGGTTCTTGATGGTAACGCGATAGGATTCAGGGTCTATGTGAACGCTTTCTATTAGATCCCCCTTGCTTGCCAGCCTGCGGTACATCTCAAATGTCCGTTCCTGGAGCGTTAGTATCTTGCTTTCACGCAGCAGATCGACGTATTCGGTGAAGAGATCGATGAGACCTTGACACTGTTTGAGGAACGCATCGTGTTCCTTTGTGACAGAAAGTTCTCTGTAAGCCCTATCTAGGCTGCATTGCTGCTCTTCGATTTCTTTCTCTATCTCCCGGCATTCGTCAATGTAACGGCTCTCCTCGTCCCGCTTCTTCCCTAATTGAGTCGAATAGCTCTTGATCTCCGACTGAAGTCTATCGAACGCCTCTTTGTCCGAATCGGCCACAGACGCCTTCTTGACCTGCTCCTTGACATTCTCGAGCTCGAAAGCAAGCTCGGCTTTGTGCCTGAAAAGGGCGCTGAATCCGGCTGAGTCGCTGCGTTCAATCTCGTTGATACGGTCTAGAACCCGGGCCGCGTCTGTCGGCGACAACTGCAACAGCTCCAGGTGCTCTTCTGCCCGCGCCGGTTCTTCGGGAAAGTGGCGAATAACCGCGAGCACTCGATTGCGGAGCTCCTCCCTGGCCGACTGGGACATCTTTTCACGGCAACAGACCGTGTTGGGATATGCCGCTGCCTCAACTATCGCAGCGGCAAGTGCGTCCGCCTCGTCCTTAACTGCTGCGCTAACCACAGCCTTCTGTTCCGCCTCCAGCTGTCTCCGCAAATCGGGCAAGTGCGTCGCGAGCAACGATAACGGCAATATTCGCTCGGCAAACTCCCTGAGGTGCTTATGGATCTGGCTCAGCTGGTTTTCCAGGCGCATCTCCTGTCGCGTCAGCTCGTCGCGCTTGGTCCCGTCCTTCTGATCGGGCGAGAACCTCTCGGAGAAGCTCTTCTCGAGGGTCCCCAACTCAGCCTCAAACTCGCGCATGTCGTGCCTTGCCTTCTCCACGAGTTCTTTTTTCTTGGCGAGCTTGGCCATGAAAGCCTCAAGCTGCTTTTTCTGCCAATCTATATCTTTTTCTGAGGTATCACACCTCGCCTTCTTTCCAGTTATCTGGATTTTCCTGAGGTCGTCGATCAGTTTCCGGACTATCCTAATGCCCAAGACCGCTTCCATCGATTCGGTCAAGGTCTTCTTTGAGTCCTTGTCAGCCACGATTTGCTGGATCTTCTCGCCATCAAAGAAGAAGAATTGGGCGACCGTTTGGGGGATCAGACTGTCTCGATACTCTGCCCAACGCTCCTCACTCATCCCTGACGTTCTGTTCCCGTCAACAACCACGGTGAGGTCCTCAATAAGCTCGTCGGCGCTCGGCGGCGGAAAGAGCGCATGCGCCGTCCAACTCCGCCTGACAGTCACGTCGGAACCCTCATCTGTTTCAAAGCTGAGCTCTATCGAGCACCTGACATTGTGTTTGTTCTCCTGTTCTTTATTCATCCCATCTTTGAGCATCACGGCTTTCTTCTCACCATAGAGGCAGAAGTTGATCGCCTCCATAATCGCAGTCTTCCCCGTGCCGTTCATCCCACCGATCAGAAAGATGTTCCTGCCCGGCTCAACGCGCCCGGCCGTGAAGTTTATCTCTGTACGATCTTGAAAGCACTTATAATTCTCTATCGCAAGCCTAAGAAGCCGCATTACCATCCCCTTCAGCAAGCTCCCATATCCCGATTGGCGAGTCGTTTTTTAATATGCGCTCGCGAACCATATTCTGGCGCTCGACTGAGGCCCTATTCCACCAGACTTTGTCACGACCTGAATAGGTTTCGAGGTCGCGAGCTGTGAATTGACCTCGGAGTCGCCTTTCTATCCGGGCCAGCACCTCCCCACGGGTCGCGCGTCCACCATGCGATCGAAGCGCCTCGATGATGAGTTCTCGTAAGGTCGAGTTCGACGTGGTGGGAGAGCTTGACCTTCGACTTCTGCGCTTAGGTTTAATACGGCTCGTCAAGCCTAGTCCTTCCAAGCGACGCATCGTCTCCGCCAGGCATTTGGCCGTTTCGCGTATCGCTTCCTTCGCTTCATCCACCGGCCCCAATTCAGAAGCGATTGACGTTCTGAGTTGCCGCAATCCGTCCGGCACAGGGATGTTTCTCTTTTCCAACTCCTGGATCGATCTAGAGATCTCTCTAAGTTGGGCTCTCTTTGCGTCTGTTTCGGGTATGGAATTCGCGATCTCCGCGAGCTCGTCGATAGTTGCACTTAGAAGCTCTATGGCTTCAAGGGCTTCGGCCTTAAGCTCTGAAACGCTCTTGTTATCGTTCATCAGACACCCGCTCTGGCGTTTTCAGGCTGTCGAGAATGCACCGCTTCAATGCGTCAGAGATGCCGAGCCTCCGCTCCATGTGTTGACACTGCTTCTCGATCTTGATGAGCTCTTCAACGACCTTTGGCTCAAGGCCGTGCTTTCGGCACAACTCCTGAAGGAGCTCGCCTTGATCTGATTTCGATACATTATTCACTGGCCGACTCCTGTTTCAGCAATCATTACTGAAAAAGCATAGCCTTTTCAAGGTGTTTTTGAGCTTAGCGTCTTGGAAATCAGATCTCGATCGTGGAGTCGTATGCAGCAGGAGACGCAGGGCGTCGATGGCGCCGGCGAGCTTGGCTCCGAGGCGGCCGGTATCGTGGTGGCATCTAAGGGGAGTTGCCGGTCCGAGTTGAAGCCGTGGTTATGCACGTTACTGGTGCGCCACTGGGCGAAGCTCGTAGATGCGACCGTATCTTGCAGCCGACTTCAAATCGCCCCGGCGGAGGGCATCTCGCAAGTCATCCAATCTGTAAGCCTCATCCACACTGAGATACGGGGACCAGCCCCCTTCATCTTCTATCAGCTCCACCTCAACTTCTGCCACATAGTGGCCTTCGTGGATATACTTGGTTTTTTTACGCCGCATCATAGTCATCGCCTCCGTAAGAAACTCTCATCCCATCGCTCCGGATCCGGTCTGTATGCCGTAACCAGAACAACAGGTTTATCATGTCCTTTTGGGATGCCCCATACGACATGGACGGATTTGCCCGAACGGTCCTGCTGTAAGAGTAAAATACACGGACCTTTGGGATAATCCGGGTATTCCTCTATAATTGTCGCATTCGCCACCCCGGCAAGCAATTCTCTGGCCGTCAGCCCATCTTCAGCCAACTCGTCATATTCATGTTCTGATATCCGAACTTCGCCTGCGCTAATGAGGTCGTTTATCTGTCTGAGAAGATCACTCAAGCTATATTTCCCATCGATCATTCGCCGCTGATGTTCCCGCAACCTCCAAGGCCCAGACTTGATAATCCCCTGGGTCCCGGCTCCTATCAGATTCTAACTCCTGTTTCGGCAAGGTTTACCGAAATAGCGTAGCCTTTTCAAGCTGTTTTTGAGCTTAGCGTCTTGGAAATCAGATCTCGATCATGGAGTCATGTGCAGCAGCAGACGCAGGGCGTCGATGGTGGCCATGAGCTTCACGCGGAGGCGGTCGGTATCGTAGTGGAATTCGTGCGCTGCTGTCACTTTCTCGGTTGAGGTTGCGATGAAGACTGTGCCGACGGGAAGCTGCTCGTCGCCGGTTGCGGGGCCGGCATAGCCTGTGGTGGCGAGCCCGGCGCTTGACCCGCAGAGCAGCCGAACGCGCCGGGCCATTTCCTCAGCTACGGCGGCGCTGACGACTCCGTGCTGCTCGATGAGTTCCTGAGGCACACCGAGGACGCTGACCTTGACCTCAGGGCTATAGACGCAGAGGCCCGCCAGAAAGAACTTCGACGAGCCAATGACATTCGTCAACGTGTGTGCAATGAGCCCGCCGGTGCACGATTCGGCGACCGCTAGGCTCAGGCTTTTGGCGACGAAGAGCTCCGCTACGTCTTGGGCGAGGCGCGCGGCTTCCTGCTCGAGTTGTGCGTAGGGGCGGCTCATGGAGGTTCAGACATGAGGCGTTGGGGTAGTGTAGGGGCGGTGCTTGCCCCGCCCTTCTCTGATGCGACCGAACCTATCAAGGG
>CBDVDH010000061.1:0-21381 GCA_965372715.1 uncultured bacterium | reverse complement strand
CCGCGCCTCAGTCATCATGCACGAGCCCGCAATTCGCGAACGCCACACCAATTGTGATTGATTTCACGGCCAGCGATAGCCCCTCATCAGGGGTCGCTGAGGTCGCGCTCTGGTACAACTACGAGGAGCAAGGCTGGACCGACAGCGGCCTGTCGGCGGACGACGCGACGGCCGGGACTCTGGACTTCGTGCCTGATGACGGGGATGGAACATACGCATTCTACACGATCGCGACGGACAACGCCGGCAACGTCGAGGCGGCGCCGGGAACCGCCGACGATGCCACTGAGTATGACACGGCTCTGCCTGCGTCGTTCTGCGCCTCGCCAGCCCTCACCAACTCGGCTGAGATAGTCGTGACCTACGAGGCCTCAGACGCCCTGTCCGGTATAGGTTCTGTAACACTGTGGGGCAAGTATGAGCAGGCCGGAACCTGGACGAACACCGGGGTTTCATCAAGTGACGCGACCGGCCAGTTCACATACAGCGTAACTCAGGGCGATGGCGTTTATTACTTTGCGACCGTAGCTGGGGACAATGCCGGCAACACCGAGGCAGGCCCATCCGGCGATGGTGATACCTCCACTATGGTTGATACGACGCCGCCGTGGTCCTCGGCAGACTCGCCGTCGAACGTGAGCGACCTGCCCATCACTGTCGATTACTCTTCAGGTGACTCGGGATCGGGGCTCTCGCATACCCAGCTTTACTATCAACGTGAAGGAGGCGAGTGGTTGGCGTACGGAGATCCCGCAACAGCTCAAAGCGGGACTATCGACTTCAATGCGCCGGACGGCGCGGGTACTTATGGATTCTTCACTGTGGCGGTGGATAACGCCGGCAATGTGGAGGCGCCACCATCGAGCCCTGACTCTACGACAGTGTACTCCCCCGTTGGGCAGCCGAGCATTGGAGTCAGTCCATCATCACTCGATTTCGGAGATGTTCTGGTCGGGCAGAGTGAGACACTGACAGTGGAGGTGTCAAACCGCGGCGATGAAATTCTAGAGCTGTCCGACGCGCCGAACGTCGATTGCCCGAACGCCGATGTCGAAGTCGGCATCAGCAGTCTTACCGCTATGTCACGTAGTCATAGTGCTGATGCCTGGGCGTCGATACCTCCTGACGGCAGCGTAGTTCTTCAGGTAACGCTGACGCCTCTTAGTGCGACTGAGATAACAGGCGTGATGACGATTACATCGAACGATCCAAATAATCCAACGGTTGAGGTGGACCTCATTGCCAGAGGCGCCGCTGCCGGGGAGCTTAGCATGAGTATTTCCTCCGACAAAACGGACTATGAGTTCGGCGACTCGATTGACGTGACAGTCGGCGCTGTCAACGACGGATCGACGGTTGAGGCGGACATATATGTTCTGCTGGTTTTTGACTTTGGCGGAGCGGGGCATCGCTTTTGGTCGCCGGTAGGTTTTGATGCGTGGACGGAGGGCATCCAGCGGTGGCTGACAAGCTTCGAGCTGCCGAATGGGCTTGATACCAGCTTGCCGGTCTGGTCGCTCCCTGTGCCTAATGACGTGCCAAACCTCGCCATGAGCGGGGACTATACTCTGCTCATCGTCGCGGCCGATCCGGGCACATTCGACTTCATCTCCGACATCGCCGAGTGGGGCTTCTCGGTTCACGGCAGCCCATTCATTGCGTTGACAGCCGATGCTGATTCCTATGGCCTCGGCGACACGCTTGGCATCGCTGTGTCCGTGTCTGCGCCCGACTATGATGTTTTGGGAGACGTGTATCTTGTTGTGCTAGACCCCGACGGCGCGTTCTGGTCGCCCGACGGCGCGACCTGGGTCTGGACTTCGGGCCTCGAGGCGTTCAAGCCGGCCTTCAACCTGCCCGCAGGCCTCGAATTGACGCTTGATGGCCTCTGGCAGATACCTATAACCGGCGAATCGCCGCCGTTCAACACGTATGGCGACTACATCCTGATGGCGGGGATCACAGAGAGCGGAACGCTAACCATGTGGTGCGACATCGGCGTGGACGCTTTCAACATTGATTGACGGATTCTTCTGAGCTCCGTCAACCTCTTATATCAGGCGTAACGTCTATCCGGTGCAGTCAGGGCGAAGGTGATTGCCCAATCGGTCACGTAGTTGCGTTTCTTGAGAGTGGGAAGCCCATCCCCCCGCTTGACTAGACGGCCAGATTTAGTAATGATATGAAATGAAGAGATGCGAGCGTGGCCCCTATCGGCTCAATATCGGGAGGATGCGCAGCATATACTGTGAGAAGAGCATTTAGGTTCCAGAGTTTTAACATTTATCGAGGTTCAAAGAGTATTTCCGATGAAGAACAGAATCCTGGCACAGCTCGAGCTCAATCTCGCGAAGATGGAACAAGGCTTGGCGACAATTGAAAGGCACGCTGAGATGGGCGATCCGATCGCCCAGAAGCTTGTAGAGCCGCTGGCCAGGGAGATCGTGCGCCTCAAGGAGGTCTGTCGAGATCAGCTGGAGCAGGTTATCAAGCACAGCAGCGATCCGGAGCTGATTGACGTTGCGACCGAGGCGCTGTGGCAATTCATGGCCCTCGGCGAAGAGACGGCTGATGTGAAGCACTGATCCACGAAGGACACGAAGCGACACGAAGGCCAAGACTGGCTGATCAGTTGAGCCGATCTGTGTTCATTCGTGTTCGTTCGTGGTTTCATTTTCTACTTGGCCACGAATTGACGCGAATTACCACGAATAGAAGAGAGACATCTTCGTGGATGGCCTTTTGCACCCCATGTCCGCCATTAGTTGAACTCGACGCTATCAGCCGAGCGGCGCATCAAGGCGCTCCAAACGTGTATCGCAGAACTGATACGCCTCGGTCGCTACTTCCCGGACGAGGCGCCTGTCGTGTGAGATGAGGATGATTGCGCCTGAGAAGTCAGCGAGAGCCTTCTGGAGGGTCTCAATGCCCGGCAGGTCGAGGTGATTAGTCGGCTCGTCGAGCATCAAAAGATCGGCCCTTGAATTGGCCAGAAGCGCGACCACAAACGACGGTTTTCCGTCTAGTCGAATACGAGCTCAAACTCGACGTTGTCGCCGACAACACGAACTATGCTCACCACTGTTCTGGTCCCGTATTTGGCGACAACTCTATAGTCGCCGCTTGGAATGCCCTCGAAGTCGAGGGTATATTCAGTCTCGACATCAGCGTCCTTAACCGTTCTCTTGAACCGTTCCGGCCCTCGAATACTGACGTTCAACTCGACCTCACCGAGAAAGAACACCGCAGCGCTCGGCGTTACCACCGTTAGGCGTAAGTTGCTCGTGGCGCCGGCGGGAACCGGTGATGTAACCGCTGGTGCATTCAATACGGGACTCAAAGCTTGTGTCGCCACTGGGCTCGTGCCAGGCACCGTTGGCTGAACCGCGTTTGGCGAGGCGCCCGGGGCATAAGTCGCAGGCCCCGGCATCGGTCTGCCGGGCACAGGCCGCCCCTGCTCCGCCCAGACCAGCCTCTCACCCGTGAACGGGTCGAAGACGAACATCGCGGGAAAGCACTCGCGAGTCGCGGGGTTCATCTTGATCTTCCCAGACCGCTTCCCGATGACGATGTGGCTGATGTCCTTGCGTTCGGCCCTCGTCCAGTCGAGCTTATGCGTAACTGGGTCGTTATAAACGTATAGGAAACCGTCCTTCATCTCACAATCGGTCAACGTGAACCGCTCGCCCTGCTTGTTCACGATTATCACCGTTGAAGGCTCCTTGTCCGAGAATAGTATCAGCCCAAGTTCCGCGAAGCTGTATGAGACCTTCTGCGGCCCCAAAAGGCCGGACAGGTGATACGTCGTGACCTCGCTCGTCGTGCCGAGGTGATCGAAGAACACAAAGTCCCCGTTTCTAAAGTGCAGCGTCCCGCCGAAGCCGGTCTCCGCGCTGAAACCGCAAGTCCCAAGACCCAGCGCAAAGGCGAGAACGGAAAACACCAAGACCGCGTAACGATTCATGTCATACCTCTCTTTCAGGAGCATCCAACAAGTCAAAGGGAATTCACGGCTGCAAGCTATTCTGAACGGTACTCCCTGCAAACTGTCGGGGCGATAGGATTTGAACCTACGACCACCGGAACCCCATTCCGGTGCGCTACCAGACTGCGCCACGCCCCGAATCTGCCTCCCAGCTGGTAGGCAATTACCTTGGAGCGGGAAACGGGATTTGAACCCGCGACCCTCGCCTTGGCAAGGCGATGCTCTACCTCTGAGCTATTCCCGCTCGATCACTCAGCAGTATATTAGGTTCCTGCCTGCAAACGTGTCAAGTGCGTTCGTCGGAGTAGTTTCCCCATCGGGGCAACGGGCGAAAAGGAAATCCTCCTTCGCCAAGGCTACGGCCGACAGGAACGGGAAAAAGGAGTAAAGGGAATGGGCATGTTCGCCATTAAACGGGGGCCTTCAGACCGATTCTTAAGGTTTGGCAAAACCGGTTGATAAGATTCCAAGCTGACGTATTATCAGCCCACCTATTGCCCCCAAGGATTTCAAGAAATAAGTTCATCGCAAGGAGGACCGTGCGTGCTGACAATCAGGCGAGATTCAGCTACTTTTTTGCTCTGTTCAGCCATACTCCTATCGCTCGTGGCAGCTTCGGTTTTCGCGAAGGAAATCGTCATCCACGACAGCTGGGATGTTGTCCTTATCGCGGGCTCCAGAGTTGGATTTGCGCACACAGAGATCGTTTTAGGGGAAGATGGCGGCAAGAAGCGCTACGTAACGAGAATCGAGACCGAGATGGAGTTGATAAGAGGCAGCGCTGCCGCCCGTGTGGCGATCGAAAATGAGGTTACGGAGAACGATCAGGGGCAGATACTCGGCTTTTGGCTGAAGATGGCGATGTCTGGCGAGCCAGTCGAGATGAGGGGTCGCTTAGAAAGCGGCAAGCTCGCAATTGAACAGACCGCTCTGGGCAGAACAAGGACGTTTGAGATTGAACTGCCCAGCGAGACTATTGGGCCCTACGCGGCGACGAGGCTGATGAAGGAGAAGGGGTTCGAGCCTGGGACAGAATATACGATTCACACCTTTGACGCCCAGACCATGAAGGCTCTTAGGATCGACGTCGAGGTGCTAGGCGGCGAGACGATCGATGTGTTCGGGAACCAGATGAGACTCCACAAGCTTCAGGCGAAGCAGAACATCCTGCCCGGGCTGACGATGCACGAGTGGTGCGACGACGACGGGAACGTCATCAAAACAGAAGTCAGGCAGCTGTCGATTGTTACTCTGAGAACGACGCGGGAAGATGCGCTGAAGGCATCCGCAGGCCCCAAGGTTGACCTTCTCAAGAGGCTCTCCGCGCCCTGCGACATTGTCATCCCGCATCCCTATATAACGAAAGCAGCAACATATCGCATTGTCTCGTCCTGGGCCGCATCAGAGCTAGAGATACCTTCTGACACAATCCAGACCGTCAAGCCTGCGGATGATGACGTTCTTGTCGAGGTTGTCCAGAAACCATACAAGCCCACTGGCAGCCGAGCATTGCCAATCAAGGACGCGGAGCTCGCCGAGTATCTGGCGCCCTCAACCTACATTCAGAGCGACGATCCGATAATCATCAAGCTGGCGAATGAGGCGATTGGGGGCGAGCGGAACTCATACAACGCGGCGATGCGGCTCTGCAAGTGGGTCTCGGAGAATATATCTTTCAAGGACTACTCAGTTGGATTTGCGACTGCCAGGGAGGTCGCCGACCGGCTTCAGGGCGATTGCACGGAGCATTCTGTCCTTCTGGCCGCGCTTCTGCGCGCGGTAGGCATCCCCTCACGGTGTAATATGGGCTTACTCTATTCTGACGGCAACTTCTACTATCACCTGTGGAACGAGGCGTTCGTCTCGGAGTGGATACCGCTGGACGCCTCGCTCAACCGCGGCGGTAACGACTGGGACGCTGTCCACATCAAGCTCGCGGACACGAGCCTCAACTCGCCCATGCCGATGCTGGACCTCGCCGCGCTTCTGCCAACGATGGGCAACATCAAGGTGGAGGTCCTCAGCCTCGGATTCGACGGCAGAACGCTCGACGTGAAGGAACCGGGCAAGCTCTCGTTCGTGATGGGCAATCGGTATGAGAACCTGCTGTACTCATTTTCGGTGCAAAAGCCTAAGAGAGCGTTGTTTGAGGTCCCTGGTTCTGCCCTGGGCTCGAAGACTGTTTTGACTGTGCAGGGGCCGGCCTATACGGATGCGGAGCTGACAATTGAGGCGCAGCCTGTTGGTTTTAGTTTGGACTTACACGATTTCACACGGGGTCTGGCGGCGTCCGGCAAAGACCTGGCCAAGGTCCATTACCTCAGAATCAACGGCCGACCGGCCGTGCGATTCGTCGAGACGAGCGGCGTCGATAGGACGCTCAAGCTACTGATTCACGATCGCGATACCTTGATAACGATCAAGGCCAGTGGCAAAAAGAAATGGCAAGAGAAGCTCTTCAATAAGGCGGCTAGAAGTTTCAAGTTCACGGATACCAAATGACCAGTTGGCGGTTGGCAGCATGGGGCGGGCTTGTCCGCCATAGCCTTGTGCGAAGGCGGATTGGCGGTGTAGGGCGGGCTTTCCAGCCTGCCCCCTCCCCGGACATGGTGTTACGGTACGACGAATTAACCATAGGCGAAAAGAAGGACGGGAGATTGAGTTGATGACAGATACGGGAGTTCGACCGCGGCCTATCTTCATTCTTTGTTTGGCCGCATTGTGCATCGCTGTCTGGGGCGGCAACGTGGGGTTCGCCGAGTCGGCGCCGATTCTGGGCGCAAAGCATCCGTCGCTTTCGCCGGACGGCAAGACGATATGTTTCAGCTACCTGGGCGACCTTTGGTTGGTCCCCGCTGAAGGAGGCGGGGCGACAAGACTGACGGTGCATGAGGGACACGAGAGCAACTCCTGCTGGTCGCCTGATGGCAAGTTCATAGCATTTACGTCGTCGCGGGAGTTCAATGCGGATATCTTCATAATCCCGGCGGACGGCGGGACGCCTCGGCAGCTGACATTCAACTCAACCTCGGACGTCGTGCGCGACTGGTCAAAAGATGGCAAGTGGATCATTTTCGATTCTCGGCGGGAGGTGAACTCGCCTCTGCGGGAGGGCGTGATCTACAGGATCAGTGTTGACGGTGGTCAGCCCAAAAGGCTGATCAACTGCACCGGCAGCCGAGGGGCGTTGTCCCCCGATGGGAGCACGCTGGCGTTCGTGCGCGGCGTAACCGCCTGGTGGCGGAAGGCATACCACGGCAGCTGCGACAATGATATATGGCTGAATCTCTTAGATGGCTCGCCCGGCAAGAGGCTCACCGAGTTCGACGGCAAGGACACAGACCCGATGTGGTCGCCCGACGGCGAGAGCATCTACTTCCTTTCTGACAGGGACGGGATAACGAATGTGTGGGTGATTCCCCAGACGGGCGGCGAGCCACAGAGGGTTAGCGGCTTCGCTGCCGACGGCGCGGCATTCGCCAGCATCGCGCGGGACGGGTCGAGAATCACGTGCTATCTCGACGGTTATATCCACACCGTCAATCCAGCGACAGGCGACACGAGAAGGCTCGATATCTTCGCGCCGAGCGACGTCAAGTACAACGTGATAGAGCCAAAGACCTACACGAGCGAGGCATCCGAGATCGCGCTTTCGCCCGACGGCGCTCAGATAGCGTTCGTTGTGCGCGGCGAGATATTCGCCGTGAAACGAATCGGTGGCAAAGCGATGCGCCTCACCAAGACCGCGGCGAGGGAAAGCGCCGTCGCTTGGTCTCCTGACAGCAGGAAGCTGCTCTTTTGCTCGGACCGGGGGGGCACGACGGACATTTTCGTGCTGGAATCGACAGACGAGAGTGAGCCGATGCTTGGCAGGTCGAGGCGCCGGGAAACCATCCCGCTTGCGACCTCTGACAGCGAGGAGCATTCGCCGAGATGGTCCCCGGACGGAAAGAAGATCGCCTACCTGGAGGACCGCGGCCACCTTTGGCTCATGAACGCCGACGGGACGGACAAGAAGCTTCTCGTGAAGGGCCCGAACGTTGGCTCCATCTTCTGGTCACCGGATTCGAGGTGGATAGCGTTCCAGAGATCGGGAGACTTCTGGACATCTGACATCTACGTCGTGTCGGTTGATTCTGGCGGCGTGCACAACATCACGAGCCACGTTTCGTCGGATCATTCACCAGCTTGGTCTTGGGACGGCAAGAGGATTGCCTTCATGTCGAATCGAGCTGCTGACATCGAGAGCTGGGGCGAACACGACATCTGGCAGGTGTTCTTGACCAAGGAGGACCACGAGGATTTCCTGCTGAGGCGCAAGGAGTATCGTGAGGACCTGCCCGACGAGGACCAAGAGGATATCCTCTCCAGAAGAAATAGTGGGCACGCCGGGAAGGTTAGAATCAACTTTGATGGCATAGAGCGGAGGGCAACGCGCGTCACGACACTTGGTGGCAGCGAAGGATATCTTGCGGTGTCGCACGACGGCCGTAACTTGGCTTTTTCAACCGGCGCAATCGGCAAGGGTGAGGTCTTCCTGGTGAACGAGTTCGGCCAGAAGCTCCGCAAGGTAACTCAGACGGACGTGCGTAACATCATCTGGGGCCCTGACGACGAGCGGCTCTATGTTCTGGGAAGCAACGGAGCGATAATCGCGGCCCGAATCGAGGATAAGGGGACACGAAAAGAGAAGATCTCGACCGGGAACGTGCCCTACACCGCCAAGATGGAGATCGACCACGAGGCGGAAAGGCGGCAGATGTTTCTTGAGGCGTGGCGCGGACTGAATACGCACTTCTATGACGCTGATTTCCACGGGGTCGATTGGGATGCGGTGCGGGAGAAGTATCTACCGTTCCTCGAAACGGTGCAAACCCACGAGGATTTCCTGATGCTCTTAGTTCAGATGGCAGGCGAGCTGAAGGCGTCGCATTTAGGCGCGTGGGGCGGCGGGCCACGCAAGTGGGACATTGAGCGAGAGACGGGCTACCTGGGGCTCGACTTTGACGCCGACTGGGAGGGTAAGGGCCTGAAAGTCAAGAGGGTCATCAAAGACGGTCCCTGCGACAAGCCTGACAGCGTGGTGAAGATCGGCGAGATAGTGGTCAAGATAGACGGCGCCGAGGTCGGAGGGGACATCAACTTGTCTTCGATCTTAAGCGGCAAGGCGTGGAAGAAGATTGACCTCAAAGTCGCCAAGAAGCCCGGGGGCAAGACGAGAACAGTTACGGTCAAGGCCGCGACCTGGTGGGGCATCTATACCGACACCTACAAGATGTGGGTGGCATCCCGCAAGAGGTTGGTCGAGGAGTTCAGCGATGGCCGCATTGGCTACATCCATATACAAGGCATGAATATGCGGAGCTTCAGGGATTTCCTGCGGGAGCTGATGATTGATGTCTATGACAAGGAGGCGCTGATCGTTGACGTTCGATATAACGGCGGCGGCTACACGCACGATCGGATACTCTCTGTCCTGGGTCGAGACAAGTATTTTTATCTTGAGGACCGCGCCGGCGCCATGCGGGAATATCAACCGAAGTTCCATTGGGAGAAGCCTGCCGTGACGCTCACGAACGAATACTCTTTCAGCGATGCTGAGATATTCCCATTCTCGTTCCGTAAGCTGGGCATCGGTAAGCTGATAGGCGTGCCGACAGGGGGCGGCGTCATCGGGACGGGGGGTGTGCGCCTTCTTGACGGCACCTGGTTCCGGCTCCCGAGCAGCGGCTGCTTCACGCTCGAAGGAGAGACGCTCGAAAACATGGGCATCGAGCCTGACATCTACGTCGATAACCCACCGGAGCAGGATTTCAGCGAGACGAGCGACGCTCAGCTCGAGATGGCGGTCGAGGAGCTTCTGAAACAATTGTCCGAGAGAGAATAGGAGGGGAACCATGAGAATCATAAGAGTAATGTCGATATCCCTGAGCACACTATGTCTGATCGCATTGTGTATCTCTGGTTTGGGGCAAGACGCCGCTCCCGACGAAGGCGCGAAGTCCATAATTGGCGCGAGGTACCCCTCGATATCGCCCGACGGCCAGACGATCGCGTTTACTTATCTCGGGGACATCTGGATGGTTCCGGCGGAGGGTGGCCGGGCCGCGAGGCTCACGGTTCACTCGAAGTTCGACGGCCCGTCGTGTTGGTCGCCCGACGGTAAGTGGCTCGCGTTCTCCTCGAACAGGGAATACAACACGGACATCTTCGTAATGCCATCATCGGGCGGGGTTCCAACGAGGCTCACGTTCCACGGAGGAGGCGATGGCCTCTACTCTTGGGCGCCCGATGGCAGGAGCATCCTTTTTCACTCACGCCGCGAGTTCAACACGCCCGTCTCGGCGGGTTCGATCTTTGCGGTCTCTCCGGATGGGGGCCTCCCGACGAGGCTCATCGACTGTTCGGGCAGTAACGGAGTCCTCTCCCCCGATGCTCGAACGCTAGCCTTTGTGCGGGGCTCTATTCCCTGGTGGCGCAGAGGCTATCGCGGCAGCGCAGATCGAGAAATCTGGCTGAAGTTGCTGGATGGGACGCCGGCCGTGCAGTTCACCGACTTCGAGGGCACAGATACCGACCCGATGTGGTCGCCGGACGGTTCTGAGCTCTACTTCCTGTCCGATCGGAACGGCGTGACCAATGTATGGGCCAAGCCGGTTGCAGGTGGTGATGCCCGGAAGGTGTCCGACTTCGCGACGGACGGGGTCATCCACGCGCAGATCGCGCTGAACGGCTCGAAGATCGTCTGCGAGCTCGACGTCGAGATATATGCCGTTGACCCGGCGACCGGGGAGCACAAGAAGGTCCCGATTCAGGCCCCAAGCGACCTCAAACACAACCAAGTGGAGCTCAACACCTTCAGCCGGAAGGCATCCGAATTCGCGCTGTCACGGGACGGCAAGCAGATCGCCTTCGTCGTACGGGGTGAGCTATTCGCGATGAAAGCGTCCAAGGCCAAGAAGTGGGTTCGGTTGACCGAGACCCCGGCCAGAGAGGATGGCCTCGCGTGGGAGCCGAAGGCCAAGAAGCTGGCGTTCAGCTCCGACCGCAACGGCAACCGGGACATATTCGTGATGCAGTCGGACGATCCCAAGGAGAAGCGGCTCTCCCACTCGAGGCGCCGCAAGACGACCCCACTCGTTACCACGGACGCAGCGGAGTATGCACCCGTGTGGTCCCCTGACGGCAGGAAGATCGCTTATCTAAAGGGGCGCGGGGACCTCTACGTGATGGACTCAAGCGGTAAGAACAGCAAACTGCTCGCAGAAGGGCCCTTTATGCGGAGTGTCGCGTGGGGACCCAAGGGGGCCTGGCTGGTCTTCTCCAAGATGTGTTCCGGGTGGCAGTCGGATATCTTTGTCGTCTCAAGCGACGGCGCTGAGCTGCACAATATCACCAAGAACCCAGCATGGGACCATAACCCACGAATAAGCAAGGACGGCAAGAAGATCGTGTTCTTGTCCAACAGGGACTCCAGATTGCAACGCACCCACCAGACGGACGTGTGGCACGTTTTTCTGACTAAGAAGGACGAGGAGAAATACCGGGCGAGGCGCGACGGCGAGGAAGAAGAGAAAGCGACCAAGAAATCGAAGAAGGACAAAAAAGCCGCGACAAAGAGAAAAACCAAGAAGAAGTTCTGGGATTTTTTGAGGCGGAAAAAACCTCCCGAAAAGAAGAAAAGGGAACTTCAAATCGACATCGAGGACATCCACCTGCGAGCTATGAAGGTCTCAAGAACGCAGGGAAACGCTTGGGCGCTTTCGGTGTCGCCGGATGGCAAGACTTATGCGTTCGGGTCGAGTGCCTTTGGCAAGAGCGACATCTACATAGTCGATGAGTTCGGGAAGAAATCGAAGCGACTGACGTCCTTTGGGCTCAATCCGCAGCAGATACTCTGGGGCCCCAAGAGCAAGGAGATGTTCATACTCAGCAGAGGCGGCACATTCACGAAGGTCTCCGTCAACGGAATGACCAAACCAGTGCCATTCATGGCCAAGATGAAGATAGATCACAAGGCGGAACGGCGCCAGATGTTCAACGAGGCCTGGCGTGCGATTGAAACCTACTTCTACGACAAGGACTTCCACGGCGTCGATTGGGCCAAGGTCAACGAAAAGTACCTCCCGCTGCTTGAGACCGTCGCCACACAGGAGGAGTTCGTGATACTCCTGTCACAGATGGTCGGCGAACTTCGCGCCTCGCACACAGCAGTCTGGCCGCCGCGCGACCCGAACTACGAGGAGACAGGCCAGCTGGGGCTGCGTTTCGACGCCAAGTGGCAGGGCCGGGGTCTGCGAGTATCAAAGGTCGTGCCAGACGGGCCGAGCGATCTGCCGGGGAGCGAGATCGCGGTGGGGGACGTGGTTCTGTCAATCGATGGTATCAAAGTTAACAGGACGACCAACCCATTCGGCCTCTTGAAGGGCAGAGTTGACGAGATGGTTGACCTTGAGGTCCTTACTGGCGGCCGTGGAGAGCCGAGGCTCATCACTGTAAAGGCGTGGTCGTGGCGGGACATCTCCGACAAGGTGTATCTGGCGTGGGTCGAGTCCCGCAAGGCGCTCGTTTCAAAGTTCAGCGACGGCAAGGTCGGCTACACGCACATCCGCTCCATGAGCCGCAGAAGCTATAAGGAGTTCCTGCGCGACCTGACGCACGAGATGGACGACAAGGAGGCATTGATCGTTGACGTGCGCTACAACGGCGGAGGCAACCTCCACGACCAACTCCTATCCGTTCTGGGGCGGGACGTCTATTTCTACTTCGAGGACAGGGACAAATCACTCAAGGTCATGCAGCCTCGTTTCAACTGGCGGAAGCCAGTCGCCGTTATCACGAATGAGTATTCGACGAGCGCCGCCGAGGTGTTTCCGTATTCGTTTCGCGAGCTGGGGCTCGGGAAGCTGATCGGCGTGCCGACGCCGGGAGACGTTATCTCCATAAGTGGTTACCAGCGCCTTCTCGACGGGACGCTTTTTATGATCCCGCAGTGGGGCGCCTACACGCTCGAGGGGAAAGAACTGGAAGGCGTCGGCGTGAAGCCCGACATCCACGTCGAGAACCCGCCCGAGCAGGACTACAGCATGACGAGCGACGACCAGCTCAAAAAGGCGGTCGAGGCGCTGCTTGAGGACATCAAATAGAATGTTGGCGGTTGGCAGTTGCCAGGTGTAGATTGTGAATTGGGGAGGAACCGAAAGGAGATCTAATGGGTACATTTTCAGTGAAGGTTACGCTTCGCAATTGGCAGAATAGGTTTCTGCCGGAAGACCAACGCGGTGAAGAAGTGGTCTGCGATGCAATCGTTGATTCAGGAGCAACCGAGCTTGCAATTCCCTCCGACGTAGTCGAGAGACTCAGGCTTGTTGAGCTCGACAAAACCACGGCATACACTGCTGATGGCAGAAGGCGCGAATATCGGGTCACTGGAATGGTCGAGCTCGAGGTCGAGGGCCGGAGATGCCAGGTCAGAGCCGTTGAACTGCCCGCGGGCGCAAGACCTTTGTTGGGCGCTTTTCCGCTTGAGGCGATGGACTGGCACATCGACCCCTCTCGCGGCAAGCTAGTTCCCAGCCCGGAATCTCCTGATCGCCCACTGATTCTCATGTGCTGAAACGGGCGGTGGTTTGAGTTGCAGCTTGTGGCTAGGGGGAAGGTCGAGGAGACATTAGAAAATGGGCGCGTTTTCAGTGAAGGTTACGTTGCGCAACTGGCAGAACAGGTTTCTGCCGAAGGAGAAACAAGGCGAAGAGGTCGTCTGCGACGCAATCGTTGATTCAGGAGCAATGGAATTGGCTCTACCAGCGGAGATCGTCGAGCGTCTTAGGCTTGAACCCATAGACAAGATATCTGTCTTCACTGCCGATGACGCCGGGCACGAATACCGAGTTGTGGGGATGGTTGATGTCGAAGTTCAGATCAGGAGGTGTCAGGTAAGGGCCATCGAGCTGCCGAGGGGCACCAGGACGCTTCTGGGGGCCATTCCACTTGAGGCGATGGACTGGCACATCGACCCCGTCGCGCAGAAGCTGGTTGGCAGACCTGAATCCCCCGACAAGCCGCTTCTGCCCATGGTATGATTCAGTTGGCGGTTAGCAGGAAGGTAGCACGGTGAACGCGAGAAGCGGATCAATGGATGAGATAGAACTTGAGAGCCCGAAGGCAAGTCCGAGGGAGACGCTTCGGACATATCGCTTCTTCTCCGAAGAACCACTGGTGGCGCGTTATACCGCCTACTTCGTCGTCCTTCAGCTCGTCTGCGTGCTGGTTTTTGCCTTTGTTCCGCAACCGGAGAGCGATATCGAGGAAGTCGATGCGGCGTTTTCTACGGTCCGATCTGTCGCCATGTCGCTAGGAGCTTATTTCGCCTGGTACAGACTCTGGTCCCTTATCAACCGACACCGTCGCCTTTTGCGGATAAGGCTGAGCATCTGGGAGCATGAGCTCCAGATATACTGTGCGAGCCGGCGCGCTGTTGTTGCTGCAGTTATAGCGGCGAGCGTCGCCCTCGCGGCGTGGATTTCAGTGATCATCGTTCGGCTCACCTAAGCTGGTAGGATGGTCTCGCCGCTAGACTCTCCTCCTCTCTATCGGCAGGACAACGGGGCCGTCAGCAATTGGAGTCCGAGGCCTAGAACAAGCCTCGAGGTTGGCGTTCCATTTAACTTATAGGGTGCATGAGGGCGCATGTGAAAATGGAAAAAGCTCGCGCAGAGTTTGGCGATCGCAGCTACTGGCTGTATTACGGGCATGACATCTTCGGAATCCTGCCCAGTATCATAGAAGACACGGGAATCGGCGGCAACATACTCATCGCGTCTAATCCCGAGGTTAAACGGCTGCACGGGGAGAGACTCTCGCAAGCACTTGGCGCCGCGACGATCCGATGGGCGCTGATACCCGCCGGGGAGCGGCACAAGAACCTAGAGACGGTCGCAAAGCTCTATCTTAGTTGTGCAGAGGCCCGAATCGACCGTGAATCCTGCATCATCGCGCTCGGCGGCGGCGTGGTTCAGGACATCACGAACTTCGTGGCGGCGACTTTCAAGCGAGGCATTCCGTTCATTCAGATACCGACGTCGCTGCTCGCACAGGTCGATATTGGCATCGGCGGCTGCGCGGTTGACCATCCGCTCGGGAAAAGCCTCATCGGCACATTCTACCAGCCAAAGGCCGCGATACTCGACCTCAAATGCCTCGAGACGCTTCCGGACGCTGAATTCGTCAACGGCATCGCGGAGATAATCAACAAGGTCGCAGGCCTCGGCGGCAAAATCGACGAGCTGAAGGCGGATATGCCCGAGATCGCCGCTCGCAACCCGGACAAGGTGCTCGAATACATCATGGAGGCAAACCGCATCAAGATAGCGATAATCGAGCGCGACGAGACTGGCCTTTCGGGCGAGCGGCTCGTCCTCGACTGGGGCCACACGATTACGTATGCCATCGAGAAGGTTACCAATTATGAGATGGCGCACGGCGCGGCGCTGGGGATCGGGATGCACGGCGCGGCTCTTTTGGCGCGAGACCTCGGCTTTCTGGCCCCCGAACGAGTTGAGCTTCTGCGTGAGGTGATCGAGCAGGCCGGCCTCCCGACACACTTGCCGCGAAAGATCGACCCCGCAAGCCTCCTCCCCGAGATGCGCGTTGATGCAAAGGCCAAAGACGGCAAGCCGAGGTTCATTCTGCTGCACGATTTCGGTAATGCGTTTCTGTCCGCGCCGATTGGGGATAACGAGATTGAGAAGGTGCTGCGGCAGCTGAGGCGTTAGGCCTCAGGATCGTCGAGCAACCGAACGGCTAGTTTCGGCCTGGGCCTTTATGAACTGAACGAATTCCTCGTCCGACATCCCCCGCGTCTGTTCGTGTATCTTCAGCCGAGCGTAGTGGACTTCCTGGAGGGCCGTATCCTCGGGGAAGTCCTTAACCACCTTATCCCAGAGCTCGTCTCTATCAGTCATAGGCAAACCTCCAAACCTTATAGAATCTCCGCGGGCGAGACGATCTGGATGTCAGGATAGCCCCGCAGAAGATTCACTGCGTTAACGATCCGGCGCGTTCTCGTCCTAACAATATGCCTGAAGTTCCAACTGAGAAGATAGTCCATTTCGTTAAGCGTGGCAATGGCGGCCCAGATTGTTGATGTCACTTATAGTCTGTGGAATGGGGAGAGAGGCATCAACTAACATGCAGTCAATAAGTTACGGATCAACAATGAACATACAGACGCAACTCGGGATAAGAATCAAGCAGCTTAGAAAAGAGAAGGGCATCTCCCAGGAAGAGCTCGCGTTCAAGGCCGGCCTACATAGGACTTATATGAGCGACGTGGAGCGGGGCACGAGAAATGTGTCTATCAGAAACATTGAGAAAATCGCCAAGGCGTTAGGCGTCACGCCATCGAAACTACTCGAAACATGAAAACGAAGTATCAAGAGATTGTCCATGATCTTTTCTTGAAGATTCCCTCAGAGGTTGTGGACGTGTCGAAGCCGAGGGTGAGAGGGAGAACTCCAACCCTGGCTGTCTCTAACTTCTTGACCAACCGGGAGCAGGGCGACTGGGCAGAAAACATGGTTCAAAGAGCTATCAATATGTCCGTGCCGAGTCTAGAAGCAGTCAAATACGGACGATCTGACGAGATAACAGCCGGGGACCCTGGGTTCAAAGAGTTCTACGAGTCATACCAAAACGAACTGGACTCGATCGGAAAGAAACCAGACCTTCTGCTGTTTCATGTCGATGAATACGAGGATTCTTGGAATCTTGATATTAGCCTTAGACCAGACGACCAGCTGGACAAGATTGCACGGAAGGCTATCGCCGCACTTGAGGTGCGTTCAAGCGCTTTCCTGGTCAATAGCTACGACAAGCATGTGCGGAGTGGGAGCGGTCGAATGGCCAGGAAGTTCTTGAGTTTCACGCCCAAAGCAGAGGACTTGTTGGTTATCCACAAATGGATTATGAACTACAGCGTAAAGCACTTCTATGTGCAGGTGTTCTTCGATCGGATCTATGCTATCTCATTTCGCAAGATTCTTGAGATCATAAGCGATCCAGACAACAGAAACAGCATCTACACGGTGGAGAAGAACGCAAAGAACCAATTCAAATCAACAATTCACATTGATGTGAATCAGGGGGTCCTGGTTTCAAGAAGGATGGAACGTCCTGAGCACTTCAGCAATGTCAAAGAGCTGGACCGAGGAAGGCTGCTCTATTACGTCAAGTTCAAAGGGGGGAAGGCCACTCTCGACGTGCCTGCTTTTCTAGCTGAATTGGAGCGATAGCTGAGATTTGGCGGACACTTTCTGTCCTGAGCTGAGAGCTACATCCTCGAAGATGCGATCCAGGTCTGACCGGATCTGCTCCGCTCGGGACGAGTCACCACCTAGTGTGCTCTTACGCCATAGGCCGTAGAGCTCCTCGATGTTGTGTAGCAGAGCTCCCGGCAATTGACTAAAATCTACAACTAGACTCTTGTTAATATCGTTTGGCTCAAGCTTCTCCAGCCCGTCGCCATATTGTCTTTTTTCAGCGCTGACCAGACGTTGCGCAAAATCCGTGAGCAAATACGCCATCATTATGTTGAGAAAACCTTTGCCCAGAAAAGTCGGATAGATCGAGTGAAAACACGTGAGGTTCCGAGCTTCGGACTCGTTTCGAACAAACCTGAGACCCTTCCGACCAAAGACGGTGACCAGAATTGGCGCCGGAACTCTCTGTTCGGACGACCACCAGGGTGACCGATGTCGCGTCAGATACCTCTTGTCTACTCCCTCCTTCCGACCAAGTTGCAGATACCCTCTCAGGTTAGGGTCAGGCTCCAATCCGTTCGCGTAAAGCAAGAATGCCTTTCTGTTTTTCGCAATCAGTTGCTTCAGGTTCTCTTCAACGAAAATGTTGGAACGCGCGTGTAGGGCTTTAGTAATGCATGGAACGATGTATCTTCGACTTATGCCATAACGAACTAGGTCTGATTTGGAGAACGTGAAGTACTTGTTGGAGCCCGTTGCGATTCCCCGCATTACTCTAGCGTATTTGGTAAATGGAACAAGAATGCTCCCAGAATGCCGGGTCTCGAAGTAGCTTCTCCACTTCACAGCGGGATCCAGTTCATCAATCCTCTTGGAGAAAACATCGGTTGACCCGGATGGGATGGCGATGTCCCCGCAGATCAATCCCCAGACCTCATCTGCGTCAAGTTCATCACCAACTCTTATGAACGTGACCGGGGCGGACGAGGCTCTTGGCTGACCAAACAGCGTTATGCACGCCGTAGTCAAGACGTCGGAAAACACGGATAATCTAAAATCGAATACGATAATGAATGCCAATCTGTTTGTTCTGAGCAGGAACTTCTTAACTGCTACGCCGTAATTCGCATTCAAGAACTCGCTTGGTGTAATGAACGCCATTCTACCCTTGTCTGAGAGCCGGAGCATGGCCTTTATCATGAATAGGCAATAGAGGTTGGTGTTGAGGCTGACCGAAATAGATGATTCGTCTCTCAGAAGACGTAGGTATGTTCTTCGCTTGGGAACATAGTGGTGCTTCAGATATGGTGGATTACAAATGATACCGTCGTATTTAGGGGTGAAAGGCGAGGTCATAAAGTCCTCTTGAAACAGCTTGACCTTCGCTTTCTTCCTCAGCTGGGCCAGAATCGGGTTACTGAAAGATATGATTGGGGAGTCAATCTCGTAAGCATCTATCTCGACATCGGAGCTCGCGAGACGAGAGATACTGCGCTCAAAGACGTATGTTCCGGAACCAGGATCCAGTATGCGTTTAGGATTAGAAGCCAATACCCACCGTGACATGAGGTCAGCGATATGCGTCGGCGTAAAAAATTGCCCTCTGCTTTTTCTCTCTGTATGGGGCACTCCCTTGCAAAACGCTTCCTCGATGCTGCAATCAGAGGAATGCGCACTACACGTTCTGACCGGATCGCTGTGTTCCTTCAGAATTGGTCTATCCTCTCACGTCGTGGCATGATCTAGCCCTAACCGGTACAATCATAGGCGAATAACTCTGAGAATCTCAAGGACATAATTCCTAGCGAGACTCGTCGTCCGAGCTGATTTGTCTGAGCTGTAGATTAGCTCTCCTGTGGACGCCGATACGAATTCTCCTTTCGCGCAGTTGACGATCAACATTCGGATGTGCAAGGATTGCCTGGATGGGGCGGTAGCATCGCAATTTATGATCCAAGAGGGGAATACGTATGAATCTGAACATTTTTAAGCAGATGGCGAAGGTTAAGGATAAGATGGCCGAGGCGCAGGCGGCTGTTCGGCAGAAGACGGTTGAGGCCACCGTCGGGGGCGGTATGGTTACGGTCGTGGCCAACGGCGCTCAGGAGATCATCTCAATCTCGCTCGACAAGGAGGTCATTGATCCTGACGACGTCGATATGCTGGAGGACCTTGTGCTTTCTGCGGTCAACGACGCGCTGCGAAAGTCGAAGGAGCTGATGGCTCAGGAGATGGGCAAGTTCGCGAAGCAAATGGGTCTGCCGCCGCAGATACTGAACAAGCTGTAAAATGGGCTACCCTCGTCAATTCGCAAGCCTCGTAACGCAGCTTGCGCGTCTGCCCGGCATCTCGAGGCGCGGAGCGGAGCGGCTTGCATTGTTCATCCTCAAGATGCCCGAGAAGTCGGCCAGATCGTTGGTCAAAGCGATCGTGTCGGCTCGGGAGAAGGTCGGTCGATGCGAGCTCTGCTTCAACCTGTCGTCTGGCGAGCTCTGCGCAATCTGTTCAGCCGACGAGCGGGACAGGACAACGTTGTGCGTCGTGGAGACGGCGCGGGACATCGCTGCCGTCGAACGCTCGCGTGAATACAACGGGCTGTATCACGTCCTGCTAGGGAAGATCTCGCCGCTTTCTGGCATCGGGCCGGAGGACCTGACGATAGAGGCCCTGCTCAAGCGCCTGAAGAGCGGCAAGGTGAAGGAAGTCATAATAGCGACCGGCACGGACGTTGAGGGCGAGGCGACCGCCAACTACCTGGCACGGGTGGTCGCCGAGCTGGGCATTGCTGTCAGCAGAATTGCGTATGGAGTGCCGATGGGGGGACCTCTGGAGTTTGTGGACGAAATGACGCTTGGAAAGGCCGTTCAGGGCAGAAGGAGGATTGATTCTGGTGACGAATCCATCAAGAAGCAATAAGAAGAGATCATTGATAGGGCTAGCAACGATTGCGGTCCTCGCGATTGCCGCCCTCGCGATTGTGATAGTTGTTCTCGTCTATACAATTGATTGGGAGGCGTTCCTCGACGAACGATTGGCCGAGGCGATGATGGCGGACACGGGCGCACCAATCAAGTCCCCGAAGGACGTGGGCCTCCAATTCACCGACGCCGTGATAGCGACCGAGGATGGCGTGAACCTGGCCGGCTGGTTTGTCCCGAGCGGTCAGGCAAGGGTAACGATCGTGTTCTGCCGAGGCGCGGCGGGCAACATCGGCCTGTGGCTGGACATGATCAAGCGCCTCCAGGGTCTAAACTACAACGTGCTGGCGTTCGACTACCGCGGCACAGGCCTTTCCGGCGGCAGCGCATCGTTTCTCACGATTGAAAAGGACGTCGCAGCGGCCGTGAAGCACGCGAAACAGAACTTCGGGAACGCTGCGTCCCGCATTGGCATTCTTGGTGTATCGATCGGCGGCGCCATTGGGATAAACGTTGCGGCTGACCTCGACGCCGTTGACGCGATAGTCGCTGATTCCCCCTTCTCGTCGTTTGCTGAGATGGTCCCACGCATCATCAAGATGCGGGCGCCTCAGCTGGCGGGCGAAGTTCCCGATGACGAGGAGATCACGGACGAGTTCGACCCGATAAAATCAGTCGCCGAATTATCGCCCAAGCCGGTTTTCATTATTGCGAACGAGAATGATACGCTTTGCCCCGCTGATATGGCCCGGAAGCTCTACAAGAAGGCAAGGGTGCCCAAGTATCTATGGGTGGCGCCCGGGACAGAGCATATCGGCGCCAAAGACGTTTTCCCGATGGAATACTGGGCGAAAATTGGGGAGTTCTTCGACCACTGGCTCGTCGGGGCGAGGGCGGCAGAGTTCGAAGTCGCGAAGAGGGTCAAGCCGCTTGCCGACGGCGCGTTTGAGGTGATGCTTCGGCTGAGCAATATCGGCGACGTGATGAGCGAGGATGTTCCCGTGGCCGTCATAATTGAGACCGAGGCGGGCGACGTGTTCCAGAACGTCTATTTCCCAGAAAAAAGGCTGCTCTCGTTCAAACTCGATTCAAAACCGTTGAGTTTCAGAGCGATGCGATTCTTTCACGTCAAGCCAAAAGGCGATACCTGGGAACTTTTGCCCGGCTGAGGTAGGCCGGTAGGGGCGGTGCTTGCCCCGCCCTTCTCTGATGTGACCCA
>CBDVDH010000060.1:0-21891 GCA_965372715.1 uncultured bacterium | reverse complement strand
TGCTTGCCCCGCCCATCATACGTTCGGTCACATCAGAGAAGGGCGGGGCAAGCACCGCCCCTACGTGCCAATTTGCCGTCCAACCCAAGAAAACAAAAAGGGCAGACAACTCAGCTGTTGCCTGCCCCGTCTATAATGAGCTGTCTTACTCTACGTAGCCCACCAACGCAGGTATCCAGTGGTTTTCTAGAAATGCCCTTGCAGCTGAGCTATGAAGACGTTGTCCGCGAGCTCACGGCCCGGACCAGTGTCGTTGATGTTCCAAATGTAGTTGAGCTGCAGCCTGGCGTAGTTGTCATCGATGAAGATGTTGAGTCCGTAGGTAAGCAACCTTCCAAGATCGTTGATTACATACCTATCCGTATCCGGATCCAAATACTCATACCTGACAATTGGCTCAATCGTCCGGAAATAGTCGTATCCCGTTTCGATCTTGTAGCCCAAATGCAGATACCAGCCATACCCGTTCATGGCCTCGTCAAGCACCAGGAGGTTGTGGTTGTGCAGACCCATCCACTCTCCTACCATGTCGAGCCCTTCATAGTCAATGGCAAAGCCCGCGCTGTACTGCTGGTGTTCATCGTGACCCATCCCGAAGACCTTTGCCCCGTGCGTGCCACGGGTGTAGTTGCCGAAGAACTTGATGCCCTCGATAGGCTGCAGACAGGTTCTTACAACCCAGTCCTTCTGGTCGTTGTTGTCGCTCTGATTGATGCCCGTTCCGTTGAATGCACCGCCCTCAAGAAGGAGCATCGTGAAATCATCCTTGTCAAGATGAAACGTGGCCTTGGCCCCGACGTCTCGGCTAACGATTCCTGTGTTCATCAACCATTGGGTTGGCGCTGCATAGTTGATGAAGGGCAGCGCGGCTGTAGATGTCAGCGCCTCATAGGTAACCGGCTTCCACATCTGCCCAAAAGTCAGATCAACATTCGGAATGTACTTCAGCTTGATCCAGGCATCCAACAACGTCGCGGAGTGATCCAACTGCATCAACAGACCGAAATCGATCTTCTCATATACAGAGCCCGCGACACCGAGCCAGACAAAACCACGCCTCAACTCAAACGTATCGGCGATGTTATCATCCTCGAACTCCGCATAATAGACCGTAATCAAACCTTCCAGCCTGAGCTCGCCGTGTTCGTGCTTCACGGTCAGAAGGTCGCCAAACGCACAACTTCCGGTGAGAGCAACCGCCATCACCAACAGCCAGATTGCTGTTCTCCTAGTCATCGCTTGCGTGTCTCCTCTTCCTTAGGTTGAACAATTACGAAATGAATTTCCGGACCTTTCGTCTTCAATGGGTCGCAGCAATACTATCTTCGACATAGCAAACGAGCTCACTCCTAATATCCTACGAACGGGACACCACTGTTTGTGATCACCGTCGCCACACAAGATTGCTACTCGCCAATCTCCCAGCTCTACCAATCACCTCCTTCACGTCCTCCGAAAGTGATCGTTTGCCAATCGCTACCCTAGGCTGACTCGACCCCAGTGCACAAGTTCACAAACACAGCAACCAAATCCAGATTCCAAGATTAAACAAAGACAGACTTGAATGTCAAATGTTTTTCGAGCCAGACTTCCGGACTACGGAAACCCGTCCTAAAGGCCGAAGTTGACGACCTTGTCCCGTTCGTTTACGATCAGGTGAGAAAAAAAGCGTGCGGTCCGGTCACAGAAGATCGCTTCGCAACGCTTCCGAATGACCAAGAGATGCCGACGGGAAACGCTAACGCGGCCTTGTTACAACTGACCGGGGGGACCCAACAAGGGATATCGATGATTCAAAACATTGGCTGGGAAAGCTCACTGTATCTGGGTGGACAATTGCGACGAGCAACACGTATGGGTTGGCTGAGAACAGCCGCTACGCTGCTAGCAGTCATATTGCTGCTTGGCTGTCAGCAGCAGGGACGGGACAAGAAGCAAGATGCCTCGCCTCCAATGCGCCCATTTAACGCGCGTAGGGCTTTTTCGCACTTGGTGACGCAGGTTGACTTTGGCCCAAGAGTTCCGGGCACGGCAGGACATCTCGAATGCCTTGATTACATCGTTCGTCATCTCTCAGCTAACGCCAAGTCGCTCCAAACGCAGCAATTCCCTATTGAATGCTATGGCGAGTCTATCAACGGGACAAACATAGTAGCCAGTTTCGGCAAGTTCAGCCGTCGTAGCTCTGCGAGCTACTATGGCGAAGTCGGCGGCGACTCGGCCCCGGTTCTTTTCTGCTGCCACTGGGACACAAGACCTATCGCGGACAAAGACCCAGACCCCAACAGCAGGCACAAACCGATACCCGGCGCAAACGACGGCGCATCCGGCGTGGCCGTCCTACTTGAACTGGCGACGCTATTCCATGAGAAACCGCCGCCAAGAAACGTGTCCCTCGTATTTCTGGATGCAGAGGATTCCGGAGACTACGAGGAATGCGAGTACTGCATCGGTTCTTACTATCTTGCTCAAAACCTCGACTCAGTTTTCTCCAAGCGGCCCAGCTTCGGCGTGCTGATCGACATGATAGGCGATAAGGACCTGTCTATCCCCATGGAAAGGTACTCGGTGGCAGCCGCGCCCCAAATCGTCGCTAAAGTCTGGGCCCTGGCGAGGCGCCTCGGATGCTCGCAGTTCAAGGACGAGCTCGGACCGGCGGTGTTCGACGATCATATCTGGTTCAACAGGGCTGGGGTCCCGATGATAGACATAATAGATTTCGACTATCCAGTTTGGCATACTATGGAAGATACAGTTGATAATTGCAGCAAGGACTCGCTTAAGGCTGTTGGTGACGTGCTTTACGCTCTTGCATACGAGGATTGAATTGCGTTATGAGTCCCAACTGATAGGTTCTAAGCTAGCCTATCAGCGCACGATGTTTCGACGGATGTACTCTGGCGTCTTGTCAAGTTAGGAGCTTACGATGTTTGCACCGGACGATCTCTTCACACTGTGTGATTTCGAGCACCGGGCGCTTTTCGATGGACTCGAGTATGCGTGGGAGGCGCTCCCGAAGATAGACAGCTACATAAAGTCGGTCATAAGGCCCGGGATTCACGGTCAGGTAATGGCGAACGTTACGATCATCGGTGACGTATTCATCGGTGAGGGAACCGTCGTTGAGCCGGGCGCCTTCATCAATGGCCCGACGATAATCGGCAAGAACTGTCAAGTGCGGCAAAACGCCTACATTCGCGGCTCCATCCTTGTCGGCGATGGCTGTGTCGTTGGGCATTCCACTGAAGTAAAGAACTCGGTCTTTCTGAACACCTCAAATGCGCCTCACTTCAACTACGTCGGCGACAGCATCCTGGGCGCCGAGGCGAACCTCGGCGCGGGGACCAAGCTATCCAACTTCAAGATCACAGTCGATAAGACGGTCAAGATCAAGGTGGGAGAAGAGGTTTTCGACACCGGACTGATTAAGTTCGGCGCTATCCTGGGCGATGGCGTTCAAACAGGCTGCAACGCTGTGCTAAACCCCGGGACAGTCGTCGGCAAACGGTCGCAGATATACGCCTGCTCGCTGGTCCGTGGTTTCGTTCCGCCGGACACAATTGTGAAGCTGAGGCAGAAGTTCGACCTTGTGGAAGCCTTGCAGCTCAAATAAATAGATGGCGCGGAAACTGCCGGAGCTCTCAACTGTTATTCCTGTTGGTAAGCGTGTTTCTAGACTAATTCAATAGGGGACGACGCCGATGTTTCTAGTGGGTCTTACGGGCGGTTTCGGGAGCGGCAAGAGCACGGTTGCGAAGACCCTCGCGCAGCTGGGGCTAGAAGTGATTAGCGCGGACAAATTGGCGACGGAGATTTGTGAGCCGGGCATGCCCGCCTACAACGAGATTGTCGAGACGTTCGGCAAGGAAGTGGTTGCTGAAGACGGCGGCCTTAACAGAAAGCTACTCGGCGATATCGTGTTCGCGGACCCAGCCCAGCTGGGCCAGTTGAACAGCATCGTGCACCCACGCGTCATTGCTCACGAAGAAGAACTTCTGAAGCAGCTCGAGGAGTCTGACCCAGACGCGATCGTGGTCCTAGACGTGCCGCTTCTGATTGAGGTGGAGCGCCATCATCTTGTTGATTTCCTCGTAGTTGTTAGCGCCTCGACTGAGCAGCGCTTTGAGCGGCTCAAAAAGAAGTTCGGAGGATTGGACCGCGCCGTCGTCGAGGCTCGAATGAAGCATCAGATGCCGCTTGAGGAGAAGGTCAAGCTCGCTGATTTCGTCGTTGACAACAGCGGCGAACCTGAATCGACCAGGGAGCAGACCGAGAGGCTCTTTGCGATTCTGACCGACAAGCAAACGCGCCGATCCCTCTCCTTATAATGGCCTCAGCGTGTCGTCACGTTCGGTCGGAGGCTGGGTCATAATCGCCGGACAGGTTGTGTAGGGGCAGGCCCCCGCGCCTGCCCTATCTTAATTGATCGTAAAGGGCAACCGCGGGGGGATTGCCCCTACACTGAGCGGGCGGCCACTTATGTCCCAGCCTCCAAGCACCGCCCCTACAGGACGGTATGCCGCCAGCAAAGGACCCCCTAGATGAGAACCATCTCCGACCGGGCCGCGATTGAGCCGTATCTAAGCGACGAGAGCAACGCCTTCAAAGCTCCCCCAGAGAACGTATCGAAGGTTCTTCTTCCCGAAGGCGTCAAAGACCTGAGGTCGATCCTTCGAGGCGCAAACGCGGACAACATCAGATGCACGACGTCCGGCGCGGGGACTGGCGTGACGGGTTCCAGAGTCCCCATGAGCGGCGGATATGTCATCTCCGCGGAACGAATGCTGAAGGTCGACGTCCCCAACGGCTGGGAGATGATCGAGCGCCAGTTCCCGGTCGGCGCCGTGAGGATAGCTATCTCACGGGACGAGATGTTGGCGTCGGCGCCGCCCGGAATGACGCTGGACATGCTCACGGAGATGCTGCCCCAAGACCTTTTCTATCCACCCGACCCGACCGAATCGACCGCGCAACTCGGCGGAACAGTCGCTACGAACGCCTCAGGCGCGCGGAGCTTCTACTACGGGCCGACCAGGGACTGGGTTTCTGGGCTGACAGTGGTCCTTGCCAGTGGCGACACACTGCGGGTCCGGCGCGGGCAGTTCTTTGCGGGTGACGACAATTGCATCCGATTTGCGAGCGATTCCGGGGACAGATACGAAGTGCCGTGCCCAACCTATTCTATGCCTCGCGTAAAGAACGCGGCCGGGCTCTTTGCCTCGCCCAGGATGGACCTGATAGACCTATTCGTGGGCAGCGAGGGGATACTCGGCGTTCTCGCCGAGATAGAGGTCAAGCTCGCGCCCAAACCCGCCGAACTTATCGCGGACGTGGCGTTCTTTGAGAGCGAATCTAATGCGCTGAGTTACGCAGACGACCTCCGCGAGCTTCGGCAGAAGGGCATCATCGCCATCGAGTTCTTCGACGCCAATTCGCTCGCCTTCATCCGCGACAAGGAGCTGCGCATCAAGCAGAATTACTCTGCGGCCGTGTTGGTCGAGGCGCTGGGCGATCGAGATGAGACGCTGGATGCGATTCTTGAGGCTTGCGAGCGATACCAGGCTGTTGACGACTGGTCGGGGCCTCCCGAGGAGTTCAAGGAGTTTCGCCATTCGTTGCCCGATGCGGTCAACAGTTATGTCAAACAGCAGCAAAGCCACAAACTCGCCACCGACTTTGCGGTGCCGGCGGACGGCTTTGAACAGATCATGAGGGCCTATCGCGAGGCGGATGAGAGGTTCAAAACGGCTTTCCCCAGGCCCGGAGTTCATTCAGTCCTCTTCGGCCACCTCGGGGACTTTCACTTGCACTTCAACTTCATAACCCGCACTGACGCCGAGATGGCATTCGCAAAAAAGCTCTACCTCAAGCTCGCGAAGAAGGCCGTCGCGCTCGGCGGCACAATCTCAGCCGAACACGGCGTCGGCAAGAAAACAGTCGAACTCGATGGCCGACAGGTCCCCTACCTTCAATTGATGTTCGGCCAGCAGGGCCTGAGCCAGATCGCCGCGGCCAAGCGCGCCCTCGACCCCAACCTCATCCTGAACATAGGTAATATGGTGCTGGAGAGAGAGTTCTAGCGAAAGCCCTCAGAAAACAGTGCCCATTGATTCACTTATCGCCTGCTATTGCTGAGCTCTGAAGCCCATTTCACGCTCAAACAGCAGAGGCCCCCTCTTCTTGAAGTCATCCAAAGTGGGGAAGTGCTTATCGACCGCGCTGACGATTCTCTGTCGGTCTTTCCGGTGGAGATCTTCAAAGCTCTCATGGACGGCCATACTTCGGAAGGAGAGCCGAGCCTTCTCAAACTCCAGACATGAGATCGTCACAAGCCGGGCCTTGTCCTCATCCTTCACGCCGAAGAGATATATAGGACGGGAATCCATGGGGAACTCATAATCAACCTCGAGCTCGTCGCGGTCGGGTATTGGATACACCTTTTGCTGGCGGGGATAGCGCGCCAGGGAATCATGTATGAACTCGCCCAGAGATTCGAAGAAGAGGCTTCGAACAATCTCCCGTCTAAGGATCTCCAGATTCGCGATCTTCGCAACCGCCTGCGCGAACTGCATTACAGCAGGATACAGACTTTCGGACCGTGTCTCGATGAAAAGATTACCGTTGTCCTCAACAATACCGTTCTCAGTGACGATCTGCCGGAATATCCGTTCCTTATTCGGTGTGTCGATCTCAAAGGAGTAGGACAGACGCATCAACGTCATTGCGTGATCGCAGATTCGAATAAGACCTGTTTCCTGCCCTTGCTCTAGGAAGATGTCCACCATATCCCCATCTTCGTGGAACAACGGGACGAGAAGTTGCATGATACCAGGCCGCTTCTCTCTGAGTTCTATATGACCATTAAACTGCTGTTTTAAGAGATCCAGATAAGGTGGCGGTTGAAGGTTAACTATAGTCATCGTCACTGTTCCTCCTTCCTAAAATCGAAACTGAGCTGACCCAACAATGGGAAATAGTCGGGAGCATCGGTCACGTTGATTTCTTTGAAAAACTCCACCTGGGCCTCTTGGAAAGACGCATAACGATCGGTCTTGAACGCGAACTGATCCTCATTCAACCCCGCCGATATATTCTTGACTTTCGCCTTATGAATGTGAAAAGACGCGTGCCAATGAGATTGCTCGGAATTGGACTTGAGCTCTCGGTGCGCATGCGGCCCGTTAAAACGTATGAGGCATATCTGTTGCCCACCGTCGCTTGCCAGGAAACGCAAGCCTATGCTGAAGTTCTCATTGAAGTCGATGTTCTGGCGCATGAAGATATAGAAATGACGCCCTTCCTCAACAGATTCAACCGTCATCTCATTTCTCAAAGAGCCCCGTCTGTCTCTCATCGTCCTTCTGGGGGGTTGGATCACTCTCTTCGCGCAACGGATTAGGCGCTCTATCTCTTCGTCGGTGTAATCCGATTCACTATCAACGTCTAATCGGCTTTCTGCGTCTTGGTCCATCATTCGATGCCTCAGCTGGCTTTGGTCTTCACGGATTATTCACTCTCCAAAGAATACCCCAAACAACGACGAATCATAAGCCACTTCTATCCATCCTTGAATCGATTGCCTGAAAGTCTAGTTGTGTCATCTCAAGTTCGTCACGCTTCCTCGCCTTCGGCGCGCACTTGAATGTCGCGCTGGCTCTTCCGGGTGGGGCTTCGATGTGCTTGCTTGGCTGCGTGCGTGGTTCCGGCAGGATAGGCTATTCTGCCGCCCTTGAGTAGCGCTTCAATCGTGAGAATCTGGATGCGGGGGTATTTCTTCTGGAAGACTGGTGATAGATAGAAGCCGGCGGCCGCGGCCTCTTCTTGCATCTTCTTCGTAGGTCGCTTCAAGGTGATAAAGGCGCCAATCTGTGCGTTTTCTCTGTCGAGGACGCCCACAAGGTCTCGAATATGCGACGGGGCTACGTGGCCGCTTTTCACCTGGACGACTATCTGCTTCGCTTTCGCGTTCGTGCCCTCGTCATAGAAGTACAGACGCCCGTCAACGCCCCTGTCCGCGCCTTTCTTCTTGTGCCTCTGCTCGCTGGCGCCGGCAAGGCCCAGCGCCCACAGCTCAAACTTGTAGCGGTCTTCTTGAGCCAGTTCCTCAGCGTCGGGGAGGGTCTTTGGCAATCCGTCGATCTCATACTCCACATCGGGTCCAAAGGCCTGCTGGAGGCGACTTCTCACGGCGTTGATCGCAAGAGGCGTGATGTCAATGCCGATCCAGTTCCTTCCGAGCCTCTCCGCGACCGCAATCGCAGTCCCGCAGCCGCAGAATGGGTCCAGCACCACGTCGCCCGGCTTGCTGCTCGCCTTGATGATGCGCGCAAGAAGCGCCTCAGGCTTCTGCGTTGGATAGCCCAGCCGCTCTTTCGCCGACGGGGCAACAATCGGCATCAGCCAGACATCGTCTGGATGTTTGCCCTCCGGATGCAGCTTCTGGAGGCCGAAATCGTGCCCCTTTCTCACATTGCCGATGTAATGGGCAAACCTCTCCTTTGTGGTTTGTGCATACTCATCCCTCACCGCGTCTGCATCGAAGAAGGAAGCGTCACTACATGAATACAGAAGAATGATGTCATGTCTGCGAGCCCAACGAGCCTTCGACAGCCCACCTCCCTTGTAATACCAGACGATCTCATTCCGGAATGACCTGGTACCGAAAACCGCGTCCATGAGGAGCTTCAGGTAATGGCTTGCGGTGGGGTCGCAGTGGAGATAGATCGAGCCGGTACGCTTGAGGACACACTGAAGCTCCAGAAGTCGCGGCGCCATCATGGCAAGATACGCCATCATGTCGCTGGTCCCAAGGAACTGGCGGAGAGCCTGCATCAACCGAGAGACGTCATCCGGCCCAGAGACAACGATGTCCTCGAACGCCTCCGCCGCGGCCTGGTCCCAATTCCAGGTATCCTTGAACGCCTCAATCTGCGACCTGGACTGTGCGCCGTTCTTCTCCTTGAATATGACGTTGTAGGCCTTGTTGCTCTTGAACGGCGGGTCAAGGTAGATTAGATCGACCGAGTTCTCCTTGACGTGGCGCCGCAGAATGTCCAGATTGTCGCCGAAATAAAGCCAGTTGTCCGCCAATTCTCCCTCCTAAACGTGCTAGTGATATTATCCTATGTTTGAACGACTCAAACGTCAATCATGTTGCGGACGGGTTTATCCGCCGCCCGATATCTGTCATATTGTTGGCCGTTGAGGTGTGCGTCAGACCTGTCTTGTGGTGAATAAGGACTATGTTGAAAGAATATCAAGTATTACGTAATTACTTGCGCGAAATTTGGGCGCAAGGAATCGACGTAGCAAGCGCCGACATACGCTTTTTGTCGGACTTCAGGATAGACCTGAACGAGCATCCGATCCCTGAGCAGATGGCCGAGAAGCTGCGGGATATTGACAAGTCGTGGCATCTGAAGGAATACGGCAACACGTCCGGCGACCCATTCGTGCGCGAGGCGCTGGTCAGGCTCGAGAACGCGAGGCTGGAGGCCGACCTTTACTCGATCGACGATGTGATGGTTACGCTCGGGGCGACCGGCGCCGCGTCGATGATATACAAGGGTTTCTTGAAGCCCGGTGCAAGGATTCTCATGATTCCGCCGATCTATTACGTGTTTGCTGGCGCGGCGGAGCAGCTCGGGATGGCGGTCGATATGATGAACGTGATGTGGGACGACGATTTCTTGCCGACGATCGATGGCTTCGATGCCGCGCTCAACGCACACGATTACGATCTCGTTCTGATCACGAATCCCACGTATCCAATTGGGCGGATATATCCACCAGAACTGCTCTACGGGATACTCGATTGCATCGCGGCCTATAACAGGAAACGCCCGTGCCTCGCCATACTCGACGAGGTCTATGCCCAGATGGCATTCGACCTCGATAAGGTGCATTACGGGCCGCATCTCGCCGATTACGAGTTCCTTCTGCGCACGAACAGTATGTCAAAGTCCTTCGGGACAGCGGGCCTACGGATAGGTTATTTCTGCGCTCATCCGGAGCTTTGCAGGCGCACTCACGAGGGCACGGGCTGGCCGGTGATGGATTTTCTGAATGACCTGGGCGACCTCGAATACGGCACGCCTCCTCCCGTTTTTGGGCCTTACATCGAGGCGGCGTGTAACTTCTTCAGGCAAGTGCGGGTCGATGGCAATAGCGACGAGGCGGCATTTTGGCAGCGGAACCTTAAGAGGCATTGCGAGAAGTATCAGATCGCGAAATCGATGATCGACGACGCGGGCCTTGATTATATCGCTCCCGAGTGTGCCTTTAGCATGATGGTTGAGCTGCGAGGCGCAAGGACGCCTCAGGACCAGTTCGAGCTGTTCAAGGCGCTCTTGGCCGCCAAGGAGGTCTATGCGCTGCCGGGGGCTTTGTATCGGATGCCTGACGACGCGCAGCCGGCGTCGGTTCGTGTCTCTTTCGGCCAGCCAGAAGCGATGCTGAGAGAGGGCCTTGCCCGCGCGCTCGATTTTTGGCTGACATAATAGGATGTCCACGAAGGACGCGAAGGTGCACGAAGCAAGAGAGATTGGACCCTTGAACTTGGAACTTTGAACTTGGAACTTTGAACTGGCGGGCTTGTCGCCCCACGACTTTGGACTTTGGACTTTGGACTCAACTAGCCCCGTGGTTCCGGCGGATTGACTGGGACCCTAACCGGCTCCAGCGCTTTCGCGAGGCGCAGCTGCGCGAGGCGCTGACGTTTGCATATCGGAGGATTCCGGCGTATCGCGACCTGTTTGACGGGGCGGGCGTTGACCTCGACGTTGTCAGAAGCTTCGACGACCTAGAGCGACTGCCGGTCATCGACAAGAGCTTCTTCCGCTCTCGGCCGCTGGAGGATTTCTACTGCGAGAAGGGCTTCGGCAGGCTTGCGGCTCGGCGGACGAGCGGCTCAACGGGTGTCTCCCTCCTCTTCGTGCACTCGAGACGCAATCGCTGGAAGCGGATCATGGTCGATCTTCGAGCGAATCTCAGGCTGGGGTTGCGGCCGAGAGACATTCACCTTGTCGTCGCGAGTCCCGAGGCGATGAAGCGGGGCCGCAATGTTCTGCAGAGGCTGGGCTTTTTTCGGCGCGAATATGTCTCGGCGGACATGGCTCCAGAGGTCATCGCAAGCCATCTCGAGGAGATCAATCCGCAGCTTCTCCAGTGCTATCCCAGCCATCTTCTGCTGCTAGCAGAGATCGCGGACAAGCGGCGTCTGACGAACCTCACGCGTATCATCTCGGCCGGCGAGGTTCTGACCGACGACGCCAGAAGCCAAGTTGAGGCGGCGTTCGGCGCGACGGTTACTAACTACTATGGCCTCAAGGAGCTGGGGATGATCGCCTGGGAATGTCCGGAGCGCAGCGGCATGCACATCAACTGGGACCTGTATCACGTTGAGCAGTTGTCCGGCACGCAGGAGCTGGTCGTTACGCTGCTCGACGACGACGCGATGCCGTTCATTCGGTATAACACGCTCGACCGGGGCCGGCTTGATTTCTCGCCGTGCGCGTGCGGCTGCGCGTTTCCACGCATTGTCGAGATCGAGGGTCGCTCCGACGATTGCCTAGTCACAGCAGACGGCACGTACCTCCCGCCGCTTCGGGTCAATTTCGTCGATTTCACAGGGCACACGCAGGCGGACGCATATCAGATTCGGCAGGAGCACCCGGGGCACATCGAGATACTTCTCGTCCCGACCAGCGATTTCGAGATGAAATCGTGCCGCAACCGTATCCGGCGGGACATCGACGAGTTCCTTTCGCCCGACCTCACGTTCGAGATCAAGCTCGTCGATGCGATTCCCCGCGACCCATCTGGCAAGCTCCGCTCCGTCATCTCCTCTGTATCAACGAGGCAGGCCGGTAGTCAGCCGTCGTGAGCTGCCCCTACTGCTACGAAATGCCAACTTGGAACTTAGAACTTGGGACTCGGAACTCAGCTACCTACCGGTTGTGGTGTGGATTCGCGCGCCTCATTATCTCGAGCCCCTGGCCCAGGTAGTCTGAATAGAAGCTAAGGGCAAGGAAGAAGACCCAGACGGCCAGCGTCAGAAACGTCAGCACAATCGAGAACTGGAGTATCATCTCGCCCGCGGTCTTGAGCTCTTCCCTGGCGAAATCCGTGATGTTCATCATCGCCTGATCGAAATCGCCGGTCTTCTCGCCCATCGCCACGGTCTGCTTCAGAAGCGGCGGCATGACCTTCGACCTGTCAAACGCCTCGGCCAGGCTCGATCCGCTCCTGACCTCGCTCGCTATCCGGTTTGCATCGGCTGCAAAGAGCGTGTTCATGGAGCTCGCGCCGGCAAGCGTTAGAGTTTTCTGGATGTCGCTGCCTGACGCGTAGGCGTAGGAGAATGCGGTTGCGAATCTGGCCAGGGCAGCCTTCATCCGGACGTTGCCCAGGAACGGGATTGAGCAGGTTATGGCGTCGAACGCCTGGCCGAGGCCCGGTGTGGCCCTGACGAGCTTGACGCCGAGGATGAGGCCTATGGCCAAGATAACGCCAGCGGCGAGCCTGGGCGCCGTGATGCGAATCGGCAGCGCGTATCCCATGCTGTTAAGCAGAATGCTGACGCCGACGACGAAGACGAACGTGATCGCATACCAAAGGAAGCCCCTGATCACCTGCTGCTTGATCTTATGGTCCGCCTTGAGCTTCTCGGAGATGTTCTCAAGCACCAATTCGAGCTTGCCGGTGCTCTCGCCGAGGTCAACCATGGCGAGCTCGAACTCGCTAAAACTGGCCGGAAACAGCGATAGCGCGTCGCCAATGCCTCTTCCCGCGTCCACCATCGCGCGCATCTTGTCAAGGATGGTCCGCAAATGACCGTTGCTGCAATACCGCCGCATCGTCGTTATCGCGTCGTAATATGAGACGCCGGAAGAAACGTATCTCCTGAGATCGTTGAAAAAGAGCGAGCGCCTCTTCGCTGTGAAGCCGGTCAAAAAGGGGTTCAAGAACCGCCTGATTACGATTGAGTAGCTGTTCTGCCTGCTCATCTCATTTGCGCCATTTGGTGTTGACTTTGTCAAGAAGGTCGATCGCGTGTTTTTCCTCTGCGCGCGCACGAGATATCCAACCGACGCCCTTCTGAACGTTGACGTCGTCTTTGAAGGGCTTCTCGTCCCCGGGGAACGCGAACAAGCCGCTAAACAACATGAACGCGTCGGCCGCCTGCTCGAAATGACCCGCTGCCGAAAGAATTGCGGTCGCATCTCCCTTTGGGAATAAAGGCGCTATGTGCTGCAAGTAACTCACTCCGGCGACCCGGGCGTCAAGCACCACCCTCGCGTTGTAGGAATTGCCGAACGGGTCAATGTCGCGCCGCGTCAGCGCATCCATCCACTTCCCGTACGCCGCCGGGCCTGTCTCATAGAACTTAGAAATCGGCGCCTCGAGCGTATGGTGAAACACCGCATACTCTATCGCCCGCTTTGCGCAGACCAACTCGTTGGTCTCGAGGCGCCTCCCAGGCGCAAGAACGAACAGTGACTCCGTCTCCCCGCGGCCGAGCTTGTCATAAGGCAGCGTCTGTTCGCCCTCCTCAGCCAGCACACCGTCTATGATGTAGATGCCCTTGTCGTCGTCATAGCCGCGGATTATCCCGAACTCAGGCAGGTCGAGCTCCCAGCCTATCAGCGGCAGATCCGCGTCAATGCTCCGCCGTATGAGCGAGTGCGCCTCGTCAAGCCGCCGCTCAAATAAAAAGCTGGTCGAAAACGACTGAACGACGGTGCACTCGTAGCCGAGCAGCATCATCGCCCGCGACAGGAAATGGTCCCAGTGGAACGCGCACGGCGAGCTCGGGCACGCGCGGTCGCCGATGTTCGTCCTGAACGCAAAGCCCGATAGCGCCATCAGATGATAGTAGGGCCGCACGTCCTTCAGATAGCGCAATAGCCCCGCTATCGCCCCCAAAGGCGATACAAAACTCCGAATCGTGTGCGCCTCAAGCGTCTTACTCGTCATCAGCTAAGGTCCAAAATCCAATCCGCAATCCGCAATCCACAATCCGCAATCCACCCTACGTCCCATCCGCAGATAACGGTAAGGCATGGCAGGCCGACCTGTCAATCATGGCGCGTAACCGGGATAGAAGAAGGGCCGAGGCGCGAGGCGCCCCGGCCCAAAGACTTGATCTAAAACCGTCGTGCAGGCGTTGGTTCAGGCGCCGCATATTCTGGCGCCGCTTCCGACCGCGGTTGGCATCTTGTCTGGATGTCGGGATTGGCGTGCCTAGACGCTATTCAGCGTAGCGATACCAATCTGGCTCGCGACACGCACCGTCTTCCAGCTTCTCCATATTGGCGCCATCCTCTGCGTCCACCGCGTAGATACCTGCGAGTTTCTTGTATTTGGGTGAAGCAGACACAGCGAATGCAATGCTAGTATCATCCGGTGACCATGTTGAAGCCATCACTCCGGCACCACCTACAGGGAAATCTGCCTCATATCCCTCGCCGGTGATTTGCTGCATGTGATACGGTGGCCCTAGGTCAAGTGTCCAGGTATCAAATGCGTAGACGTCAGTGCGGCGGAGCCCGGTGACAATCTTGTCTTGGGTATTGGCCCATTCAATAGTGCCGAAATTAGTCGGGTATGTGACGCCAGCATCAGCGGCCATCTCATTAATGTTTATCGTATTCTCTACGTAGATCTCTCCGTCTGCATCTAAGCCAAGCTCATAAACGGAAAGCCATTGAGGAACGTAACTTCCTTCATCGAAGCAAGCTGCAGCGATGCTTTTTGCATCTGGTGACCAACACGCGACGTTACCCTCATGGATGTCCGGAGTGTTTGTTAGACGAACCAAACCTGTGCCGTCAGGGCTAATCAAAAAGAGGTCACAGGGACCGTATGGGTCTGACTCATCCGGAGCGACGCATAGTATCTTCTCGCCCTTGCCGAGAACATCTCCCGGAGACCATTCCTTTAGACTTTGTGTCATAGTAACAAGGAACTCACCGGTCCCATCAAGGTTGATTGTGTACATTCCCCAGTCTCTATCCAAATACGAATACGAGTTGAAGGCAAGCTTGAGACCATTAGGGGACCAGCAGGGACGTGCACCGTTTTCTGTCACCAGTGTGTTGTTCGAGCCATCCGCGTCCATTACCCAAATATCACCATCCAGGACATAAGCGATGGCAGGATCGGCATCCGGTGGCGGCGGTGGCGGTGGCTTCGGTGGCTTCTTCGCAAGCGCTATAGAGCACATGGTTAGGCCAATCAGAGCCACAATTGCCAAAACAGTCAGTTTCTTACTCATCATCTTTCTGTCCTTGTTTTTTACGCGTTCGCGTGAACTACCGAAGAAAAGGTCTGATATCATCCGTGTGATACCAATGTTACTCATAGTGAGCACCCCTCTCTGAATTGAGCTAATGCCGCCGGCAGGAATAAACGACTTCCGTTTTGATGTCGTTGGCACTAGACTTTTGTTGGCTAACGCTGGCATCTTGTCTGGACGTCGGGATTGGCCTGCCTAGACGCTATTCGGCGTAGCGGTACCAATCTACCCAGCGAAACGGACCGTCTTCCAGCATCTCCATATTGGCGCCATCCTCTGCGTCCACCGCGTAGATGCCTGTGTGTTTCTTGTTTCGACCTGATCCATTCACAGCGATTGCGATTCTACTGTCATCTGGTGACCATGTTGCATTCATCACAAACCCACCTGCAGGGACTACCGCACGTCCCTCGCCTGTGATTTGCTGCATGTGATACGGCGGTCCTAGGTCAAGTGTCCAGATTTCAGGCACAGAATTGTCCCTGATGACAACCTTGTCTTGGGTATTGGCCCATTCAAGGCTGCCGAGATAAGTCGGGTATTCAACACCATCACCATAGTTGGCAGCCTCGGCATGGATGTTTCTGATACTGGCTACGTAGATTTCTTGGCTTTCTTCATCCACGGCAAGCTCATAAACAGAAAGCCATCGAGGCCTGGAACTGTCTGCGTGGCAGCAAGCTGCAACGATGCTTTTTGCATCTGGTGACCAACTCGCGGAAATACCATCACTGATGTCCGGAGTGTTTGTCAGACGAACCAAACCATCGCCGTTGGGGTTAATCAAAAAGAGGTCGCCCGTACTTTTGACTAGTATCTTCTCGCCCTTCCCGAGAACATCATCCGGAGACCATTCCTTCAAAAAGTGTGTAGTAACAAGGAACTCACCGGTCCCATCAAGGTTGACTGTGTAAACTCCCCAGACATAATCCGGTGACTTCGAGTTGTAGGCAAGCTTGAGACCATCAGGGGACCAGCAGGGGTTTGCTGAAAATGCCCCGGTACCTTGTGTCACGAGTGTGTTGTTCGAACCATCCGCGTCCATTACCCAAATATAACCATCTGGGCTGTAAGCGATGGCGGGATTGGCATCCGGTGGCGGTGGCGGCGGTGGCTTCGGTGGTTTCTTCGCAAGCGCTATTGAGCACATGGTCAGGCCAATCAGAGCCACAATCGTCAAAGCAATCAGTTTCTTACTCATCATTTTTCTTTCCTCATTTTTTATGCGTTCGCGTGAACTACCGAAGAAAAGGTCTGATATCATCCGTGTGATACCAATGTTGCTCATTGTGAGCATCCCCTCTCTGAAGCGAGCTAATGCCGCCGGCATCAATAGATGGTTTGAATGGTGGTGTCGTCGGCACTAGACGTTTTCGGCTAGCGACGAAACAGCTCATCGCCTCGCCGTATGCTGTTACGCGGTCAACGTCTGCTGCGCCTCATTCTCAAGACATCACCCCTTTCGACAATACGTTCGTCTGCATGGTTGCGTAAATTGTCTATCGAAAGAGTGTGGCTCGGCTCGTGTTCTTACGAGCAAAATAGGGGGCACAACTTTGGCGAGGCGTTACGGATTTGCGCTATAAGCGCGGGAGTTCAAAATCCAAGCGGGGGAATTATGAACTTCGTGGTTTGTCCTAAGCTCGCCTAATGCATCCCTTTCGTTATTAAGCCATCCCTCACTATTGACTATAGTATCGCTTGCGCGATTTGTCAAGGTCTTTTTCGAGGAGCGGGTTTTCTTATGTTTTGTGTTGGCTTGTTTCCATCGGTGTTAACGGCCTGACCTGGTGGGATCATCGCCTATGAGATCTCCGCAATCTGGGGACGAGGTCCTATTGCATGAGATCGGTGGCTGAATGCCCCAAAGGGGCATAACGTGAATAGCCGTGGGTTTCAACCCACGGATCACAAGACCAGCAAGAAAAAAATCTCAGCCCCGACGGGGCTGAACCAAGAAGTGTTGAAAAAAGGTCTGTGCGACCCCTTCAGGGTCGAGGTTCGGTGTGGTGGAACAGTGTCCGTGGGTTGAAACCCACGGCTATTCATGTCATTCCCTTTCAGGGAACCGAAGATGTCAAGAACCCAGCCGAGCACCTCAGACTAACTTGCGTGACCAAGCGCCATTTCCCGCTAGGGCGAACATTCCGCGATCTCGGCCAGCAGCTTTTCGGTCTCCTTGACGTAGCCCTTCATCCCCTTCGCCTCGGCGAGCTCCTTCGCCTGCTCCGCGTAGTCCGTCGCCTTGGCGACGGCATCGTCTCGAGAAAGCGGCGGCCCTTCTCCTTGCTGCTCTCCGTCATACCACCGGGCCATCAGAACGTGTGCCTCGGCCAAGGCTATTCGGCAATTGACCATGAGGTCGCGACGCTGGATCTCATCCGCGATTGGAAGTGCCTGTGCGCCAGAGGAGAGAGACGCCTCCCAGTTCCTGAGTCCCGCCTCAGCCCAACAGAGCAGGGCAAGCGATGCCGAAAGAGCCCCTGCGTGGTTAATGGACCGGGAGATCTCCTCAGTCTCGAGGGCGATCTCTCTTGCCTCGGCCCACTCAGCTCTGTCTGCGTGCAGACCGGCAATGCCAATCAATCCACGCGCGATATGCGCTCGGTTACCCACGTCCCGAGAGATCGAAAGCGCTTCATTGTAGCATTCAAGCGCTTGCTGATAGTCGCCACACTCGCTGTGGCTACGGGCTCTGATCAGAAGGCAGGATGCCATGCTTGGTCGGTCGCCCAACTCCCGAATGATAGAGAGTGCATCATCGTTATATTGAAGCGCTTGATCATACTCTCCACATTGGTTGTGGACGAGACTTATGTTGACCAGCGAGAAGGCGATGCCGTGCCGGTCGCCCCGCTCCCGACGCATCAAGAGGGTTTCATGATGATATCGAAGCGCTTCCTCATAGTTACCCAGGTAGGTGTGCACCGCCCCTATGTTGTTTAGCGAAAACGAAGCGTGACGTTGGTCCCCCAACTGCCGAAAGATCGAGAGGGCTTCGTTGAAATGTCCAATCGCTTGGTCATATTCCCCACGTTCCACATTTAGGTTGCCCATATTGTGTATCGAGAAGGCAATGCCCTTTTGGTCCAACGCCTCCCGAAATAGGGCAAGCCCTTCAGCATAATATCGAAGCGCCTTGTCGTAATCGCCACGCATCCAGTGTACCGTGCCTATGTTGTTGAGCATGAACCCGATATCACCTTGGTCGCCCAACTCGCGAAACAGTGCAAGGGCCTCATCATGGCCTCGGAGTGCCTGATCGTACTCGCCTTTCAAGTACCTGAACACTGCTTTCTGCCGCAGAGCGATGGCGCGGGATTTCGCGTCTGAGAATCGAGCCAAAACGTCACAGAAAGTGATCCCCTCGTCCCACTTGCCAAGAATGTCGGCGATCTTTATGCGCGAGATGAGGAGGTCTCTTTCCTCCTGAGGCGAGAGCGGGCTGAGGGCGAAGCTCTCAGAGAGCCGGTCGTAGTTCTCGAAGGCAGCCTTAGCTTCCAGGTTGCGCTGTTGCTTTTCGTTGTAGATGCCCCAGAAGGCGGCGCTTCTGGCGGCCCTGTCCATCTCGCCGGCCATCTCCCAGTGCATGGCGAGAATGCCCTGGAACTCGTTCAGATGGTCCTTGCACGAATCCTCTATGCCGGCGGCGACGAGCTTGCTCTGCTCACGCCTGAGGCTGGTCGCCTGCCGTGAGATCATCAAGTCCCGCATCACGTCGTGTTTGAAGATGAATTCGAGCTCCGGCCCAATTGGTCTCTGGAAGAGGAACTCGCGCTCAACGAGCGATTCGAGCGGCTTCTCAACGTCCGAGGCGCCGTAAAGCGAAGTCTGGACACTAGAGAGCAAATCGGTGGCGAAAGAGTCGCCGATGACGGCCCCGGAATAGGCAACCCGCTTGTCCTGCTGCGGGAGCCTATCGAACCGCTCGGCCAGGACCTCCGGCAGGCCCGCTGGCAGCGGTATCTCCTCGACGTCCTGGGCGAGGCGCATCTTGTCGCCGACAAGCTCGAGCTTGCCCTGCTCAAGCAGGAGGTGCAGCGATTCCTCGACGAGCAGAGGGTTGCCCTTGGAATGCTGCCGCAGCCGGCGGGCAAACGCCTGCTCGCTCTCGCCGGCCGCCATATAGAAGTCGAGGAGGTCCGCCTCGGCATCACTTGAGAGCGGCTCAAGCCTCAGCTCGGTGAACGGAACGCCTTTTCTTTTGGCAAACTTAGCCTCGAAACCGGGCCGGTAGAGGACCAGCACCAAGATGGGAAAATCGCTCACGAAATCGGCCAGATAGTCTATAAAATCGGCTGTTCCGCCATCGGACCAGTGCATGTCCTCAAAGACTAATGCCAACGGTCTTTCCGCCGACCATCGAGCATAGAGGCGCCTCATCGCCATCCAGAGGTTGTCCTTGATCGCCTTTGGGTCAAGATCGGCCAACGGGCTGTCCGGGTCCTCAAAGCCGAAGAGATAATAAAGATACGGGACAAGCTCCGCATCATCGCCCATATCGTCTTTCAGCCTTGACAGAGCACTCGCAATCGCCGCTCCGCTGGCAGTCGGGTCGAAATCAAGCTCGGAGGCTATCTGCGTCTTTATCGGCCAGTAAAGCGGCGTCTCGCCGACGCTCCAGGCGCCTCCAACGAGCCAGCGGAAGCCGCTCTCGCTAAAGCGCTCGCCAAGATGCCGCTTAAACTCGCGCTTCAGACGGGATTTGCCGACACCTGCCTCGCCCGTGATGCCGAATACCCGCGACAAATGGCGGTATTTGCCCTCGCCCGTCTCGCAAGGCTCGGGGTCTGGGTAGAATCGCGCGAGCTTGCCGAACGCTTCCTTGAGCTTGTCAAACTCCTTGTCCCGGCCGAACATCGGGGCGGCAAGCTTTGAGAACCTGGCCCGCTCACCGGACAGGGCTCGGGGCCCGACCAAATGCAGAACCTCGACCGGCGACTCAGCCTCGGAAACAGGAACCATGCCAACGTTCTGAAACTCGAACGCCTCTTCCGCCCGATCCGCTATCTCCTTGGTCACGAAGACCGCTGCGGAGAGGGCGGCGTCTGCTAGCCGCTTGGCGACGTTGACCGCCTCGTCCAAGGCGCTGTATTCCAGCTGCATCGAATCACCCAGCCGACCCGCTAGTACCTTCCCGAAAGCGACGCCAGCCCGGACCGAAAGAGGCGCCGGAAGGATGTCCTTGAATCGGTGGTTGACGCCTGCCAGGCCGATCTGGACCTCGTCCACAGCCGCTATGACGCGCTCGCAGGGCCGCTCAAGGCCGATCGGGATGCCAAAAATCGCCGTGACCTCGTCATCGACGAGCTTGTCAACGTATCCCTCACGCTTGGCAATTACCTCGCAAGTCGTCGAATAGACTTCCCGCATCACCTCACGAAGCTGGTCTTTGGGGAGCCTCGAACGGAGATTCGAATAACCTGAAAGGCAAACGCAGAGCACCGCCACCGCGCGCTGCTCAACCTCAAAACCCTCCTCGGCGATCTTTTTGAGCTTCGCAAGGAACTCGTCCGGCCGTGCTTTCTGCTGAATCTCGGCGATCTCACCCTCTGAAAAGACCGCCTCCATGGGTCGGCCCTGCTTCTCGCCGCATTCGCCGCAGAACTTCACGTTCTCCCGCAGCTCAGCCCCGCACTTGTGGCAGTTCATCCGCTTCCCTCTGGTTCCGCTCGCAGCTATTCAGTCTCGCGTGTCAAATCCTAATATAGCCTTGTTACGCCATAAGGTCAACGGCGATGACCCGAGAAGTTCCACGAATGCTGAACGATGTCAAAGGTCCAGTAAGGGGAATGAGGTGGTCAGGTGTCGTCCGGGTACTCCACATCGATGAGGAAGAGGCCCCTTGCGGGGGGGAGGTTCCAGGGTCGGCGGGAGGCGGCGCCTGGGTCGGGGTTCGCAAGGAGGGTTGATATGAGCTCTTTTGACTGCTTGCCTTTGCCGACTTCAAGCAGGAGGCCAACGATATGCCGCACCATGTTGTGAAGGCATGCGTTGGCCCTGAAGACGAGGCGAATCCAGGGGCCATCGATGACGAGGCTCGCCTCCATGAGGTGGCGAACGGTTCTGTCGCCCTCCCAGTCGCCTGAACAGAACGCCGCGAAGTCGTGCTGTCCAACGAACTCCCTTATTGCCTCACTGACGAGAGTGGCGTTGAACCGGTGGGTGATGTGGTTGCAGTAGCGAAGGAGATAGACGGGCGGCGGCGCCTCGGAGCAATACAGCACATAGCAGTAGGTTCTGGACAAGGCGCTGAAGCGGGCGTGGAACGTCTCTGCGACCCCTTGGGTCTCGAGCACGACAACGCCGTGCTGCGTCAGGCGCTTGTTCAGCAGCCGCGGCAGCTTTTCGGGCGGGACTTTTGTCTCGCAGTCGAAATGCGCGACCTGTCTGAGGGCGTGGACCCCAGCGTCCGTTCGGCCTTGGCCAAACACCCTCAGATCGGGCATGGACAGAACGGCTCGCAGGTGCTGTTCCAGCAGGTCCTGCACAGTTCCGCCACCGGGCTGGCTCTGCCAACCGCTGAAGTCGGTCCCGTCATACTGTAAATCGATCCTAAGGCGTTTCATATCTCTTGTCTGGATTGCATTCCC
>CBDVDH010000059.1:0-22207 GCA_965372715.1 uncultured bacterium | reverse complement strand
ACATAGAGCCCAGCAAACTGCCCCATCAACTTCGAATATGCGTATAATTGTCAGGTCTCAGACCCGCCCGTAACCTTGTAGGCAAGCACCGCCCCTACAAGACGCATCTTGCACACTGCAGCCATCAGGTCGTATTTGCCCTTAAATGATGCTTCGGCTTGAAGGAGACCCTGCCGATCACGCTGTAAATCACTGGAATGACGAAGAGCGTAAGCAGCGTGGCGAATGTCAGGCCGAAGCCTATCGCGATGCCCATCGGTGCGCGAAGCTCTGCGCCCTCCGTGGTCGATAAGGAAAGAGGCAGTATCCCGAGCACCGTCGTCATCGTGGTTATCAGGATTGGCCGCAGTCGCACAGCAGCGCCGTTGATCACCGCTTCCCTGGCGGCGATCCCCTTTCGTCTGAGCTGGTTGATGTAGTCGATCATCACAATAGCGTCATTGACAACGATGCCGAGCAGAATGATCGTCCCCATGATTGTCGGAACAGAGAGCGTCGTATTCGTTACAAGAAGTCCGACAACCACGCCGATTATCCCAAGCGGAATCGCAAACATCACGATAAATGGCTGCACCAGCGACTCGAATTGCGCCGCCATCACCATGAAGACAAGCAACACCGCGATTATGAGTGCTCCGAATAGTACCTTGAACGAATCGACCATCTCCTGATACGCGCCTCCGAACTCCAGCGAATAACCGCTCGGCAGCCTAAGCCGTTCCAGCCGGCCTTTGATCTCTGAGACTATGCTGCCAACGTCCCGGCCGAAAGTCGAAGCCTGAAGTGTGATCTTGCGCTCCTTGTCCTCGCGCTCGATCTTGATCGGACCCGTTACTCGCTCAATCTTCGCTATCTGATACAAGGGCACAGAGAAGCCAAGCGGCGACGAGAGCGGAATGCGCAAAACGTCCTCCTCCGAGGCGCGATCGGGCGCCCTAAGTCTCAGTCTAATGTCGAACTCGTCCCCTCCAATCCTGTAGTTGGATGCAACCGTGCCGAGCATCGCGTCCTTGACGGTCTGAGCTATTTGATACACCGAGAGACCTAGCTGACTCGCCTTCTGTCTGTCGATCTTGAGCCTGATCTCCGGCTTGCCCTCCATAAAAGTGCTCTTGAGGTCTCGCAGGCCCGCGACCTGCCTGCATTCTGCCTCGATGAACGCAACTATTTCCTTCAGCCGATCGATGTCTTTGCCAAAGACCTTAATCTCTATCGGCTTCTCGCCGCCCTGTGAGCCAGTCATAAGGTCCGCCATATCAATGTATTCGAAATCCGCGTCCGGTATCTTTGGCGCCTCGTCCCTGATCGCCTCCACAATTTCATCCGCGATTCTCATTCGCTCGCCCTTGGGCAGAAGCGTCAGCATGATCTCCGCCTCGTTGACCTCCGCTGCTCCCCAGCCGGCCGCAACGTCATACTTCGTCGATTCTGAGAGCCCTATAAAGCTCCCGACCGTAACAACATCCGGCTGCTTCCGCATGACGTTCTCGATCTTCTTAACCGCTGCATCGGTCCTTTCGAGGGGTGTTCCGGGCGCCATCTTGAAGAGGAATAAGGCCATCGGGTTGTCCTGCTTGGGCATGAACTCGGCGCCGACAAGCCCGATGGCCAAGATTGAAAGCACGAACGCGGCCCCGGAGCACAAGAGAACCAGCGCTCTGTGCCGGAGTGCCCAGGCCAGCGCGGTCTTGTATTTGTCCGCGAAGCGCTTAAATGAAAGACGTCCTGAATCGCGATCCTGCCCTTTGATGTGCTTTCGGCTCAGGATCAGCGAGGAGAGCATGGGCACGATCGTAAGCGCGACGAATAGCGAGGCGAGCAACGCGATACAGACGGTGAGTCCCAGGGGTTTTGCCAGCTTACCCGCAATCCCCTTCGCCAGCGCAATCGGCACAAAGACAGCAATAGTTGTAAGGGTCGATGCGGTTATGGCGCTGCTTACCTCTGAGGCGCCGATTCTGGCGGCTTCTTTCGGGCTTTTGCCTTCCTGAAGATGCCGGAATGTGTTCTCAATCACGACAATCGCGTTGTCAACGAGCATCCCGATGCCGAGCGCCAGTCCGCTGAGCGTCATTATGTTGAACGTGTAATCCGCCGCGTTCATGCCGATAAACGTCGCGATTATCGAGAGCGGGATGGCGAGGCTGATGATGACCGTCGGTCTGACCGACCGCAGGAACACAAACAGCATTAGGATAGCCAAAATGCCGCCCTCAAGGACGTTCAACGCGGTTGCGCCGATGGCGGACTTGATGAATTCGGCCTGGTCCATCATCGGCTCAAATGAGATGCTTTGCGGAACCTTGCTTGTGAGATCAGCGACGGTCGATTTGACGTCATCGACGACAGATACCGTGTTTGCGCCCGCCTCCTTCAGTATTCCAAGCAGGACGCAGTCCTTGCCGTTGACGCGGGACACCGAGCGGATTTCCTTGAACGTGTCGCTGACCGTTGCAACGTCCCTCAAATAGACGGGCTTGCCATTGAAAACTGCGATCGTGATCTGACCGATTTCCTCAACGCTCTCGAACTCGCCAAGCGTCCTGACGATGTATTCGACTCCGTGCTCCTTGATGTGACCGCCGGAGAGGTTCAGGTTCTCAGACGCGATGACCCGCCTGATATGCTCGAAGGAGAGACCCAAACCATGAAGCTTATCGCGGTCCAAGAAGACGTTTATCTCTCGTTCTAGCCCACCCATCGGATAAACCGCCGCGACCCCGTCAAGCCGGTTCAGAGGCGTCTTGATATTGTCGCGGATGTAATCTCTGAGGACCCGGGTGTTCTCAAGGCCGGTAACCGCGTAGAAGATGACGGGCATGTCCTCGGTGTTGTACTTCAAGACCTTGGGATCGTCCGCATCCCGCGGCAGAACATCCGTAAGGTAGGAGAGCTTGTTGCGGATGTCCTGAACCGCGACGCCCAGGTCCGTGCCCCAATCGAACTTGATGATCAGCGTGGAGGCGCCCTCTTGTGAGATGGAATAGACCGTCTTCACGTTCTTGACCATCGAGACCGCCTCTTCGACGGGCTTTGTTATGTGAAGTTCCATCTCAGACGTGCCGACACCCTCGTATGTCGTGATTACCGAGATGAATGGGTATTCGAGCTCAGGCAGCAGGTCGAGTCCGAGCTCAAAGAACGAGATCGTCCCGAACAGGAGCATGACGCAGATCACCATCGAGACAGCGATCTTGCGATTAACAGACAGCGCCGGCAGGTTCATCGCGCTATTTGATTTGGTTCGGGTTAATGACCTCGACGGCCATCCCATCCTCGAGGCTCTCTGTCCCGTCGATGACCACGAGGTCGCCAGGAACCAAGCCGTCGATTATCTCGACTTCCTCATCCCCGCTCAGGCCAAGTGTGACCTGCCGCGCAACTGCGAGGCCTGAGCTAACGACGAAGACCGTCGGGTCCCCATTTCGCTTCACTACACACCGAATCGGCGCTGTCACAACCTTCTTTCGCTCCTGGCAGAGGATCTTGAGCCGAGCCAGCGCCCCGGGCCTAAGGACCCCTTCGGGATTCGCGGCCCTTGCACGAATCGTCAGCGTGCGGCTCAAGGGATCGATCGTCTCACTGATGTGGGTTATCTCGCCCGAGAATGCCCTGTTTGGCACGCCGTCAACCGTCATCTTAACCTCCTGGGACATGCTCACGCTCGACTGCTTCACGTCCGGCAGGTGCGCCTCGACCTTACACACCGTATCGTCAACCACATAGAAACACGGGGCCGGCGAGACAAGGGAGATGACCTCGCCAACATTGATGTTCCGCCTCGCAATATGGCCGGAAATAGGGCTTCGCACTGTGCTCTCCGAGAGGTTGTATTCGGCCATTTCAAGGGCGTCGCGGGCCAATTCAACGGAAGCTTGGGCCACCTTAACCGACGCCCCGGCCGACTTGTACGCGTCCAATGCGGCGTCGAGTTCTTGCTGGGACACGGCGTTGCTTGTGCGAAGGCTCTTCAGCCTCTTGAATTCCCGCCTCGTGTTCGCCAGACTGATCTTGGCGGCGCCTAGATTCGCTGCTGCTGCGTCGAGGCCGTGTTCGGCCTGGTTTTTCGCTAGCAGGAAATCCCTCTGCTCGAGTATGAACAGAGCGTCGCCCTGGTTCACCGGGTCGCCCTCGTCAACGAAGATATCCGCCACTCTGCCGGCGACCTTCGCACCAACTCGTGATTCGCGGATCGGAAGAAGCGTCCCCGTCAGAGAAATCCAACTTTGAACCGGGCCTCGTCCGACCACCGCGACTTTGACCGGGGCCCTCGTCGCAGGCTGTTCAGAGCTATTCGAATTCGACGATGTATCATGCTCTTGCGAACCGCAGCCCAGCGAAAAGGCTAACCAGAACGCGACGACCAACACCATCAACCCCCGGGTGTGAATGTCGCCTTTCATTTACTCGCTCTCTTGGTCAACTCGCCTCGCGTCGCCCCACAAGCGTTCGAGGTTATAGAACCATCTGGTCTCGTCGATGAATATGTGAACCACAATATCGTAGTAATCGATCAATATCCATTTGGCGTTCTGTTCGCCTTCAATGCCCAGATGCCTGAAGCCAGCCTTCTTGCAGGACATCTCGATGTGCTCCGAGATCGCGCGAGCGTGCATCGACGAACTGCCTGAACAGATCACGAAATAGTCAGTGATCGGCGTCAACTCGGTCAGGTCCAGCACAACGATGTCGCGCCCCTTCTGCTCCTCGATGCACTCCCTGATTATCCCGAGCAGCCTTCGCGTTTGCTCATCCTCCGCGGGTTCGCTCACTGAATCCCGACTTGATTGTGCATCGCCGCCAGTGTTTCCCTCCTCAGGCAAGCCTAGCAATTCCTCATTCTTCACTTCCTTTTCGCCTTTTCCCCTTTTTTCCTTTTCTCCCGTTTCCGTTTTACGGAAACCTCTCATACAAACCTCTTTCCTTAACGTATTGCAGCACCGATTCCGGCACCAAGTATTGAATTGACCTGTGCTGATTCACTTTTCTCCGGACCTCCGAACTAGATATCTCTATTTGAGGCACTTTTGCGACAGTCAATCTCACCTGTCGTTTGCCGCCGCCATGCCTCATTGACGTAGCGTCAACTTGGTCAATCAGCGGGGCGTTCGCGAGCTCGCGGGACAGACCCTCTGGCAGGTTTGATATTGCCTTCTGGAGGTTGAAGCCCCCTCCTCGAACCATGACCACCATGGCCACCTCGTCCAGGAGCTGCTCATACTCCCTCCAGGTTACTATCTCGGCGAAAGCGTCGCTGCCCACGATCAGAACGAACTCGGTTCTTGGATATTGGCTCTTGAGATGCCTTACCGTGTCGATTGTGTAAGACGTTCCACCGCGCGAGACCTCCACGTCACAGACCTCAAGTCCAGGGTCCTCTCGCGTCGCAAGCCTGACCATCTCAAGTCGCTCCTCAGGTGATGCGATAGTCCCATTCTGCTTATGAGGCGGGCAAGAACACGGAACAATTAGAACCTTGTCCAGCGCAAGACGCTCTCGCACCCATTGCGCCGCTATCAGGTGGCCGTGATGCACTGGGTCGAATGTGCCGCCCAGGATACCTGCGTTCCGCAACTTGTGAAGGTCAGACCCCGACAACTGCTTCCCTCAAAGACACTCTGGACGAAAGGGCATCGACAAAGCGGTCCAGGCCCTCGCCGGTCAAGGCCGAGACCTCAAACAGCTTGATGCATCGTCTCTGGCAGAAGTTCCTCAACTCGCTGAGCGTGGCTTTTGAGCACTCAAGATCGATCTTATTGGCCGCAGCGAAGGCAATCCTACCTGGCAGCGAGGCATCGAAGTGCGTCATCTCGGCGATGAGTATCTCGCTCGCCTCGCTAGCTCGGATTGGGGCGCTTTTGGAGGCGTCCAGCACGAGCACGATGACCTTCGCCCGCTGAATGTGCTGGAGGAACCTTATCCCCAGCCCGCGGCCAGAGTGGGCGCCCTCAACAAGCCCCGGGATATCTGCCACCGTGAACGAGAAGATGTTGTCGGTGTTGATAGCGGCCAGATTCGGCTCCGTCGTCGTAAACGGGTAGTCCGCGATCTTCGGCCGCGCCGCCGAAATTGCGGCTATGAGGCTGGATTTGCCAGCGTTCGGCAGGCCCACGAGAGCCACGTCCGCCAGAATCTTGAGCGTTAGCCTCAACATCCTTGACTCCCCGGGCTCACCCGGCTCCGCTTTACGAGGCGCCTTGTTGGTCGATGATTTGAAAGCCGTGTTGCCCCTGCCGCCTCTTCCGCCCTTTGCGGCAATGAGCTCGGCGCCGGGGCCCGACAAGTCTGCAAGTTGCTCGCCGGTCTGTGCGTCGGATACGATCGTTCCCGGCGGCACCGGCACGACGAGGTCTGGGCCGCTCTTGCCGCGGCGGTTGTTGCCGCTGCCGTGGCTGCCTCGTTTTGCCTTGTAGTAGTGCCGCTCTTGGCAGTCGAAGAGCGTCTTGAGGCCCTCCCTTGCGACCAGGGTTACGTCGCCGCCCTTGCCCCCGTAGCCGCCGTCTGGGCCCCCGCGCGGCACGTGCTTCTCGCGCCGAAAAGAAACGCACCCCGCGCCTCCGTCGCCGGCCTTCACCCGAATTGTGGCGGAATCTACAAACATAGACCCCTTCAGCTACTCATAGTGGGACGGGGAGGGATACGGCCCGAATTGCGGGCGCCTGAGGCCAAAGGATTCGGATCGCTCGTTTTCAGACCTCACTCACGACAGAGACGACCTTGCGGTTGCCCTTGCGTGTCTCAAACTTCACGAAGCCATCTGATACCGCGAAAATGGAGTCATCACCAGCCCTCTTCACGTTCCTGCCGGGCAGGATGTGCGTCCCGCGCTGCCTGACGATGATGTTGCCGCTACGAACGCTCTGGCCGGCGAACTTCTTCACGCCAAGCCGTTTGCAGTTGCTATCCCGACCATTTCGTGAACTGCCTACGCCCTTCTTATGTGCCATCTAGAATCTCCGAAACTAAACCTGAATCGACTTTATCTTGACGCTGGTGTGAATCTGACGATGGCCGATCTTGCGGCGGTAGCCTTTACGCTTCTTGATTTTGCCGATCAGGACCTTCTTGCCTTTCTCCTCAACGAGCGCCTCGGCCATGACCTTGGCGCCTTCGAGCGTGGGAGTGCCGACCTTGACCTCGCCATTCTCGTCGCTGACCATCAGCACAGCGTCGAACGTAACCTCTTCGCTAGGCTCCACACCGAGCTTCTCGACATTCACAACATCGTTCTCACGAACAATGTATTGTTTTCCACCCGTCTCAATCACTGCATACAATACTTATACTCCTCCATGACCCAAAAACACACAACTCCATACACCAATATAGGGCTGCCAGCGCCCAGTGTCAAGTCCGAGGCGGCGCTTTCGGATGAGCGCCAAATCTTGATTCCCCTATTGGGGCCCACGACACGACCTGAGCGCCCCTCAAAGGAATGAATGCAGCTCAGCTCACCGGGTTAATGCCGGTATCCGATCCTCGCGGGGCTTTGCGGAACTTTCGCCGCGCGAGCGAGTTGTCTTATAGAAAGACCTCATAGGCTCGCAGATGACTGTAAGAACATCGTATCCTTGGTTGGCCAGATTTGTCGCTACACTGATATTGGCGGCCGACGAATTCCCTACCGGCAGGCCAACACATTCAAGGTAATGGCTCATCCGCATCCACTCATCATTCGAATACTGCTGGACGTATTCTATCCTTTCTATGAGATCAGGCCGCATAAGCGGATTAGCGCTTTCGTAATGCGGTCCTATTACTGGATGCGGAAGTCTATTGGACGGCGGAAACCTGAACGCGCTCGAATCAAAATCGGCCATCAACTCACTGTCTTCAACGGCGGCTGGAAGACCAGCAGGAGACTCTGAGGGGCGGAATCTTGAGAATATGGGTGAGTCGATGTGCTCGGGGACAACGATTCTGGGTTGACTACCGGATTGGCAAAGAAAACGGTCAACGATTGCGCAGAAGAACTCGAGAGTAGCCCCAGCACCGATACTAACCACCACATAATCTGGGGCGTCCTTGATGTCGCTTGCGGTTTCACTCGCAAGTGGCACGAGAACCCGTCCACCGTACTTTCCGTGCCAAAGGCAGTATTTGTTCTTCCTGAAAGAACGTTGCTTCATTAGCCTGAACAAATGACTGTAAAACTCTTCTTCTACATACTTTTCCGCGCTAGCCGGTGCCTGAACGATCTCAAAAGTATCGTCGCTTAGCAGCTGAACCACATCCGGGGGGAAGTAACGGGACATGACGTATAAACCGCGCAATCCATATTTCCCGCAATAATACTTCAATGCTAACGCGGTATTCATGCTCCCACCGTCAGCCAGCGTGTCTATGCCCTTTTTGGGGATCTTGCCCTTCAGTACGCCCTTCAGCAGTAATCCCGCGACAACTGGCTTCTTCAGATTCCCCACGCCAGGATATCTGTCCATTCTGACGGCGCAAACGCGCCCCGCATCGTTCAGCTGGAGGAGTCCCGAGAGCTCTGTTACTTCCGGCGGGTCCAACTCCAGTATCTCTCTCACCCTCGGGTGGCAGGTCGCCTCTCTAAACCTAGCATCGAAATAGCAAGGCTCTCCACCCAGAAGTCCTTCTTCGCGCAGTATTCGCTGCAAATCACGTAGCGTACCCGCAGACCGTCCTGAGAATCTTGGCCCTCTGAAGTTATCTACGGCCAAACCTATCCTATACTCCATAACAAGCCTCGTGTTTCAAGGTCTCGGAATTCAACAAACACCTATCCGGGGTAATCCACTCGTCGTTCCAAGGAGCTCCTCGCTATCCTCTCGATCACACGCCTCAAATGGTCATCCGCGCCGATATTCACGTAGTTGTATCCGTCGCTGATGCACTTGTTCAGGGTCGATGTATGCTCTTCCTCATCAAAACGTCGAGAGTAAAGTATCCACTGGGCAAACTTGTACACACACCGTTCGGCGATGCCGCGGATGTTACGGACGCTGATACTCTCATACCGGGCATCAAGTTCCTCACTTACCACGCTACTTACAAACTGGGTGAACCACTTGCTCTCGAAGAAGTGCCGAACGTCTTTCGTGAATTGCCTTGCGGCCTCCAGAGCTTTCTGGACCTGCCCCTCCTGCTTCTGAAGATAGCCTAAGTTCTGCGCTTCGGTCATACTATCAAAGAACTTCTTGATATGCCTCTGCCAGAACAGCCAGAAGTACTGTTCGATGACCCTCCGCCGCTCTTCTTTGGAGCTAATATCGAATGGGTTCTTCATTACGATGGTAAACGCGAGTCTTGTCCAGAAGTCGCGTGGAGGGCATTCATCAAAGATGTGATTCATTTCCTGGCTCGTCAAAAACACATATTGCGGCGCACAATCCTTCATCCTTATGATTGTGCTGGACCCCGGCCGCAAGAACTCGTCGCTCTCCAGCAATCTCAACAGTGATGCCCTGGTTGGCTGCCCGGCCTTATCTATTTCGTCAACAATCAGCATCCCGTCTCGTGCTTTCTCGACAAGCCCGGGCTGGAAACGACTCGTAACCCGCCATCTTCGGAGAAAACGGCCCGTCACGGTTGTCCCTTTCCCAAACATGGTCTCCTCGTTACGCTGGAAATCTGTTGGTGAAAGCGAGACCTTTGCCAATTTCCCCTTGAACTCCTGACAGTCGTATAACATCTTGCTCAGTTCCTCCTTACCTGACCCGGGCGGCGCGTTCAGATGGACGACCCTTATTGTGGGATCGTTCCAGGCGTCCGACAGCAGCTCAAGCGACTCACAGACGTGGTCGCTTGCCAGCAAGAATCCCGTGGTTGCATCAGACTGTCGATCTTCCCATTGGGGACAGATGTTCTCGACAAGCTCCCCCTTGTTCTCGAATTTGGGGATTGTGATGAGGTCAATAGGCTCGCAACACTGGTCATCGGGATTCTGACAGTCCTTATCTGACTGATAGGGAGTCGGGTCGAGACGCGCCGATAGGCCGATCTTGAATTTGCGCCCACTTCGACCGGACTGGGTTATCTTCAGCTTATACAGCACATCGTGCCGTCCAAGAAAATATGCTTTCTCAATGGGACTAGCCGTTCTCACGTGTTGCCATGCTTTCAGAATCCTCTCTGCCTCGACAAGGTAAACCCAATACTGGTCCACGGCAATTAGACGATGGCTTCTGCCAAACAAGGGTTGCCTCAGAAGAACCTGTCTCTGACCATCAATCCTGCAGATTGTCAACATGACCCATTGTCTGACAATGGACAACTGGATGACGATATTCAGCCCCTTCGTTACAGTCCTCAACTGCGGGTGCGATGTGAGCAACTGCGGGAGCGATGTGAGCAAGACTTTCCAATACCACTCGATCTGCCAGGTACTCTCCAGCTTCCTCCTCAGCCAGACATCCCCTTTAGTTCCCAGGTGTCCGCGCCACGGGCGCTTGTTGTCAGGAGTGCCGGGATAGAACCAATCACAACACGCATCGAGAGCCTCATTAAAATGCGCTTTGTTCTTGCCGGGATTCAAATTACTCTCCGCCAGCTCGATGAGGTCCTTAATGCTCTTCTCTTCCATGGAGCCGACCCATCCTTCTTCGCTGTATTCGACAGCGAATGTGAAGAACCTGTTTGGGTTTGTGGGCTGGGCTCGCTCTCCCCCGGGGCATGTCGGAAGTTCCCCCTGGCGTCCTCGATCAGGCATTTCTTCCGTTTCTCCTGCAGAGCAACCGCAATAGAAAGTAAGCCATAAAGGAAACGCATACTCCGGGCAGAAAGGCTATCTTGGGGTTCACTAATACGAAAGCTGCTAGGAAGGCTGCGTAGCCAGCGATGATGCTCACTGTTGCTGGAAGAACATTTCGAGCCCCCCACTTGACCGTGGCATAAACGGAGGGTATGAAGACCAGCAGCATGGAGGCTGCCCCCACCATCAAATTGACGATATCGGGAATCGCCCAGGCGACGACCACACCGAGAAGTCCCAGAACTACGGTTACGACTCTTGCAGTCAACAGTAGGCTGCTCTCCACAGCAGTCCTCGGCCCGGACACCTTGTCAGGCGTTTCCTGTTCGAAGCGCGACCAGTCTGATCTCCTAAGCAGTTTCGAAATCGCAACCGAAACGACGTTTAGGTTCGTATCAATAGTTGAAAAAAGCGCCATGAGCAAGCCAATCGAGAAAACCGCGACGAAGAGAGTCGCTGCAGTCGTCGGCTCAGCTTCTGAATAGCCTATGGTTTGGAGAAAAAGCACAAGCCCGCTTGTGTCTGGTTTTGCTTTATCACCGAGGTCCGCACGAGCGTAAATCCCAATAGTGGTCATGACGATGTAGAAGAGCAGTATGATTGGGGCGCAAGCGTAAAGGCCCCTTTGCACGGACCTTATGTCCTTTGCGCAGGCAACCCGTTGCCAGAAATCAGTTCGAACCAGAAATGAGAACGGGAAGAGCACAAGAACTCCGAGCAGAAAGCCGGAGCCGTAGCCCGTCGCGTTGAAGTACTTCGAATTAAGGGAGGCCACATTTGCCAAATCGACATTGGAGCTTAGAACGAAGAAGACAATAAGGATGGTCGCCGTGATGATCCAGAACTGCCAAATGTCGGTAAAAAGAACGCCCTTGAACCCCGCGGCGGATGTGTAGAGAAGGACGGTGGCGACCGCGACACAAAACAGCAGGTTATCCTCTAAGTTGCTGAACAGGCCCAAAAACAACGTCATGGCTATGAACTGCGCCGCAAGCACAGCGAGAAAAAACGACAGGTTTATGAGGGAGACAGCCGTTTGGGCCACCTTACCATATCTAGCTCCGAAAAAATCGTCCATCGTGTCCGCATTCTCGAGGATCATTGCCCTCTTGATACGAGGAACCAGAAGCGCAAGGATAACCAAGCCGAAGGAGAATCCTGCCCCTATCACATATCCTAGGATCCCCGCCTCGTATCCCACCGCGCTCAGGCCGAAGAACATCCACGCCCCCAGGAGAGTTGCGAGAAGGGAAAAGAGTATCTGACTGAAGGAGCCTCGCGAACGATATGATGTATATTCAGTCAGACGAATACGTCGAGAGAAGACGAGGCCGGCGACCAAGAAGGCAAGCATTAGCGCAATCAGAATCACATTAACCATAAACCGTCCCCTTCACGCGTCGTAGTTCTCCAATGCACCAGTTTCAGGATACCCGCATCTCCCCAAACTCAACAGTCTCGACAATGCATTCGCGTCCAAATAGTGAAGGAGATCAGTTCTCGTGTCAAGCATACATAGGCGCTCAGATATCAAAGATGACCTTAGCGCTCAGGACGCCCCTGTCTGTCTTGATGGCGAGGTTGTGCATTGTTACGGCCTTAACGTCGGTGGTGGGGGAGAGGTCCATGCCTGAGAGGGCCACGAAGCCTATCTTGGCCTCAAGCGTTACTTGGTCAAGCTGCTCATCGCTGGCGTCTGGTTTCGGGCGCCCTGTAGCCGCTCCCGCTTGGATACTCAAATCGTATCCTGTCGGGACGAGGAGGTGTGTATCGAAGCGCCAGAGGAGCTCCGAGAGAAACGCGACGAGGAGCGCCTCGGGGTCGATCGCGGATATCCTAAAGGTCTCCGTCCTGTCCGACAGGAGGCTGCGAGGCTCGGCGCCGAATATCAGCGCGAACATCCCCGCCGCGGCGTTCGCAAAGAGCGCCTCGAGTGACTTGCCGTAGGCGACAACGCCCGCGTCCGCCGTCGTCCCGATGATCTCATAACGTCTCATGGGAGGGAACCACGAATGAACACGAATAGACATGAGAAGAAAAGCTCGTCCATCTCTTCGTGTGTCTTAGTGTCCTTAGTGGATCCCTGATTGAATGTAGCCTCCAGCCACGAAGAACACGAAGAGCCACGAAGCAAGCTTAGACAACGCAGAACCAGCCCTCTCATGTTGGCCTTGAAACTTGAAACTTGGAACTTGGAACTCCCCTATACGCGTCAATCACCTCGTCCGGCTTGCCATCAGCCACGATTCTTCCTTTCGAGAGCAGGATTGCGCGGTTACAGAACTCGGCGATGGTGTCCACGTTGTGCGAGACCAGGGCTATCGTCTTGCCCATGCGCTGCATGTCCCTGATGCGCTCGAGGCATTTCTTCTGGAAGCGCTCGTCGCCGACTGCAAGAATTTCGTCGATGAGAAAGATGTCCGCCTCGACGTTTATGGCGACCGCAAAGCCGAGTCGAACGAGCATCCCGCTGGAGTAGCTCTTGATCGGGGCGTTTATGAACTCGTCGAGCTCCGAGAACGTGATCATCTCATCAAGCCGTGCCCGCGCCTCTTTCCTCGACAGGCCCAGTATCGAGGCGTTCATGAAGATGTTCTTTCGGCCCGAGAGCTCCATAGAAAAGCCCGAGCCGAGCTCCAGTAGCGTCGCCACCTTGCCGTTGACCTCGACCGATCCCGCGTCTGGGAGCAGGATTCGCGACAATAGCTTCAGGAGCGTGCTCTTGCCTGAGCCGTTCTCGCCGATTATCCCTACCGTCTCGCCTTGGGCAACGGAGAGCGTGATGTCGCTGAGCGCCCACAAGTCGCGATACCTGTCCCGTTTGCCCTTCAGAAGGTTGATGATGAGATACTTGATGTTCTCGCTCTTCTCGTAATACACCCGATACTTCTTTGAGGCGCCTCGGACAGAGATAACCTCCGAATCACTCGGCCTGAACTGTGCAGAATTGCCGCTAGCTGCTTCGATCACCCAATTGACCCATTAGCCCTATTGACCCCTTGACCCAATTTCATACTACCTCGGCAAATCGAGCGCTCGACCGTGAGAACAGAATCCATCCAATTGCCGCGGCGCCGAACGCGTAGATAAGCAGCATCGCTATTGTCGTTGCCGGCGGGAGCGCGTTTTGAAGCAGAACTGCCCTATAGACCGAGACGAAGACGGACATTGGGTTGTAGTTTATCAGGCCCGCAACGACGCTGTTCAGAGGAGGCCAGGGCAGATCGAGGGACTGCACCTTGCTCAACGGATAGATGATCGGCGTGAGCCAGAACCAGACGATTAGAAGAACGTCCAGCAGGTGCTTGATGTCCCTGAAGTGCACCGTGCTCGCCGAAAAGAGCAGCGCCAGCCCACCAACGAAAACTGCTTGTAGAACGACTATCAGCGGAAGGAGGAAGGCTTTAAGGCCCGGGGCGTGCCCGAACAGCGGCAGCGCGAGAAGCAAAATGACGAGCGTCATCACGAACTCCACCAGGCAGGCGGCCATCGCGGACAGCGGGATTATGGCCCTGGGCATATAGACCTTGCGGACGAGGTTGGGGTTGTTGACCACGGACGGCGCGGCCATTGTCACCGAATTGGAGAGAAATACCCAGGGCAGAAAGCCGCACATGAAGAAAACCGGGAAGTTCTTGACGTTCATCCCGATAACATACCGAAAAACGACTGTATAGATGAGCAGCATCATGACCGGGTTCAGAAGCGACCAGAATATCCCGATCACAGAGCCTTTGTATTTGACCTCAAGGTCGCGCATCACGAGGTTCAGCAGGACCTCGCGCCTCGTGTAGAGCTCCTTCAGACCGCGAAATAGAGGGATTCTCAAGTCATTTCCCTTGATGATGCGTGTTGGCTCGATTGATCTCTTATAGAGTGTTATAGGCGGTCGCGTCAAGTTCTTGTGTGTTGGGCGTCACTTGTTGGTTTGAGCGTTTGCTCATTTGTCAGTTGTGAGTATGGCTTCGGAGTGGGGTTCTGGTTAAATATGTAAAGAGGCATATAAAACTACTTGACAAATACCGACTAAGGATTTATAGTCGCTAGTGGAAGATATGAATGTCAAACTCAAACTTCAACTACAGGAGGATTTGAAAATGGCACTAGTGAGATGGGAGCCGTTGAGAGACCTGATCTCATTTCAGGAGAGGATGAACCGCCTCTTTGACGACGCGTTCCAAAGAAAGGGCGAGCTTTCGCCAATGGTTAAGGGCGATTGGTCACCGGCGGTTGATGTCTTCGAGACGAAGGAAGCCATCGAGCTGAGGGCTGAATTGCCGGGCTTGAGCGCGTCCGATGTGGACATTTCTCTCGAGAATGACGTCCTGACGCTTTCTGGTGAGCGCACGATGTCGAAGGAGGTCAAGGACGAGAACTACCACCGCGTTGAGAGAAGCTACGGTTGCTTCACTCGCTCGTTTGCTCTGCCGAGGCGCGTGCACAAGGACAAGATCAAGGCCACGTTCAAGGATGGGGTCCTGCATGTAACGCTTCCGAAGGCCGAGGAGGCGAAGCCTAAGCAGATCAAGATCGAGGTCGAAGGCAAATAAGCTGCAAGGCTAAATAGATTGGATTTGGTTCGGGCCCGGGCATTCGTCCGGGCCTTTCTTTGCCCTTTTCCCCTTTTTCCCCGTTTCCCCAATGGGGAAACTCCTCACCGTTGGTCGTTGACAGACTGGCCCAAAGGTTGCATTCTGGCCGCCGCGTTAATCTCGTGAATCTCACTTGTCCAAGAAGATCGTTCGGGTTTGAGTCGAAACGAACTTGATAAGCCGACTGAAATCGGCACGCACCAGCTAGTCTTTGAGAAGGAACGCGCGGCTTGGGCGCTGATTGATGTAGACCGGCCCCCGTGCAACGTCGCCTGTCCCGCTGGTGTGAACGCTAAGGCATACGTGGCGCTGGCAGCGGAGGGGCGATTTGACGAGGCGCTGAGAGTCGTTCGGGGACATATCCCATTGCCGGGCGTGATCGGGCGCATCTGTAGCCGTCCCTGTGAGTCCCACTGCATTCGTGGGCAGTTCGATGATCCGGTCGCCATCTGCTTCCTGAAGCGGTTCGTTGCTGACTACGAGCTCCGCCGGGGTGGGAGGATCATGAAGCGCCTATCCCCTACACGGCCAGAAAAGGTGGCGATAATTGGCGCTGGCCCGGCGGGTCTGACGGCCGCGCACGATCTGCTACTAAAAGGATTCGGCGTAACGGTCTTCGACCGGTTTGAGAAGCCCGGCGGCATGTTGCTGGCCGGTATCCCGCCGTTCAGGCTTCCTCGCGACATCCTGGCTCTTGAGACCGAGGAAATCCTCCGCGAAGGCATTGAGCTCAAGGCTGGAGTCAATGTTGGTCGTGACCTCGGCATCGAGGAACTCCTTGGACAAGGCTACGGGGCGGTCCTGATCGCTACCGGCGCACATAAAGGCATTGCGCTGGGCCTCGAAGGCGAAGACCTTGAAGGCGTTCTGGACGCCATCTCATTCCTGGCGTCTGTCAATCTGCACGGCAACAGAAGTATCGGCAAGAGAGTCATCGTTATTGGCGGCGGCGATTCCGCGATCGATTCAGCGAGAGTGGCCCTGCGCCTTGGCGCCGACGAGGTTCGAGTCGCATATCGACGCTCGAGGGTAGAGATGCCGGCGAGGGATTACGAGATCGACGAGGCCGTGAAGGAAGGGATCGAGATTGATTTTCTCGTCGCACCCACGCGGATATCGGGCGCCGGCGGGAAGGTCAGTTCGCTTGAGCTGAGAAAGATGCGCCTCGGCGAGCCGGACGCAAGCGGTCGCAGGCGGCCCGTGCCGATCGAGGCCAGCGAGTTCTTGATTGACTGCGATTCAGTGATCGCGGCGCTTGGGCAGCGACCTGAGCTCGGCTTTCTTGGAGGCCAGCACGGGATTGAGGTGACACGATGGGGCACAATTCTGGCCGATGAGCACACCTGCGCCACATCTCGGCCCGCTGTTTTCGCAGCCGGTGATGTCGTCTCTGGGCCAGCAGCTGCTGTTGATGCCATCGGCGCTGCCCACCGCGCAGCTGAGGCAATCGCATCGTTCATTGAGAGTGGTGAGGCGAAGTTAGTCGAGAAAGAAGAGCGTCATTTCCCGGTCAGGTTTGAGATGGTCCGGGCTCCAAGCGTCGAGGAGAAGAGAATCCAACCGCCATCCATTGACGCGACCGAGAGCGTGCGGAGCTTTGATGAGGTCGAAATGGCATACACTGGCGGGCAGGCAAGGGACGAGGCGTCAAGATGTCTGATGTGCGGCGCCTGCTCAGAATGTGAGCTTTGCATCAATGAATGTGATGGCCGCTATGTCGCGCTGATAGCGAGCGCTCAGGAGCAAGGCTCTTGGGGCGAGGCTGAGCTGCTCAAGATACGCAAGACCGATCTTGAGAACATCCTCGCCAAGGAGGAGGCCCCCATCAAGGCGATCTTGCAGACCGATGACGAACACGTGCCGCCTGAGATGACCGTGACGCCGATCGTGGCCATCGCGAACGAAGACCTCTGCATAGGCTGTGGCATTTGCAGCGATGTCTGCTCATACACGGCGATAAGGATTGCGTGCCGCATGGACGGAAGGATCGTGCCGATTCTTGACAGCGCCCTGTGCAGGGGCTGTGGCTCGTGTATTGCCAATTGCCCGACCGGCGCCCTCGATCAGATGCACTTCTCGAACGAACGTCTGGCCAAAGCAGTGCTTGATGCAACCGGAACCGTCGTCCTGACGTGCATCTGGGCCAAGGCCAAGTATCCGCAGGCGTTCCGAGCCCTAGAAAAGCGCCTCGGCAATGATGCGACGTTTGTCGATCTTCTCTGCACTGGCAGGCTCCCGGCTTGGCTGCTCATGAAGGCGCTGGAGACGGGCGTTGGCAGTGTAGTTATTGTGGGCTGTGGTGCGGATGATTGTCGGTATGGCTCGGGCCTGGACGTCCGGGATACGATTTCAACACTTAGAGCGTTACTTGAGATGTTGGGCATAACCACCGACAAAATAATGTTAATAGAGCTTGAACATGACGACTGATACCACTTGCGGCTTCACGAACCGAGAGATGTTGAGGACAATTGCCCGACTTCAGGCGAAAGGAGGCCTGAAACAGAATCGGCATTCGTGGCTCGACGAGTCCCTCAACGTTGCAGAGACGGGGCCGATAGTCTATTTCGTAGGCTGCTTGCCTTATGCTGACATCCTATTTGGCGATCAGGTCGAGACCAGCCTTCTTTCAATTCCGAGGGCGGCGATTCGATTGCTCAATACTCTTGGCATCCAACCAGTCATCCTGCCAAATGAGGTCTGTTGCGGGCTTGACGCCCATTTGAACGGCGAAAAGGACACTGTGAGGTCTCTCGCGGAGCAAAACGCTGAGATGTTCGAGGCAGTCTGTGCGAAGACGATCCTGACGACGTGCAGCGACGGGGCCTGGATGTTGAGCCAATACCCCGCCTTGGGCCTCGATCAAGGGTGCGAGGTGCTGCATTTGGCGGAGTTCATCTCGGGAAGGTTGGCCGGCGTCGTGCTGCCTCCCCAAACAGCTATTTGGCCATCTTGTTTTCGCAGTTCGGATGGAGTGACGGCTCGATTTGATGTCTCAAAGCTCGCCGCTCTCATAGGGCCCGGCGTTGTTGACCTTTCCAAGAGGAATCCGGAGCTTGCTGACTGCCGCGGGAACGGATGGCTGCCCAAGGATGCGAAGGCGAAGGAGAGAGTTGACCGGCTGATCGATGCGGCAATTGACGCCGGCTGCGAGCGCATTTTGACGTTATGTCCGAGATGCCTCGTCGGCCTGAAGTTCACACTGCGGCCGGGCGCGTGGGTCAAGAGCCAGATCGACGTGCAAGACCTCGTGGTTTTTCTCTCGTCCCTTCTAGAAGGGAACAGCCAGTGAGAGACCTCAGGCTGAAAGCTCATCCCATTCTCGACATCCTCGATGTTCCAGAATTCTTATTCACCTTCAACGGCCAGCCCGTACGCGCTAGACGGGGCGAGGTTATCTCATCGGCGCTCTTTGCCAGCGGGATCAAGGTGTTCGGGCATCATCCGAAGGATAACGCGCCAATGGGCATATTCTGCGCGAACGGGCAATGCTCCCAGTGCATGGTCGTCGCCGACGGCGTCCCCGTCAAAGCGTGCATGACGCTTGCTCAGGAGGGAACGGTCGTTACGAGTTGCGACGGGATGCCCGCTCTTCCGCCACTGGACAAGCCAGTTGCCTTTGACGAGGTTCAGACTTTCGAGACGGATGTGCTGATAATCGGCGGGGGCCCGTCGGGCCTTTGCGCCGCAATCGAGTTGGGACGACTCGGCATCGAGACCCTCGTCGTCGATGACAAGGAGGAGCTGGGCGGCAAGCTCGGCCTTCAGACACACGCCTTTTTCGGCTCGATTGACGATTGCTTCGCCGGGACGAGAGGCAATGAGATTGGCCGTATTCTCGCCAGGCAGGTTGCTGAGCTCGAGTCCGTTGAGACTTGGACGGCGTCAACAGCCGTTGGCGTATTTGCGGACAAGAGGGTCGGCGTGCAGCGAGGCTCGCGCTACGTCCTCGTCCACCCGAACGTCATCCTTATCTCCACCGGCGCGAGGGAGAAGAACCTGGCGTTCCCAGGATGCGACCTCCCGGGCGTCTATGGCGCCGGCGCATTTCAGACGCTTGTCAATCGCGACCTCGTTCGCCCAACGGACCGACTCTTCATCGTCGGTGGCGGAAACGTCGGCCTGATCGCCGCATATCATGCGATTCAGGCGGGCATAGAGGTCGTCGGCCTGGTCGAGGCGCTTCCCAAATGCGGCGGCTACAAGGTTCATCTTGATAAGATATTGAGGCTCGGCGTGCCCGTCTATACTTCCCACACCGTCGTAAGGGCGTTCGGGAGAACGGAAGTTACGGGCATCGAAATCGCGCAGGTCGATTCTTCCTTCAGGGTCCTTGGCGGCACGTCGAGGCGCTTCGAGGTCGATACGATACTCGTCGCCGTTGGCCTCTCGCCGCTAGATGAGCTCTTCAATATGGCGAAGCGGGCTGACGTCCCTGCCGTGTCCGCCGGCGACGCACAGGAGATAGCCGAGGCTAGCGCCGCCATGTTCTCCGGGCGTCTTGTAGGCCGCAAGATAGCGAAAATGCTCGGCGAACCGATATACGTGCCCCGCGCCTGGGGCCCGCTCATGGAGACGCTGCGCAGCAAGCCCGGCGGGACGACAGTCGCGGGGCCCCAGGCGCAGAACCTCAGCATCTATCCTGCAATCCACTGCCACGAAGAGATTCCATGCGATCCGTGCGCTCAGGTTTGCCCAATGCGCTCGATCAGACTCGCGGGTGAGTCGATTACGACGCTGCCGGAATTCAGCGGCCACTGCACGGGCTGTGGACGATGTGTCTCGATCTGCCCGGGACTTGCGATCACACTCGTCGCGGAAGACTACGACCCAGAGAAAAGGCTCGCGCTCGTCATTATGCCATCCGAGACTGACGGCAAGGCTCTGCTCAGGCAGCGTCTCGTTCAGACGACCGACCTCGAGGGGCAAACCCTCGGCGAGGGAAGAGTTATTGCGGTCAAAAGGTCGCCGCTTCTCGATAAAAGAGACCTGGTCATGGTCGAGGTCCCTTACGAGCAGCGGCTCGACGTTGCTGGATACAAGATTCAGCGGCCGATTGAGCAGTGGGACGAGACCGGCGCGCAATTCGATGACGACGTAATCGTGTGCCGATGCGAGCGGGTGACGAGGCGCGAGATCGTTGCTGAAATACGGCGCGGCGTGCGGGACATGAACCAGCTAAAGGCCTCGCTGCGGACCGGGATGGGCGCCTGCGGCGGCAAGACCTGCACGGAGCTCATCCAGCGTGTCTTCCGCGAGGAGGGCGTGCCGCTCGATGACGTAACCCCGCCAACAGAGCGGCCGTTCGTCGCTGAGGTCCCGCTCTCTGCGCTCGCCTACGCCAGGGAGGAAGGAAGTTGAGGTTCTACGACGCGATAGTCATCGGCGCAGGCAGTGTTGGCCTTCCGACGGCCATGTTTCTCGCCAAAGAGAAGCTGAAGGTGCTCGTCGTTGAGTCAAATGCCTCCTGCGGACAGGGTGAGAATAAAGCGGCAATCGGCGGCGTCAGGGCGACACACTCATACCCCGCCAAGATAAAGCTCTGCCTCGAGAGCCTCCGTATCTACGCCACATGGGCGGACACCTACGGCCGAACCGTCGGCTGGAAAATGGGCGGCTATTGCTTCCCAGTATTTCGCGAGGCCGAAGAGGAATTTCTGAAGGGCATTCTGCCCATCCAGAAGGAGTTTGGCCTCAACATCGACTGGGTTGACGCTGAGGCGATAAAGGAGATCATCCCCGGCGTCAACCAGGAAGGGCTTCGCGGCGGGACATATTCGCCGGAGGACGGTCAGGTGTCGCCGCTCATGGCCGCTTACGAGATGCACAGGGTCGCGGAATCCCTCGGCTGCGACTTCAAGTTCAACCAGAAGGTTCAGGCCATAACCTCCGATAAACAAGGAGTTTTAGGTGTTACAACCGACAAGGAGCACTATTCGGCGCCGGTCGTCGTCAACGCGGCAGGCGCTTACGCCAACGAGCTTGGCAAGTCCATCGGCCTCGAGATTCCCGTCGTCCCCGACAGTCACGAGGCGGGCATCACGGCGCCCGTTGAGCAGTTTCTGAAGCCGTTGGTGGTTGACCTCAGACCGGGCCCGGACGGCCGGAGCTCAAACTTCTACTTCGGCCAGAACGAGCACGGCGCGCTCATATTCTGCTACACGCCCGCCGAGCTCTTCGTCGGCACGGACCACCGCTGCACGTCGGAGTTCGCGCCAAGCATCGCCCAGCGCCTCATCGACCTCATCCCCCGCCTCAAGAACCTCCTCGTCCGGCGCCTCTGGCGAGGCCTCTACCCAATGACACCCGACGGCTTCCCAATTGTCGGTGCTGTCGATCAGGTCCCAGGCCTCTATCTGGCGGTCGGGATGTGCGGCCACGGTTTCATGCTCGGCCCCGGCATCGGCGCCAACCTGGCCAACCTCATCGTCCACGGCAAACCCCTCATCGACCCCGCAATCTTCAACTCGCTCTCCTTCTCCCGCGACTTCTACGCCGCCAAAGACGCCCTGAAGTAGCGCGGGGTCTGCTGCGGGTCGCGTGGGTGTGGGGCGGGCTTTCCAGCCTGCCTAAGACAACAGGTTAAGAACGAGGCTGTATTCAATCAGGTCTGCATGTGGCGCTGACACCCCTGCGCCGCTTTTGAGCAATGTGCCATCGTATCGCAGAGCAATCTGATGGCGGCCGCCAATGACTTCGTCATTGTGGCCCGGCCACAGTATCGTGCTCAAATCCTTGACGACACAACCATTTCACGCGGATGAAGCGCTCCCTGAAGGGGAGCAACGTGAGTAGCCCCGCGTTTCAACGCGGGGTATCCGGGGCCATCCAATCCTCACCCTGAGGCGGGGGGGGGCGGGGAGCCCCCGCGGGCGCCCCACGCGGCGTGGGGGTGGTG
>CBDVDH010000058.1:0-23247 GCA_965372715.1 uncultured bacterium | reverse complement strand
GGCTTTATGAGGTTTCTGCCTGTCTCTGATCCGTAGGTTGAAACCTACGGCTAGTCATATCATGCCCCTTTGGGGCATTAAGGCGTCGCTCGTAATGCCGTGCGCCTGCACGGTCGCAATCAGCAATGTATCAGCATTCAACTGAGCCGCCGTAGGCTGGTGCAGGGAACGTGTGAAAAGGCTCGTGTATTTCGATTCGCCACGCCCGAGCAGCAACGAAACAGGTATTGCGAGGTCAGATGTCTTCTGCATCATGAAGTTGATCTACGAAGGGCTTGATCTTTGTCTTTCGAACCTCCTCGAGTGGGGAGTTTATCCTCGCGAATCTGCCGGAGAAGTCAGGCGGGAGTTTGTCCTTTGGATAACCTCCACACTCTATGATGATGAGCAGGGTGGAGCTCCAGTCTCGGAGTTCGGCCGTGAATCAGGCCCGGCTGCGCTGGTATTCCACGAGGCGCATGAGGCCTTGCTCGAAGGAGACTTTGGGCTGCCAGCCCATGATCCTTTTCGCTTTGGCCGCGGAGATGTATATCTTATAGACCTCGCCCTTGCGGGTGGGGGCGTAGATTGGCTCGCTGTCGAAGCCGGTGGCCTGCTTGATTATCCGGAATATCTCGTTGACCGAGGCGCCCCTGCCAGAGCCGATGTTGAGTATCTCGTTGTCGGACGCAGGGTCCGTCATCGCAAGGACGTTCGCCTCGACAATGTCATCGACATAGACGTAGTCGCGGAGCTGCTCGCCGTCGCCAAAGATGGTTACTGTCTCGGCCTTGAGCATCTTGGCCGAGAAGATCGCGGTAACCCCCGCCTCACCGTAGGGATACTGCCTGGGGCCATAGACGTTCGGGTAGCGCAGGGCCGTGTATTTGAGGCCGTCCGTCAGGTTGTAGAGAAACAGGTAGTGCTCGACGGTGTGCTTCGAGATGCCATACTGCGATATGGGATTGATCGGGTGCGCCTCGTCCGTCGGGAGATACTGCGGCTCGCCATAGACGGCCCCGCCGGTCGAGATATAGACGAGTTTCTTGACGTCGTATTTGAGGCAGTTGAGGATGATATTGATCGAGCCGCCAATGTTGACGTCGGCGTCGAACTGTGGCTCTGAGACGGACTTTATGACGGCCATCTGCGCAGCGTGATGATCCACGATGTCTGGCCGCTCCTTCTCAAACACCTCGGCCAGCGCCTCGTCCCGAATATCCATCTCGTAAAAGGTCGCCTGGGGGTTGATGTTCTCCCTGAACCCCGTCGAGAGATCATCCACAATCGTCACCGAGTGCCCATCCGCAATCAACCTGTCCACTAAATGCGACGCGATGAACCCCGCCCCGCCAGTTACTAATACTTTCATGTCGGCTCCTTCAGAAATGGTCGTGAATCATCGAGCGTTTCGATTCCGTTTTGCGAACGCAGCGGCAAGAATACCCGTATCCCCTACGTAGTCAATAAAACGGGGCTTGCGGGTCTAAAGGAACTATCCGTCGTCCCTCAGGTGAGCGCCAAAATCGAACGGACCGGGCTCGATTCGTCTAGGCTTGTAGGCTTTTGCTTTGAATATCGGGCGCTGGCCGTCGGGCTCGCCATTCAGAATAGTCCCCAACTCGGGAATGGCGTTGATCGCGTCGCATATTCGCGATGCCAGTATGCACCTGATAACCAACAGGGGAACTGCGGTGGGAAACTGAGTGCAAGCAAGGACGGAGTAGGCGACAAAAATGTGAGGCTCTAGCCTGTCGGCGTGCAGCTCGTGGCGTCCTATGAAGTTGCTGTAATCTTTCGGGAAACAGGCTACGGCTCGGAACACCCAGTATAGGCTGAAAAAGGGGATGAATAGGAATCCGACAGCCTTTCCGGGAGCTACTCTGGCGTGTCCGTCCTGTATCCCTTGCCACATCGAATATATGAGGCAGAGCCAGACGATGCAGCTGTAGGCCAACGGTACCAGCGCCACAAACACCCATTGGATCGCTGCTTTTGGCTTATGTTCAAGGAGAGAAAACGTGGCGACGATCAGGAGGAGAATGGCCAAGCCGTAGCCGCCTGCGATTGACCAGACGAAGAAGCGCTTTGATACTCTTCCCATCATGTGGCGATATTCCGTGCGACGTTCGCCGCGTCACAACCCTTGTAGATGATGATGGTGCCGTGAACCAGGACGGTCAGCCCTGCCAGAACACCGAGAATCGGGTGCGGCCCGTAGTATAGGGAGAGAATCACAGATGCCGGGTAAGCCAGGAATAGTTTCTCCGAAAGCGGCTTCGCGTTGACGTGATAGCGGGCTAAATATGCGTTGAAGTCCTTCGCGAGTCCCCACACCGCCTGGAAAACCCAGTAGAGGTTGAAGACCGGCACGAAGAGCAGCCCGACGGCCATCCCGGGTGTAGTGCGGGCATGGCCGTCCTGTATCACTCGCCACATGTCGTAGATGAAGATTATCATCGCGAAGAAGGAGAAGAGGCGAAAAAACAGGCCAAGAATCAGGGCTAGAAAAAGCCACTCGAAACCGACAGTGATGGCCAGGGCGGGAACGAGAACACTCAGGGCAAGACCACCTAAGTAAGCGGCTATGAAGAAGCCCTTGGACATTCTTCTTACGTATTCCACTTCCCGGCAGACCCTCTTTGCTCGACCCGTCGCCAGAGGTAACCTCAGTTACCGGCGCCCGACTGGGCAGGCGGCAGAGCGATCGGTTTGTACCCGGACGAATGTTGACGATTGAACTGTTATCAGAGCTGAGTCTTTGGGTCAAGCTCCTCCTTAATGAGAGAATCCCCGGAGAGTCGCATCGGGTGTTTTGGCTCGAGAGAGGCCGAGTGGGAGAGCCGTGGCAAGATGCTGGTTTGGTTGGCCGCGCTTGACGTGGTGCCTTTTTTTAGTTGAGAGCTCCGGGAAGTGCGGATCGGCGCCTTTGCAGCTTACGAGCCGTCCATCAGTGGTGGTGTCGTGCCACCGCCAATGAAAGCGGCGTCAGGCCGCCGCACTCCAAGAAGCCAGAACCAGCCCTCATCAATCCGATTCTTCGGGAAGGAAGTGCCGTTGAGTTTGTCGCCGGACAGTGGTTAGAATGGTATGGTAATTTTAGCTGTCTCAATGATTCTGGAGGACGTATTATGAGGCGGGGATTCATACTTATTACATTGGGGCTTTTGGTCATGAGCGGTCTATTTTCGGGGTGTGCGGGCGGTAATCAAGGCAAGGACGGCGTCGATTTGGCCAAGCAGCGTGAGAAGATGGTCAAGACGCAGCTTGTTCCTCGGGGCATCAAGGACGCTGACGTGCTGCGGGCGATGCGTACGGTCGAGCGGCACCGTTTCGTGCCCGAGGCGCAGCGTCGCGCGGCTTACAACGATTATCCGTTGCCGATTGGCGAGGGCCAGACCATCTCGCAGCCCTATATTGTGGCCTTGATGACGCAGATTCTGGCCGCGAACAAGGATTCAAAGGTGCTCGAGGTCGGGACTGGCTCGGGCTATCAGGCGGCGGTGCTTGCCGAGATTGCGAAAGAGGTCTATACGATCGAGATAATCGAGGCGCTCGGCAGGTCTGCGGAGGCGAGGCTGAAGGAGCTGGGTTACGAGAATGTTCACGTGCGTGTCGGGGACGGATACGCTGGGTGGCCTGAGCACGCCCCGTTCGACGGCGTTATTGTGACGTGCGCATGTCGTGAGGCCCCCAAACCGCTTGTTGCGCAGCTCGCCGAGGGCGGTCGGATGGTGATACCGGTCGGCAGGAGCCTCTCATATCAGACGTTGACGCTGTTCGAGAAGAAAGGTGGAATACTTCATAGGAAGGACATCACCGGCTGCGTGTTCGTGCCTCTTCTCGGGCCCCACGGCTGGGTAGCCGCGCCGGAGCGATAGCCGCGCGATCTTTGGCCGTCTCCTGGGGACTTTGCTCGCGCAGACGTCGCTGAACGCCTTCAGCAGTTCTTGACGAGCAGCGGAACACGCACCACGTTGCTGCCGAACGAGGCAAACCAGTCGATCTGTTCCGCGACCAGGTCGAGCCAGAGCAGGTAGTCGCCTGGGTCTCGAGGCGCATTAAGTTCGAGCGTGGCTTCGGTCGAATCGCCCGGGCGCACATCTTGTGCCCCAAGTTGAGCCCGTCCCTCCTCTATGGGTGGGTCGTCAGCGCTGCTGCCCTTGAACAGACAGTACCCCGCTCGGACCGTCCCGCGTGCATCTGTGTCCCCAGTGAGCCACCGGGTGTTCCCGACATTCTTGATTGTCGCTTTCAGAGTGATGTGCTCGCCTGGGGTCTTTTCGATTTGGTCCGTGCTGGACACGATCTCAGCCAGTAGTTTTGACGGATACCGGGAGTCTGTTTTCTCGGTTAGGGCATTCGCCCAGCCGCCCGCAAAGCCGCATACGCCATGCCGTATCCGCTCGAAATCGCGCGTGCCGGGCCTAAAACGGCTGCTGCTAAGTCTGTCGTCGGCGCTGTTGAGAAGCCATGTGAACTGATCGACTCCGATCTCCCTGGCGAGTTGAAGAGCACGCGTCATCTCTTCGTCGCTGTCATTCCAGTTGAAGAGGATATATCGCCAGCATATCCTCAGGCGAGGGTACTCCTGCTCGTCGCGGAGCCGGACAATCGTGGCCAGGTTCTCAAGCACCACGCTCAGATTGCCGCCCCGGCGATACCTCTCATACGATTCCTGGCACGCGCCGTCTATGCTGAATATGATGTAATCAAGCCCACATTCGACGAGCTGTCGGCGCCGTTTTTCGGTCGTGAAGACCATCCCATTGGTGTGCGAGTCGATGTAGATCTCCGCTCGCTTCTTGCGCGCGTAGCTGACCATGTCCGTCGCCCTTGGGTTCAGGAAGCTCTCCCCGTAATTGTAGAGTCGCAGTATCTCGAGATTGGGGCCAACGTCATCGAAGATGCGGCAGAAATCCTGATAGCCAAGCAGCGCCTCGTCCCGCGTCTGGGCTGTGTTGTTCAGCTCGCAGTGAGGCGTTGGGCAGCGAAGGTTGCAGCGGATGCACGGCTCGACCTGAAGGATCTGCGGCCCGGCCGAGCGGTCGGTCACGATACTTCGACAGCCAGATTGTGTGGGAGCCCTCCCAAGAAAGCAACCATCGCAGAAGCGGGGCAGCGCGCCTCTTGCGACGTCTTTTCTGAGCCTTGTTAGGGTCTGTCCGTTCCAGACTTCAGGAACCGAGTGGTCGCTCAGATTGCCGACCGGTCTTCTCTTGTCGGGGTCCGTGCAGCCGCACACGACGGTCTGGTCTGATAGGACAACCATCGTGGTGAACGGCCAATGACACTTCATCCATTGTGCTCCTCGAGTACGAGTATGCAGCTCATAGTCCTTGTCAAGACAATGTAGGGGTTCGCCGCGCGGCGAATGTCTGCCCGTTTTGTCATATCGCGTCCAACATTCATTCGGGCGGAGAGAAGCCCTGCCCCTACACGAACCATGCCCGGCGCCTCTTGCACAACAGCTCCGACTGACGTGCACACGGCGAGCACAGGCTGCTTGACCTCGACGCTTGGGATGCTTATACTCGTGCCGATTCTCGTGCCAATCAGCGCGCGGCGCTATCTACTACTTCCCTTTTTCCCTTTCTCCCCTTGTCCTTTTCTCCCCTGTCACATACCGCTCCTGTTCGCTGAATATGCACCCGCAATACTGTTGTCTGTAAAGGCCCATCCGTTTAGATTCTGCAATCCCCTCCTTCCAGCCCTCGCGAAAGTCCATATAGACAAACTCGACCCCGTGTTTGCTTGCAGCCTGCCGGCAAACGTCAGCTATGACATCATGTTTCTGATGCTTGCTGTAAAGCAACGTCGTGGTGAATCGCTCGAGCTGTCTTTCTTGACACTGTCTCGCTGTCTCAAAAAGCCGCATCTCGTAGCACAGAACACACCTGTCGTCGCTGCCATACACCGCCTTCAAGAACACATCTAGGCCATAGTCATCATCAATCAGCGCCCCGACCCCCGTATCGAGCACAAAGACCTTCATCGCGTCAAGCCGCCGCTTGAATTCAGTGTAGGGATGTACGTTGGGATTATAGAAGAAGCATTTCGGTGAATATCCCTCTTCTGACAGACTCCTGAGAGGGTATATCGTGCACGGGGCGCAGCAGGAATGCAGCAGGATAGGCTTTGGCGCGACCATTTCCGTTCAGAAGATAGCTTGCTGTCCAGGCTTCGTCCGCGACGGGGCCTCTTCGGTGTGGAAGTACTTGAAGGCAAGCTTCGTCGCAACCCGCCCGCGAGGCGTCCGCTTGATGAAGCCTATCTGCATCAGAAACGGCTCATAGACGTCCTCAATGGTGTCCCTCTCCTCGCTCAGCGACGCCGCGAGCGTCTCGACACCGACCGGCCCCCCGTTGAACTTCTCGATAATGGTCCTGACGAAGCTCCTGTCCATCTTGTCCAGGCCCATCTCATCCACCTCGAGCAACTCCAGGGCACTGTCGGCGACGCTTTTCGTCACGGTCTCCTGCTTCCCCACTTGGGCGAAATCCCGAACCCGCTTCAGCAGGCGATTCGCTATCCGAGGCGTTCCCCGGCACCGCTTGGCAATCTCCGCCCTGCCTCCGCCGTCAACATCTACGCCAAGGATCACGGCAGAGCGTTCGACGATCTTTAGCAGGTCCGCCTCGGTGTAGAAATCGAGCCGCTCACGTATCCCGAACCGGTCCCGAAGAGGCGCCGAGATGAGGCCCGAGCGCGTCGTCGCCCCGACCAGCGTGAACTTGGGCAGGTCGAGGCGGATCGTCCTTGCGCTTGGCCCCTGGCCGATGATTATGTCTAAATGGAAGTCCTCCAGCGCCGGGTAGAAGAACTCCTCAACCACCCGATTCAGCCGATGAATCTCGTCGATGAAGAAGATGTCCTTGTCCGACAGGTTCGTCAGGATCGAGGCGATATCGCCGCTCCTTTCGAGCGCCGGCCCGGTTGACGTGATGACCGACACGCCCATCTCCTTGGCCAGAATATGCGCCAGCGTCGTCTTGCCCAGGCCGGGCGGCCCAGCAAGAAGAACGTGGTCGAGCGCCTCGTCTCGCATCCTTGCCGCCTCGACGCTCATCAACAGCCGCTTTTTGACGTTCTCCTGGCCAACGAACGTAGCAAAGCTCCCGGGCCGAATGCTCAGCTCGAGTAGCTGCTCCTCCTCCTGCCGGTGTCCGTCAACAACCCGTGTCATAACCTGCTAACTCTCCTTCACAAACGTGCTTTCCAGCCGTCAATATAGAGGATGAGGCGGCGGGCTGTCAACTCGCGGGGGCGTATGGCAATACGCCCCTACTGTTTCTGTCGGGCGGTGCCGTGACGTCCTGGCGGCGTATGGCGATACGTCCCTACGGTCGATCCGGTGTCCATGTGACGGGATTGTGGATTATGTAACTGCGGACGCGATCGTGGTCATCCTCGTCTCGGATGATGTGTTCGTAATAACTGCGCTGCCACACTGGTCCTCCGGGCGTTCTCCGCATCCTGTTAATCTCTTTTGTGGTGGCGGATTTGAAACCACGTACGATGGCCCCGACCGTTCGTGATGGCGACCGAAATCCCACTGTAGGGGCGTATTGCATACGCCCTTTCCGGTATTGCATACGCCCCTTCCGGTATTGCGCTACCCCCATGCTGTTGAATCCGCCCGTCCGGATGATCACAATCGCATGGAAATGGTCCGGCATCACGACGAATTCACCCAACACAACACTCGGTCGCAGATCGGGCGTGCGCAGCCACTCACGCCTCACAACCTCTCCGAATTGGTTCAAGCTCAGCTGCCCGCACATAACCTCACCAAACCATATGGGCGTCCCGCCGTATCGAGGGCGCGTATCCTGGCGTCGTGGGGGCGTATGGCGATACGCCCCTACCATGTTGGCATGGGTCTGTTTATGTTGGGCGGCGCCGCTGGGTTGATGGGGCGCATGGCGATACGCGCCCATCATGGCCGTTTGATGCGCGCATATTGTGACGAAATACGCCCCCGCCTGCGAATAATCATATCCGCTCAAACGGATGGACCGACGATTGGGAGATGGGGATTTCAGTTTCACGGCATTGGGCTGTTGAAATTGTGTTGGCCGACGAAGGTAGCAAAGCTCCCCGGCCGAATGCTCAGCTCGAGTAGCTGCTCTTCCTCCTGCCGGTGTCCGTCAACAACCCGCGTCGTCACTCGCTAACTCTCCAAGGCAAAGGTGCTTTCCAGCCGTCAATATAGAGGATGATGCGATCGGCTGTCAATGGACCGCTGTTGCGGACGAGAGGGGGAAAAGGAGGTGTGGGTGGTTGACTTGCATATTAACGTGCGATATATTTGGCAGAAACACCAGAAAATCAGGTTATTCGTTCACACAACTACAGGGAGGTGCGGGATGAAGGCTCAATTGGCATTATGCGTTTTTGTGATCGTTCTGGCGGTTGCGACGTGTTCCTCAGCGCAGGACTACACCATAGAGAACTACCTGGATCAGAACTTCATAACATCCATTGACTATCGGGATGGCGTGCTCGCCGTGGGTACCGCGCGCGGTCTGGTCCTCGTAGAGGACGGCCAGATGCGGCTGCTCACGGCAGATGACGGCCTGCCTCGCAGCTACATTCATCGGGTGGCGATCGCCGCCCCCGACACATTCTATGTGGGCCCTTATTATCCCGACATCTATCCCTATCCCAGCAATCCTCAAACCGTCTATGAGGTTAAACTCCAGGGGCAGGAGCTATTAGTACGGGACATCACCGGCGAGCATGAGATAAGGAACTGCTATCAGGTTTTTGACACCGGCCCGGACGGGAGCCTCTGGCTAGCGGACAGGTATGGCATACACCGATACGATGGGGCTGAGTGGCGCGTGTATAGCCATGAGAATTATGGGCATATCGGCTTCGGTTCGGCATTCTTCGCTCAGGATGGCACGGCATATTTCAAGGTTCATGGCGGCGGGATCTTCAGAATCTCTGGTGAGAACATCGAGCAGTTGCCGGTCTCGTTCTACTGCGGTGGGATCGCGCTTGACGCGCATGATGTGCTCTGGGCCATCGGCCAGAATGAAACCACCAAGGGGCTCTTCATATACGATGGCGCCGCCTGGCAGCTCGTATCCGATGACCCTATATGGTCAGAAGCAAGCGTTTATTTCCAGGGTGGTATGTTATTCGACCGGGCGGATCGGCTTTGGATCCTCGAGTGGGGCTGGCTGGCGCTCTATGAGGATGGTGAAATCACCGTCTTTGAGGAGGCGGACGGCCTCGTTTTCAAGCAGGCTTTCCCGAATCCCTTCTTCACTTCATACGAGGCGATGCCAGACGGTACATCTCTTTTGGGGACACCTGGTGCAGGTCTTCTATCCTACGATGGAGATGGCTTTGATCGAATCTACTTAGAGGACGCCCTTCAGGGCTCTAGAATCAGCGGCATTCTCGAGGATAAATCCGGAGGCGTCTGGACGCTGAATTTCACCACCCGGATGGTCAATGTCATAAGAGCGGGTAACTGGGGCCATATTGCGGCGCCTTGGTTCGGGATCTATGATCATGGGCCCTATATGACCTCGGATATCAATGGTGATATCTGGATGACGTCGGATTCGGGCGCTGCGCGGTGGGACGGCTCGGACTTCGAGACGTTCGACATGTCCAACTCTCCGCTCGATGCCTCCCATGCGCTGGCGATTGACAGCCTCGGCAAGAAGTGGTTCGTGAATTCAACTGCCAAACGAGAACCCGGCGAGACCGCAACCGGGGCGGTTCTTAGCTTTGACGGCGCCAATTGGCAGCGGTATCCATCAGAGGATTACTTTCTCTCTCAAAGACCGATCTGCGCTGCAATGGGGCCGGAGAATAAGATCTGGTTCACCAAATATGACATCGAAGCCCATACTCTCGAGGGCTTCACCACCTGTCAAGGTGAGACTTGGGAGCAACTTGACCGGGACGACGTTCCAGTGTATAGCTATACAGTCGATTTTGACATCAATGGATATGCCTTGCTGTCTGGTAATAGCAGTCTTTACAGATGCTACCCAGGCGGACATTGGACCCGCATTTTAGATGCCTTCGTGTATCATTCTCAATCTGATACGGACGGGCGCCTCTACTGCGCCGCGACGGATGGTCTGTATTTCGGGGAGAAGGACAATTGGGAGAAGATCACTCAGAAGGACGGTTTATGCCCTGGCTGGGATGCGCCTGCCTATTCGTCCAGCTACCCGATTAACTCGCCACTGAAAGTCCTAATCGACCACAACGGGGACAAGTGGATTGGAACCGAAACTGGATTGAGCTGCCTCCGCGATGGTGGCCCGGCGGCGCAGAAGCTGACGTTGGAGGCGATTGTCGGGCATTCCCAGGGCGGAGAGGGGGAGACCTTGCTTGTTTCGGGCGAGTTCATCAACACGTACACGACGATGCCGGTCAGCTTTTGGCTGGCGTGCGAATATGACGGGACGTTCTACTTTTATCCGGACTGGGGCACGACCATGCAGTCGGTCGATATCGTCCTTCCGGCGCATTCTTTCGAGATGTGGCAGCTATTCACGTTCGATGCCGAGGCGCTCCCGTCGGGCACGTACACGTTCATCGGCGGCATCAGCCTCCGAGGTGGCTCGCACCTCATGATCGGCGCCCGGGATGACAAGTATTCATTCGCCACGTGGGTGAATGACTGATGTAGCGCGACTGTCCGCAGATTACACAGATTGAGGATGAAGCAGAGGAGCTTGCGTGCGATAACCGGGTCAGAATAAGTCAAGAGTTGTCGTAAGAGGAGTCTCCGGAGCCCGGCCTCCATCCGACTGTTGCATCAGGCGCCTCGGCTATGCTATGATGTCGGAACATTCGTTCGGCATTAGAGATTCGGTGTATTTGTATATGAACCTTGTCAACAGGAGGATTGCACAATGAATCGGCATGTCTTGATCCTGACAACAATCATCTTCTGCCTCTTCCAGCTCAGCTTTGCTGGCGAGGGCTTCTGGGAGACGCACGGCCCGTATGGCGGGGACATGCGCGAAGTGGAATTCGGCGGCACGCGCGGACTCTGCTATGTGGGCGGAGAAGGCGGCTTCTATACGTCATTCGACGACGGTGTCACCTGGGAGAATCGCACTCCCGAACTCGTCCCAATAGGCGACTACGGTATCTATTGCGACGTTTTTAGCGCGTGCCAGGCGCAGCCGGGCCTCGTCTATGCGGCGTTTAGCGACTACTACCAGTGGGAGCTCTTCAAGTCAGAGGATGCGGGCGCTACTTGGGAGATGCTCCAGGTCCCCGCGGAGACCGACGTGATTTCCGCTGTTGCCTGCGACCCGAACGACCCGGAGCGGGTCTGGGTGGCATATTCCGAGGGCGGCGGGTGAGGCCCCGACTGTGCGGGCGAGGTCTTTCGCTCGTTAGATGGTGGCTTAAGCTGGCAAATAATGTATGCGGTCGCCGCTGACCGCATCTGCGTCGATCCGAACGATTCCGAGACGGTCTGGATGAGCTGCTATCCAGAGGGCCCAATGCGCAGCACAGACGGTGGAATAACTTGGGAGCTCCTGACGGACGGTCTTGGCTCGAAGGTCAGCTATGCGGGCAACATCTCCGTATCGCCGTCCGATTCGGACGAGGTGCTGCTGTGCGCCGACCAGTTGTTCAAGTGGAATGCGTTGGAGGCGCGCTGGGAGCTATTTGGCTTTGACGCTTTCGATGTAGCCTTTGTGCCAACGGACCCATCCCGGATTTACGTTTGCGACTACAACTACGTCTATTTCAGCGGTGATGCAGGTGATAGCTGGCAGATATATTCGGCGGAGCAGTCCGGCAGGTCTATCGCCGTGTCCCATTATGACCCATACGATGTGATAATTGCCGACCCGTATTCCGGTGTCTGGCGCTCCGATAACGGTTGTGAAACGCTTACATTCTCCTCCGATGGCATCTCCGGGACGTACATAGATGGCTTACTTGCGTGTGATAGCGAGAAGCAGGCGCTAGTGTGCTTTGGAGACGATTCTGTCGCCAGAAGCGTTGATGGTGGCAATTCTTGGACAACCACGATGACTACTGACGCCTACTACGAGTATCGGTTGCACATCGCAAAGAGCCCTTCAGACCCCAGGGTCATGTATGCTTCTGACTCGTCCTATTGGACATTCAGCAAGTCCGAGGACATGGGAGCCACGTGGTTCCTCGTCTCCGAGATGCCCTATGATCTGTATTGGGCCAATGACGTTGCTGTGGATCCGAGAGAGCCTAGAAAGGTCTATTTGGCTGGATTCAGCTACTACAGTGAGGTCACCTATAGAAGCTCGGATGGCGGCGCATCCTGGGAAGCGCTGAACCTGTATCCCGGAGGCTCTTGGGATTATGCGGAAGCGTTCTTCATTCGTATCGACCCCCGCGATTCGACCCGCATCTTTGTCGGGACATCCGAGGGGCTTTATCTCTCTGAGAATGACGGTGAGAGCTTCAGCAGGGTGAATAATCTTGGCGGTTTCGTGCCTGACTTCCTCGAGTTCGACCTTTTGGATTCGCAGACGATCTACTGCGGACGAAATACGACCGACGAGGCAAACAGCCCGGCGCTATGTCTCTCGTCCGACGGCGGAGGGACCTGGGCGCCAATCGATACACCTGTTACCGGGGTCTGCGCGATGGCGATCAATCCTGACGATGGCGACGAGTTCTACATCGCAGGGCAGAGGAACCTGCACCACACGATCGACGCTGGCGAGGTCTGGCTGCCGCTTGCAATGGACGGCTTCGATTGCCCCGTTTCGACTGCAATTCTCGTCGATTTCGACCACGCGGGCAACACTATCTACGCGACCGGCTACGGCGTCTTCTCGTTCTTCGACGTCGGCACGCCGTTCATCTCGCTTTCGGTGTCCCAGCCAGTCTATGCGGCCGGCGATATGTTCCACCTGTCCTGCAACATCACAAATCCCGGCGCCTCGTCCAACGTCGATCTCATCGTGTGGATCGAACTGCCAGGCGGCACTGTAGTTTATCTGCCGGGATTGGGCCTGAGTCGCGCGCCGTTCTATTCGGGCTGGCTGCCGCGACGTCTTTCGTTGAAGGATTACACGCTGCTCGAGGCGCCGGTGGATGCGGGGCTGCCATCGGGCGATTACACCGTCTTTGCGGCGCTTTATGAGCAGGGCGCCGACGAGCAGCTCTCGAACATCGCGGCCGAGACTTTCACGATGGTATCCGGAATCGAATAACTGAGGAGTAGATAGGAGGTTCACACTATGGTTCGTTTGATTCTGACTTTTGCAGTGGTTCTTATGTGCGCCTGTGCGTTCGCTGGCGAGGGCTTCTGGGAGACCCACGGCCCGTACGGGGGCTATATCAATCGAGTTGAATACGACTGCGGCACCCCGGGGCTGTGTTATGCAGGCGGAGAGAACGGTTTCTTCAGATCCGAGGACGGTGGCCTGACCTGGCAAAGAAGCGTCCCTGATCTCCCCGCCGATAGCATCTATTGCTTCTGCTTCTGCGCAAGCAGGTCCGTTTCAGGGCTGGTCTATGCCCACATCGGCTATTTCGATGACTACTCGCTCTTCAAATCCGTGGACGGCGGCCTGACGTGGGAGGGCATCAGCGGGCCCTGGGGCGGTCAATTGCTGTCGGCGATTGCCTGTAATCCCAACGATGCAGACCACATTCTTGTCGCGACTTATACGACCTTTGATCTGGGTCAGCTATACCAGTCTTTGGACGGAGGAGTGACGTGGGAGATGGTATATGAAGGGACGAGACCCTCCGCCATCTGCATCGATCCTGATGACCCACAGACGATTTGGATAGGTTGCGTGTATAGCTCGCCGAAGCGAACCGTGGATGGTGGGATCATTTGGGAAGACCTGCCATACGGGTTAGACCTCTCGCATTTCTGGCCACAGGGGATATATGTCTCGCCGAATGACTCCTCTGATGTCTTCCTCAGCGGGTGGGGCCTCTACCGCTGGGATCAGCAGCGATTTACCTGGACTGATGTCGGAGTTAGGGTGTATGACATCTGCTTCTTCCGGGACGATCCGTCGTTGATGTATGCTTGTTATCCGCCCGGGCTGCATTGCTCTGAGGATGGCGGCGATAGTTGGACCTTGAGGTGCAATGAATATGGCGGCACTTTCATTGATGTCTCGCCGTTTGATGGCAACGAGGTCCTAACCGCCGCGGATTCAGGGATCTGCCGCTCAACGGACGGCTGTGCCAACGCTGAGTTCTCGTCGAACGGAATGATCGGGCAGGACGCGCAATATCTGTTTGCCTGTGATCCCGGAATGGAGACACTTGTCGTCGCCGGTTCAGACCTTCTGGCCAGAAGCACTGATGCAGGCCTGAACTGGGAGATCAACGATTACTTCAGGGACATATTTTCAATTTGCCTCGCCCAAGACCCCGGGGATAAAACCGTCCTGTATGAGAGCAGTCCCTTTGAGGACATCATCCAGGTGTCCCACAATTCAGGACAGGATTGGGAGTTCTTCTCTTATTGGCCGGGCGGTCAATGGGATTGGTGCGAGGATATCGTGGTTGACCCCAACGACTCTCGCAGGATATACGTCGCTTTGCTGACTGATGCGATTTACAGGACGGAGAACCTGGGCTCAAACTGGCAAAGACTCGGCAATTTCGTCGGCGGCAGCAGTAGTCTCATTACCCGCCTCGTTGCGATTGACCCGGGAGATGCCTATCGCATCTTCGTTTGCGCCTCGGAGGGCCTGTATCTCTCGACCGACTACGGCGACAGTTTCCTCTTGATTGAGAGTATTCCTATTGTGCCGATGCTCATCGAGTTTGATCCCAGCGACTCATCTATCATCTATGCTAGCGATACTTGGTATGATTATGGCCTCTACCGTTCCATTGATTCTGGACAAAGCTGGGAGAAGCTCGAGACCCCGGTAGAGCTAGTTAATGATATTCTGATCAACCCGGACGACAGCAATGACTTCTACATCTCGGGCTACAAGGGCGTTCATCATACTAGAGATGGCGGCGAGACGTGGGTGTCGCTCTCCACAGAGGGCCTTCAGTGCCCATCGACGACCGCGATTGTCGTGGATTTTGGCGAGGCGGGCAACACGATCCACGCGGCGGGGGCTGCGGTGTTCTCGTACTTCGAGCCGCATACACCGATGATCACCCTCTGCACCTCGGACTCGAAGTATAGCGTCGGTGAGACTCTGCGCCTCACGCTCGACCTTGCCAACCCCGGCGACGGTATGTTCGCCGATCTAGCGGTTGCGATAATGCTGCCGGACGGGACGCTGATCTACTTGCCAAGTCTCTGGATAGCATATTCCTGGTTCTATTCCGGCTGGATACCGGGCCAGTTCTCGCTGAGCGATTACACGCTGCTCGAGGCGCCAGTCACGGCGGGCCTGCCTTCGGGCATGTATTGCGCCTATTCCGCGCTTTTTGAGCAGGGCACGATGACGTATCTCTCGAACTTGGCGACTTGCCAGTTCCGGGTAACTGCGAGCAAATGAGTTCATAGGGGATTGCTTTGCTGTCGAAATGGTGAAGCAGCCCAATAGGGTTGTTCCATAGGTGGGCGTCGGGTGTTGTAGGGGCGGTGTGACCTTGGATCGTAGGTAGGTGACTCGCTGTCATCTCGACCGCGTTTCAACGCGGTTTTGTGGATGGCTATCATTGTATTAACACCCGACTTCGAGTCGGGTGGTCTGGAAGGCGAGTCGCATCCCTCCTCTTCTCTGAAATCTTGATCTGAGTAGGATGGAGAGGAGGGTGTCGAGTTCTGGAGTCTCCCGATTGAAATCGGGAGTTAATACAATGATAGCCAACCTGTCGCCTCGGCTGAAGCCGGGCGACCTGGCCGCACCTGGGCGGGATGGGCAATAGCGCAGTCATGTTGCCTACAATCCAGGGTCAAACCCGCCGTAGGGGCGGCGCTTGCCCCGCCCTGTGCGTTCCACAAATTGAAGGCGGGTGCAGCAAGCGGCACCCCTACAGGCCGATTCAGATGTAGGGCGGCTCGTGAGCCGCCCCTACACCAGACGCATTCGGTCAATCAGCGCAGCAGCGGACGCCGGCGCCGAATCGGCCCCGCTCGGGGTCATACGCGGCGCGGAAGGAGCATCGACTGGCGAGGCCTCCATGGAACCAGGCGCCGCCTCTCATGACCTTGCCGCTGCCGACGAACGGACCGGTTGGGTTCTCGTATGGCGACGAGGAGTAATACTCAGCGTCGTAGTAATCGCCGACCCACTCCCATGCGTTGCCGCTCATGTCGAACAAGCCATAGACGTTCACGCATCGGCTTCTGCGGCCCGATTCGCCTGGCTCACCGTCGTTGTAGCCCGCCTCAGTCCAACACCTGACGTTGTCATACCAATCGCCGTATGGGTAGATTGAGCCCAAAGGCCCCTGGCACGCCTTCTCCCACTGCGCCTCGGAACAGAGCCACTTGCCCTGCTGGGTGCAAAGTGAGTCCGCCTCAATCCAGCTCAGGCCCGCGTCGGGGACTGAACCAGCCGTGTTGGGATACTCATAGACGTCTATGCAGAACGAGTCGAGATAGACGTCGTGCAGAGGGTATTCATCTATATAGCCCACGCCTGATTCGTCGCCCATAGTGAAGTTTCCGGCCGGGATGCGAACCATGCCAGGCAGACAGCCCTGCGACTCCGATGAGACATCGAAGTAGGCGAAGCTTATATCCTGAATGATGTCGGTCGAGCCGGCCTCTGTGAACGCCGTCGCAAACGCAAACGCTCCGTCAGAGAGGATGGGTGGGTCGCTGCCTGGAATGGGGAACGTGAAATAGACGAACGGCGCCATCGAGAAGTTCGGCGGAAGCACGACGCCGCTCAAGGCCGGCAGCATCACGTTGGCCCAGTCAGGATAGAAATACGGCATCCCATCCGGCCCCAGCAGCGCGAGATAGAAGTCCACGGAATGCTCTTCCGGGCCGTTGGTCACCGATAGAATAACGTCACCGCTGTCGCCGAAGTAATAGGCGCCGCTATCGGTTGTAACCTCGACGCGCGGGGTCTGCGCCAGAACAGCTGTATGCAACGCGATTAGAGTAAGGACTGTGCAACATCCAATACGTATCTTATTCATTGTTATTCGCTCCTGAGTGTCGTGTCTGGGGTTAGTATCCGATCGCTTGTAGCTTCTGCTTTTCGGGCCGCTTGAGGCCTTTTGCCCTATCCAGGGGCGGCACAACTCTGCTTCCTGCCCTGTATTGGCCCGGGGAATTGTCGAAGACCTCGATCACGTAGTAAATGGCCGTAGTGATGTCCGTCGGCCCGCCGTGGAAGTAGGCGTGGACGGTATTGACGTATTCGACCATCTTGCGTTCATCTTCGTTCAGCGTGGGGTCGTTAGCGTGCATGAGCCGCGCGATTGTCCTGAGCTCATACGACGTGGAATCCAAGAACACGACCGTCGAGATGGGATTGCGCATCTGATTCCTGAAGCTGTGGGTCTCAAACGCGGACGAGCTGTAAAGCTCCAAGGAGCCTTGCTTGGTCCTGTCCCAGATCGTCTCATCGGAGTAGTTGCCGATGAGTATCTGAAGCTTCGCGCTCATGGAGTGGTCCTGAGTCATGTTCAGGCGGTCGATGATCTCCTCGATGCGGTCCGGCTTGGGGACCATGCCCATGCCCTTATACGCATTATTGATCAGAAAGTCGCTGTCCCCTCGGCCGAACCGTGAGACCGTCGCAACCGCCGCGTTATGAGGGCCGTCGAAGCTTATATCCATCTGGCCACTCAGCATGTCCTCCAGCATCTCAATCCTCGAGCTGAGGTTCCAGTCCACAAACTCCTGTGGCAGCTCTCGCGACGGATAGACGTGCCAGGCGCCATCGATCCTGGCCCATATCCGCTCGGGCAAATCGCCCGTCTCCACGGTGTCCTGAATGAAATACCTGCTTCCAATCCAATAATTGGGCTCATCATCCTGCGCCGCGGCTCGCCTCACTAGACGAGGCGCAAATAGGGAACATAGCGCAGAGATGCCGCCCAGCTTAAGAAATGTTCTTCTGTTCACGAGGCTTGCCTCCACAACTGCGGTTACTGAAGTACTTTCTACGCCAAAATGTGACTTTGATGTAAGGTAGTTAGATTGGTCGTTGATTGCAAATGGTTTCCACGACGACACGGGCAACCTGAAAGCTTTCCGGTCGCTTTTTTCACCACAGAGACACAGAGAAAAGGTAGAAAAGGTATTGGGATAGTTAAGCCTTACGCAGATTCCTGCAACTCTGACAAGAGTCTAGCTTCCTGCTTTCTCTGTGTCTCTGTGGTGAGAACTTAAGCGTCGAAACATATCTACATATAGGCGTCGTACCAGAGAGCGAAATTGAGGATGCCCCAGAGCGGCCGGGCGTTGTCGCGGCGATTGGCCTTGTGATCCTCGATCAACCTATCCACAAAGCCCCACTCGAAGAGGTCAGCTTCTCTGAGTTTCCGGCTCCCAAAAGCGTCCATCATGAAGTCGTAGAACTCGTTCTTGAGCCACTTGCCGAATGGCATGTCGAAGCCTACCTTTTTCTTGCGGACGATTGGGGCGGGAAGTATCCCCCGCATCGCCTTTCGCAGGAGCGCCTTTTTTTGCAGGCCTCTCATCTTGACGCCTACGGGCACGGCGCCCATGAACGCGACGAGGTCAGGATCGGTCATTGGGACACGCGCCTCAATACTATGAGCCATGCTCATCCTGTCGTTCTTGACAAAGAGGTCGTCCGGCAAGAAGACCTTGCTGTCGATGTATAAGAGCCGGTTGAGAGGGTCCTTTGCGGGACATGAGTCGAATAGCCGAGTGAAAATCCGTTCGGAGGCCTCAGGCATAGCCCTTTCCCTCAACTCGGGCGAGTAGAGGCTCATCTTCTCGACCTCCGATAGAACAATGCGCCAAAAAAGATGCGCCTGCGGGATCGGCAGCGAGACGCCGCTTATGAATCTCTTAGCCCTAAACTCGAAGCTGATCTTCTTTTCGGATACCGGCAAAAGGCCGATCAACGGTCGCAGGACGTGGTCTCTGACGCCCCTCGGAACCTTGCGAAACGACGATGCGAGGCGATAGGCGGCGTGTGTGTCGTATCCGGCGAAAATCTCGTCGCCTCCCTCGCCCGAGAGAACTACGGTTACCTTTTCACTGGCTATCTTGCAGACGTAGTAGGTGGGAATCGCGGCGCCATCCGCGTAGGGTTCGTCTATGAACTGGATATGCGAGGCGAGCACATCAAGCACGTCCTTTGCGCCAACCACCATCTCGTAGTGCTCGGTGTCTAACTCCTTGGCGACCATTCTGGCGTAGGGAAGCTCGTTGAATGAGGCGTCCTCGAACCCGATCGAGAACGTCCTTATCCGCTCGGAGGCCTGCTGTGCCATGTAGGCCGCGATCGCGCTTGAATCCATTCCACCAGAGAGTAGAACACCGACCGGCACCTCGCTCATGAGTCGCCTGCGAACCGATTCGGCGAGTAGTTCCCTGACCCGCTCTTCGTAGTATTCTATCGGCTCCAATGTCTCGTTGGGCTGAAATGACATGTCCCAGTAGCGTTTCGTCAGGATGTTCTCATCCTCAAACACAACTGTGCTGCCCGGTGGGACCTTTTGAATCCCCTTGAAAATAGTCTGCTGGCCGGGCACGTAGTCGAAGCTGAAGTAATCGTGCATCGCCTGCAAGTCGATCTCACGGGGCACGCCTCGGTCGCAGATAATCGATTTCATCTCAGATGCAAAAATGGTGCGGTCCGCCAGGCGGGTGTAGAAGAGCGGCTTGATGCCGAGCCGATCGCGGGTCAAGACAAGTCGGCGCCGTTTCTCGTCCCAGATGGCAAAGGCGAACATCCCGTTGAGGAGATTCGCGAGGTCTGGTCCCATTTCTTCGTAAAGATGCAGGATGACCTCGATGTCCGTATCGGTCGAGAAAACGTGACCTCGGCTCATCAGGTCATTCTTGAGGACCTCGTAGTTGTAGATCTCTCCGTTGGCGACAAGAATGCAGCTTCTGTCCTCGTTGGCTATCGGCTGGCGCCCGTTTGCGAGGCCAATTATGCTGAGCCTTCTGGCGCCAAGCCCGACACTACCCGCCGAATTGAGCCAGACGCCGCGCTCATCCGGACCCCGGTGGCGCATCAGATCGGTCATCCGGTCCAGAAGAGCCGGGTCAACCTTGCATCCGGACGCCGTGATTATGCCGCAGATACCGCACATGGAGAGAGATTCATTTCCTTCGCTGTTCGAGGAACAAGACCAGTTCTGCCAGAAAGCCCAGGCCCCAGAGCTGGATGGCGGACAGAATCAGCAATACGGAGGTTGATGAAAGTCTGTCATAGATCAGGTAGTCGGTGGACAGCTTCACCGCGCCCACCAGGAATACGACGAGTCCGACAGGGAAGAAGAACTTGAGCGGATTGAAGAACATAATGGTTCTTATGATCAGAAGAAGGAATGAGAAGGCGTCGCTGGGCACGATCTTAGACCTCCCAGAGCGCTTGTGGTAGTCGATTGGCACATACTTTATCGATTTCCCGTCGCCGATCATCAGGAGGGTTATTGTGGAGGTGAACGAAAACCTATCCGGCAGCACACGAAGGTAATCCTCCGCAGTCCGCCTCCTGAAGGCTCGAAGGCCGGAGTTGAGGTCCGGGATCTTCACCCCAGAGAGGAAGCCGGCCAGCCGCTGAAGGAACCATTTAGCGGGTCTTCTGATAAGGGGGACCTTTGCGCCCTTGCGGACCCGTGCGCCGACAACCATGTCAGCCGAGTCGAGCCCGTCAAGCATCTCACAAATCGCCTCCGCCGGATACGTCCCGTCTCCGTCGATTATCACAATCGAATCGCCGCGTGCGTTTCTGATACCTGTCTTCAGAGCGGCGCCGTAGCCTCGTCCCGTCGCGTGCGAGATCACTCTGGCGCCGGCCTGCCGCGCTATCTCCCGGCTGCCGTCGGTGGAGCCGTCATCGACTGCCACGATCTCGTAGGCTCCGTCGTAACCCTGAAGAGCGGTTTTGACTGATCCAATGACCGAGGCGATCGAATCGGCCTCGTCCTTCACTGGGATGACAACCGATATTACAGGGGTTTTCTCTTCTGCCATCAGGCTATTCCAGTCCGCCGGTGTTGGGCGGGCTTTCCAGCCTGCCGGTGTGTGGCGGGCTTTCCAGCCTGCCATCGTAGGGGCGTGGTCTCAGACCCGCCCGTTCTATCTAATTGATCGCTGAGCTCTCGACGTCGGATTCTTCTTAATCCATAAAGCGGGCGGGTCTGAGACACCGCCCCTACAGACCAATTCCGACGATTATGTCGCGAATGAAGACGATGCTCGTTGATCTTGAGAATCAACCGAATCTGATATATCATTGTCTTGCGAATGGACAGCGGAATGCTCACCAAACGACTTGTGGGACCATCGTTGTGAGACGCTTGTCTGCCCGGCGGGCTCAATCCGAGATCGTTCATTCGAGCGCCTGCCAGTTCCTCTTCATTCCCTCGTGCACCCTTTCAAGATGCCTGAACGCCTGGCGTTCGATCCCCTCGAGCGACCTGACGTCGTCGGCGATTCTCAGTCTGGAACCCTCTTCGGACATCGCCTCATCTGTCATGTCGATTGACATCAAAATCTCGAAGGACCTCGCAAAATGCTCCCTCGCGAAGCCCACCTCTGGGCCGAGCTCCGGGCCGAGCTCAGATTGGACCCATCTGAGAAACCGCTCCAGTGATAGCCGCGAGTCGATGAATGTCCTCTTGAGCCGTTGATGTCCCTCCGCGGCGCCCCGATTAGGCTCCTCACAGAGCAGATCGGCCCACCTGCTCAGCGCGCAAGGACCGGTCAGGGTTTTTTGCCCCTGGCCATTCGTCAGCCCACGTCCTATCTTGAGGCCAACCTCGAGCGACCTTCTGATCAGGTCAACTCGCGGAGTGATCCTCTTCTTCTCACCGATCAGGATTATCTTCGATGGCCACAGTGTGTTGTATTCGTAAGGCTGAATATGGTCGATCAGACCGCTTGTGGACACCGGATTGTGGATACTGCGGCAAAGCAGTCGGCCATCAGAAAAGCCGGTGATGATGTCCCACTTGCCCCCCTCAAAGCAGCTGTAGGCAAGGCACGGACGACGCGCCTCGAGAGAGCCGATGACCTCGTTGCCGAATTGAGTATGGAAATGCTCTTCGGGATCGCTGTCGAACGCAGTCTTGTCCATATCGACCAGCCGCAGTTCCAGGCCAAGGGCGTCCGAAATGATGTGAAGCCAACGCTCGCGCATCGCCTCGCACCACTCAGCAACCACTGGTTGATCACGGTTCACGTAAAACAGAAAAGCGGCTCCGGACACGCCCATCAGATAGTCGTAGTCAACGGTCTGGCCGAGATACTTCATCGCTGTCTGAAGCGCCAAAACCAACGCGCACCGGCCCCGGTCCACCGGCACCATCGGCATGTCCCTGAGGATGATTGTCTTCGGGGCAGAGCTCAATCAGGTCGCCCCGTGCTTCGTTGAACCGATGGGCACAGCTGGCCGACCGGACAGGCTTCGCATTTCGGCGCCCTCGCCTTGCACACATCGCGCCCAAGAGCGGAGAAAAGGTGCGCAAGTTGCGACCATCGATCTTCCGGAAGCAGCCTCATCAGGTCCAGTTCGATCTTGTCGCGGTCCATCTCTTCGGAGAGACCAAGCCGCCCAGCGATCCGCATGACGTGTGTATCGACAACGATCGCTGGTTTCCCGAATGCGCTTGAAAGCACAAGGTTCGCCGTCTTTCGGCCAACTCCTTTCAAAGCTATCAGCGCATCGATATCGGCCGGCGCCTCGCCACCGTGCCCGGCTACCAGCGCCTCGCACGCTGCCTTGATGCTCCGGGTTTTGCGCCTAAACATCGGGACGCTTCCAATCTCACGCTCGAATGTCGCAACATCCGCATTCGCGTAGTCCGCGGCCGTCTTGTATTTGCCGAAAAGGAAAGAGGTTACCTCGTTAACGCGTTCATCCCTGCACTGCGCCGCCAGTATCGATGCAACTAGCAGGTCGAGCGGCGTCCTGAAGTTAAGCCTCAACCCGGCATTGGGATATTCTCTCGCCAGAATCGAATAGATTCGACTAAGCCGCTCGGCCTTGCTCTTGATGCTCTCGCCCATCGCGCCTCACGCGTTGAAGGTTCATTCGCCAGACTGTCCCATTCTCTGCGACGACTGATAGCGGAGAAGCTGATATTCGGCGGGCAAAAAGTCAAGTGGAGGGGACTTGCCCGAAAAATCAGATTGAGCCTTGCGGGCAGGGCCATTTGGAGTGCGTCCGCCGC
>CBDVDH010000057.1:0-23505 GCA_965372715.1 uncultured bacterium | reverse complement strand
AGGGCGATGTCCAGGTCGCCGCGCGGCGAACTGAGGTGCTAGTCTGTCCGCGACTGATCCGTAGGTTAGCACCTACGGCTACTCACCTTAATCCCTTTCAGGGATGCAGGAAGAACGCCTTCAGTCGAGCAGGTCCGGGTACGATTACGAGAACTCCCCCTTACAAAAAGGTTGACCACATCTCTGACGTGAGTAACCTATTAGTCGAGGCTGCGCACTTTCTGGATGGGTGGAGGCAATTGACGGGATCGATAGACAGTTCAGACGCCCCTGCTAAGGTTCTGGTCATAGATGCTCCCGAGTCTGTCGAGCAGATAGGTCCGGTGCTGTTGGATTCGGGCTTCGAGCTCGTTTCCTTCGCTACCGCGGACGAGATAAGGGCTTGCCTCAAGCGGCAGGGCTGCGACGTCATACTGCTCGATCTGGAGTTCGGCGAGAGCATCAAGCTGGACGTTTTTGCCGAGAGTACGACGCCCGAGGGTCACGTCCCGACGATAGTCGCCTCATCGAAGCCCACGCTGGGTAAGGTTCTCAGGGCCTGGAACAACGCCGCATCCTTCTTCCTCAAGAAGCCGCTTGAGCCTAAGCGAACGACCAAGATGCTCAAGGACGCCGTTGAGAACAAGCGGTTCTACGAGCAGGTGGTCAGCCGCATCGAGGAGCTTGAGAAGAAAAACGAGACGCTCAGTCAAGAAAATGAAGATTACACCCTGCGCAAGGAGCAGTTCAACACGTTCGAGCGCATCGCCAAGTCGATAGCGAGCTCGCTCGAGCTCGACAAGGTTCTGAAGGAGATACTCGTCAGTATCGCCAACGCGACGGAGTTTGACCGGGTGGTTCTGTCCCTGATCGACTGGGACCAGAAGCTGGAGGAGGCGGTGATGGCGATGGGCATTCCCGAGGACAGTTATGAGGCGCAGCTTGCGGAGAAGGTCTGGCCTCTTTCGGACAAAAGGATCGCGCCGTGGGCCCGGCAGGTTGTGCACCACAAGAAAAAGTACTTCTCGGAGGGGAGCTTCGGCAAGGGAGAAACAGCGGAGAAGGCCGCAAGGCTGTATCCGGGGCCGATGGCCAAAATCCCGCTCGTGGTCAAGGACGTCGTCGTCGGGACGATTACGGTCGATAACCACAGATCGCGCCGGCCTATCACTGAGGAGCACACTGCGGTGCTCGAGCGCTTCAGCGAATACGCTGGCATAGCCATCATGAACGCGAAGCTTTACATGCGGGCGGTCGAGGCGCAGGAGGAACTCAAGGCTGTCCACGAGAAGCTGATCGAGGCGGAGCGGCTCAAGACGATTGAGCGGATGGTGGCGACGGTCAATCACGAGATCAACAACCCGCTCTGCAGCATTCTGCTATCGGCTCAGATGCTCGAGACAATGGTTGCGGCCGACGGCGAGTCCGTGAGGAAGAAAGCCAAGTCAATCGTCGAGAACGCAGACCGGATCGCATCTATCGTTAGCACGCTCGAGAACATCCAGAGCGCCGCGTCTCAGACGACCGACGAGAACAGCGACATGTTCGATCTCGATGAGCTCGCCGGCGCCCAAGACCCTTGAAAGACGTCGGCGACCCATGTGTCAGCGATGTGATCGCCGGATTCTGGCTGTAGGGGCAGAACCGCCTCGCTATATACGGAATGTGCCTATTGGAATGGGATAAGGTCTGTAGGGGCGGCTCACGAGCCGCCCTTCATACGTTAGATCGAATCAGAGGAGGGCTCGTGAGCCGCCCCTACACAGCTGCGTTGGCCAAAGTCCCAGCCATCAAGCCCGCTGCTACTCAATGAAACCGGCGCGAATCGGCATCGATTGCAGGAAGATACTCGACTACGGCATTGGGACGATAACCTCGAACCTGATCAAGAGCCTCGCGCTTCTAGACACAGAAAACGAGTATTTTCTGCTCGGCGATCCCGCGCTGATTCCGACTCTTCCGCCCAATTTCACGACAGTCCGAGAGAAATCCAAACGCTATTCAATAGAAGAGGCCATCAAGTTGCCTCACAAATCGCGGAAGCTGGGGCTGGACATCCTGCACTGGCTGCATTATGCGACAAGTCCGCTCAAGCACTGCAAGTATGTGGTCTCGATTCATGACATCAACCACCTTCTCATGCCAGAACTGCTGCCGTCCAGAACCCGTCGAATCTACGCCGAAAAAATGCTGCGCCTCGCCGCGCGCGTCGCCGACAGGATCATAACCGCTTCAAACGCGAGCAAGGCCGAGATAGTCGAGCATCTGAGCGTCCCTGAGGAGGAGATAAGCGTCGTCTATAACGGCGTGTCGGAGATATTCAGACCGCAGATTCCATTTTCTCTTCTGGATGGACTCAAGAGGGATTACGGTATTGACGTGCCATACATTCTATACGTAGGGAGCCTGCGTAAGCACAAAAACGTCGCACGCCTGCTTGAGGCCTTTGATATCGTGAGGATGCGGCTTGATACTGACCTCACTCTCGTCATCGTCGGCGAGCACAAGAAGCAAGGCGCTGTGCTGCAGAAATACGTGAAGCGGCATTATATGACGCGATGCGTGCGCTTTCTCGGCGCCGTGCCACACGAGAAGCTGCCCGTCCTCTATTCCGGCGCGTACATCTTCGTGTTCCCGACGCTATACGAGGGCTTTGGGCTGCCGCCACTGGAGGCGATGGCCTGTGGCGTGCCAGTCTGCATGTCCCGGCTCCCTGTCCTTAAGGAGATTGCCGGTAACGCCGCCGCCTACTTCGATCCATACGATCCGTACAATATGGCGGACATCTTGGGCTCGATGTTTCACAATCTGGACAGATATGAAGACTTAAGGGAAAAAGGCCCAAAAAGAGCGAGCGAGTTCTCCTGGAAACGCACCGCCGAGCAAACGCTGGCCGTTTACCGCGAGGTTCTCGATCAAAAGCCATAATCACGACGCAATAATATATCTGATAAGGAGTGCACTAAGATGGAACTGAACGAGAAGATTCGAGATGAACTCAAAGTTACTTACCAGAAGCTCAGAGATGAAGGCAAGCTTCTCTCGAGCGATAAGCTAAAGCAGTGCTACGACCTGTTCCGCGAGCGCTTCGGGCCTGAGAGGCTCCTTCAGCTTGACGGTGAAGCCCTATTAAACATGATGCACGGGGAACCCAAACACGACAGTCTGGTCCATTGGCTCGAATTCAAGGACGACGACGAATTCCCCGCCCGGTTCGGAATGATTGCGCCAGCTCCCAAGTTCGTGTTTGGTGTCTTCCGAAGCCAGAAAACTGGGGAATGGATCACAGGATGGGTGGGCAAGAAACGCACAATCTCCTTGGACGAGGCTGTCGAGATTGCCAGGAGCCAGCGTGAGGAGCTTGTTAACGGATGTAAAGCGCTTGATGCCCTGCCTCCGAACGGTTCCGACGATGACTACAAGCAGCTTCAGCACGACCTAAACGAACGGGCCTCCACCGTGACGAACAAATCTTGGGCCCACAAGTACTTCAGCCTTCTTTATCCCAACGAGCTTGAGGAGTTCCACACTGTCCATTACCAGCGTTTCCACCTGATCAAGCTGCTTCAGATTCCACCTGAGGGCGAAGGCCGCTTCCTTTGCGCGGGGAGATATGTGTCCCTGGCCGCGGAATTACAAATGCCGATCAACCATCTCACGAGTGTGCTCAACACGAGAAACGGCAAACCACACCGCTATTGGCGGATTGGGACAACCGATAAATCCGGAAAGAAGAGCTACTGGGATGAAATGAAAGAAGGCCACTTCACGTCCACTGGAGGTGAATGGGCCAAACTGGGGAACCTCGAGGATCTGGTAGGGAACAGCAAAGCCAAAGCGCAGCTGATTCAGTGTATGGACAAGGCTAAGCTTTACCTGAATGAGAACGAGCCTACTCAAAAAGGTACCCGTACTAACCAAGCAAGACAGCTGAATGATTTCATCAATGTTATTTCGGAAGGTGACCTCGTCGTAGCCTCCGAAGGCCAAAAGGTGCTGGGCATCGGGAGAGTGATCGGCCCTTACAGGTACAAGCCGACTTTGGACTTCCCGCATTGCAGACCGGTTGAGTGGCTTTCCCTTGATCTCTGGGAAACGCCGACTCTGGATGGGCTTCTAACTACGGTGCATGAGATGCGAAAGTATCCAGAGAACCTTGTCGAGATAGAAAAACGCGTTCTTAGACCAGATGGACATGATGATGAGGACCCAACCAGACGAAGGATTGAATCGATCTTGAAGCGCAAGGGACAGGTGATCCTCTACGGGCCGCCTGGCACGGGGAAGACCTATTGGGCCAATCGAGCGGCCCGGGAATTGGCGGCACGGTCGTCATACGGGAAACCTCATGATCAGCTGCCAGACGAGGAACGGTCGGGAATCGACCGGGAGCACAGCTGCGTGCGTGCGTGCTGCTTCCACCCAGCCTACGGATATGAGGATTTCATCGAGGGGTTCCGGCCGCGTGAGATTGATGGTAAGCTCGTGTTTGAGCTGCGCGACGGGATATTCAAGAAGCTCTGCAAGCACGCAGAGGCAGCCTTGGATCGCAAGTTCTATCTCATTATCGACGAGATCAACAGGGGAGATATACCCCGGATCTTCGGCGAGCTGCTGACGATTCTAGAAAAGGACAAGAGAGGCCAGGAACTTATTTTGCCGCTTTCAGGCGAGCGTTTCAGTGTGCCTGGAAACGTATATGTCATTGGCACGATGAATACCGCCGATCGCTCAATCGCGCTTCTGGACACGGCGTTGAGGCGCAGGTTCGGTTTCATGGAGCTCATGCCAGACAGTTCGCTTTTGAAAGGGCCGCTTATTGAGGGGATATCGCTTGAGCTGTGGCTTGATGCGTTGAATGACCGTATCCGGGAGCACGTCGGGCGGGATGCCCGCAACCTGCAGGTGGGGCACGCCTATCTCATGCAGAATGGGCGCCCACTGCCCGACTTCGCTACGTTCTCGAGGGTGCTCAGGGGCGATATTCTGCCGCTTCTTCAGGAGTATTGCTACGAGGACTACACGAAGCTTGAGGCGATTCTTGGCCGGGCCTTCGTGGATGCTACGAAGGAGGAGATTAGCGACGACATCTTCGAGCCCAACAATAGAGAGGAGCTGATTCAGGCGATCTTTGCGGTAACGCAAGATTTAGCTACGTCTGCAAAAGCTATTGCTTTGCAGGAGGGCGAAGTTGAAGAGGACCACGATGAAGACGACGCAGATGGCGAACCCGAGGGGCCGGGCGATTGATGCGAATCCCCGTGGAGCTCAAGGAATGGGAGACGCTTTCGCCCGAGCCAGGGAGCGTTCTGTATGGCCAACATCTCGACGAAGACAGCGCTGAACTCAAACTGGCAGAAGTCCTCTCGAAGTCCAACGTTCTGCGCATTGTTGATATTCACAATCAGGGGCTCTCGCTCCAATCGTTCTCGCACGTTGGCAGGCTGCGACTTGGGAACCTCTCAATAACGATTCGGCCCAAGATCGAGGGGATGCCGCTTCTGAGGCTACTGCGGTACGCGTATGGCCTGCGGGACCTGAAGCTCTTTTCACAGACGGAGTTTCAAATCGCGGATTGTTCGTTTCAGGAGATTCTTCTGCACCAGCTGGCCCAGGAAGCGAGCGAACTGGTAGCCAGAGGGTTACACCGCAGATACATCCGAAGGAGCGCTGCCCTCGCAAGCCCTCGCGGCAGGATCGACTTTCAGCAGTTCGTGCGTCAGAGTGGCCTAACAACCTCCGCAACACTTCCCTGCACGTATCATCCGAGGCTGCGAGATTGTCTGATTAACCAGGTGCTGCTCAAGGGCCTTTGCCTCGGCGCCTCCATCACGCATGATCCCTGGCTGACGCGTCGCCTGGGAGGGCTAATCATTCAGATACGAGACAATGTCTCAACCATTGATCGCCTCGACCACGACGTCATGAGGCGGCTGCGGCGTAGGTCGAGCAGGTTGACAGTCGCTTACGAGCCAGCGATCACGATCATCGGGATGCTTCTGGACGCCAAGGGCATTTATTGGGAATCTACCGATGAGAGGATCGAGCTGCCCGGTTTCCTTTTCGACATGAATCTTTTCTTTCAAGCGCTTCTTGGCCGTTTCTTGCGAGAGGATCTTCCAAATTGCGTTGTCATGGAACAGTTCCGCCTGAGGAACGTTATGGGATACTACGCTTCCTACAACCCTCTGGGGCGCGAAGACCCTACGCCTCGTCCAGATTACGCCGTCTCGAAAAACGGCAGGGCAGTGTCCGTTCTGGACGCCAAATACCGTGACCTCTGGGCAAATCCGCCGACGGCAAACATGCTGTATCAGCTGGCGGTCTATGCCCTGACTCGGGGTCGAGATGGGACGGCCACAATGCTATATCCCGCTCTGCACGACCGCCAGGAGCAGAGGATTTGGGTCCGAAACCCGATGGACGGCAGCGCCCGCGGCCAGGTGATTCTCAGAGCTGTCAATCTCACGCGCATCGAGGAATATGTCTCTGAACCGAATACTGCCCAGGCACGAAGGAATCGAACGCGCTACGCACAATTGCTCGCCTTTGGCTCCTGTTGAAGGTAATTGGCCGCCTCGCCGGCGAGCGCTTGTATATGCACGCTACGGCTCGTATCATCTGGGCATGGGGATTGATATGCGGGATTATGACATTCTGATGGATGATGTTTTCTCCTTCCGCTCGGTTCTAGATGCTATCAGTGCTGGTGAGAGCGATGTTCTCTTCATCTCGGACGACTTCGGGGCGGTTCAGGTTCTTTGGGATGGTCTGCGTCGCAGGGCGGCCAAGATGCCCGTGGCGTGTGCGTTCGTGGATTTCGCCAAGATGGCGCTTTCACCGTCCCTTCTGGTTAGCGCGATCGGATGCGCCCTCGAAGGCGTCTTTGCCGATGAGGAACTAGACGCAGATAGGCCGCCGCGATGGCTGGTCCCGCCAAAAGGACTGGATGCAACAAAAAAGCGGTCAGGCGTGCGGCTGCATGCCGAACTGGTCAACTTGCTGGACGGATTCATTGCAGAGGCCTCGAGCAGGAGCTTGCGACCGGTCGTCGCCATGAAAGACCTGACCTCTCTTAAAGCGCTGAAGAGCTACAAGGGAGTTGACGATGCGTTCGCGATTATGGCCAAGGCGCTTGCGAAGTTCCCCGAGCTTCGGATTGTGGCGCTCGAATACGGGCAAAGCACCGACGCCGTGTTCGAGATCACCGGCAAGTGCCTGCGCCGGACGGCGGTCAGACCTATTTTGATGCCGAGGCTCTCGGCTCAGGAGGTCTCGGCAGTGGCAGCTGTTGCTTTGGATGCGCAACTTTCCGAGGAAGAGTGTGAAACTCTGCGATCGCTGTGCGACGGTCGGCTCTCATATCTGCTCTCATTCTGCGATTCGGTCTTTACCGGGGGAGTGGCCGTCGGAAAGGGAGAACTTGTATCGCTCGTGGCCGATGCGCTCGTTGATCCGCTCTCGGAGCTTTCGCGGACTATTCGGTCACGGATGACGGACGCCATCTCGAACGTCCGCGGCGACACCGTCCTGAGGCACATTGCAAGGGTCCTCTCGTTCGGAGAGGGTATGACTGCCTCGGAAGCTGCGACCAAGATTGAACGAAGCGTCCCAGCCACTTATGACTATCTGAAATGGCTGTTGCGTTCCCTTTTGCTCACAAAGCGAGGCGCGAGATACTTCTTCAATGACCGACTGCTCAAGCTCTGGCTCAAGCTGGACACGTTGGCAGCAGGGAGCGTGTCCGGTATCCCGCGCGGTTTTGCTCGCCGTATGGTCAGCGATACACTACTTGAGGCTCCGCCGGATGAGGGGCCTGAACCGGTTGCGCCGGCGGAGCTGCCGACGGCTGCTTCCGAGGAGCAGGACATCGAGGACGAATACCGCATCGAGGTGGTTCGACCGAAAGAGGACGACATGCTGGAGTATGACTGAACCCATGAGAGGTGATGGAAAGGGATGATGAGCGAAGGCGGATTGAGGGCCATGACCGGCGTTCTCAGAAACGTCCCGAAGGTTGTGGCAGGATATTTCATGCCAAAGGATGCCATGACTGGACGCAGCGTTTCAGGCGCCCGCCCCACGCTTGCGATACTTGCAGGTCAGGAGCTTCCTCAAGATGGCTACCCTGAGCTCAGGTCTAAGGTGGTTCTCGACCTCTCGTCGATCGTGGGCACGCAGGAGCTTGACGTCATTGTGCTTAACGATGCCTCCCCATTTACTCGGTACAACGTAGTTCAGCGTTCAAGGGGGATATACTGTTCTTCATTGACGGAGAGAGCAGCCTTCGAAGAAGTGGCGATAATGGACTATCTGGACGTTCAGGCGATTGAAGAGTTGGTGAGGCAAGATGGAACGGATGTTTAATGGGAACCGGGCCGAGGCTGCGGACAGGATCGAATACTACATAAGGCAGATCGACAAGAACAACGCACTTCTGTTGAGGATATCTGAGGCTGGCTTGGACACGTTCGTGCAGGACGAGTTGGCCTTCAGCGCCGGTTGTTTTCTACTTCAGAGGTCGGTCGGCGGCTGCATAAACCTCGGCATCCATATCATCACTACCCACGGCTTTGAGAAGCCGGAAAGCTACCGCGCTATCTTCGACATACTCGCCTCGAAAAACGTGATCCCTAAAGAGCTCGCAGAGAAACTGCAAAACCTCGCCTCGATACGCAATCAGCTGGTCAACCTCGACCCCGAACTCGACGTCCTCACTGTTTTCAAAGCGATCAGGCACGACTTGGCAAGCATACTCGCCTTCGAGAAGCACGTCCTCAACTGGCTGCAGCCCGCGCTTTGAAGGGTAACGAGGTCAGTAGGGGCGGCTCACAGAGGCTGGGACATAAGTCGTTGCAAGCATGTAGGGGCGTGGTCTTTGACCCGCCCGTTCGAATTGATGGTCGCATAACACGCCTCGTATCCGCAGGGATTGATGTAGGCGGGCGGGTCAGAGACACCGCCCCTACGAGCCGCCCCTACTATGAGCGATGCCGAGCGCGAGAAGTCCTATCAGACCGACGAGTGAGGCGATGACGAGCGATTCGATCACGCCCAGAATCGGCAGCAGGAAGGAGGTTACGACGATCGCTCCGATTGACGAGCCGACAAGGTCTGCGAAGTAGGTGGTTCCGGCCGTCTGCTTAGTGGGGTCTCGACCGGCCAGCTCGGTATAGGCCGCATTGCCATAGACATAGAGCGCGCCTCCGACGGCGCCTGAGACAAGAATTGCCGCGACAAAGAGCACCTGAACAAGGGCGCCTCCGCCCAATTGCTGAATGCTCATAAGAAGCGCTATCGCCAGAAGTGGGAAGAGGGCAGCTGCGCCCTGAAGAAGCAACAGGCCCGAAAACGGCCTTCGAGCCGGCCTGACCAGCAGCTTATTTCGGGACACAAACGCCCCGACCGCCAGCCCGCCCATATACGCACAGACGAGGAGCGCGAGCATCGAGTAGATGTTCCCGAAGAATATCTGGTAGGCGATCATCATTATCATCTCGACGCCGACCTCAAGGAAACCGATTGAGGCGAGTGACACGAATGTCGCGACCTTTCGTGGCTTTCTCGAGGCGAACTGGGTCGCTAGAACGGCCAGGCACAAGGCCACAACAACCGAATAGACCTGGGGCCTCGTGCGGTTCCCAAGCCACTCATAGACGGCGACTACCGAGCTGCCTAACTCCTTGCCCCATAGAACAAGAGCGTAGTGGTAGCAGACCGGCGAGAAATCGCGGTTGATGCGGGCGCCCGAATCGGCACATCCCTTGAGCGCCTCGTCAATCATCCGCATTCTAAAGAACTCGAACCTCGCGGGAATGCTCCAGTCGGTTACAAAGGTCGTCTCTATCCCTCTGTCCGCGAGTCTGGCAAGCAGTACATCAGCGCTGAGCGGCAGACTTCGCCGAAGCGGCTGCGTCGGCTGAACAAGCGATGGCCTGTCGGCGGCCAGAAGGTGAGCGGTCTCGCCCGGCGTCAGAGCTACCGTGGGAAAGACCAGCTTGAGCGTATTGTGAATGCTGCATAAGAACGTCTTGAGCTCATCGGAAAGATAGCTCTCCGACGAGGGAACCTGCACAGCGAGGACACCTTCAGGCGCGAGTCGTTTCTTGACGAGCGAAAAGAACTCCTGCGTAAAGAAACGATTCAGCTGAGCGTTGGTCGGCCTCGGCAGATTCAGAATCACCACGTCATAGCGCGAGCGGGACTGCGCCACGAACCTTCTGGCGTCGGAGTAGTGTATCTCGACGGACGGGTGACGCAGCGCCTCGGCTTCGTCTGGTGGCAGGAAGTTCTCAGAGACCTTGATGAGCGCCTCATCTAGCTCGACGTAATCGATTCTCTCGGGCCCGTGCTTCAGCAACTCCCGCAACGGTCCGCCGCAGCCCCCGCCCAGAAGCAGGACGGACCTCGGGCGCTCGTGGACCAACATGGGGATGTGAACCGCCTCCTCCGCCGCGAGCCGGTCCGGGTATGAGTAGAGAAGCAGACCATTCTCGAAGAGCGACTTCTGCTCAAACCGCGTCGTCAGCACGAGGCGCCCATATTTGGTCTCCCGGACATGGGTAACCTTGGTCTCACCGAACGCTAGTCCAGTTAAAAAGAGCTCGATGCTGGATGAGAGAATCAGCGAGACAGCAACGCCGACGAGCAACGGAACGCAGATGGCCCCGTGAAGCCAGCGCTCGGCCCGTCTCTTTTGCCAGCACGCGCCCACCAATATGATGCCGGACAGCAAAAGCAGCGTGGCAAACGGCAAAACGCGCCCTGTCAAAAGGAAGTGAAGCACTATTCCCCCGCAGACGGCGCCCGCTGCCTCGACGGAATAGACGGCGCTTGCCCTTTTCGACCTGCTATCGGTCGCCGCGCCCATTGATGAGCCAGAGCTTCGCGACGCTTCAGGAGCTTCCGGGGACGTGCGCATGCTGCAATAGACAGCGAAGAGCCCGCCCTGAGCGAACGACACCGGGGCGAGGCATACGAACGTGGCGGCGAGGATCGGCGCAAGGCCGGCCATCTCCCCAGGCCCTATGCCCAGGATTGGCCTGGCGAACCTTATGGCAATCAGCGTGCCCGGCAGAAACACGCTCAACCCGACGAGAAACCAGAACCTCAGCCTCAACGTGCCGCGCTCGCCGAGCCGGTTCGTCGCCTTGCCCATCGTGAAGCTGCCGATGCCGCCGAACAGCAGCCACACGAACAGCACGAGACCTATCGAGAGCTCGTTGCCTGAGAACACGTTGATGCACTCCCGCTGAAATACCACCTGCGAGACCAGCGCGCAGAACCCCAAGCTGAACCAGAGGAACACCTCGAGCCGGCTATGCTTAGTTCTGTCTCCAGCTGCGCGAGTTGGCATTGCTCTCCATCATTTGACCTGATGCTGTCTTTGACAGATGTCAAAGTTGGCCTATTATAGTCAGTATGAGCAAGGATGCAGCAAGATTGATGAATCAGGAGAACGTCGTGGCGAGCGCGATCCCGGAGGCCATAAGGCCCATTCTGCGAGAGGTGAAGGCGAAGCTTGAGGCCATCTATGGGGATAGGTTGCGAGGAATAGTCCTTTATGGGTCGTGGGCTCGTGGCGAGGCGACAGATGGGTCGGACATTGATCTTCTTATCCTATTGGACGGTGTGCAAGACCCGGTTTCGGAGCTTGATGAGTATTCTAAGGAGATTCACGAGATTGATCTCGAATATGACGTCGTCATCTCAACGGTGCCCGTGGATGCGGCTCAGTTCAGCGCGCTAAAGGTCCCCTTGTTCATTTGTGCGAGGCGCGAGGGTATCGCGATATGAGAGAGCCGAAGGAGCTTCCGGATCTGATGGAAAAGGCTCGGACAAGCCTCAGGGCCGCGCAGCTGCTGTTCGATGACGGCATCTTCGACTTCTCGGCAAGCAGGTCTTACTACAGCATGTTCTATGCGACTGAGGCCATCCTGCTTACCAAGGACCTGGCGTTTTCAAAGCATTCTGCTGTCATAGGTGCGTTCGGGAGGGAGTTCGTGAAACCCGGATTAGTTCCGAAGAGGCTTCATCAACACATATTGGATGCTTCCGACCTCAGAGAGATCGGGGACTACGGCGCCCCAGGCCTAATAAGTAAGCAGAAGGCGCAAGCCTTGATTCGAGACTCCAAGGAGTTTATTGAAACAGTAGAAGTGTACTTGAGACAATCCGGACAGGCGAATAGCGGCTAGGCCGAGGTTGGTCGTCTTCAGTCGTGTCAGCATGTGTGTCGAGGGCTCTTTCGAGGATGTTAGGTGATGACATGCGACAGGTAGTAATCTATTCTGGAGAGGACGGGTATTTCGTTGTGGAATGCCCGAGCTTGCCGGGCTGTGTCAGTCAGGGCAAGACGAGGGAGGAGGCCATCCATAACATCAAAGAGGCGATTGAGGGCTATATTGCTGTTCTTGAGGAGGACAATCTCCCCGTCCCAGAGGAGCGCTTCGATGTTCTTGTGGTTGCCGTATGACCAAGTTCCCCATGACAATGCTCTTGCGGACTTGAGGCTCAAGAAGGTATAACCGTGTGGGCAGATTCTAATGAGTAACCTATAATTCGGAGGAGTGAGATGATACACGAGTTCAAGAATGAACCTTACTTGGATTTCTCCCTGCCGGAGAACAAGAAGAAGATGCAGGACGCGATTGCGAAGTTGCAGTCGGAGGCCGGCAAGGAGTTCGACAGCGTGATCGGGCGGGAGCGGATTCGGCTCGATGCGAAGCTCAAGAGCTATAATCCAGCCAAGAAGGACGAGGTCTTGGCCATCTTCCAAAAGGCCGGCCCTGATCTTGCAGACAAGGCCATACAGGCGGCCGAGGCGGCCTTCTCGTCCTGGAAATACGTTTCGGCGGACAAGCGGGCGGATTACGCCTTCAAGGCGGCGGAGCTGATGCGCAATCGCCGGTTCGAGTTCAACGCGGCGATGGTGCTTGAGGAAGGGAAGAACTGGCTCGAGGCGGACGCTGATACGGCCGAGGCGATAGATTTCTTGGAGTTTTACGGTCGGGAGGCGATTCGCTATTCCAAGACGAACCCAGTAACAGAGGTGCTGGGCGAGGACAACGAGGTTCGCTACATCCCTCTCGGTGTTGGCGTCGTGATTCCGCCCTGGAACTTCCCGAACGCGATCATGGCCGGGATGACGTCAGCAGCGTGGATATTCGGCAACACGGTCGTCATGAAGCCATCGAGCGACGCTCCTCTCGTTGCGGCGAAGTTCTTTGAGCTGCTTCAGGAGATCGGCCTTCCGCCGGGCGTCGTTAATTTCGTGCCCGGCAGCGGCGCGACGTTCGGTTTCGAGCTGGTCAAGCACCCGAGGTGCCGCTTCATCGCGTTCACGGGTTCGATGGAGGTGGGCCTTCAGATTAATGCCGAGGCCGCCAAGCTGGCGAAGGGGCAGATATGGATCAAGCGAGTGATACTCGAGATGGGTGGCAAGGATACAATTATCGTTGACGATAACTACGACCTTGATGAGGCGACAGATGGCGTCCTGGCCGCGGCATTTGGCTACCAAGGCCAGAAATGTTCCGCCTGCTCCAGGGTCATTCTGCTGGAATCGATTCACGATGAGTTCGTCAAGAAGTTGATCCCAAAGGTCGAGGCCATCAAGATTGGGGACCCCGTTGACCCAACCAACTATATGGGCCCGGTCATCAACAAGGCCGCCTACGACACGGTCTTCCACTACATCGAGGCAGCAAAGAAGGATGGCGCAAAGCTGCTCTGCGGTGGCGAGAAGGCGCCCGGTCCCGGCTACTTCATCAAGCCGACTGTGTTTGACGGCGTGAAGCCGGACGACACCATCTCGCAGGAGGAGATATTCGGTCCCGTGCTCGCGGTTCTAACGGCGAAGGATTACACCGAGGCGCTCAAGATAGCCAACAACACGATCTATGGCCTGACCGGCGCGGTCTATTCGTCGTCGAGAGGGAACCTTGAGCGTGCGCGGCGCGAGTTCCACGTCGGCAATCTCTACCTCAACCGCAAATGCACTGGCGCCCTGGTTGGCGGCCACCCGTTCGGCGGCTTCAATATGTCAGGGACCGACTCAAAGGCTGGTGGGCAGGACTATTTCATGCTGTTCACACAGGCCAAGTGCACCTCCGAGAAGATCAAATAACGACATAGAATAGGAGGGAGCGCCTCGCACAACCACTTGTGCGACGCTCCTTCCCTTACATATCTGCGACCAAGCGCCCATGCCGCTCAGCATTGTTATTTTTCGCGCCGGCCGCACACGTTATATAGGCAGATTCTGTGCCACCTATGATGATTTCTGGTAAATTGCGCAAATGACGACCACACGCCCTCCTCTTGCCCCAGAAAGACCCAGAATCCGACACCGCCGACGCGCAAATTGGGGCTCCCCGCCAACGATGTCGGCCGCGGTCAGCGGCAATTGCCAGCGCAGGGGGCGAGTTTTCGGGAGGAGTGGTCATGGATTATCCAACACGCATCACGGGAATGACGTATCGGGCGCCTCCGTTTCTCTAAGACTCCTGAGTTATCTAGGATTCAATGCACGTGTCGCGCGGATAAGCAGTTGGACCAGAAATGACAACGCCTCGAGCACCGCTTAACTGACGGATGTTTGAATATACCGGCGCAATACATATTCACTCGCGTCATTCCGACGGCTCTGGCTCGCTGCGAAGGATAATCAAGGCCGCGAGGCGCGCCGGGGCCGACTTCATTGTGATTGCCGATCACAACAACATGGGGATTCGCAACGAGGGCAGTTCGGGCTGGCGCGACGGCATCCTAGTGATCATCGGCGAGGAGATTTCGCCTCGATATAACCATTACACGGCGATAGGAATCGAGAAAGAGGTCCCGCCGGACGAGAGAAGCGCGCAGAAAAACATTGACGCGGTCGCGGCGCAGGGCGGAGTGGGCTTCATCGCTCATCCGTTCTGTTACCATCGGCCGTCGCCGGGCTGGGCCTGGCTCGACAAGCTGCTCAAGTTAGACGTAACCGTCTATCCCTGGAACGACCTTGGCGTCAACGGCTTCGATGGGCTAGAGGTCTGGCAATACATGTATGACTGGGTCAAGTGCGTCAACGCCTTCAACATCTTCGCCCACGTCATCGCACCGAATTGGTTCGTCACCGGCCCGAATGCCCGGACCCTGAAGATGTGGGACGAGTTGAACATGACCCGCAAGGTTGTGGGCATAGGGACGCTCGATGCGCACGCCAAGCCGCGCGTCCTGGGGATGTTTCCAGCCTGCTCATACAAATACCTGTTGGGAACAGTCCGGACGCATATCTTGACGCCGGCGCCATTCGCTCGGGCCAGTATGATGGACGAGCAGACTGTCATTGAGGCGCTTCGGCATGGCAGCTGCTTCTTCGCCAACGATAAGGTCGCCGACTCTACAGGCTTCAAGTTCTACGTCAAGTCAGAAGGCTCAACGTATCAGATGGGCGATCAATGCCCGCTGGGGCACGAAACGGAGCTTTTCGCGGTCTTGCCAATTGAGGCAGAGGTCCGCGTCATACACGATGGGAAGCTCGTATCTACCGCGCACGGCGAATCCCTGTGCAAGAGAATAAACCGCTGTGGCGTCTTCCGGGTCGAGGCGCGCCTCAAAAACAGGCCCTGGATATTCTCCAATCCGATATATGTGGTCTGATACGGCGCTGCATTGGCCTCGACAATTCGACTGCGTGTGTAAGGGCATTCCCATCGTGTAGGGGCGGCTCACGAGCCGCCCTCGTCTGATGTCCGGGTACATGTCAAGGGCGGCTCGTGAGCCGCCCCTACAACATCCTGCATCGACTTCTTCGATAGGCTGGTCCTGCGAACAGCCTTCAGTTCACCGACGGTGAGATCAGTATGCGTAAAGCGGGAAGCCCGACGTCAGCTCCTTGACCCGTTTGCCGACTCGCGCAACGACCGCCTCGTCGCCCCGGCTGTCTAGCACATCCGCGATGAACTCGCCGACCTTCTCCATCTCTGCCTCTTTCATCCCGCGCGTCGTGAGCGCTGGCGTGCCGAGCCTGATGCCGCTTGTTACAAACGGGCTCTGCGTCTCGAATGGGACCGTGTTCTTGTTGCACGTTATGTTCGCGAGGTCCAGCCACTCCTCGGCCTCCTTGCCGGTCATGTTCTTCTCGCCGACATTGATCAGCATCAGGTGTGTGTCTGTCCCGCCGGACACGAGCCGGTAGCCCCTGTCGATCAGAGCCTGTGCCAGGGCCTTTGCATTCTTGACTACCTGCTTGATGTAGTCCCTGTAGCTGTCAGTCGCCGCCTCCTTGAGCGCGACCGCTTTTGCCGCTATGACGTGCATCAACGGCCCGCCCTGTATCCCAGGGAATACGCTCTTGTTCGTCAGCTTCCTGTCCGCTTTCGTGCACAGAATAATGCCGCCACGCGGCCCGCGAAGCGTTTTGTGAGTAGTCGTCGTTACGAACTGGCAGTGCGGAACGGGACTTGGGTGCACCCCTGCTACAACCAGGCCCGCGATATGGGCGATATCGGCCATCACGACGGCCCCAACCTTGTCCGCTATCTGTCTGAACTTGGCGAAATCCAGCGTCCTGGGATAGGCGCTGCCGCCGACCTCGATGAGCTTCGGCTTGTGCTCCAGCGCGAGCCTCTCGACCTCGGCGAAATCGATCTGCTCCGTGTTGCGATCGACGCCGTAAGGGACAACGTTGTAGAGCTTTCCAGAGAAGTTGACCGGGCTCCCGTGCGTCAGGTGGCCGCCACAAGTCAGCGAGAGCCCGAGCATCGTGTCCCCAGGCTCCATCACGGCCATATAGACCGCCATGTTTGCCTGCGCGCCGGAGTGCGGCTGGACGTTCGCATAGTCGGCGCCAAAGAGCTTCATTGCTCGTGACCTCGCGAGTCGTTCCGCGACATCGACAAACTCGCAACCCCCGTAATACCTCTTACCAGGGATGCCCTCGGCGTATTTGTGCGTCATAACACACGCCTGCGCCTGACGCACCGCCTCGGACACGAAGTTCTCGGACGCGATAAGCTCCAGCTTCTCCAGCTGGCGACGCTCCTCATTGGTTATAGCTTCATAGATGTCAAAATCGACACCCTTGACGATATCCATCGAAAGCATCGGTTTCTCCTTGCGCTCAGTCAGTTGAATAGATCGCTGGAATTGCAGTTATTGTCTAACTTGGCCTTCGGGGCCTTCTTGAACGTTACATTCACGTGCTTTGATGGGGGGTAGTTGACGCCCTTGCCGCCAATGAGCTCCTCAACTGTGAGGACCTGGATGCGGGGATAGCGCTTGTTCCAGCCCGGAGAATGATAAAACTCCGCTCTTGCGGCCTCCCTTTGCATGGGCTTTGTGGGCGGCAGCATGGTTATCAGGACGCCCATCTCGGCCCTCTCGCGCTCCACTACGCCCCTCAGGTCCCGAATGTGCGACACACGTATTTGGCCCGCCTTAACCGAGAAGATTATCTGCTTGGTCTCGCCGCCCTTGCCCTCGTCGTGGAAATAGAGGCGCCCGTCTATGCCCTCATCCGCTCCCCTCTTCTGCTCAACGGGCCTCGCCCCCACCAGTCCCAACGCCCACCACTGGAACTGATACGGGTCCTGCTTGGCAAGCTCCATTGCCCCAGAAATAGACACGGGCTCGCCGATAATCTCGTACCTATTCTTCACCTTCTCCCCAAAAGCGCTTTGAAGGCGATGCTTAATAAGCGTCACTGCCAAGTGCGTTATATCGATCCCGAGCCAGCGCCGATTAAGCCTCAGCGCCACCGAAATGGTCGTCCCGCAGCCACAGAATGGGTCGAGAACGACATCGCTCTCGTTGCTGCTCGCCCTGATAATCCGCTCCAGAAGAGCCTCCGGCTTCTGAGTTGGGAACAACTGCTTGATAGGTGGGACCCTTCCGATATCCCAAACGTCGTCAAGTCGCACTCCTTCAGAGTCTTGCTCCTCTGTTTTGGAGGGCAATCGGCGCCCGTCCCTGTCGTGGCCCGAGACGATTCGTGACGTGCCGAACCCCTTCACCGTGGAAGGGGGGCGATCCATGAAGAGCTGATTGAAAGTCCGCGCGCGGTTATCTGTCTTGGAACAAAAAAGGATGACGTCGTGATTCCGCTGGAAGGAATACTTGCCCGTTGGCCACTTCCTGTAGTGCCATATTATCTCGTTTAGGAAGCAGCCGGAGAAGACCGCATCAATGAGCAACTTCAAATAGTGGCTTGCCGTTGGGTCGCAGTGCAAGTAGATGCTGCCGGTCGGCTTCAAGACGCGGCGAAGCTCCACTAGTCGCGGGGCCATCATGGCCAGGTAGGCCATCATGTCGTTATGGCCGAGGAGCTTTCGGAAGGCCTGCATCGCCTCAGAGACCTTTCCCCCAGCCTCCACGATATCCTGGAAGGACTCTGCCGCCTCCTCGCCCCAGAACCATGTGTCCTCAAATGCTTTGATCTGGGCCTTTGAGCGAGTCCCGTTTCTCTCCTCGAACAGGACATTGTAGTTCTGGTTGCTCTTGAACGGTGGGTCGAGGTAGATGAGATCGACCGACTCATCCCTGATATGCAGCCTCAGGACCTCCAGGTTATCACCGTAGTAAAAGACGTTCTTGCGGGACATTATCCGGCCTCAATCACTCGTCGATTGCGAGCAAACCGTTCGCGGCGACAGATAGCCATGCAACAACACATCATTCCGCGACGTTCTCCCCTTCCAGCGCCCTGATCCTGTCTGTTCTGCGGGTGTGTCTGCCGCCTGCGAATGAAGTATTCAGCCAGACTTCCACAATGCCCTTCGCAACCTCATCGCCCAGGACCCGGGCGCCGAGGCACAAAACGTTTGAATCGTTGTGCTCGCGGGACATCCTGGCCATGAACTCATTAGTGCACAGCGCGGCATAAATGCCGTTGAACTTGTTGGCTGTTATCGACATGCCGATGCCGGTGCCGCAGACCAGTATGCCCCGTTCGGCCTTGCCGTCGAGAATCGCTCTGCAGAGTTTCTCTGCAAAGTCGGGGTAATCGACCGACTCAAGGCCGTCTGTGCCAAGATCCAGGACCTCGTAGTCCAGTGCCCTCAAGTGCTCAGTTAGCAGGCGTTTCAGCTCGAACCCACCGTGATCGCTCGCTATCGCCAATCTCGCTCTCATGGCAACTCTTTATCCACCGAGTTTCTTCCTGACCTCATCAATTATCAAGGGCGCCGCCGCCTCTATCACGGCAAACGCCGCCTCATAAGTCTCCTTCTGAAGCCCGTAGGGGTCGGGCACGTCCAGAACGATTGTCTTTTCCTCGACGCCTGAAAGAATCGCGGCAATGTATTCCGCGTGAGCCTTCGTCATCGCCACGACGATATCCGCGTCCTCGAGCATACTTCTGTTGACCTGACGCGACACGTGGTGCGAGAGGTCTAGCGCGTTCTCGGCGCCTACCTCAAGGGACCAGCGGGAGGCCCCGCGGCCCTCAAGGTCCATTGTGCCCGCCGATTCGACAAAAACGTCGTCAATCCCGAGCGCCCGAAGCTTCTTCTCAAGCAACGCTGCCGCAAGCGGGCTGCGACAGATGTTGCCGCTGCATACGAACAGGACATTAAGCTGCTGGTTGCCCATTTGCCCTATCTTCTCAGCAGTTCCATGGCCTCAAGCCGCGTCTTCTCTCTGCTCCGGAACGCCCCGCGAACGGCCGAAGTCGTGGCGATGGCCCCAGCCTCAGAAACGCCGCGCATCGACATGCAAAGGTGCTCCGCCTCAATCACGACAAGCACACCGAGCGGGTTCAGACCCTCCATGATCATGTCCGCGAACTGGCTGGTGAGGCGCTCCTGGACTTGCGGGCGGCGGCTTAGCGTATGCAGAACTCGCACGAGCTTTGAAAGCCCAACTATTACACCATCGCGGGGGATATATGCCACGTGGGCCTTCCCCAAGAACGGCAGCAAGTGATGCTCGCAGACCGAATAGAGCGGAATGTCTTTCATCATTACCATCTCGTCGTGCTTCGTCTTATACACCCTCTTAAGGAGACCCCTCGGGTCCTCTTTGATCCCAGCAAATATCTCTTCACACATGCGGGCCACTCGCCTCGGTGTCCCAACCAGACCCTCCCGATCGGTGTCCTCGCCTATGCCCTCTAAAACAAGCCGAACGCCTCGTTCAATCTTGTCCAGGTCCATAATACATACTACCTCCTAGCATAAAGAACCCGCTATGAATTGCCTAGTAGCCATTGTTGGTGTAATGCTATCGGACAAAAAAGATACTATTGCGGTCGGTATCAGTCAACGTTTGCCCGTGGTGTGGAACAGGCTTTCCAGGGCTCGGTCATAATTCGTTGCGGTTGTGTAGGGGCAGGCCACCGCGCCTGCCCTCTCTCATTGATCATCAAGGGCAACCGCGGGGGGATTGCCCCTACACCGAGCAGGCGGCCACTTATGCCCCAGCCTCCTTGCCCCGCCCTTCATACGTTCGGTCACATTAGAGAAGGGCGGGTCTGAGACACCGCCCCTACGCTCCTGAGCAGGGACCACCGAACTCGTGGTCCGGTTGTTACGGGACTGCCCCGGTCACCTTGATGATCTTGCCCTTGTGGAGAACCGCCACGCAATTCCCAACGGAGAGGTATCTCGCCAGCTTCTCGTCGTCATCGACCATCTTGAAATAGACCTCGCTGAAGAACTTGATCACTGTGTCCGGCCGGGCGAGGCGCGACTTGTCTATTGCGGTGTCAACCCAGCAGTCATCCTTGAAGACGAACGTCTTGTCGGCGATCACCTTGCGGGTACCGGTGAACTGCGATTTCTCGGCGGTCGCCTCCGAAAGCTCCTGGATGACCATTGAGCTAGCGATCTTGTCCTCAGCCTCCAGAGTAACTCCGGGGGCCGCGCTTACTGCCTGAACATAAGCCTTCTTGTCAAGGGTCGTTGCGTCCACGCGCAAGCGCCTCACTGGACGGATGGCGCTCCTTTCCTCATTCCACCACACGGGGAGTGGCCTTATCCCATCGTCATCCTCGGTCACGAGGTGCGACGTGTAGGGCGTAACGATGGCGTATTTGGTCCCAAGCCGAACGCACTCGTCAACGAGCTCCGGGTTCTCGCCCTTCCGCCTGATCTGGTCAAGCAGAAAGCCTACTCGTCTCAGCGCCCAGAGCCGGGGGATGAACTCATACTCTCCGGGCTCCCGGGCGAAACTCACATCTTGCCTCAAGTTCTTCGTCCTTGCGCCGACCTTGCCCGAAATGGACACGCTTGCGGAGCCGCCGCCGGAATACCTCCCAAACAGCACAAGCTGCGTTCCCTTGAAGAAGTCGGGCAGCGTGGATGGATACATGTCGAATGCCTCGACGCCGGATATACTGAGCGAGACATCAGATAGCACGGGATGCGCCACCTTGTTGTAAAAGGATGAGATTACGCGCTCCAGCTGCTCGTCCTTCAGGACGTATGATACCGAGCCTCGACTATCTCTGGCGATGCCGTCCAGAAGATCGGCGCCGACGTCAAAGCCCACGCCGAACCCGTATATCCGGACCGAGCCGGTGTTCTTGGCCTTGATGTTATCAAGAATCTGCTGCGTGTCCGTCACGCCGACCGTCGGCTGCCCGTCCGTAAGGAATATGACCATCCTGGCAACGTCGGTGCGCTTCAGCATCGAAACGGCCTCCTGAAGCGCGCCATCGATGTTGGTCCCGCCGACCGCCTCGAGCCCGTCGAGGAACTCGATTGCCCGTTTCACGTCGGGCTTGGTCGCCTTGACCTGAGTGCTCTTGAACTTGCGAATCTGATCGTTGAACACAATCAGATTGAAGTAGTCCTTGTCGCCCAGATTTGACACGATGTGCTTGGCCGCCTGGCGGGCCTGCTCGATCTTTGCGCCCTGCATACTGCCTGAGGTATCGAGGACGAAAACGACTTCCTTGGGCGGGCGCCTTCTCCTCTCCGAGGCGTACTTCGGCGCCGCAAGGAGCAGAAAATAGCCGTCGCCACCGTCCTTATGCGACAGGAGATTGATGCCGACGTCGTCCCGAGAAAGAGTGTAATACAGCCTGAAATCCTTGTCCGCCTTCAGGTCGTTGCACTCAAAGCTCACGCTCGCCTCAGTGTCGCTCAGCCTTGTAAGTGCGATGGAATGCGAGGGGCAATAGATGTTTTTGAGCGGAGCGCGCGATTTGATCTTGCCCACAAGGACGAAACTCATCACCGGCAGGTGCGTTACAGAAAACGAATCGAGCGGAAACACGTAATCAACTGCGTCGCCTTCTGTCTCGAGCACGCACGAATACTCCAGCTCGATTTTCTTCGTGGATTTCGGCTCTATGGGATACACGCGCGCCTCGAACATGCCCCTGCCAATGTATTGCAGCAGGGCGGGGTCCCGCATCTTTCTGACAATGTCGTCGTATATCCGCTTGGCGTCTCGTTTGGACAGGACCTTGGCCCTGAGCTTCTTGTTGCCGGCCCACATCGCAAACTCGGACACGGCGGCGCCCCTTGGCAAGGGGAAAACCAGACGACCCTCGAGCGTCCTGTTCGTCGGGTTGAAGAACGTTTGCTCGACCCTGGTCGTGGCCAAGCTCTCTGTCGCGTCGAACGTCACCTTCAACGTCTTCGTCGAAAGCGGTTGCGGGACACCAGTCTCCGGCTCCGGGACGAAGATAAGTCCCTGGCAGAACCCAGGCCCGGCCGCAAACAGGAGAATCGCGAGGGAAATCAACAGGAATGATGCTCTTCTCATAACCGTTCCTCCGTGGGCATTGAGGCGCTCTGAACGTGTGCGCTGACGATCGTCAACACAGCGCCCGCATCGTTCTCAAATACTCTCTACAAGGCCTGTCGTTTACCGGATAAACACATGGCGGGATGCCCCGGTTCCGATGTGCCCGGTGCCGCCCACCCGAGAACTGGGGTCAATGGGTCAATGAGGGGCGAGAATACCGTCACGCACAGTGCGTTACATCGCACTAGTTGTCGTTCGGAACAGCCCCGGAGCGCTTCAGGCTTCGTAGGTCGATTGCGGGTCTCGGGGGAGGCAGACCTGGTGTTGCTGATCCTCGCTTTCGCACCAGCGGCTCCCGACGAATACGCATCCCGGCGAGATAGGGAAGGGCGTCTTCATCCACGAGACCTGTCGTGATCAAGACTACCTCTTTCGCACTAAGCCAGTCGAGTCGTTGTCGCAACTTAAACGACGCCTGGCCGGCCTCAATCTTTTTCACCGCCCGGCCCACAGGGCTTTGGTTGCCGTGTCGATACCATTCCAGCCAGGCGAACTGTGACGGCAAGCGGGTCGGCTGGGTGAACATGACGGAGATGAGGTCATACGCAACCGTGTCCAACGGGGTGTCCTCCGTCTCCAGACACCCGACGGTTCGCTGATTGACGTCGCAGGCCGCAAACCTCGCTCCCAACTCGTCGCGCGGACCGTTGAATGCGAAGGACAGGATGTCCGGTCGCGGCATCAGGTAAGAGGCCCGCCGGGCCCTAAGGAGCGCCTCGACGTCATCGCGGCGAGTGATCTGCCCGTCGATCTGCCCTATCACAACATGTCCGCTCAGTTCAGTAT
>CBDVDH010000056.1:0-23878 GCA_965372715.1 uncultured bacterium | reverse complement strand
TGGACAGGCAGACGGGTGCGGCAAGCAGCACCCCTACACATCACCGCGGCAATTGCCTCCCATCCTCAGAAGCGCCCCTACACACCACCTGGTGTTCGTTGCTTTACGAGAACAATCGATTGCCATGCAGGCCGTGATTTGAACGCGATAGAGTTTCAGGACGTTTCGGAGAAATACACGCTTCGTCGCGGCCATGCTGCCAGCTTGAAGTCGGTGCTGCTGAGCCTGGGCCGGGGCATGGAGGGGGCCAAGGAGGATTTCTGGGCGCTCAAGAGGCTCAGCCTGGACGTCCCAAAAGGCTCCGTGATGGGCATCATCGGCGAGAACGGCGCCGGAAAAAGCACGCTTCTGAAGCTCGCGACAGGTATCCTGGAGCCGGACGAGGGCCGAGTCATCGTCCGGGGCCGCGTCTCGGCGCTTCTGGAGCTGGGAGCTGGCTTCCATCCCGAACTCACCGGCAGGGAGAACGTATTCCTGAACGGCTCCATTCTCGGCCTCAAGCGCCGTGAGATTCAGGACTGTTTCAAAAGGATCGTCGAGTTCGCGGAGCTGGAGGAGTTCATCGACATGCCCGTCAAGGCGTATTCGTCGGGCATGTATGTGCGGCTGGGGTTCGCGATTGCGGTTCACGTTCGGCCCGACATCCTGATCATTGACGAGGCGCTGGCCGTCGGAGACGAGGCGTTTCAGCAGAAGTCGCTGAACAAGATTCTGGAGTTCAACAAAGAGGGCAAGACGATACTCTTTGTCTCGCACAACTTGGCGGCCATCGAGCGGCTGTGCGACACATGCATCTGGATGCAGAAAGGCGAGATCAGAAGCATGGGCCCCGTGCGCGACGTGCTGCGGGAATACGATACTCACGTGGCCGAGGGTTTCGTCGCAAAGCTCAATGGGAAGGAGGGCTTTGAGGTCAAGGAGGAGATCGAGGGCCGACGCGGCGACCTGAAGATACAAATAACGGGCGTAACGCTTCTCGACGGTCAAGGAACGCCGAATAACCTGTTCAAAGTAGGCGAGCCGATGACTGTCCGGGTCGATTATCACGCCGACGTTTCGTGCGAGGCGCCAGTCTTTGGCGTCGCGATATGGCGAGAGGACAACCTCTACATCTACGGCACGAACACGCTTTGGGACGAGCACACGACGAAGCCGATAAGTCCGGGTCCCGGCTCGTTCGAGATGAGATACGCCGCGCTGACAATCCTCGAGGGTTACTACAAGGTCTCCGTGGCCATCTTCAAGCCCGGCGGCGCAACGCCCTACGACGCGTTCGATTTCCACCCCCCGCACTACGCATTCCGCGTCCAGGGGGAGGGCACATCCCACGGCATCGCCTTCCTCGAACACTCGTGGCGCCAGCCGTAGCATTTCTGGAAGGCTGAATTATGAATTATGAAGGATGAGTCATACATTAGAGCGCTTTTCATCCTTTCCTTCCGCCTTCATCCTTCCGCCTTCATCCTTCCTCCGCTGGCGCTTGCCGAGCAGGCTCAAAGGTGTAATATGCAATGTTACGCCGCTCAGCGAAGTCGAAGATTTCACGGGACGTAGGAGATATCGATGACCTTTCATGCCGGACTGACCAGGCGCGATTCAAGGTCAGCGAAAGAGATGGTGCATTGAACAGGGCATTTTACGGAGATACCTTATGATTGCACAAGACGTCCGCTGGATCCGGCGATTCGAACACTTTATGAAAGCCTTTTCACAGCTGAGAGAGGCCGTCGAACTGACTCAACAGCGTCCTATCTCGAAACTCGAAGAACAGGGATTGATCCAGGCCTTCGAGTACACGCACGAACTGGCTTGGAGCACGTTGAAAGATTTTCTCGATGCCCGCGGCGTCCGCAAACTGTATGGCTCTAAAGACGTCACGCGCGAAGCATTCAAAATAGGCTTGATAGAGAACGGCGAGGCGTGGATGGATATGATCAAGAGTCGCAATCTGACCTCTCATACTTATGATGAAGCCTTAGCGTCCGAGATCGTTTCCGCGATTCTCGGAAGTTATTTCGCCGAATTCGAAGCGCTCAAAGCCACATTAGCGGGACTTAAGCAGGAAGAACAGAAGTGAAATACGGCCTGAAGGACGGCACAATCCAGAAAATCCAATCTGTTCTTGCCGGCTACCCGCAGGTGGGAAAGGCGGTTCTGTACGGTTCACGCGCTATGGGAAACTACAAGAACGGCTCGGATATTGACCTGACCCTCTGCGGCGCGGGATTGACAAGGAAAGTGCTCTACAGAATCATGGATGAACTCGATGACCTGCTCCTGCCTTACACGATCGACCTGTCCATTCTCGATAACATCAATGATCCTGATCTTCGTGACCACATCCGTCGCGTGGGTGTGACTTTCTATGCGCGAGACGACGCGAATCGCGATGCCAAGGAGGAAGATAACGCCCCGAACGAGACGGCGTCTAGCGTAGAAGCGCACGATGCGTGAGCAGTCTCTCCGAGTCGTTTAGCCTGATTTATGCAGTCTGTATAGTTATTGTCAAATACCATGAAAATCGGGAGAAAACCTTGGGATCAGGTGCGTTATTTTCAAAGTGCAGAAAATATAGATATGCACTATGGCGCATATGGAGTGAAGAAGAGCCACATGCGATGTTTATTGGCCTTAACCCATCTACTGCTGATGAATTGCAGGATGATCCTACAGTTAGACGCTGTATCTCTTATGCTAGGTCTTGGGGTTATGGTGGTTTGTGGATGGCTAATCTATTCGCATTGCGATCAACGGATCCGAAGAAGCTTTCTGAAGCAGATGATCCAGTAGGAACGGAGAATGACAAATGGATACTCAAGCTGTCTAAAAGTGCAGCGGTTGTTGTGGCGGCTTGGGGTAATTATGGTGGATATCTTGGACGATCTCGAGACATTGTCAAACTTATCCGCAGCCTATGCTATTTGAAGCTAAATAAAACGGGTGAGCCTGCTCATCCGTTGTACTTAAAAGGGACACTAAGACCTGTGCGAATTCGCGATTAACAACTCGTTCAAGCGAATCGCGCTACGCGCGGCCGGTTAACTCAAGCGTTGGGCTTTAACATGAGACCGAAAAACACAGTTGACCCAGGTGAGGCGCAAGCCGGAGCGGACGCTTTCCGGGCACACGAGAAACGTGACGTTAGCCCTCTAAACAACGGGAGTATGCGGTAGAATGGAAATGAATCTCAACGACTTGTTCGAAATCAAAAAAATTGACCCTAAGCACGTTCTCGTCCTACGCCACAGACCACCCGAGCCTGAGTTAAACAAGGTTCTCCCACGGTTGGCTGCAGAGAAGCCCGATGTATTCAACGCTTACCAACAGACGCAGGGTGAGAGGCTCGAAAACGTCATGGCAAATATGTCCGGCTCAGGCTATGTCGCGTCATTCATCGGTCATGAGCCAGGCAAAGCCGTATTCATCGGCTTGTATTCAATCGGGAAAACAAAACCGCTTACTCTGAAACAGTATTGGCAAGTGCCTGCTTACATGAAGATGAAGACGTTTGGTATGCGCGGCTTCACGGGAGAAGACGTAAGACATTCCATCCTCTGGTTCGACCTAGTCCTCACTGAGTTATTTGCTTCTTGGAAAGGGAAGCTGGTTGTAGGTTGGCCAGGAAGAGAGCGGTCGTGGTGGCGGTACGCAAATCGGAACGTTTTTCCAGTTCTTTCCGTTCTCGAAGAGAGCTTGCTCGACGCTGCGATGCCCGAATAGGATGCAATCACTTTACGGTGGGAAGAACTCGGAGTCCTCCCTTCACGTTGGAAGTCGGCACTTTCTGAGTGGCGTGGCACATACTACATATTCGACACTTCCGATGGGAAGGGTTATGTGGGCTCCGCATACGGCGAGGCCAATCTATACGGTCGCTGGTTGAACTATGCTGCGCGTGGGCACGGTGGAAATAAGCTCTTAAGGAAGCGTGATCCCCGCAATCTCCGATTCAGTATTCTGCAAAGAGTGTCGCCTGACATGAGTGCAGGTGATCTCATTAGGCTCGAAAGCTCAAGGAAAGAACGGCTTCACACGCGACAGCCGTTTGGATTGAATGATAACTAAAACGGCTAACAACGCGGTCAACACGGACCTTCGGGTCGCTGCCCCTCGGCCGGTTAACGCCAGCGTTAGCCTCCACAATTCATAAGCTGCTCGTTCGAGCCTTCCGACTGATTGTATGAGTCTGCAGCCATTGGCATCCAGCACGCCTTGAGTGCGCAGCTCTCGCTCAGCAGGGAGCGAATCCGCCCCAACGCTCTCCTTGATCCGGCTCTCGACCTTGAGAGGCTTCAGCCGGGTGTGTGTCAAACCGCACGCGGGCGAGTTCCGCCCCGAAAGCAGCGCAGCGCCGCACATGGTGCGGCCATCGTCAAAAGCTATCTCAGGACGTTTCTTGTCGTTGGAAACCAACCTGTCCCTTGTGATATACTCTGTCATCGGGGATTCTGTGATGTGACGGGTCTTTATTAGCCATTTAGAGCCACAATAACATCTGTCGCCCCAGAAAAAGGCCACTTATGACCGGGTTAGAGATGTTTCAAGCAGGGGCTGAGTCAGATTATCAGTTTGCATATCGGCTCAGGTGAAGCGGAATTGCAGGCCTTTGTGGGCGTTGATATTGTGCGGGTCTCGCGCGTGAGGGAGATAACCGAGCGTCGGGGCGAGCGGTTCTTGGGCCGCTACTTCTCGAAGGGTGAGCTCGCTTACTCTATGAAGAAGTGTGATCCGTATCCTCATCTGGCCGCGAGGTTCGCGGCGAAGGAGGCGGCCTATAAGGCGTTTTCAGCGGCGGGAATGGGCGATTTGCCGCTCAGTTCGTTTGAGGTAGCCGTCGAACCCTCTGGTGTTCCGAGGCTTCGGGTGGCGAACGGCGCCTCAAGGCAACTAGCTCTGGGCAACGCGTCAGTCTCGCTCAGCCATGATGGCGATTACGCGGTCGCGGTTGTTACGTTATCTTGGGCACGTTAAACATTCAAAAGAGTAAGATAATGAGGCAATTGAAATGAGAAAGGTTAATGTCGCGCTTGTCAGCGTGTTCAACAAAGAAGGAGTCGTGGATTTCTGCCGTCGCTTGGCGAATCTTGGCGTCAAGTTGATCTCGACCGGCGGCACAGCGGCCAAACTTAGAGGAGCCGGACTCAAGGTAACACTTGTCGAGGACATAACCGGATACGCGGAGCTCTTGGACGGCCGCGTCAAGACGCTTCACCCGAAGATTCACGCCGGGATATTGGCCAGGCGCGAAATCGATGAACACGTTTCGCAGCTTGCGGAATGCGGCGCGGACCCAATCGACATTGTCGTGGTTGACTTCTATCCCTTTGGCCGGGCGAAGGAGGAATGCCTCGATCTTCAGAATGCAACCGAGCTCATCGACATTGGCGGGCCGACTATGGCGCGGTCCGCCGCAAAGAACTTCAAAGATGTCCTGGTCGTGCCCGGGCCGAAGTTCTACAAGCGCGTAGCCGCCGAGTTGGAAGAGCATTCGGGCTCGATTACGTTATCCACGCGGGCCGAGATGGCCATAGAGTTATTCAAGATGACGTCGCAATTTGACGCCGCGATCGCGTCGTATCTGTCTCTGCTGACGTCCTCTGAGGATGAGGCCTTTCCTGAGTCGGTATGTCTTTCGCTCACGAGGTTGAAGGAACTGAGGTATGGCGAGAACCCGCATCAGAAGGCGGCGCTCTATGCAGTAGAAGACGACGACGCGGCGGTGCTGGGCGCAACGAAACTGTCTGGCAAGGAGCTTTCTTACAACAACATCGTTGACTTATCTGCGGCGCTGAATCTTGCAGCCGAGTTTGACAGGCCAGCGGTCGCAATAGTCAAGCATCGGAGTCCCTGCGGCGTCGCGGTTGCCGAGCGCCTCGACCAGGCCTACATGCGGGCCCTTGATGCGGACCCCGTCTCAGCATACGGCTGTATCATTGCCTTCAATAGACCGGTGGACATGGGGACGGCGCAGCTCGTGCACAGGACCATGTTCGTCGAGGGCCTAATAGCCCCCTCATACGAGGAAGGCGTGCTCGAGATGCTTTCAAGAAAGAAAAACAGGCGATTCCTTATGTATCCAGCAGGATTCATACGAGGCGGGTGCAAGCTCGTTCACACGACGGTGCCGGGCGGCTTCCTGATTCAGACCTTCGACGCCGAGGTGTTTGACAGAGCCAATCTGAGAACCGTCACCGAGATTTCGCCCGACAAGCGGCTCGAGGATGATCTGCACTTCGCTTGGACCGTCTGCAAGCACGTGAAGTCGAACGCGATAGTTGTGGCAAAAGACGGCGTTACGGTGGGAATCGGCGCTGGCCAAACGAACAGGGTCGATGCGGCCAGGATTGCAATAGAGAAAGCCGGTGAGAAGAGCGTGGGAGCGGTGCTCGCGTCCGACGCCTTCTTTCCGTTTGCCGATTCCATTGAGGAGGCGCACAAGGCCGGGATTGCAGCCATAATCCAGCCGGGCGGCTCCAAGCGCGACCAGGAGGTCATCGACGCGTGCAACAGGCTGAAGATACCGATGGTCTTCACCGGGATGCGCCACTTCTTGCACTAACACCTTTAGAGGCGGAAGGATGAAGGATGAAGGATGAAGGCGGAAGGATGAAGGATTATAAAGCTCTAATGTGTGATTCATCCTTCATCATTCATAATTCAGCCTTCCGGAGTCGTCTATGCGTGTAATGATCGTGGGCGGCGGCGGGCGTGAACATGCCCTGGCCTGGAAGATCGAGCAGAGTCCCCTTGTACACGCTCTCTTCTGCGTGCCCGGAACCGCTGCTATTGCAGAGAATCTGCCCGGCAACGTAATGGACACACCGGGCATCGTCGCTCTTGCGAAGGAACATCGCATCGATCTGACGGTCGTTGGGCCTGAGGCGCCGCTTGCGGCCGGCCTCGCGGACGCGTTGCAGTCCGAGGGGCTGACGGTGTTCGGCCCCACAAAGGACGCGGCGGCGATCGAGACGAGCAAGGTCTTTGCCAAGAGGCTCATGGTCAAGCACGGGATTCGCACGGCGGGGTTTTCGGTCTTTGAGAACTTCAAAAAAGCGCTGTCGAACATCAAAAACAAAGAGTTGCCGCTCGTAATCAAGGCCGATGGCCTGGCCGCCGGCAAGGGCGCCTTTGTGTGCCGAACCGAGGACGACGTTAATGAGGCGCTGCGACATACGCTTATCGAGGGACGGCTTGGCGAAGCTGGGAAGAGGATCGTAGTTGAGGATTTCCTGCCCGGGCGGGAGGCCTCGGTTGTTGTGATAACGGATGGCGAGAGGGTTCTTTCATTGCCGTGCTCCGAGGACCACAAGCAGCTGTTGGATGGCGACAGGGGCCCGAATACGGGTGGAATGGGCGCGTTTTCGCCCACCGATGTCGTGGACGAGGCTCTTGGTGACCGTGTGATGCGCGAGATAATGCTTCCCGCCATTCAAGGGCTTAAGGAGCAAGGGATTGTTTATCGTGGTGCGCTCTACGCTGGGCTAATGATTGTTGATGGCGACCCTTATGTTCTGGAGTTCAACTGCCGGTTCGGGGACCCCGAGACCCAGGCCACGCTGCCCAGGGTCAAGGGCGACCTCGTGCCTGTCCTCTTGGCTGCGGCGGATGGCTCGCTCTCTGGGATGAAGATCGAGGTGGAAGATAACCACTGCGTGTGTGTAACACTTGCCTCCAAAGGCTATCCGGGCAAATACGAGAAGGGCCTTGAGATCTCTGGTCTTTCTGATTGCGAGAAGCTCGATAACGTTATCGTCTTCCATGCTGGGACAAGAATGGTCGATAGTAGGGTCGTAACCGCCGGGGGCAGAGTGCTCGGCGTAACAGCGGTCGGCGCGACCAAGAAAGACGCGCTTGAGCGGGTTTATGACGCGGTTGACCGGATACATTTCGAGGGCAAGTATTTCAGGCGAGACATTGCGATGCGTAGGAGCTGTTGAAATAGGGCTAATCCGCAGATTACGCAGATTGCACAGATTAGCGCTCTTGAGGCGCTAGACGCACACAAAATAGCCATACTACATGAAGCTTGAGCGAGGTGACGGTGTCGAAACTTGCGATTGACGGCGGGAAGCCGGTAAGAGACGATTTTCTCTTCTTTCACAAGTCGAGCGTTGGCAGGGAGGAAGTGGATGAGATCGCAGATTCGTTCAGGTCTGGCTGGCTCACGACTGGGCCCAAAACGGCGCTCTTCGAGAGACGATTTGCACAATACCTCGGCGCGCCTCATGTAGCTGGTCTGAACTCCTGCACAGCGGGTCTGCATCTCGGCCTCGTCACGCTGGGCGTGGCCCAGGACGACGAGGTGATCACGACCCCGATCACGTTCCCATCGACTGCGAACGTCATCGAACATCAGCGCGCCAAGACGGTCTTCGTTGACGTCGAGCCCGACACGCTTCTGATGGACCCCGTGCTGCTCGAGAGTGCGATTACTCCGCGCACTAAGGTCGTCATTCCCATTCACTACGCGGGGCATCCCTGCGACATGCCAGCGATAATGGCTATCGTTGCGAGACACGGAGTGCGTGTGGTTGAGGACTGCGCCCACGCTATCGAGGCCGAGATCGACGGAAAGCACTGCGGGACATTCGGCGACGTCGGCGCGTTCAGCTTTTACGCGACAAAGAGCATAACCAGCGGCGAGGGCGGCGCGGCGTGTCTTCGGACGCGAGAGCTTCAGGATGAGTTCGTCGTTCTCAGACTCCACGGCCTCACAAAGGATGCCTGGAAGCGCTACGACAAAGGCGGGTTCGCCCATTACGAGTGCGTTGCCCCGGGCTTTAAGTATAACATGATGGACGTTCAGGCCGCGATGCTTCTGCACCAGCTGGATCGGCTTGAAGGGTTTGCGAGACGTCGTCGGGAGATAGTCTCAATCTACGACGCTGCATTAAGTCACATGCCTGAACTGAAGCCACTCGCAAGAAAGGACAACGTCCAACACGCCCACCACTTATACCCAATTGTCCTGAAGCTCGAGCGACTAAGCTGCGACCGGGACCAGTTCCTAAACGCGATGCAGGCGGAGAACATCGGCATGGCAGTCCACTTCAGGGCGCTGCATCTGCATCCCTATTACCGAGAGAAGTATGGGTTCGAAACCGGCGACTTCCCGAACGCCGAGCACGCAAGCGAGAGGCTCGTCAGCTTGCCGCTTTACCCGTCGTTGACCGACGCGGACGTTCGGAGTGTGGTCGCGGCGGTTGATAAGATAATCACCAACTACAGGCGATAGTTAAACGGGATGAAGGAGAGCGGGGATGGTTGAAGCAAGGAATGTCTTTGACAGCGATGAGGAGTTCATGCGACTCAGAGGTGCGGTCATGGCCGCGATCGACGAATTCGCTGAGTCGCGCGGCGGCAACGTTACCTACGGAGAGATGATCTTCGTGCTCGAGGCGATAACCGACGAGTTCAGGCAGTTGTGTGAGGGCCCGGCTTCTCCGGAAGAGCCAACTTCCCTCGACAAGATGGTTCGCGCCTCGCAGATCAGAGGGGTTCTGATCAGGATACTCCGGTTGTTGGCGGAAAAAGGAATAATCAGCATAGAAGAAGAAAGCCAGCTCGTCTCTGGCAGATAGCACAGCATCGCCTCCCTTGGGTTCCACACGGACCCTTGTGCGCAGAAGGATGACCAGTCTCTCGACAAGGCTTCCCAGCCTGCTTTTCCGTGGGAAGCGCAAAGGAGTAACCGATGGTTTGTGTGGCGCGGGCTTTTCTGCTATTTTCTGGACAGCGCTGCCTACTGACATAGCAAGCTCCTGCCGAACGACAGTCTGATGTGCACTTTCTCGATAGACGGAATCATCCTAAAAATCACAGTAGGAAGCGATTTTGACGCCCAGGTGTCGGTCCTAACGCAAACACTTGGCCGGCTGAACCTGGTCGCTAGGCGTCTCAACCGACCTGGCAAGCTTCGAGGCTCACTGCTGGCTCTTACACAGTGCCGGTTTCAACTAAGGCGTATGACCAAGACCGGTGCCGTGAAGATCGAGGAATGCGAGAGACTGGCCATATTCCCCGAACTCATGTCGAACTACCTCCGCTTTGTCTGCGCCTCGTATATCTCTGAACTCCTGCTTCTTACCGTTCCTGACCGTGGCCCCTGCCCGGAGCTCTACGACCTGCTGTTGCCAACACTGAATGCCATAAGTAAGTGTCGCGGACCTAAGGCGGTCGCCCTTGCAGCGGAGTTCAAGATACTCTGTGCGCTGGGATACGCGCCTTCCCTTTCACGCTGCGTTGTGTGTAGTAGGCCCCAAGAGACTGCGATGTCCCGTTTTCTGGTCGGGGCGGGCGGCGTTATATGCCCGGATTGCTGGTCGAGGCGTGAGCCGGACTACGAGGGAGATTCAGCCATCAAGGTTGGCGCCGGCGCCGTGGCTTTTGCCAAGATGGCAATGAGCAAGCCTATCGAGTCGCTCAGGACCACACGCGTCAGTCGGCCCCTCGCCCGCGAGCTCCTACGCCTCCTGAACCGGCACAAAGCCTATCATCTTCAGGTGCAGCTCAACTCCGCCCGGCTGCTGCGCGGGATTCCCTAGGGCAGCTCTGGAATCGCAGGTGAAGTCGCTTCCAGGGAAGAGGACGCTCCGTCAAAGCCCTTGCCCTCGCCATGAAGACTACCCAAAAGGCCGCTATGAGGCCTCGGCAGCGATTCGATGGTCAGACGCACGTGCGGCATCGACAGAAACAAAGCCGGCGCAGAATCTATACGACACCGCATAGCCGCCTCGCCGCCTCGACCGTGTTCTCGAGGAGCATGCAGACGGTCATCGGGCCAACGCCGCCGGGAACTGGCGTGATGTAGGAGGCGATCTTGGAGACGGACTCGAAATCGACGTCGCCAACCAGTCGGCGCCCGGTCTTCGATTCCTTGCACGAAATCGGGTTGATGCCCGCGTCAAGCACGACGACGCCTTCCGCGAAGTAGGTGGCGTCGAGCATTTGGGCTCGTCCGGCGGCGACCGCGACGATCTCCGCTTGTTTAGTTATTCGCCTTAGATCGCGAGTCCGAGTATGTGCAACCGTTACCGTCGCGTTCCGCCTCCTGCTAGAAAGCATCACCGCCAGCGGACGACCGACTAGCTCACTACGACCGATCACGACCGCGTTCTTGCCCTCAGTCGTGATGCCGTATTCGTCGAGCAACCTGATCATCCCTTTCGGAGTGCAGGGCATCAGGCACGGCTTGCCGCGATACAGGAGGCCCTGATTGAGCGTGCTCAGGCCGTCGGCGTCCTTCTCTGGGAGTATCCAGTCGATCGCCTCGTGAGGGTCGAGATGGGCCGGAAGCGGCAGCTGGACGAGTATTCCATGCACCTTGTCGCTGCGGTTTAGTTCGTTAATGGTCTCGTGCAGCTCCTCCTTCGTGACCGTGGTCGGGAACTTGCGAAGCTCGAAATGCAGGCCAATCTTTGCGGCCCTTTTGTTCTTCATTCTGACGTAAGTGGTCGAGGCGGGATGCTCACCGACCAGAACGACGGCAAGACCCGGCCGGACGCCTCTCTCCTTCTCAAGTGCCTCGACTTGCTCAGCGAGTTTTTCTTCGATTTTCGCCGCGGTCTTCTTTCCATCCAAGATTATCGCCATGCTTTGCCCTTTCGTGCTAAATAGAGCGTGCTAAATAGAGTATGATAAGCAGGACTATAACGCCGAGGCGGCTAGTTTGAAAAGACAGTTTGGAGCCATGAACGGAAACTGAAGGACAGGCTACGCACTCGCGGCCATTCGTGTGCATTCGCGGTTCTCTTGAGCCACGAACTGACGCGAAGCGCATAGCCCAGTTATACGATACGATAACGCAAGTAACCGGAGCAGTGGGCACGAGCGCCATCAAACGGGAATCGACGTGACAAGCAAGTCTCACGAATCAGCTTTTGGGCCTCACGGCAAGGCGATGCAGCTGGATAAGTCGTGCATTCGGAAGTGCGTCCGCACCTTTGCTGAGTCTGAGACGGTTGGGCAGGCCTGGACCCACGGAAGCTCTGGCAACGCCCGAAGCGGCTCTTCCTCGACAAGACCCTTTGTCTGAACGAGACGCACCTCCTCAACAGGTATTCTATTCTCGCCTGCAAAGACACTCGTCCGAACCTGCACCGGACCATCAGCCAGGAGCCACTTGGGTTCGCGGTCGAGGCGAACGGTCGCTCTTGTGCCCTCCACGACGGCCGGCAGTCTCAGGGCGACCGGTGCTCCGTCCAATGAGAACTCGAGCTCCACCATCAGGGACCGTGACGGCTCGGTGGTGTAGAATTCAGCTCTGTCGATGTTCATAGGGTCAATTCCAGGGGTAAGTTGTATTGGCTGGGGCGTTAGCTGTTTGGCCACCGTGCGAGCATGTACTACATCGCCGGTCATGGCAAGGTACGATTCTTGCCGCGATAGAATACGTGCTGCGAGTTCGCGGTCCTCAACAGCCTTGTCCTCAGCAATCCGAAAGGCCATAAGTGTGTTGTTGTTGAGTATCCAATTGTGCTGGGAGCCCCTGACCCAGCTTTTGAAGGCAACCGGGACGACGTTTCGGCCAAACTCCGCCCTGATGAACCCCCGGATATGGCCGGCCAGGGCCTGCTCCTCAGGGACCGAGAGGTCCTCGTCAAGAACTAACAGAATCAGGGCGTTGTCCGGCACATCCGGCTGAGTCGCCACAATCGCTCTGGGAATTCTGGATACTTCATCACACCCGGCAATTGAGATCGACAGTACCTTCAAAAACCCAGCGGCATAGAAGGCGACGATCAATGAGATGAGCCCTACAGATAGGGTTACAAGCGGCGCCTTTGAGAGCTTCGGGAGGGCGCTCTTGGAGATGATACACCTGAGGAGGACACCAACGCCCGCAAGTGCGGCAGCATAGAATCTTAGATTGTGAGTCCGACCCACCTCGGAAAAGAAACCGAGCCACCCAAGCCTTAGCAGCTCAAACACCCAGTATCCTATTGAACCCACAACCACCCAGTCGAGAAACGAGACTACTGCCGAGCGACTCTTCCTGTCCAGCAAGCCCCCCAGGCAACTGATGAGAAGAAAAGCCAGCAAACCCGCAGTCCCTAAAGAGGCGAGATAGACCCGGGGACACGTCACGTGAATCTGCGGATAGCTAAGCGCCGGGGCGACAACTATAAATAGGAGCAGGAATAGCGTGAACCGCCACTGGTGCTTGAAGCCAAAATAGAGCAAGAAGGCGGCGGCGAGGCTCAGGGCCGGTGAGAGCTGAAGGGGACATACAGTTACGTAAACTATCGGGACAAGTTTCACAATTGCCTGCCACACCGTCAGCCTGTTGACAGCCTCGAGATACCAGCTTGCCTGGTCGCTGACCTGACTGAGCTGATAGAACCTCAATCCCACAAAGAGCAGGGTAATGATCCATAGCGGAAGATGGCATTTCAAGACCCTCCTCTTGACCCGAGCAAAGCCCTCTTTTGGCCACCAAATCGCCTCATAAAGCACCAAGAAGACAGGAGTCAATAGGACGTATGGATAGGAGAGAAGCCCAAAGACGAACGCCAGGCAGGCAATAGGGATTCTTGCCCAGCATGGCCTCTTCCTGTAGCCGGGGCCCAGCAGCCAGAACACCAACAGCGAGCAGAATGTGCCATTGAGGGTTATCCCCTGCACCAACTGGAACATGGATTCCACGTGGCTCGGCATGACGGTGAAGATAAGCGCCCCGACCGCCCCCACAATGAAGCTCTGCGACAGCGCCTCAAGGATCAGGAACACCAGAAGACAAGTTGCGGCGTAGGTCGAGAACTGGATCGCCCGAGGTATTATTGGATTGGCGCCGAACAGCTTTTGATAAAGCGCAGGGATTACCCTGATCATCGGCCTGTAGAACTCCTCGCCCCAGTCCTCCTTGACCATGTAGCGCTTTATATCCGACCAGCTCGCCGGCTTTAGGTACATGCAGGCCTCACCCATATAGTATGCGCGAAGGCCAGACGCGCTCATGAGCAACGGCAGCAAAATCGACCCGACAAGGAACCAGCGCCTCGCTCTTGGATTGCGCAGCAAAACGCTATCTGAAAAGATCTCCATTTGCCTCCTAGGTTGCCAGGTCTGATGGCCCCACCGGGCCGCCCAAGACCGATGGATCAAGGTAGCGCGGAGCATATATGTTGTCAAGCAGTTCACTGCAGCCCGAAAAATCAGATTGACGGCAAAGGACATGGAGGGATGAACACGTTTTCCCGCTGGCCAGAGGTTATGAGCTCGACAGGAGTCGGTGTGTGAGTTGCACCCATTGGGTGATTTCGGAGTGCGGCGGCTTGACGCCGCTTTGGCTGGCCGCGGCTTGACGCGGCATCGACCCTACGTCGATTGGCGTCCAGGCCTCCAGATCACTGTCTGAAAGGTCAAGAAGGGAATCTATGAGATGGTGGTGTCAAGCCGCCGCACTCCATAGGGGCACTGCGCGATTGGCCCAATCTGATTCTCCGGGTGCGAGCCACGAAGAGAGATAGAAGCCAGTCCCGGCGACTATTCGTGCCCGTTCGTGGACTGCTCAAGGATTGGCTGGTTCAGGCGCCTGTGAGAGCATCTTGAAGAGCTCAGAAAAGCTCTCGCCCAAATTCATTGCACCCCAGCCGGGCCACTTGAACCAAAGGTAGATGAGGGCCACGAGAAGAAGGCCCGCAAGCGGGTATCGACCCAGAAAAATAGGAACACCAGGCATATCACTTATCCCGTGAGACAATACGCTCACCGCTTTTCGCTACCAGCTTCATATCGCTCGATGACGGCGGCGCCGACGACGTCGCCCCAGACGTTCACCGTCGTGCGGCAGCGGTCGAGAAACCAGTCGATGACGAGTATCAGCGAGATGCCCTCGATGGGCAGGTTGACCGCTCGCAGGACGACAATCATCGTAACCAGGCCCGCCTGCGGGATGGCGGCCGCCCCGACAGCGGCCAGCGTCGCGGTCAGAAAGATGATGATCAGGTGGCCGAGCCCGAGCTCGATGCCATAGACCTGCGCGATGAAGATGGCCGCAACCGCCTCGTACAGTGCCGTCCCGTCCATGTTGATGGTGGCCCCAATCGGGAGGACGAAGTTGGTGATGTGCAGCGGCACGCGGTTCCGCTCGTTCGTGCACTGTATCGTCAGCGGCAGTGTTGCGGCACTGGAAGCTGTCGAGAAGGCCGTCGTGAGGGCCGGCGCGATGTTCTTGGCGTAAGTCCCCACGCGCCGTTTCCCAAAGAAACGCAGAATCAGCGGCAGCGTTATGAAGGCGTGAATCAACAGTCCGACGATAACAGTGAGCGAATACTTGCCCAACCTGAGAAGTTCGGGGCCGAAACCCGCAAAACCCCCGGCGCGGGCGAGGCGCCCGGCGATGAGCGCACCGACGCCAACCGGGGCCGCCAGCATCAACAGAAGAATGATCTTCATTATCGCCTCGTTAAGACCTTCAAAGAGCCTGACGACGGGACGACCACGTTCGCCCAGCGTCATCAAGACCGCTCCGAAGACCAACGAGAAGACGATGAGAGGCAAGACATCGTTGTTGGCCATCGCCTTGAACAGGTTGCGCGGGACGAGGCTGCCTACGACGTCGCGGAGCACCTCGCCCATGGACGACTTCTTGGCCTTGACACTCTCCGTTACGGCAAGATCGACCCTGAGCCCGATGCCCAGCAGCCTCGGCGTTGCGGGCTCATCGTTGGGGTTGGTCCAGCCCTTGACCGTTACGACGGAGTTGTTCGGGCCGTGGACCCTCGCGACGATCCCCCGGATGTCGCCTTGGTCGAGCAACACGACCATATAGCGGTCGTCGTAGGAGCGCACGAAGCTGGAATCCACCAGCGTGAGCGACCTGTCTGAGATGATGTAGCCCTGCCGCTCCATCAGCTGGCCGCCGCGAAGCTCTATCCGCTCCCTCTCGGTGTCCGCACCGCCGGGACTGATGATGATTACCAAGACAATCCCGGTTATGACCGAAAGTGCCGTCGTCAGCATGTAATACGCGAGCGTCTTGCCGCCAACGCCTGGTAGGCGCTTGATGTCCCCGATACGGTTGATGCCCACGATCATTGAGGCCATGATCAGCGGCACGACTAACATCAGAAGCGCCTTGATGAAAAGATCGCCGACGAACGCCACCGCCTCGCCCGCAGCGGGCAAGAACCCTCCCAGCAGGATGCCGACCGCGATGCCGACCAGCATGAAAACCAGAAGTCTGTTCGACTGCGTCTTTTCCGTCATATCCTGGTTTTGTGGCCCCGCTGTTCTGTGAGTGAACTCATGAAAAACGTTCAGCATCTGCTTCGAACACTAGGAAGGTAGCGTTATTGCCTAGCTCTTTCAAGCGTGTCCATGGGAGCCAAGTGCAAGACAGGGCACCGCACGCCTATCACCATCACAATCACGCAGGCCCCGATCCGGTAACCTGTGCCTGGGCAAACATTTTTCGGCGCCGAGACGATCATGCTGTTCCGTGCGTCGCGATGTGGCCATGTAGTGACGGTGCTTGGAGGCTGGGTCATAATAGGTTTTTCGACGGAGACGTGATGGGATGGTGGACTACGACATACTACATGTAGGGGTTCGCCGCGCGGCGAATGTCTGCCCGATATATAGATGGGCGGAGACAAGCCCCGCCACTACACAACCCCAGATTCGAATTATGACCTAGCCTCCTTGCCCCGCCCTGTCCTCGGATCAGAAGAGCAGGGCAAGCGCCGTCACTACGAAGCAGGTCTGGCCCACTTATGGGATAGGCTGTTCGTTGAGTATGCCGCTATCGCTGCTTGAGAAGTGACAGCGATAGGTGTTATGGTCTGAGCCATGAGAATCCCTGAGGTTGTGCTTTGAAAGTTGCACTGATATCGCCATATTCGGATGTTTTCTCTCCGGGGGTCAGGAGTATCTCGGCTCATTTGCGGGCGAACGGTATCGATACTCGGCTGATATTCCTCCCGAATCTCTATGCAAGACGTGTCGTTGAGGAGTTCATGGAGCTATACAGCGATCATGTGCTTAAGGGAGTAGTGGAGCTTTGCAGCAACGTCGATCTCGTCGGCATTTCGCTGATGACGAACCTCTTTGACCGCGCGGCGCAGCTGACCTCGCATCTCAAGGAGAAGATCGACATCCCTATTGTCTGGGGAGGCATTCACCCAACGATACGCCCGAAGGAGTGCCTCCAGCACGCGGATATCGTCGTTCTTGGAGAGGGAGAAGGCGCGATGCTGGAGCTCGCGCAGCGCATCGCGAATCGTGAGCCCTATGAAGACGTTGAGAATCTCTGCCTTAAGACGCAAGATGGAATGCGACAAAACCCAGTCAGGCCGCTGATCCAGGACCTCGACAGCATCCCTCCCCCGGACTTTGACAACTCGGAGTACTACGTTTATAACCCAGAACACTCGAGATTCGCGGTCCCCGACCTGAAGATGTTGAGGCGGCTGCATGGCAAGGGGGCGCTCTACGCGAAGGGCGACCTCAACTACGGCACCATCACGACACGAGGCTGCCCCTTCAACTGCGCCTATTGCGGGAACAGTGCGCTGATCAAGCTCTATGGACGGAAGGGATACGTGAGACGGCGGAGCGTGGCCCACATCATCGCGGAACTTGAAGCGGCCAAGATGCTGTACGGGTTCATCAATCAGATCGGCTTTTTTGACGATTCATTTCTGGCGGGGACCAGCGAAGAGATTCGGGATTTCGCTGAGCAATACAAGAAGAGAATAGACCTGCCTCTTTTCTGCCTCAGTACTCCTAAGAACATAACGCCTCAGAAGCTTAAGCTACTAGTTGACGCAGGCTTGACGGGCCTCCAGGTGGGCATACAGACCGGAAGTGACCGCATCAACACCATATACAACCGCAGCATCAGAAACGCAGATGTTCTTGAGGCGGCGGCGCTAATCAACAGCCATGCTGGACGGTTGCATCCGATTTACGACGTGATTGTGGACAATCCATACGAGACCACGGCGGACAGGATTGACACGGTCAAGCTCCTCATGCATCTCAAGAAGCCGTTCACAATTCAGGTGTTTTCGCTGACCTTGTTCCCCGGCACTGAGCTCCATGAACGGGCATCTCAGGATGGACTGATCAAGGACGAGGCGAAGCAGATATACGGCAAGTTCTACATGGAACGCGAGGGGAGGTATGCAACTCTGCTGATCGCGCTCGTTAATCGAGGCGCCCCAACCAGTTTGATGCGGCTTCTAACGGCAAAATGGGTCGTGAAACTGTTGTCATGTTCCTGGCTCGGGCCGATCTACAAGTCACTCTACATCCTCAATGAGAAGTTGAGCCTTGCCAAGGACAAAATCACGGCTCGAACAGGCTGAGCTGACAGACAGTCAAGCCCTACTGTTTGCTCCGGGGCCTCAGACAATGAAGGTGCAAGGGCAATTGAGACACAATACACTACCTCCCAGCAGTCAGGCAGACCCAGACGAGGCTAGTGGACCGTAAAACCAATCTGAGCAGCCTCCCGAAATGCGGCCGGTTCAGCAGGAACAGCGCGGGCCTCGTTATCAGGAGACGCAGGATGAACTTGGGCACTGGCGAGTTGAATAGGTTGAGGACGAAGTTGAGGTAGGTCCGTTTCTTTTGGAAGACCTGTTGCCGATAGACCTGTTCCTTCCAGTTAGTAATGATGCCGGACTCCGCTGCCCTGTCAGCAAGGTCGGTTCCCGGATACAAAGAAAGAGGGAAGTATTGTATGAAGTAAGGCTTCTTGAGCTTCAGCAGAAGGCGGATGCTGTCGATCACGTCCCTATCCTCTTCCATGGGATTGTCTATGATGATATCGTACCGCGGTGGCAGCATCCTCGGGACATACTTGGCCAGCATGTCCGCAATTGAAATGATCTCCTCGTTCGAGAAGGGCCTCTTATACATCTTTCGGATTCGCTCACTGCCGGTTTGAATGCCGACCTGGACGTAAATCATGCCGGCGTCAACCATCATCCTCAGCTTCTCATTGCTTACCCCAAAAGGTGTCCCAAGTGAGAAGAACGGCAGCCCTATTCTCTCCTTATAGACCTGACAAAACTCATGAATCTGAGATTCGTCGCAGTCGAAAAATGAATCGTCCGTGAGAACTACGAACTCGACGAATGGTAGGTTCTTGCGAACCCACGACAGTTCCTCGATGAGGTTCTCGACTGACCGCCTCCTGATAAAGCCCCGTCCGCCATAGAGCCGAAACAGCCTGTGGTTGCAGCAATACGTGCAGGCGTATCGACAGCCTCGCGTCATCATCGTCATATAGTATGGCCTCTCCTGCGCCGACTTTTCGCCGGGCGCGGCGCTGGATATCAACCGCTTAACATCCTTCTTGTCCATCCTATGAAGGTCACCATCCATCAGAACGTAGTCATCGTCCAGTGAATAGTCAGGGAAAGGGATGTCATCCAAGTTTTGAACCAACGCTCTGAGCGGATTCTGAATGAATTCACCGTCCCTGATATATGCGATATTGGCGACTTGCGTCGGCTCCTTTCCCTCGAGGAACGCCCGCGCGACATCGACGATGGCGCCCTCGCCCTCTCCGATGCAGACGTAATCGGCAAACTCCGCGCATTCCTTGGGCATCAAAGTCGCGTGGATACCTCCAAGCACCACCGGAACGCCGACTTGCGTCCTAAGAAACTGGCTGAGCTGGACCACTCTGTCGAAGTAGTGCGTCATCAACGACACGCCCACGAACAACGAGTCCGAACAGAGCTCTCCCACCTTCTCAAGAACACTCTCCGGATACAGAAACAGGCCCGGCGAAATACCACCCTTTTCCTGCGAGACGTACAGGAATAGCTTTCTCGTCGGGAAACCGGCCTGCCTCAAACAGCCGGAAAGAACCCTCGGCCCGATCGACGAGAGGTCAGAAAATGGTGAGATAATGACTGTCCGCTTCACCGCCTTAAGACCTCGCTTTCCGCCATTGATGTACTCAGAATGGCATGCCGATTATGGTGCATTACCCGGGCTGAAGTATCGCTGCCAAGCCAGATGGATGTCAACCCTCCGCACCGAGACCGCCCCCATCGTCGCGCTTACCCTGGTCCTGCATCACCTAGACCAACTGTGACCTGTAGTCCAAAGTCCAAGGTCTAAAGTCCAAAGCCGGAGTATAGTTCCAAGTTCAAGGTTCCACGTTCCGAGTTTCAAGTTCCAAGTTGACCTTGCCCTTCGTGTTTCTTAGTGTCCTTCGTGGATCCCTGATCTAATGTGAGTTTGGTCCACGAAGACCACGAAGGCGCACGAAGGCCAGAAGAGCCGCGCCAGAGGCTGCTCTGCGTTTCGTGCCAATTCGTTGCTCCATTCCTCCAGCAAAAACGTCCCATATGGGACAATTGGCCGTTTTTTTGCAGTCCCGAATGCGGTAACTAGCACAATACAGTCTCTTCATCTTATAGACCAGAATAAGGGATGCAGCAATCACTACAAAAGGCAGGCTGGAAAGCCCGCCCCACATCTCATCGCATCCGCAGTTTACGAATAATACGGGTAGAGTGATTTTGAACGGGTTGCCCGTGTGTCTGAACGAGCCAAGAGGCGGGCTGGTTCCGAGCAGGACTTCTCGCTAGCGAAGAACCACCAATACTGCTCCAAGCATCGCAAGGGCCAGCCCCACGCCCTTTCGCCAGGTGAGTGGCTCCTTGAGGAATAGCCAGGCGAAAACGAATATGAAGACCGTGTTCAGCTGGTTGAGTATCGCCGCCTTGCCCGCCAGCGTGTATTTGAAGCCCGCAATCCAGAAGCCCAGGGCGAGATAGGGCCCGATGAGAGAGCCGGGCACTATGTACTTCCAGTTGCTGTCTGGCAGCAAGCCTGCTAACAGCCGGCGCCTCTTGGGACTCAACACAACCAGTATGACGAGGCTTATCGTTGCACCAATTAGCCTCACCTGGATCGCCCACCAAACGGGAGTCCTATCGAGGACTGGCTTCATCATCACGATGCCGGCGGCCATCAAGAAAAGACTCAGGACGCCCAGACCCACACCCATCAATCGCTCCTTGTCAAAGGCAGCGAGTTCTGATTTTTTGGTCGAGGCAAGAACGATGGCGAAAACTATCATCGCGATGCCAGCGAAATCCATGCCGCTCAGCCTTTCACCGAGTGTTATGTAGGCCATGAAGATGACGCTTGGGGCGTATAAGGCGCCGACAATCGCCCAGAGCGACGCACCCATCCTTTTCAGCGCGGCGAAGAAGACCGTGTCGCCGAGCGTCATGCCGACCACTCCGCTGGCGACAAGCAGAAGATAGTCGGAAATTGGCACGTCAATTAACAATGATTGGCCCACGACCGGCAGCGTTATCGCGAAGAGACCGACGCCGATGATGTTCTTGAAGAGGTTAAGCGAGATTGCCGGCATATTCTGGCCGCCGCGCTTGAAGAAGCAGACCGCGATCGCCCAGAACAATCCGGAAAGGATAGCGTATATCTCGCCCTGGTAGGCGCCCATGTCCACAGCCCAGCGTTGTTAAAAAGAACAGGAAAGCTTGCGAAAAAAGGATCGTGGTCTGCTCGTTGCGGCATGTCAATGAGGAACGAGGGAGGCCACAGCCGAAGGTCGAATGTCGAAAGTCCGCGGATAATCGACTCGGAACCTTCAGCTACGTTGGATGTTTCCTATGGGTTGACGGTCAATTGGCAGCTGTAAGCTGTTGCTTGACTTTGGCTAACAAAGAAGTTCAGGAGGCTGAATCAGATGAGCCTAACGTTGTATTTCGTGAAGCTTTTTGCTGCGTTGTTTGCGATTCTCAACCCGATCGGCGCCGTGCCGATTTTTGTGTCACTGACACAAGGACGCGAGGACGCTGAGGTTCGGCGCATCCCGAGAAGGACAGCCACGGCTGTCTGCGTTATCCTTATCGTTGCCGCGTTCTTCGGCCAGCACATTCTGGGCTTCTTTGGAGTGGGGATGCCGGCCTTTAGGATAGCCGGCGGCATCCTGATCCTTCTTATAGCCATTGCAATGGTGCGCGCCCGCCAGCCGCGAGCCAAATACACGCCTCACGAGGCAACCGAGAGCGCAGAGAGGGAGGACATAGCCGTCGTCCCATTGGCCGTCCCACTCATGGCCGGACCAGGGGCAATCAGCACCGTGATTCTGCACGCTCAGCAGTCATCGGGGTTCGTTCATATTCCGGTCATGATCGGGGCAATACTGCTGTTGGGCGGAACAATCTACATCCTGTTCAAGGTCGGCGGTCCGATAGCCACCCGCCTCGGCAGAACCGGCATCAACATCTTCACGAGAATAATGGGCCTCATGCTCGCCGCAGTGGCGGTAGAGTTCATCACCGAGGGTCTGGCGGAGCTCTTCCCAATGCTGACTGTCTCGCCGGAGACGCTCTAGCTCTTGACCGGGGTTGCATACTGCAACGGAATCGCCCGGCAAACCCTTGCAGTTATCTGCCAACAGTAGCATTGTGATTACGAGATGTGAGGCCCATTGAGCGAATCCGGGTGATGGTCCTCAAAGGGCTACACACATTCAGGGATGCTGCGATTTGCACCTGAGGGGCAGAACGGATGAGTGAAGGACAGAAAGAGCACGTCGAGGTTATCCTCGACTCGATCACCGATGGCGTATTCACCGTCGATCTCGATTTCCGAATTATGCTTTTCAACAGGGCGGCGGAGCGCATAGCGGGCATCCCTCGGGACGATGCAATCGGTAGGCCCTGCTGGGAGGTCCTTCAGACCACGGCATGCGAATCCGCGTGCGCGTTGAGAGAGACCATGAAGACCGGGCAACCGGTTGTGTGCAGGCCAATTTGCATAATCAACTCCAGCGGCGAGAGCGTTCCAATCAGCGTGTCAACGGCCCTTCTCAGGGGCGAGCGCGGCGAAGTGATTGGCGGCGTCGAGACGTTCCGCGACCTCAGCCTCGTTGAGGAGCTAAAGAAGAAGGTCGAGCAGCGCTACACGTTCGCCGACATCATCAGCCAAAACAAGCGCATGCTCGAGCTCTTTGACATCATTCCAGCGATTGCGGAAAGTGACAGCACGGTTCTCATAGAGGGTGAAAGCGGCACAGGCAAGGAGCTATTCGCAAGGGCGATACACGAGCTCAGCCCTCGCCGCGACAAGCCGCTTGTGGTCGTCAACTGCGGCGCGCTGCCGGACGCGCTCTTGGAATCGGAACTTTTCGGGCACAAGAAGGGCGCCTTCACCGACGCGAGTTCTGACCGCAAAGGGCGATTCGCGATGGCCGATGGCGGCACTCTCTTCCTGGATGAAATCGGCGACGTCTCCCCCGCCATGCAGGTGCGATTGCTGCGGGTCCTGCAAGACAGAACCTACGAACCGCTCGGCTCATCGCAGACTGTTAAGGCCGACGTCCGCATAATCGCCGCCACAAACCGCGACCTGCGGACACTCGTCGAGAGCGGCAAGTTCAGGCAGGACCTTTACTACCGCGTCAACGTCGTCAACCTGCGCCTCCCCCCGCTTAGGGATCGCCGGAAGGACATCCCGTTCCTCATTGACTATTTCATCACACGTTTCAACCGTCTGAAGGGCAAAAAGATTGCTGGCATCTCCCCGGACGCCCTGTCCATCCTGATGAAGTTCGACTTTCCAGGCAACATCCGCGAGCTAGAGAACATAATCGAACACTGCTTCGTCCTCTGCGGAGGCAAGATCATTCAGCCGCAGCATTTGCCAGCTTATCTTCAACCTCAATCCCCGTTGGGCACACCGTCCTATCCTGGCACACTGCGCGACGTTGAGAGCAAGCTTATAGCTGAGGCGCTTCAGCGCAACGGCGGCAACCGGTTGGCAACTGCGAGTGAGCTTGGCATCCACAAGACGACGCTTTGGCGCAAGATGCGGCGCCTCGGCCTGCTCTAATTTCCCGTCAGGGAAGGCCATGGGTAGCCGCAGGCGTCAGCCT